>CAJXNI010000008.1 GCA_913057235.1 uncultured Bacteroidota bacterium
GCACCAAAGCGATAAGCACTCCAAGGGCATTAGCACTTGGACGCACCTGGTAAGTATGCTTTTTATGCAGCTGGGACATTTAGACTCCTTGCGAGATATTCAAAATGGTCTGCGCAGTCTTTCTGCTTCAAAGAACCATTTAAACATAGGCAAAGTGCCCCGTAAGTCCTCTTTAAGCTAATTGAACGCCAAACGGAATGCGGATTTTTTCCAGGATTTGTATTTTGATTTGCTTAGCCAGCTTGAACCTTCCTTAAAGCGACAAAGGCATTACGCTCACCGTTTAAAACGCAAGGTGTTCTTGATGGACTGGAGTGTTATTCCACTTTGTCTGAGTCTGTTTGATTGGGCCAAGTACCGCACCAGCAAAGGGGCCTTAAAGTTACACGCAGTGCTGGACTATGAAAATAGCTTGCCCAGCTACGCCTATTTAAGTGACGGTAAAATGGCCGATATCAATGCTGCAAAACCATTAAGTTTTAGCTCAGGCTCGGTACTGGCGGTCGATCGTGGCTATGTGGACTTTGAGTGGTTATTTAATTTGGACAGCAGACACCATTGACGAGCTATACAAAGCCCGCTGGGACATTGAGGTGTTTTTTAAGCATCTCAAACCACTGTTTCGCGTAAAGAGCTTTGTGGGTACCTCGGCTAATGCCGTACGCATACAGATGTGGTGCGCTATGATTGCCATGCTGTTGCTAAGATACCTCAAAAGCAAAGCACAATATCCTTGGCACCTCTCTAATTTGATCACCTCTTTAAGGCTTAACCTGTATGCTAAAATATCGCTGGAAAACTGGATCAATAAACCCTTTGAAGAACGCGAAATACCTCCAGCCCAAATGGCCCTTTTTTGACCCTTAGGGGATATATTTGAAAAATAGCTGTTTTGCAATGGTAACTCACTGGATACCACTAGCCAAATTTAAGAAGCTAAAACGTTTTGGACGGGTGTGGTATTGAATAGCAAAAGTCAATATTAACCCCCCCATCGGCTACTCTCCAATCAGCAGTTAGGCCGAAACTTCAATGATTACATTAATGGATTGCGTATTGAAGCGTTTATTCAGCACTATCAGAAACCAGAGAGTCAGCAATTCACATTATTGGCCCTGGCCCATGATTGTGGCTTTAACTCCAAGGCCACCTTTAATAGGGCCTTTAAAAAGGAAAAAGGCCTCAGCCCTAAAGACTACTTAGAGCGATTTGAAAAATAATTCTACCCCTATAAAGGGACTTTGGAGTTTCACAATTTATTTTATCTTTGACGCCCTTAAAAAACGGGGGATTAGCTCAGCTGGCTAGAGCGCTACACTGGCAGTGTAGAGGTCATCGGTTCGACTCCGATATTCTCCACCAAATTTAAAACCACCCATAGCGGTGGTTTTTTTATGGAGAAACCTTGCGTTTACATACTGTACTCTAAAAAATGGGATCAGTATTACATTGGTAGTACCACTGATTTGATGCAACGCGTGGAGGCTCATAATCTGGGCAGAAACAAATCCACCCGAGGTGGGGCTCCATGGATAGTTCAATACCAAAAACAATACGAATCTCCCAAAGAAGCTCGTCAACAAGAATACGCTCTAAAGAAAAAAAAGAGCCGTAAATACATTGAGTGGCTTATTAGCTCAGCTGGCTAGTGCGCCCCGAAAGCTTTCGGGGAGGTCATCGGTTCGACTCCGATATTCTCCACCAAATTTAAAACCACCCATAGCGGTGGTTTTTTTATGGAGAAGCCTTGCTGTCCGCAAAATATCAAAACCTTGTTCTATGCTTTTTAGCCAGTGGTCTGCCTACTGTGGACTATAAAAAAATTAATCCTTATTCATCCTTCGATACAACTCGTAATGCTTCGGGGCACTCAGGTTGACAATGAAGTGTAAGCAGGTTAAAAGCGGCAAATAAGGTGGCTACTCTACAGCCAGGATTTCTAGCTTTTGGGCTATCTGAAAAAAACTAAAACCCTTATCTGTGGTCTGCGGACTGTCGACTATGGACTAAAAAAATCCCTACATCCAACGCTGCCACTCACGCACCATTTTTTGGTGGCTCCAGTTTTTCACCGGGCCCAGGTTAGAGAGCCCAATCACAGAATTGAGCATCGGTGGAAACTGCAGCGTTTTTTGCAAAGCATAACCGGCTCTGATTTCACTTTTATAATACCGGTACATGTGGTCAGCGTAGCTGCTCAAATCATAATTCTTGGTTTCCAAAGCCTCGGCAATATGCTCACTGCAAATGCGGGCGCTCATCATGCCCGTGCCAATGCCTTTACCGGTAAAAGGCTCTATCATGCCCCCGGCATCGCCTATTAAGGCGTAGCGATTACCGCCAATCTCCCGGGCTTTAGTGAGTGTGGGCAGGCCCCAGCCTTTGGGTTTCTCCAGGGCCTCGGCCTCTTCAAACATTACTTTTACATGCGGATTTTGCTCCATCACCACCGGAAGCAATTTCTTCAGGTTCACCTTGCGTTTGGAGATGGCGGTGCTTACCATACCCAAGCCCACGTTGGCGCTCTTGTTTTCTAAAGGAAAGGCCCAGAAGTAACCAGGTAAAAGTTTTTTATCAAAGAAAAATTCCAAGTGATTGCCCTCATTAAAACCCGTTACTCCTTGATAGTACACGCGCAAGGCAGCAATTAAATTGGGCTTTTGCCGATAGTGTGGCAAGCCTAGTGCCTTGGTCACCACGGGCTTTTCACCCTCAGCCCCAATAACCATTTTGGCTTTAAGCCGATGGTGGCCTGCATGATTTTGATAGGCCACTTCCACGCCATCGGCTTTGGGTTCCAAATCGGTAACCTTAGTATTAAGCCACAGCTCTCCAGAACCGTTTTCAGGTAAAGTCTCAATTAAAAATTGATCGAGCTCCAATCTGCGCGCAGTGTAAAACGGGGCATATTCAAAACCATCGTCTCTAAAGTCATAACGAAGTTCTTTGCCATTAGGCGCCCTAAAGCAAAAACCCCAGGAGGGTAACATGCCAGGGGCAGTAGCAAACTTGTGGCGCAAGGCAGGGTCAATGCGCAGCAAAACGTTAAGGACATCTAAAGTAATGCCGTCTCCACAAATTTTATCGCGTGGAAACGCATCTTTCTCAATAAGAACGTGATCAATATGGCGCTTATGCAAAAAATGCGAAAGGGTAGCTCCGGCCGGACCACCACCTACAATGCATACGTCTGTTGAAAGCATAGAAGTAATTAGGCCCGAAAGATACTAAGGCTTACTATTTTAATAGCACTTCTGCGTGAGAATAGAGCAGGGATTTGTATGAAGCTAAATGGTAAAGGACTTGCTGATTAATAAGTTTTCGAAAATGGGGTTTGCCTCTAAAAGCATTAAAGCACCCTTCATTAATAAATAAGGTACTTAGCTCTGGCGTGGCGGTGACTACATTAAAAGGATGCTGCTCAGCGTTTAAGAAACAATCAAGGCCTGCCATATCGCCTGCGCCTAAGTCAATTAGCGCTTTTTCCGGAACCACTATTTCGGCTCTGCCAGAGAGAATCCAATAAAAACCCAGAGGGCGGTCACCAGCTTTAAATAATTTTTCCCCGGAACCACTAAAGTCAATCTGACTGCTGGTAAAGATTATAGCCTCCAGCAAATCACGCTCTGCCTTGAAAGGAAGTACCTCCAGCAAATCATTTACCTTTTTTTGAATAGCGTTCACGGCATAGAAATTATACCGCTAAAGTAGAAGGGGGCTTTGGGCTAATCTATGATTTTTATCAGGTGAGGATACGCTTGATGAAATAGAATTACTCAAATACCAGGGCTTCAGAACGCAGGGCTACCCGATCTATAATTTTAACCTTACGCCCTTTCGTTTCAATCAGTCCTTCGGCTCTTAAACCTGAAATTAAACGGATGGCAGACTCGGTAGCCGTTCCCACCATGTTAGCTATTTCTTCTCGGGTAAGCTTTATATCTACAAAGCCATCTTCATCTTCGCCAAAGGTAGCGCGTAAGATCAAGAAAATTTCAGCCAGCCGTTCTTTCACATTTTTCTGAGCCAGGCTAGTAATCATTTTACCCGCTTCGCCCAACTCTTGACAAGAAAGCTTTAGCACGTTTAACGAAAACTTAGGATTATCTTGAATTACCTGAAAAAATGAAGACTTAGGGATGTAGCAGCAGTAGGTATCATCTAAGGCGCTAATGGAGGCGCTAATGGGCTCATCACTTAAAATGCTGCGGTAACCAACCATATCACCAGCTGTGGCAAAGCGCATAATTTGCTCCTTGCCTTCAGTACCTAACTTAAACAACTTTAGCTTGCCCTTGTGAATACAGTAAACCCCCTGCGGACGGGCCCCTTCCTGTAAAATTGTTTGGCCCTTTTTAAAGCTTACACAGGATTTTAACTTGCTGATTTTGTCGAGGCTTTCTGCAGATAAATCATTAAACACGCTGTTTGGATGATTTTTACAGAGCTGACAATTTACCGGAGGTTCCAAAAGATAATTTATTTTAATTCTGTTAAAGGTATGATATAAGTCATGTCTTTTCAAACAAAACTCTTGCAATTTTGTATCGTGCCAAAAAGTAATACCCATATTTTAGAGTGCAGCCACTGCCAACAACCTGTAAAAGAGAAAATTGAAGGCTTAAACCCCGATAGGGTTTATTGCTGCTACGGCTGTAAAGTGGTGGATGAAATGCTTTGCAACTCCGCTTCTGTATTTAGCAAGGAGCACCTCAACCTTAATGATTTTGCCTACCTAGACGAGGCTAAAATCAGAGCCTCCCTTTTAGCTTTTGATGAAGGGGGAGTGGCTAAAGCCAGACTGCATTTACCGGCCATTCACTGTTCCAGCTGTATTTTTTTGCTGGAAAATCTACCGCAAGTGGAAGCGGCCATTTTAAATGTACAAATACATTTTGCCCGTAAGGAGGCCAATATCACTTTTAAAAGTGACGAAATTACTTTGTCTAAAGTTGCGGCTATTTTGGAATACATTGGCTACCGGCCCGATTTTCAAACCCAACTGGGCGGGAAAAAGAAAACCAAAAACCGCCTAATTTTACAGCTAGGCGTGGCGGGCTTTTTCTTTGGAAACATCATGCTCTTGGCGCTGCCCGAGTATTTTGACAGCCAAATGGCCAACGATCAAACCTTGCAAAGTTTCTTCCGCTATTTAATGCTGGGTTTTAGTCTGCCAGTGGTACTTTACAGTGGGCAAGATTATTTTAAAAATGCTTTTAAATCTTTAAGGGCGGGTGCTCTAAGTATTGACTTACCCATTGCCTTAGGCATTACCGTTTTACTGGCACGCAGCTCTTATGAAGTGCTCTCGGCCACGGGTTCGGGTTATTTTGATAGCCTGGCCGGACTTATTTTCTTCCTTTTGGTGGGTAAATGGTACCAGCATAAAACCTATCAAAATTTCACCTTTGATCGGGATCTGCGTTCTTTTTTGCCTCTTTCTGCTAACCGTGTTTTAAAAAATGGCACGGAAAAGCCGGTAGCTATTGATGATCTCGCTCAAGGCGATGTGATTCGTGTACGCCAAGGAGAAGTTTTGCCAGCTGATGCCCTGCTGCTAGACCCATCCACGCAAGTGGACTACAGCTACCTAACCGGTGAAGCCGCCCCAATAGAAAAAATAAAAGGGGAACTGATTTATGCCGGAGCGCGTTTAAAAGGGGCGGCTGCCCAATTGGAGGTAAGCAAAACTGTTGACCACAGTTACCTCAGCTCACTGTGGAGCCAGGAAAGTTTTAGCAAAACGCAGCACAAAAACCAACAAACCTTTACCGATAAGGTGAGCCAATATTTTACACCCACTATTATCCTTATTGCTATGGTGGCGGGCGGTTTATGGTACCTACAAGATCCTGGCAAGGGTGTACAGGTTTTTACCGCGGTACTGATTGTGGCTTGCCCCTGTGCCTTGGCTTTAGCCGAGCCTTTTGCCAACGGCAGCCTCATGCGCTGGTTTGGTCGCCACGGTTTCTTTTTAAAAAATAGTGCGGTTTTAAGCCGCCTTTCTAAAATTGAACACCTGGTGTTTGACAAAACCGGTACAGTTACCCGTCCCAATGCCATTCAGGTGCAATGGCAGGGAGATCACCTGGCTTTTGCCGATAAACTGGCCATTGGCAGCATTGCTCAAAATGCCCAACATCCCTTGGCCAAAGCCTTGCTTCATTTTTTGGAAATTACCAAAGCACAAGGGTCTAAAGCTTTAAATTTTACCGAAGCTTCAGGTGTAGGGGTTACCGCTGAGGTAGATCAACAATATTACCGGCTAGGTAAAGCAAGTTATTTAGGCTTGGAAGATGAAGCACCCACCACCGCTGTTTACGTAGAAAAAAACGGGCAGGTATTGGGCTATTTTAGCTTCTACCAGGAAGCCCGTGAAGAGCTGGAACCCATGTTAGAAGATCTTACATCCTATTACCGCATTTCGTTGTTAAGTGGCGATAACCAAGCCGAAGAACAGCGCTTTGCCAAGATTTTTCCGCCTGAAGCCAAGCTGGTTTTTAACCAAAACCCGCATGATAAATTGGGCTACCTGAAAAACCTGCAAGCACAAGGCCAAAAGGTGCTCATGCTAGGCGATGGCCTCAATGATGCCGGAGCTTTGCAACAAAGCGAAGTAGGTGTGAGCCTCTGTGAGAAAAACGTAAACTTTTTCCCAGCCAGCGATGCCCTCCTGCAAGCTGATTCTTTTCAAAAATTACGCGGCTTTATGGCTTTGGCGCGCATGAATAAAAAAGTAATTCTTTGGGCTTTCGCCATTTCATTTGCTTACAACCTGGTGGGCTTAAGTTTTGCGGCGGCCGGTTTTTTGAGCCCTTTAGTAGCAGCTATTTTAATGCCGGTGAGTTCTGTAAGCATTGTGCTATTCACTACGCTGTTAAATGGCTATTTAAGCCGTAAAGCCTTGGGTCGCTTTTAGCAAAAACCGCTAAGGGGCCTCCTTATTCAAGGGCAACTTTTAATTTTGTAGCATGCAAAGTTTAAAAGCTATTCAGGAAGAACCGTTGGCTTTGCTCTACTTCTGGCAAAGCCAATGTGGTGTGTGTCAGGCGCTGGAGCCCAAGGTGGCAGATTTGGTGTCTCAACACTTTAACCAGCTTCCCTTTTTTAGGCTTAAAGCCGATGAGCACAAGGCCTTCATGGGCCAATTACGTATGCTAAGCGTACCAGGTATTCTACTGCTTGCGCAAGGAAAAGAACTCTATCGAGCCAACGGACTGGTGCATCTTAAGCAGCTAGAATCAAAAATAGCCCCGGCCTATGCGGCTTTCTACAACTAAAAAAGCCACCCGGCTTCCGCAAGATGGCTTTAATACTAGGTAGCAGAAGGGGAGCTACAATTTTAAAAACTCCTTTACTTTTTCGTTAAAAAACGTAGGCTGCTCAAACTGTACAAAATGCCCGGCCTCAGGTACCATGTGCAGGGTGCTATTAGGCAAACGTTCATGCCCCTGCTTAGCTATGGTTTCCGTTCTACCCTTGGTTAAGAAACGGTTGGGTATCAAGCGATCGGCTTCCCCAAAGAAAATGAGTACCGGTTGTTCAATTTGCGGCAAGTATTCATACACGGGCCGGTCTACCATGGCTTTGATAGACTGCGCTACAATATAGGCGTAGCCTTCAAAATCTTCAGCGCTGCGCATAGCAATACGGTCTTCAATCATAAATTGCGCTTCCTCTGGAAAATCGTAAAAGTTGATTTCCACATTCTCCTGAATTTGCTTGGGCTTTACCGCCAAGGTAAGCGTAGGCGTGGCTATGTCTCGAAACCAGGCTTTCTCACCATCATGAAACTCTTCAAATCCGGCCGGAGCCGCCAACACTAGTTTTTGTACTCTTTTAGGGTGGGTTAAGGCGGCCACCAAGGTAATTTGTCCGCCCATAGAGTGCCCGCCCATGGCAAATTGTTCCAGGCCTAAACTGTCGGCTAATTCCATTACCGTGGCCACGTAAAACTCCATGCTTCCCGCCCAAGGGCCTTTAGAAGATTTACCGTAACCGGGTAAATCCAGAGCAATGACCCGCATGTGTTTTCGCAGCTCCACAATATTGCGCTTCCAGGCGGGAATGTAACTGCCCAAGCCGTGTACTAAAATTAAGGTTTGGCTGCCACTACCCTCGTCTACGTAGGCAACCTCAGCTCCACTGCTCAGTACTTGGCGTTGTACCTCAAAGGGGTATTGCAAATCTTTTTGCATGCTTTGCATGGGTGCTAAATTTTGGTAGGGACTGCAAGCCACCAGTGCGGCTAAACTTAAAATTGAAAGGATTTTTTGCATGCTGTACATCTTAAAACATTAACCATTTGTAAGCCAGAAAAACCGTCCAGGGGTTGGTAGGCCTGTCATTTACGCCCCCGTTAACCACCTGAGCATCGTAAAAGTCACCCAGCCACAGGTGGGCTGCATGCAGCTCAAAATTCATGTACACAAAAGGCGACCAGCTGATGCGTGCATTGAGCTCTGTGCCCAGTTGATTGCCCCCATTAGTAGGGCTCACATTGCTCATGGCCCAGGCGCCACCCACTTTAAAATTCAACTTATCAGGAATGATATCTTTATGGGCATTGAGGGTGCCGCCCATGAGGCCGTAGCCCAAATTAGACACGTCATTTACAGCCGACACAAAACGGTTGACCACATTTCCGTGCGGGAATAGGATGTAGGCGCCATGGCTAATCCAAACACTTACGGGACTACCCCAGTTGTTACCGGTTAATACCCCACTAAAGCGATTGTCATTAATCCCATTGGGATCACCAGAAGTGTAGATGAAATCCGCTTCAATAACATCTCCTGCGGTAAGGCCGTAGCGGTAACCCAATTTGGTGTTTACTGTGTAACCGCCAATGCTGGCCCTTTGGAAGTAATCTTCACCGTTATCTGAAAGCGTATCTACCGAGCCCAAATTGTAGTTCACAAAACCGGTGGCTCTAAAGCGGTCACTCACGTAGTCTGGATTACGGGTGAAAAATGAACCCACCCAAAGTACATCAGCCCGATACTGCGCACCGCCTAAAGGAAACCTAAAGGACCCGTTGTAATTACTAAGGGTACTATTTAGGCCCTGCCCCAGAATGGAGGGGCCGCCCTCACCATTGGCACGGTCGCGTACGTAATTCACGCTGGCACCGAAGCTCCAATGTTTAGAGATGTCTCGGTCATACATCACTTCGTACATGCTCACGTCATCTCGTTGCTGAATTTGATTTTCATAAAACTTCCAGGCGCCCCACTTCCAACGTTGATAATCTCCGTTGTAACGAATGGTAACTCCGGTGGCATCCGTACCCCAAAACATCAGGCGGTAACCGGTATTGGTAAGGGTTCCAAATAGGGTGCGGTACGGGTTGTAAGGCGAATCAAACATGCGCTGTAAGCCTAAGTTTACCGACCAGTTACGCCAAGGGCGCAATTCCAGCTCCACATTTTGCGTTTGCAGGTTCACCTGATCGGCTGAAACGCCACCCCCAAAATTGCCCCCGGTGCCGTAGGCTGCATCGCCCCAAGTGAAATCAATTTCAAATGAAGCTCTTAAAATAGCCTTCCCATTAAACAGCTTAGGCTGATAAATGAAAAAAGGCAGCAACCTTTGCTCTACATAATAGGAAGTACTGGTATCACTGGTAGTGGTGGTATTTTGGCCAAAAAGCCGACCAAAAACCTGCCCCTTTAAAAAGTCATTGGTGGGATAATAATTCCCGGAAACGGCCTGTGAATACCAGTAGGCAATGAACTGAAACTCCCGCTCGTGATCTTGGGGCAGCTCTTGATCAAAAACGCGCAAGTCTCCCCTTGGATCTGTTTGAGCAAAAACCCAACAGGCACTAAAAAAAAGTAAACTGAAAATGGACTTTTTCATGAAAATGAATTTGAGATGCCGTAAAACAAAACACCTCAACACCCTAGATCAAAACCTTGGTAGTGATGAGCTATGGCATTGAGGTATCCAAAATGGAATTGGTGAGGTTTTTACTCTACGCTTTGATAGGTTTGAATATTCAGCGATCCTAACGCTACACCACCCGAACCTGAGCTACCAAATCCATCAGCAGGATTAGGAGGCGTAGCACCTATATCTGGGCTGGTTTGTACCACTTCGTAGGTCATAGTATTCCCTTCTATTTTAAACATGCCCTCACTAGTTAATGCCGCTGGTGCCGACTGATTTACGGTAATGGTCCAAATATCATTTATCCCGCTCTCTTCTTGAGAATACGTTCCGGTTAACGTAAGACTTGCTCCGGTAGTATCATATTGCTCTACGGTGTAAGTCATATCTGTTCTAAATTCAGCGTAAATAGAATCGGTACCAAAAAGGTTAGCCAACAAGGGCGCCACATTGGTGCCGCTACTTTGCCACTCACCCTGAATGCCCACCATTTGGGGGGTATTGTTGTCATTATTGTTGTTGTCTTCCTCTTCTTCTGAACAAGAGCTGAAGGCCAAAACGGAAGCCAAGGCCAGGCTCCATAGTTTTAAATTTTTCATGGTAGATTGTAATTTAATTTTAAATGGTTACAAAGTTCCAAATTAAGACAGTGTTAAGGTTTTAGTACCCTTCTAAATTGATGCTAAAACCTGACTTTTTATATTTTACAGACTTAATATGACCATATACACCTCACTTTCAATGACTTTAAATATCCGCCAAAAGGGCTGACTGTATACTTTTAATCACCTTTGGGTCTACGGGTTTTAGTTCTTCAAAAATGGCCAGTAAGCGGTTTTTACGGCTGGTCCATTGGGTGTTACCCGATAGTGCCAAGCTCATTTCAGCCTCTAAATCTTCTGCACTTAAGGCCTCATCAACATAACGGGCCAAAGCCACGTACCAACTTATGGTGGGCAAATAGCTGGGCCTGTTTTTATTGGATTTTTCTCTCTGCAAAATTTTAAAACGCTTGGTAAGGTAAAGCAAACGACCGTACTTTTCCTGAATCATAAGCGCCCTAAAATAGGCCACAAAAAATAAGTGCCATCGAGAGCCCAGCACTTCCTTCGGATAGGCCTTGAGGTAAGATTCTGCAAAGTCTTCTGCGTCTGCTGCACGCCCTAAATCGGTCATGCATTTTAAATAAAAAGCAATGAACCCTATTTTGGTATGCCGGTTGCTGGTTTGGCGCAGCTCTGGAAATGCCTCTCGCAAAAGCTGCAAGGCCTCTTCACTTTTGCCTTGCCGCAGTAAAACGGCACTTAAATTAGTGAGGTAAAAAAGGTAATCTGTGTTTTTAAAACGTAAGGATAGGTAGCCAAACTGCTCAGCCTCATCTAAGCTGCTAAAACGGCTAAGCATCAAAAGACGGTTGGCATAAAAATTGGCCAAAATTCTGCGGCTGTAAAACCGGCCCTGCTTAAAAGCCTCATCCATAAAAGCGTAAATTTCTTCCAGCGGTTTTCGTTGCCCGGTATTTAAGTAAATGAAGGCCAGGCGCACAAAAGCAGCATATTGATTCATGCCATCTAGCTGCGGGTGGTAAAGCACTTCTCTTAAAAACTGCTCGTGTGCATTTAACTGCTTACTGCGCGAATGGTACTGTCCTACAATTTCTGAGGTGATGCCTTGCAGCTTTTGAAAAATTGTTTCGCTCTGCTCGTACTGAGAGCGGTACTTTTGCAAGTAGGCATTCACTTTTTCATCGGTTTTCTCGCGTAGCCTAATCAGTAAAAAGTGCTCATAGTGTCTTAGCAACTCGTAAATCTTTCTGAAATAATGATGCCGCGGAGTACCTAACCTTAACCAACGCTGTACTTCTTTTTCAGTGGCCACGTCTACCTCATCTAAAAGCACTTTGGTCTCCAGCTGGGTAATGGTACGTAATTGCTCGTCTACGTTGGCTTCTGCTAGTTTTTGCTCAATCCACTTTTTTAGATTGGAGTATTTACGCTTGTCTATGCGGCTAGGGTATTTTTTGGGCTTTTGCCGATGCTCTAGATTGTAGAGCATCACCGTCATAATTTCATGGTTTTCAGGGTTTTGAAAATTTTGCACGCTTTGCAGGTAATACACCTCATGCGGAAAGAGGTTAGTAGCAAATTGCGTAAAGCGAGCCAAAGGCTTTTTCATGCGCCTAAGTAACGGCATTTGCTTAAAAAGTGCAATGGCTAAGGCGGGTGGGGCAGGCTTAGGTTAGGGCTTTTTTATTGATTTTGCCACTATCGGTTTTGGGTAACACAAGGCGGTGCTCAAAGTATTTAGGCACTTTAAATTTGGCCAAACCTTCTTGCGCAAATGATTTAAGATCTGCTAAATCCAGTGGCTCCTGCGCTGCGTAAAACGCCTTGCCCACTTCGCCCCATTTTTCATCGGATACACCCACCACGGCCACCTCCTTTACCGCGGGGTGTGTAATAAGGTGGCGCTCTACCTCAGCCGGAAATACGTTTTCTCCCCCAGAAATAAACATGTTTTTTATCCGGTCTACTACGTAAAGGTAGCCCTCTTCGTCTTGCTTTAAGAGGTCTCCGGTTTTAAACCAATCGCCTGAAAAACTTTTGGCGGTAGCCTCGGGGTTTTGCCAGTAACCGGGCGTTACCACCGGTCCGCGCAGCCATAATTCACCTATCTCATCGGCCTGAGCCTCTTGGCCATCTTCCTTCATCAACTTGGCATCTATGTAAAAATTGGGGAAGCCAATAGAGCCCTGCTTGCGTATGGCATCGACTGCAGCCAAAGAGGTTACGTTGGTGCCTACTTCTGTTAAACCATAGCCTTGCCGGATGTACACCTTTTTTTGAGCCCACTTCTCAATCAGCGGAATGGGCAGGGCTTCACCGCCCACAATAAAATAGCGTAAATGAGGTAATTGGATGTGCATAAAAAGCGTACTATCGGCCAGCATGCCCACCATGGTGGGTACTGCCATAAAAAGCGTAGCACGCTGTTCAGCCAAAAGTTGCAGCGTTTCTTCGGGTTCAAATTTTGGCTGCAGGCACACCGAAGCGCCAAAATGCAAAAAAGGGGTGGTTAAGACATTCCACCCTCCAGTATGAAAAGGCGGCATCACCATTACGGTATGATCTTGGGCCGTAATGTTTAGTCTCAAAGCGGTGTTTACGCTGTTCCAAAACATCATTTTGTGGGTATACAAAACGCCTTTGGGAAAACCGGTGCTGCCACTGGTGTATAAAATAAAAGCCGGGTCTTCCAGCTGCGGTGCTTCGCCCGGATAGATTTCCTGGCCGCCATTTTCCACTTCTTCAATGGTCTCCAGTGCTTGAGTCTTAAGGGCTTGAGGAGCCGCTTTTTGGGCAAGGTTGGCAAACTTCTCTTGGTATAGAAACAAACTCGGTTGGCAGTCTTCTAGCTGATAGGTAATTTCTGGAGCGGCCAAACGGTAGTTGAGGGGCACCAATATGAAACCCATTTTTTGCATGGCGGCAAAAAGGGTGAAATAGCCGGGCGTAAACTCCGCTAGCACGGCAATGCGATCGCCTTTTTGAATATTCCAATTTTCACTCAACTCCAGCGCTAGCGCTTCGCCTTTAAAATGCAGCTGCTGGTAGCTGAGCTCGGTCTTGCTATTTGAGCAGCTTATGGCCACCTTGTGGGGGCTGTACACGTTCCATTTTTTAAACCAATCAACCGTTGGCATGGGCTCTGTTCTTTAAAAGTGATTGCAAAATAAGCGCTACCGCCACTGAGGCTAAAATAGCTATGGTAGCTGGCACAGCCGGGTTTCGCACTTCGGTTTGCATGTAGGCCCCTAATCTAAAGTAGTAAATTGAAAAATGCACCAACACTGCGGTAAGCGATCCGGCAATAGCCGCCTGAGCCTTAAAGTTCTTAAAAAATAAGCCAATGCCCACCGGCACAAAGGCCGCGGCAAAATAGGCATACACGCCATTTTGGGCCAAAATAGCTACGCTCAAATCGGGTTCCAAAATTTGGCGGTAACTCATGGCTATGGTTATTCCCGCCAAGGCTACAATCACCCAACGGTTTAAAGCCACCTGCTTTTTGAGCTCCGCTAAAGTGGTAGCTGGTTTTCGGCCACTCAGGGGCAAAATTAAATCGGCTGTTATGGTAGTAGATAAAGATTGGATAAGCCCTTCTAAAGTTGACATGCCCGCGGCCAAGAGACCCAAAACCACCACCAAGCCTAAATAGACGGGAAATTCTTGTACTACGTAGGTAGACACCACCGCATCAGGCGGAAGCATTTCACCATTTACGGTGAGGTCTGGAAACTGCAAACGGGCGTACAAACCCACTACCACCACACTAAAAAACAAAAGCTCTACTACTACCCCGGTAATCAGGTACTTATTTACCTGACTGTTTCTTTTAAGCAGCAAAGATTTGGTGATGATATGCGGTTGCAAAATAATGGCTACGCCAATGACAGCCTGGCAAAAAATAATCTCAAAATAATCTCTAAACAGCGGACTATCGGGTACGGTGGTGCTTACCAGACTAGGCTTTATGGCCTTTAGTTTTTCAAGAAAACCGTGCACGCCCTGGCTAAAGTGCTCATACCCCGATCCCAGTAAAATAACCGCTACCACTAACATGAGCACTGCTTGAATGGTGTTGGTATAAACCATGCTGTTGGCACCACCAAACATCATGTAACCAAACACGAAAATCACCAACCCCACCAACACGTAAAGCGGGTCTGCATTTAAAGATTTGGAGAGTACCTGGGTTAAGCCTACGGCAATGAGAATGATAAAGGTGATCAGCAGCAAGGAAAGGAAGGCAAAAAAACGTTCCAGCACTTTGCTGTTAAAGCGGGTGCCCATCCACTGCGCCATAGTAAGTGCTTTGGTGGTGTTACCTTGGGTTCTAAAGCGTTTGGTAAGCACAATTAAAGAAACCATGGCCGAGAGGGGTAGCACCACTGCGTAGGCAATTACTCCGGCCATACCAAAATAGGCGATTAAGCCCGGATTAATAATAAAGGTAGCGGCACTGGTCATGCTGGCCGCTAGAGCCAAACCCACGGCTACGGGCGAAAAGGCCACGCTGCCCAGGGCATAATCTGCCATGTTTTGGGTTTTACGCGCCCCGGCTACCACAAAATACAGCAGGGTACCCATAAAAAGCACTAATAATACTGCGGTACTCCAAACCATATTTGGGGTGGCTACGGTCATTAATAGCGAATTAAGCTTCCGGCAAAAGCCAAGCCTCCGCCCGAACCTATGAGCATGATGTAATCGCCTCTCTGAATTTTGTTCTGCTCTACCGCCAGATTTAAGGCCATGGGAATAGCCGCTGACCCGGTGTACCCATATTTATGCATAATGGTAATGGCGCGGTCATGAGGCAAATCCAGAATATCCAGCATGCCCCAAATGGCGTTAATATTGATCTGAGTCATGAAAAACATTTTCACCTCGCGTACTTGAATTTTGGCTCTGGCCGCCAGCTCCCGGGCTATGCTACTCCACATTTCGGGGTTTAGTTCAGTAGGAAAGCGTTTTACAAACTTAAGTTTGTGATCTCCTTGAGCTACCACTTCAGCATTAGAAGGAGTTTTAGTAGCGCCCGCGTAAATGCCCATCCAAGAGTGGTACTCGCCTTTGGTCACCTGCATGGCGGCCATTTGCCCCGAGGCACCCGCATCCAGGGCATCAAGAATTACAGCCCCTGCCCCATCGGCAAAAAGGGTGGCCGTTTTTTTATCGTTTACGTTCAGGTATTTACTCATACCATAGGCGCCAATCACCAAAACTTTTTGGTAATGCTCGTCTGCGGCCATGTATTTGTGAGCAGTGTCTAGCGCACTTACAAAACCGGCGCAAGCGGTATTCACATCAAAGCTGGCGGCTCCAGTGGCTTTAAGCCGATCTTGCAGTACGCTGGCCGTACTGGGCGATATGTACTCCGGTGTGTCGGTTGCTACAATGATTAGGTCTAAGCTATCGGCTGCCAAGCCGGCTCTTTCCAAAGCTTGCAAGGCCGCTTTTTCGCAAAGGTCTGCTACGCCTTGCCCTTGGGTTAGCCAGCGCCTCTCGTAAATGTGCACATTTTCTTGCAGCCAGGTGTCTACATCTTCACCCAATTGCTCATTAAACCAACTATTAGGCACCACTTTGGCCGGTACAGCCATGCCCGTGCTGCGTATGGAGGCGTAATTCATAATTGAGAAATTAAATGGTTACTGCCCCGTCTACACTTAAACAGGTGCCCGAAATAAAAGCCGCTTCTTCAGAAGCTAAAAAGGCATAGGCATTTGCAATATCTTCAGGGGTGCCCAAACGCTTTAGCGGTGCTTTGTCTTCCATCATTTTCAGCACCTTTTCCGGCATGGATTTTACCATATCTGTAGCGATGAAACCTGGAGCCACGGCATTAACGGTTACTCCGTATTTTCCCAATTCTTTAGCCCAGGTTTTGGTCATGCCGATGACCCCCGCCTTAGTGGCCACATAATTGGTTTGTCCAAAATTGCCGTAAAGGCCTACCACTGATGAGGTGTTGATGATACGGCCATAGCCTTGCTCTTTAAAGTAAGGAGCTACGGCCCGGGTGCCCGTGAAAACCCCTTTAAGATTTACGTTTAGGACCTGATCAAACTGCTCATCGGTCATTTTTAAAAGGGTAGCATCGCGTGTGATGCCGGCATTATTTACCAAAATATGTAGGGCGCCAAAGTCCTGCACCACTTGGGCTACTGCAGCATTTACGGCTTCAGAGTTGGTAGTATCTACTTGGTAGAACCGGGCCTGCTCACCTAGTTCATCGGCACAAGCTAAACCCTCGGTTTCTTTTACATCCCAAATGGCTACCTGAGCTCCTTCTTGAATAAATTTTTGCGCAGCTGCTTTTCCTATACCTGAGGCGCCACCGGTAATGATAGCTACCTTCTTTTCCAGTCTTTTCATGATGTATTTTTGTTGGAGGCAAGAAACCAAAGAATGGCGGCTCTTGGCTAAAAAAGCACTGAAAAATAAAGGCTGATTAAAAGGATATTGAAAGCCCCGCAAACACGCTTAACTGTTTATTATCAATTATTTGTGCCCTCAAATCTAGGGGCTGACTTTGTCTCTTAAATGTGCTTGGCATTTACCCCACTGCCCGCTAAAGCAAATAATCAGTGCGGATAAAGCTACTTTCTTCACTAGAAACTACTTTGCGCACCAATTGCTTCTGTTCGGCCTTTGCCGCTACCAGGGTGCGGATGGAAAAAGAGCGCAGGGCATCATGCACACTTAAAGTGCCCACCGCACTGTCTTTACGTCCGGTAAAAGGTAAATAATCAGGCCCCCTTTGGCAAGAAGCATTGATATTTACCCGGCACACCTGGTTCACCATATTATCCACCGCATAGGCAATGGTAGACTGGTCATCACTGAAGAGACTACACTGCTGACCGTAGTCGGATTGGGCTATGCTCTTCATTACTTCCTCTAAGTCACTGTAAGGCACCACTGGTACCACAGGACCAAATTGCTCTTCATGATAAATGCGCATTTTTTCTGTAACGGGGTAAAGCACAGCCGGGAAAAAAGAGGTGTCATTCACGCGCCCTCCTTTTTGATTGGCCATTTGAGCCCCCTGCTCCAGGGCATCTTGCACATACTCTTCCATAGCCTCTACCTTGCCACGCTCAGGCAAGGGTGTTAAAGGTGCGTTGGTGGCCGGATGGTCTAATTTTAAAGCATCTACTGCGGCCGTAAAGCGCTGCATAAAATCATCTGCCACATTTTTGTGCACAAAAATGATTTTGAGGGCTGTACAACGCTGCCCATTGTAGCTTAAGGCGCCATTAATGCATTCTTTTACGGCTAAATCTAAATTAGCGTTTTCAAAGACGATGGCGGGATTCTTGGCTTCCAGCCCTAAAATTTGGCGCAACCGATTGGGTTTAGGGTGTTGAGAAACTATGGCGTTGCTGCTTTTGGAATTACCGATTAGGGCCAATACATCAACCTTTCCCGTAGCCATTATGGGGCCCGCTAAGGTTCGGCCCCGACCGAAAACAATGTTTACCACTCCAGGAGGAAAAGCTTCCTTAAAGGCCTCTACCAAAGGCGTAAGCAAAAGCACCCCGTACTTAGCCGGCTTAAAAATTACCGTGTTGCCCATAAGCAAAGCGGGTATGAGCAGGCAAAAGGTCTCATTCAAAGGGTAATTGTAAGGCCCCAGGCAAAGAACTACTCCCAGGGGGCCTCTGCGCACCTGACTTATGATGCCATCTTTGGAGGCTATGTGCGAGCCCTCTCGGTCCATCTTTTTATATTCTTCTACGGTGTCCCGGATGTAATCTACCGTTCGGTCAAACTCTTTATAAGCAGTGCTTTTATTCTTGGCAATTTCCCACATGAGCAGGTTGCTTACCCGCTCTCTTTGGGCCTCCATTAGATTCAGGAACTTTTCCATGGCCGCCACCCGCTCAGCCGAACTGGCGGTAGGCCAGGCGCCTCGGCCATTCTGATAAGCCTTCTGGGCAGCCTCTAAAGCCTCAATTCCAACTTCGGTATCAAGCAGTGGAGCCGCGCCTAAATGGGTTTTGGCAACTTTGCCTTGAGCGTCTACCACTCCCATAGGAGAGTAAATTTGCTCAAAATCTCCTGTCCAGGTTTTAATCTTGCCGTTCACTAAATACTGATCCCACGTAAATGCCTTGGGTGCTGTTTCCATCCTTTTTATTTATTAATTTAACTCCATTCACAAAGCCCTCTTCTCTACTCATCTTCAAAAAAAGCGTAAGGCTAAGTTATACTATACTATTAGGGCGCGCCTTGAGGTTTATTCCCCATACCGCTGATTTTTAAATGATTCCAAATTTACATTACAGAGCCTAAAAACCCTGATAAATATCATTCTTTAGACTTTGCCTGCCTAATACTTTTGACCTCGTTAAAAATTAAATAGCGGTACATGTCGGCCATTTACATCTTAATTTCCGTAAGCTTTTTAGTAGCCATTGCCTTTTTGGGGGCCTTTATATGGAGTATAAAAAGCGGTCAGTATGACGATGATTATTCGCCCAGCGTGCGCATGTTGAAAGAAAATCCAAACAACAAATCCGAATCTTAACGCAATTTTATAGACTATGCAAGCAGAGACGTTTAAGTATGATAACCGCACCGTAAGAGACTTTACGGTGGCCACCATTTTTTGGGGGGTAATTGGCCTTCTGGTAGGAGTGCTGGTAGCTTCGCAACTGGTGTTTCCAGATTGGAACGTAGCCTCCTGGCTTACGTTTGGTCGCTTAAGAGCACTTCACACCAATGGAGCCATTTTTGCCTTTGTAGGTAACGCCATTTTTGCGGGCGTGTACTACTCACTGCAAAGGTTGCTGAAAACCCGTATGGCCAGTGACTTACTCAGCCGCATTCACTTTTGGGGCTGGCAGCTCATCATTGTTTCAGCCGTAATTACCTTACCGCTGGGTCTAACCTCATCTAAAGAATACGCAGAACTGGAATGGCCTATTGATATTGCCATAGCGCTGGTATGGGTAATTTTTGGGGTGAACATGTTTTGGACCATTCTTAAACGGAGAGAGCGCCATTTATACGTGGCCATTTGGTTCTACATTGCCACCTTTGTTACCGTTGCGGTGTTGCACATTGTTAACAACCTGGAACTTCCGGTGGGTGCCTTTAAATCCTATTCCATTTTTGCGGGGGTACAAGACGCCTTGGTGCAATGGTGGTACGGCCATAACGCGGTAGCCTTCTTCCTTACCACCCCGGTTTTAGGTCTCATGTACTACTTTGTGCCTAAAGCGGCTAATCGCCCGGTATACTCATACCGTCTCTCAATTGTGCACTTCTGGGCTCTGATTTTCATCTACATTTGGGCCGGACCCCACCACTTGCTTTACACCAGCTTACCCGCTTGGGCGCAAAGCTTAGGCACGGTGTTCTCTATCATGCTCATTTTCCCTAGCTGGGGTGGTATGATTAACGGATTACTCACCTTGCGTGGGGCTTGGGATAAGGTGCGCGACAGTGCGGTACTCAAATTCTTTGTTGTGGCCATTACCGCCTACGGTATGAGCACGCTTGAAGGCCCACTACTTTCTTTGAAAAACTTGAACGCCATTGCCCACTACACCGATTGGATTCCGGCCCACGTGCACATTGGCACCCTAGGCTGGAACGGGTTCATGATTTTTGGGATGATCTACTGGATGATGCCCAAACTCTATCGCACCAGCCTATTTTCTGAAAAGCTAGCCAACGCCCACTTTTGGATAGGCACCTTAGGCATTTTACTTTGGGCTTTACCGATGTACGTAAGCGGTTTTACCCAAAGCTTAATGTGGAAAGAATTTAACCCTGACGGCACCCTGGTTTACGGCAACTTTTTAGAAACCGTTACCCAACTTATGCCTCTGTATGCCTTGCGCGCCATTGGTGGTACCTTGTACGTTACCGGTATGCTAATTATGGTGGTGAACATTGTACGCACCGTACGCAGCGGCAGCTTCCAGGCTGAGGAAGAAGACAGTGCCTTGCCTCTGGAAGCCACTGAGGCCGGTCACAAAGGAGAGCACTGGCACCGTTGGATTGAAAGAAAGCCTGTACAACTAATGGTTTGGGCTACCGTAGCCATTTTAATTGGTGGCATCATTGAAATCGTACCTACTATAATGGTGAAAAGCAATATCCCCACTATAGAAAGCGTAAAACCTTACACGGCCTTAGAGCTAGAAGGTAGAGACCTGTACATCCGGGAAGGTTGTAACGCCTGCCACTCGCAAATGGTAAGACCCTTCCGGAGTGAGGTAGCCCGTTATGGCGAATACTCTAAAGCAGGGGAGTTTGTGTACGATCATCCGTTCTTGTGGGGTAGCAAACGTACCGGTCCAGACCTGCACCGCGTGGGTGGCAAGTACCCACACAGCTGGCATTACAATCACATGATTGAACCTACCAGCATGAGCCCAGGCTCAATAATGCCTACTTATGAGTGGTTGGCTACCAGTGCACTAGACACCACTTCTACAAAAGCCAAACTACGGGCCATGGCATCACTAGGCGTGCCTTACACCCAGGGCTACATAGACAGTGCTCATTTTTACATGCAGCAGCAGGCCAATGCCATTGCCAGCGAGCTTATGGAGCAAATGGAAGATGTGGAAGTAAGCCCCAATGAAGAAATGGTAGCGTTAATTGCTTATCTGCAACGCTTGGGTACGGATATTAAGGCGCAACCCGAAAACAATGAAACGGCTTTAAAATAATCAGGTATGCTTAAATACATAAAACATAACATGGAAACCATTGATGGGGTAGAAATATTCCCCATCATTTCCTTCCTCATTTTCTTCACGCTGTTTGTAGGCGTGCTGGTATACGTAATACGTAAAGACAAAAAAAGCATAGAAGAAGTGAGCCTATTGCCACTAGATAACACCAACAACCACAGCCATGAAGAACGTAAATAGATTACTACTAGCATTTGTGCTACTGCTTATGGTAGGTGCTCTTGCCACCAGCCTGCTTAGCCCTGAAAACTCGGTAGAGTTACTAGCCAACCCGGTTAACTGGCTGGTACTTACCGCTGGCTTTTTCCTCATTATTGCCTTTATGGCCACCTTCCAGGCCTTAGATGCCATGAAATACATGCTGGCTAAAAAAGAAGGACGCCTTCCGGCCGAGGAACCCGAGGACCAGGAAGAAGACGAATGGCTCTCTGGCATCATGCAAAAGCTTACCGATGCCACCCCGGTTGAGGAAGAAGAAAAAGTGGCCACTGATCATGAGTATGACGGCATTCGCGAATTGGATAACAATCTGCCTCCCTGGTGGCTGGCGGGCTTTTACATCTCCATTGTTTTTGCAGTGGTATACCTGTTACGCTACCACGTTTTCCAAAGCGCCCCTCTACCTGAGGAGGAATTTAAAATTGAAATGGCTGAGGCCGAAGCCGCTAAAGAGGAGTACCTGGAAACGGCTGCCAACCTGGTAGATGAAAGCAATGTGGCTATGGTAGAAAGTGACTCGCGTATATTAGAAGGCGAAGCCATTTTTACAAAGAACTGTGCCGTTTGCCACGCCAAAGATGGCGGTGGTGGCGTAGGTCCTAACCTTACCGATAACTACTGGATTCACGGAGCCAAAATTGCCGATGTGTTTAGCACCATCAAATACGGGGTTCCCGCCAAGGGTATGATTCCCTGGAAAGACCAGTTGAGCCCAGCGCAAATGCAAGACGTAGCTAGTTACGTAATGACTTTAAAAGACACTACGCCTGCTAAGCCTAAAGAGCCGCAGGGTGAATTGGTAACTGAAGAAGCTATGGAAACTCCTGCCGCGGAAGAAGCAAGCGATCGCAGCGCTACCGAAAGTGGCGACTCTACCGCTACTCCCACTGAAGAAGAAGCCCTAACCAGCTTATAAAATGGCACAAGACACGGAAAAACTATTGCAGGAGACCCTTGAGAAAGATGAGTCTTTTCGTGATTCAATAGGCACCATTGACGAGAAGGGTGAACGAAATTTTCTGTTCCCTAAAAAGCCCAGTGGCTTTTACACCCAAAGAAGGCAATGGGTAAGCTACGGTTTACTGGCCATATTTTTTGCCATACCCTTTATACGAATCAACGGCCAGCCCTTTCTCATGCTCAATGTGCTGGAACGCAAATTTGTAATCTTCGGGCAAATTTTCTGGCCCGAAGATTTCTTCATTTTTGTGCTGGCCATGATTATTGGGGTGCTCTTTGTAGCGGTATTTACCGTGGCCTTTGGCCGGTTATTCTGCGGTTGGGTATGCCCCCAAACCATTTTTATGGAGCACGTTTTCCGTAGAATTGAATACTGGATAGATGGCGACCGTAACCAACAATTACGCTTAAAGCGGATGAAATGGAATGCCGAAAAAATCCGCAAGCGCGTACTTAAAAACGGTATTTTCTTTGGCATCAGCTTTATCATTGCCAACTTCTTTTTGCAGTACATCATCGGCCAGCAAGCCTGGTGGGAAATTGTAAGCGATGACCCAGCTCAACACATTTCCGGTCTCACCAGTATGCTGGTTTTTTCTGGAGTGTTCTTTTTTGTATTTGCCTGGTTTAGAGAACAAGCCTGCATAATTGTTTGCCCTTACGGGCGATTGCAAGGCGCCCTATTAGATCGCAATTCCGTAGTAATTGCCTATGATTACCTGCGCGGTGAAAAACGCGGGAAATTCCGTAAAAAAGAAGACCGCAACGCAGCTGGTAAAGGTGATTGCATTGATTGCGGCCAGTGTGTAGATGTGTGCCCCACCGGCATCGACATCCGCAACGGCACCCAGCTAGAGTGCATTAACTGCACCGCTTGCATTGATGCCTGCGACAATATTATGGATAAGATTAACAAGCCCCGGGGCCTTATCCGCTATGATTCTGAAAACAACATTGCCGAAGGCAAGAAAACGATTTTCACCACGCGTGTAAAGGCCTACATTGGTGTGTTGGCGGTGCTTTCTGGTATTTTCACCTACTTACTCTTTAGCCGTGCCCAGGTAGAGGCCATTTTCTTGCGTATGCCTGGCCAACGCTATGAAAAGGTAGATGCCAACACCTACAGCAATGCCTACAACTTTAAACTGCTCAATAAAACCCCTGACGCTAAAACCTATCGCTTTGCATTAATAGATCCTGCTGGGGGTAAGCTAACCACCGCGGGTGGGGAAAGCATTGCGGTAAAAGCCAGTGCCCTGGCCGAAGGTGCGGTGGTAATTTATTTGCAAAAAAGCCAAATGGAAGGCACCAGTACTGAATTGGAAATTGGCGTGTACGAAGGAGAGCAGCTGGTAGAAACCATTAGCACCAATTTTACCGGACCTTTAGTGAAACCCAAATAAGAAGGATATGAAAAAATGGAAAATGAATTGGGGAACCGGGCTGGCCATAGTGTTAGGCCTCTTTGTCTTGAGCATGGCTTACACCATGTATTTAGTTACCCAGCAACGCTATGACCTGGTAACCGCAGATTACTACGAAAAGGAATTGGCCTATCAGGAAACCATTGACCGGCAAGAAAACGCCCTCGCTTTAAGCGGAAAAAGTGCCCTTAAGATGGTAGATGGCAAAATACAATTGCAATTTCCGCAAGAGCTCATCGGGCAAACCGCCCAAGCCCACATAGAGCTGTACTGCCAAACCGATGCCCGCAAAGATTTTACCCTTAAGGAAGAAAACTGGACGGTGGCGCACGTTCACTTACCGGCTCAAAAAATGACTACTGGCAAATGGATTGCCAAGGTTAAGCTAGACACCCAAGACCAACAGTATTATTTTGACCCCTCTTTGGTAATTCCATGATTTGGTTAGCCCTCAGCTTTGGTTTAGTCTCTAGCCTGCACTGCGTAGCCATGTGCGGGCCTTTGCAAGCAGTGGTTATGGGGCAATGGTTGCAAAGTAAAAACCGTTACAACTGGTTTATTTACCACGGGGGGCGCTTTTTCACCTACGCTCTTTTGGGTGCGGGGGCGGCTTTAGCCGGAAAAGCCTTTGGCCTACCCCACTGGCAAAGCCAGTTTACGCTAGTGGCAGGCCTGGTACTGCTGTTTGGTTATTTCGGCTTTAAAGCCCTCAAGTGGGATCAGAAATTATTTGCCTTAATCACTCCTTTTCTGCATCGGCTTAGGCCCAAGGCGCAGAAAGGCGGAGCTAAAAACAAGCTTTGGTATTTTTCAAGCGGGGCGGTAAATGGTCTTTTACCTTGTGGGATGGTGTATGCGGCACTTTTGCCAGCCATAGCCTCTAACAGCCTTTGGCAAGGCGCCACCTACATGCTTGGGTTTGGCCTGGGCACTCTGCCGCTGCTCTTGGGGTTTAATTGGTTTAGCAACAGCCTTATGCTGCGCTTTGGCCGCTGGGTACCGCGCCTCATTCCCCTAACCGTGGTGGTAATCTCCGCCCTCTTGATTTTGCGAGGCTTACAACTGGATATTCCTTTTATTTCGCCTCCGGAGCCTGCCGCTACGGCTGGTGCCGAAGGGTGCCAGTAGAATTTCTTTATTTCAATACCCAAAATATTTGAGTGCCTCCTGCGCGTACAATTCAAAATCTTGTGGATGCGGGCTGTCATCGGCTTTCGGTAAACGCTGGTGGCCCAAGCGTACCACTACCAAATTTTGCTCAGGAAACACCATCACGTACTGCCCCAAAATACCGCGCATGTACACCACCGGACTGCCAAAGCCTTTGAGCTGGCGCCAAAAGCTGAAGCTGTAATGCGGCACGGGACTCGCCTGGTACAAGCGTTTTACAAAACTACTGTCTAACAACTGGCGGCCTTGCCAATTTCCTTTCCGCAAAATCAATTGGCCAAAGCGGGCAAAGTTTTTAGCATCACTGTTAAAGCAACAGTAGTTCAACTCCATGCCAGCTTCGCTATCTACATGCCAGCTGGCATTACGCGTAGCGCCCATAGGTTGCCAAAGCCATTCACTGGCTAACTGGCTTAAAGTTTTGCCGGTAGCTTCGCGCAAGCATAAACCTAAAAGCTGGGTGGCCCCGCTTTGGTATTCAAAAGAAGCTCCCGGCTCCTGCACCACCGGTACCTCATTGAGCATTAAATCTTGGATATCCTGGCCGTAGTAGGCACGGGCGGTTATGTCAAAAGGGTTTTGGTAATGCTCATTCCACTGCAAGCCGGCCGTCATATTAGCCAGGTGTTGCAATTCAAGCTGGGCTTTGTACGCACCCGATAAGCCGGGTAAAATATCTTGCACCTTTTGATCCCAGCCGGTGAAAATTCCTTTTTGAATGGCCATCTGCGCAAGCATGGCTGTTATGGATTTGGCCATGGAAAAGCTGTTGGTTTGAGAGCTGTCTGAGAAGCCTTGCCAATAACGCTCCACCAAAAGGCTGTCGTTTTTGATTACCACAAAGGCAATACTCGCGGTAGCTTCCAAGGTTTTAGCCAGGGTATCGCTTAAGCTTTGTTGGTTGTACTGTTGGGCTTTGGGCCAAGCCTGCCCAGCTGATGCGGTTACGGTACGCTGATCAAAAAACTGCTTATCGGTAATGGTGGCACTGGTTTCACCGTGCAGGTAGGTGGCCCAAACCCCTTTTAACAAATACTGGTTGCCGGTAACAAATGCCACCAAAATGGTAATGACCAACACCACCGTGAGGCTGAGTAAAAACTTAATAAAACCTTTCATAGATCTGATAGATGAGTGAGGCTAAAATAGCCATTACTTTGCAGCTAAAGCAAGCAGGTACGGAACAGGCAACCGTGACTGCGATCAGCAACCATACCTTCCTAAATCACATTGTCATCCTGAGTGCTGGACCATAGCGAGAGCGTATCGAAGGGTGACGTTTGATTTTTCGAGAAGCTAAACCTACCCCGTCTGCTGCCAGAATAGAAGCCTGCTTAAAGCGCAGTGTCACCCTGAGTGCCCGACCATAGTGAGGGCGCATCGAAGGGTGACGTTTGATTTTTCGAGAAACTAAACCTACCCCGTCTGCTGCTGCGCAGCAGCCACCCCTTCCAGTGGAAGGGGAATGTAGGACTTCTAATAAACTAACTAAGAAGTAAATTCTACTGCAAACAAATCCTGAAAATGGTACAGAACTTTTTCTTGCACTTCGGCCATGGGAAGTGGGTGGCCAAGCTCTTTTTGCAAGGAGGTTACATCCTTATCAGCAATGCCGCAGGGTACAATTTTAGAAAACCAGTCTAAATTGGTATTCACGTTAAAAGCCCAGCCATGCATGGTAACCCAGCGACTGGCGCGAATGCCTAGGGCGCAAATTTTGCGAGCGGAGGGCTTCCCTACATCCAGCCAAACGCCAGTTTCTCCTTTGGAGCGATCGCCTTGTAAACTATAGTCATGCAAAACGCGAATAAAGACTTCTTCTAACAAAAACAAGTAGCGGTGTATGTCACTAAAAAAATGATCAAGGTCTAAAATGGGATAACCTACCAATTGGCCTGGACCATGAAAAGTGATATCGCCCCCGCGATTGATTTTAAAAAACTCCGCTCCCAAGCGTTTTAGCTCATCCTGCGAAAGCAGTAGATTTTTAAGGTCACCACTTTTGCCAATAGTATACACCGGAGGATGCTCACATAGCAACAAATGATTTTGGGTGCTTTGTCTTTCATCTTGTGGTAGCTTCCGATTGGCCATTTTAAGATCAATGGTTTGCTGGAAAAGCTTTTGCTGGAGATCCCAGGCGGGCTGGTAAGCAATACGCCCTAACTCCTGGAGCTGAACAGGTGTTTTTATAGCGGAATTTTGGATAGTTCTGATTTTAGAAGATCTATAGACTTAATGTCCATAATGTCTACTTGGTTCAATTCAGAGAGGTAAAAAGACACCCAATCACCCAGGTGGATTAAGTACATGGCCCTTTGGATGGGTGTTTCGCCTTTACTCCATACCTCAAAAACATGAGGGGTTTTTTGGCCAATAATTTCTTTTATGATTTCAATGCGCTTTTGATTACGCTCATAATCGCTGGTGTTGCGCAGAAAAATAGCACTAAATTGCGGGGAGCCTCTTTCCCAGCCTACCAATTCATTGTGATTCATTTCGGGAATCACCGCATCCCAGCAGAGCATTTTGGCGTTTTCATTCAGTTGCTGACGCCAGCGGGCGCCTATGCCTCCATTGCCATCTACGGTTAGAATTTGAGCGGTAGTATCCTTTAGTTGGTCGGCTAAATCTTTAGCTTCCGCTTGAAGCGCGCTTGATTCATGGTTTATGAGAGCAACCGACTTTTCCAGCTCAGTCTTCACATCCACATCGGCCAGACCGTAAAACTTAAAATAGTGCAACAAAAAAGAGAAGCTGTAACCAAACATGCTGCGCGGTGGGTTACCGCCTTTCATACTGAGGCAATTATAACCCTCCTCTTCAGCTATTTCCTTCACCTTACCACCCGAGGCAATGCAGGCCACCATGGCCCCTTTTTGTTGGGCATGGCTCAAGGCCGATAAGGTCTCCTCGGTATTTCCGCTGTAGCTGCAAACCAATACTAAGGTGGTTTCACCCACAAAGGCCGGAATCATATAATCTTTGTTTACTACCACTGGCACGGAGCACAAGGGTGCCACTAAATCAGCCACAATGCTACCGCCTATGCCTGAGCCTCCTAATCCGGTAATAAGCACATTATGGATGGCTTTTTGAGTAGGCTTAAGTTGAGTAGTCTGCGCAATAGTTAGGGCTTGCTGAAGGTGTGCGGGAAAATCTGAAATTAACTGCTTCACTATTTTTTCTTTAAGGCTCAAAGCTAAAAGAAACCCGTAAATTATGGATTAATGCCCCCCTAAAGTTAAGACCCTAAATTTTAAGTCCTCTTTTGCAAGTTATCCATTAATATAGGATATTGCCGACAAATTAACCACACTTAACTTTAGTATGAAAAGAGTATTTTTAGTAGGGCTTTTAGTAGGTCTAGGATTTCAGGGGTTCTCACAGGAAGAGGAGCGCACCATTAAGTTTGAGAATGGCCGTACGGCCACCTATCAGTTTTTAACCAATGACCCTGCCTACATTAGCCCCTGGTATGCGGGAGTAGGTGTCTACATTAATCGCTTTGGTATGGGAGGGCAGCTGGAAGGCAGCTATCAATTTGACAAAATTAGATTGGACGCCAGCCTGCAAATTGGCACCCACCTTGACTTTTTGATTGATTATGATGACAATTCTGCTTCTGATGAAATAGGCCTCTTTACCAATTTTAATCTAGACGCGCGGTATCCACTCCTTGAGCGTATAAAGACCAAAGAAGCTAACATTACCATAGATCAAGAGTCCACTGGCTATAACGTAACAACCAATTATCTGGTAAAACAAAAGCTAAGCTACAAACGCAGTCTTAACGCCATTGGCGGTTTGCAATTTATAGATAGAGCGGTGGCCCAAGCAGTTGATTTAAACGCAAGCGATAACACCAATACCCAAGGCCCAAACTATTTTGTAGGGAGTGTTAGCAATGTAAATCTTAAACTCGGCTTGTCTTATGATTTGGGCACGGCCTATGCCTACAAACTTGATGGTGACGTGCGCCTGGTTTATGCCCAAACTAGCTTTTATGCCAATGTATTAGTAGGGATGGCCACTACTGAAACCGCATATAACGATCAAACCGCTTCTGGCGTGGAAGAAGTTTCAAGCGGCTATGATGATCCTGAGGTTTCTCCTTTTGGGGTGCTGGTAGGATATAAGGCCATGTACAATTATTCAGGTGCCAAGAATTTTATAATGGGCTGGGGACTAGAAGGCGGCTTACTTCCTGGCTTAGCCGATGATAGCAATTGGTATGCAGGCTTTAATTATAGTATTGGTCTCGTTCCTGATATTAAGAAGGGCATAAAGTAAAAACAAGCCCTCACAAAGCATTAAAAAGCTGCTTGCCTAAAGGCAAGCAGCTTTTTTGATTGTCGTCAAGCAATCCATAAAAAACGCTAACCAGAAATCTCAGCGTGGCCATTTTAAAAGTCTGACTTAGCCCATCTTAAATCAATATTTGGATACTCTTTTTGTGCAAGGCTATGCAGGGTTGTAGGCAATTCTTGCGCTACCCACATGAATAAAAGCAGCAAAGTGGCCAAAGCCCAGTGAATAGTAGAGCTTGTGGAAGAGTCTGAAAAGAGGTAAAGATTACTAAGCGGCAGATAAACAAGAAAGTAGAAGTAAGACCCCACACTTGAAAGCGAGCGCTTTACCAAAAAGTAAGGAGTGTTACGCCAGCGCCAGTGCAGGTATAAGGCCTGCCCAACCAACAGTATCACCAAACTAGCCAAAAGCACATCAATGCTTGACACGTAGGTTGTGACTACCCAAGCCAGACCTACAGCGCCTAATGCTTTCAGCACCAGCGGCCAAGAGAGAAGTCTAAGGCCTAAACGGCCTAAAGTTTTTAGCACCTTTTTCTCCACCCGGTTTTCTGCCGCCAAAAGATACTTTCTGAAGCCGGCTTTACCACCAAATCTTTGGTGTGCCTGCATTAAAGCTTCTTGAAAAGTTAATTGAGGGTGTTGCTCCTGAATATGGCTTACAGCCGATGCAAAATGATCAATAAGCTCAGTCTGTAGGTCTAGGTACTTAATATCAAACTGATTGAGGTAATTGTGGATGATTTTTAGTTGCGCTTTTTGCATTAGCTAGGTCTTAAAAGTTGTTGAATAGCTGCGGTAAATTGAGCCAGTTCTGTACCTTCTTGCCGGGCTACCTTCTTTCCTTTTTCACTTAAGCGGTAGTATTTTCTTTGCCGGCCAGATACTTCTCTAAATTCACTTTCCAGCAAGCCTCTGGCTTCTAACTTATGCAGAGCAGGATAGAGCGCAGCCTCCTTCACTAAAATTTGCTGCTGGGTTACAGTGCTCAGGTGTTTGATTATTTGGTAGCCATACATCTGGCCCCTATCGGCTAAAAGCCTTAAAATTAATGTTTGTAGAGTACCTTTTAAAAAGTTGTTCTTGAGCACGACCCAAATATACCTAATAAAATTAGGTGTGCAAGACTTCAGAAACCCTAATCTTTAAAAACGCTCTTTTGATACAGTATGAGCAACCCTACGCCACAGCTAATAGAAAAGTCGGCCAGATTAAAAACGGGCCTAAAGAAAATAAAATAATCACCTCCCCAAAAAGGCAACCACTCTGGCAAATAGCCTTTGTACAGCGGAAAGTAAAACATGTCTACCACCTTACCGAACAAAAAACCGGCATAGCCTCCGCCTTCGGGTAAGAAAGTTGCTACTTGCCCATAGCTATCGCTGAAAAGCAAACCATAAACAGCTGAATCAATAATATTGCCTAAGGCCCCTGCTAAAACTAAGGAAACGGCCACAATGGCCCCGGTTTTCACTTTCTTTTGCACCAGGGTGCGCAGCCAGTAAAAAATAAAGCCCACGGTAATAATGCGGAATATGCTCAGCACCAATTTGCCCCAATTGCCCCCAAATTCAAAGCCAAAGGCCATGCCCGGGTTTTCAGTGAAGTGAATAATAAACCAATCGGTAATGACAATATCCTCACCCAGGTACATGTTTGTTTTAATCCAAATTTTTAGGGCTTGATCGGCTATTAAAATGGCCAGCACCAACAAGAGGGCTTTTTTTAACACTTACTGCTTGTTTTTGGCTTCTATGCTTAAAGTGGCGTGGGGTACTAGTTTCAATCGCTCCTTGCCAATGAGTTTACCGGTTACTCGGCAAATGCCATAGGTTTTATTCTCAATACGCTTAAGCGCATTTTTCAAGTCTCGAATAAACTTTTCCTGACGAGCCGCTAACTGGCTGTTGGCCTCTTTACTCATGGTGTCACTACCCTCTTCAAAAGCTTTGAAGGTGGGAGAGGTATCATCAGTGCCATTGTTTTTATCGTTGGCAAAGTTTTCCTTTAACCGGTCCAGGTCGTCTAAGGCCTTGGTAATTTTATCTTCAATGATGGCTTTGAATTCGGCTAAATCCTCATCTGAGTAGCGTACTTGTTGATCTGACATGATGGTAAACTGTTTTAACTATCTATTTAAACGCAAAAGGGGTTTTTGAAGCGATCAAATATAAAATTTTAACGCAATTAGCGCTTGCTAATTGCAATCCGGGTAACCACTTCATCAAATTCAACGGGCGTTGCTTGCTGCAAGTCCTTTTCCCAAATGATCTCATGCGCCAATACTTCCTCCTTGATGTAGTCTTTGTTGGCCTGCACCGCGGGTAAAAGAACCTGATTATCAGCAATTTTGAGGTCAATTCTGTCGGTAACTTCCAGGCCGCTGTCTTTTCTTAGATTCTGAATGCGATTCACCAATTCACGGGCCATACCTTCATAACGCAGATCTTCGTTTAATGTGATATCCAACGCTACCGTAAGGTGGTCTTCGGTCATTACCAGCCAGCCGGGGATGTCATCAGTGGTGATGTTCACGTCCTCTTCTGTGAGCACTACCTTTTCATCGCCAATGCTCAATTCGTAACGGCCTTCATCCTCCAGCTTTTGGATGTCTTCCTGGCCGAATTTACCTACCTCACCGGCAATCTGTTTCATCAGCTTGCCATACTTCGGCCCCAGCTTTTTAAAGTCGGGCTTGATGCGTTTTACCAATACGCCCGAAACATCGCGCAGGATTTCCAGCTCTTTAACGTTCACCTCGGAAAGTACGATCTCTTGAACGCTTTCAATCAGTTCTACCACATCGTCCTTGAGGGCGGGAACCATCATTTTTTGCAGGGGCTGGCGCACTTTGATGGACTCCTTCTTGCGTAGCGCAAAAACCATAGAGCTCAACTGGCGGGCCATGGCCATGCGCTCATTCAAGTGCTCATCAATCAGCTCCTTTTTGGCCTCGCTGAGGTAAGTGAGGTGTACCGACTCTTCCTTATTGTCTGCGGGAAGGTGCTCCGTCAGGTTTTGGTACAGCCAATCTGCGAAGAATGGCGATACCGGGCTGATGAGCTGACTGAGGGTGAAGAGGCATTCGTACAGCGTCTCGTAGGCCATCTGCTTGTCCTCGTTCATCTCGCCTTTCCAGAAGCGTCTGCGGCAAAGACGAACATACCAGTTGCTCAGTTCTTCGTCTACAAAGTTTTGCATGGCGCGAGTAGCGCGGGTAGGCTCGTAGGCCGAAAAACTTTCGCGCACGTTCTGCTTCAGGACTTGCAGTCGTGAGAGAATCCAGCGGTCCAGTTCGGGGCGGTCTCCCACCTTGGTAAGATTAGCCGAATCCCATTCAAATTCGTCAATATTCGCGTAAAGCGAGAAGAAGCTGTAGGTGTTGTACAGGGTTCCAAAGAATTTGCGCTGCACTTCGGCCACCCCTTCCAGGTCAAACTTGAGGTTGTCCCAGGGCTGCGCGTTGCTCATCATATACCAGCGCACGGCATCCACACCATATTTTTCAATGGTTTCGAATGGGTCTACCGCATTGCCGAGCCGCTTGCTCATCTTCTGGCCGTTCTTATCGAGAACGAGCCCGTTGCTCACCACGTTTTTGTAGGCCACCGAATCGAATACCAATCCGGCAATGGTGTGCAAGGTGTAGAACCAGCCGCGGGTTTGATCCACGCCTTCCGCAATAAAATCAGCGGGATACTGATCCTTGAATTTCTCCTTGTTTTCAAATGGGTAGTGGTGCTGGGCGTAAGGCATGCTGCCACTGTCAAACCACACATCGATGAGGTCATTCTCGCGTCTCATCGGTTCACCTTTGCTCGACTTCAGCACCACTTTGTCCACAATGTGGCGGTGCAGGTCTAAGGTGTTGTAATTTTCTTCAGAAAGATCTCCGGGCGTAAAATCCAGGAAGGGGTGGCTGTCCATCAGGCCGGCTTCCACGGCTTCATCGCAGGCTTGCTTTAGCTCCTCCACGGTGCCGAAGATCCTGCGTTCGCTACCATCTTCGGTGCTCCAGATGGGCAGTGGGATACCCCAGTAGCGAGAGCGGCTCAGGTTCCAGTCGTTGGCATTCTCCAGCCAGTTGCCAAAGCGGCCTTCACCGGTGCTCTTTGGCTTCCAGTTAATGGTTTTGTTGAGATCTACCAGACGCTGCTTGTGGCTGGTCACGTTTACAAACCAGCTGTCTAGGGGGTAGTACAACACAGGTTTGTCGGTACGCCAGCAGTGGGGGTAGCTGTGTTCGTACTTTTCAACTTTAAAAGCCTTGTTTTCTTCTTTCAGTTTGATGGCGATTTCCACGTCCACGGATTTCTCAGGCGCTTCACCCGCTTCGTAGTATTCATTCTTCACGTACTTACCGGCAAACTCGCCCATTTCAGGCCGGAAGCGACCCTGGAGGTCTACCAGTGGCACGAGGTTTTTGCCTTCGTCCAGTACCAGCATCGGTGGGATTTCAGGCATAGCCTGCTTGGCCACCAGGGCGTCATCGGCACCAAAAGTAGGCGCGGTGTGCACGATACCGGTACCGTCTTCGGTGGTCACAAAATCACCGGCAATCACGCGGAAAGCGTTTTCAGGATTTTGGTAGGGCTTGGCGTAGGGCAGCAGCTGCTCGTAGCGAAGTTCCAGCAGGTCTTCACCGCGGCCTTCCCACACCACGCGCCACGGAATGTTTTTGCCTTTCTGGTCGTAATCTTCCAGCGGCTGATCCTTTTGCTCTTCCTTAAAATATTTGGAAACGAGGTTTTGCGCCAACAGCACTTTTTGGGGCTCGTGGGTATACTGGTTAAAAGTTTCAATCATCTGGTACACAATGCTCTTCCCTACCGTGAGTGCGGTGTTGGAGGGTAGTGTCCAGGGGGTGGTGGTCCAGGCCAGAAAGTACACCTTGTCGGTCATTTTCACGGCATCACCAAAGGTTTTTTCGAAGCGTTCATCGCGCTCCAGCGGAAACTGTGCCACCACTGAAGTGTCCTTGACATCGCGGTAGCAGCCAGGCATATTCAGCTCGTGTGAACTAAGCCCCGTACCGGCCGCAGGCGAGTAAGGTTGGATGGTGTAGCCTTTGTACATTAGGTCTTTGTCCCAAAGTTGCTTGAGCAGCCACCACACGGTTTCCATATATTTGGGCTTATAGGTGATGTATGGATCCTCCATGTCCACCCAGTAGCCCATCTTCTCGGTGAGATCGTTCCACACATCTGTGTAGCGCATCACCGCTTTTTTGCAGGCTTCATTGTACTCCTCCACAGAGATCTTCTCACCGATGTCCTCCTTGGTAATGCCCAACTCCTTTTCCACGCCCAGTTCTACTGGGAGGCCGTGGGTATCCCAGCCGGCTTTACGTTTTACCTGGTAGCCTTCCAGCGTTTTGAAGCGGCAGAAAATATCCTTAATGGCGCGCGCCATTACGTGGTGAATGCCCGGCAGGCCGTTGGCCGAGGGAGGCCCTTCGTAAAAGGTGAATGAGGGCTTTCCTTCGCGGGAGGAAATACTTTTCTCGAAGGTTTTATTTTCTTTCCAGAATTGCAGAATCTGCTTGTTGATCTCCGACAGATTCAAGTGCTTGTATTCGGGATACTTACGCGCCATGGAGTGCTTTCATTTTAAGGGCGGCAAAGTTACTAATTTAGGAGGGTTTTTAGACCGGATGTTGAGCGTCTTGCCGAGGGGTGGAAGATGAGCTAAATCTGAAGTTGGCACTCCAATAAAATCATAATGATTTTGGAATCTAATCCAGAGAAAGTATAATAATTTTGGATTTAGTGATTTTATAAGATATTCCCCTTTGTCCCTTTTGGGTTTCTATTTTAATAATTCAATTCCTGGAATCCAATATCCTTAGGGTTTCCAAAGCTCGAGCCTGGCAGATTAGGTGGCCGTAAAAACGGAGCCTTTGGCCACAAATCCCGCTCAAAATTTAGTTGGCGCATGTGCGCAGGGGTTTACGAAAAGCATCCTAGACATTTTTCCTATTTTCGGGCCAACCCTTCTATAAATTATGCGCAAAATACTTTTTCTTCTACCCCTTCTGGGGATGACTTTTCTACTGAAAGCCCAAGACTCTGCCCTAACTATAGGCATACGCGAGAGCTTACCTTTTGTAAAAACGCACCCGGGAGAACAGCCTTCGGGCATCTCGGTAAACTTTTGGGAACTAGTAGATAACAACGTGCCGGCCCGTGTAATATTTAAAGAATACGAGAGCCTACACGAACTTACTTCGGGTTTAAAAAATGGGGAGGTAGACCTCAGCATCAATCCCCTAACGGTGACCGATCAGCGTATGCAGTTTTTAGACTTTTCGCAACCGTACTATATTTCAGGCACGGCCATGGTGCGCAAAAAACAGAACATTTGGTTTCGGTTTTTGGCCAATGTTTTTAGCTGGCGATTTTTTTCAGCCGCGGCTATTCTGCTGGGTATTATTTTCCTTTTTGGCATGCTTATTTGGCTTTTTGAACGCACTAAAAATCAGGAGCAGTTTCACCAGGGTGCGCGCGGTTTAGCCGATGGCTTTTGGTGGAGCGCAGTAACCATGACTACCGTAGGGTATGGCGACAAGGCCCCGCAAACCCGGGGCGGAAGAATTGTGGGCTTTATTTGGATGTTTGCCGCAATTTTGATGATTTCGGGTTTAACGGCCGGTATAGCATCGGCTTTGACCGTAACCACCCTAGAGAATACCATTCAAACGGTTGAGGACTTAAAGCGCTTTAAAACCGGAACGGTGGGTGGCAGCAGCAGTGATTCCTATCTAAAATTATTCTCGGTGGAGCCCCGTGAATATAAAACGGTTAAAGAAGGACTGCAAGCAGTGGAAGATGGTGAGCTGGACGTTTTTGTTTACGATCGTCCTATTTTAGAACATTATTTAGCCACCCATAATTTAGGGAAGCTTTTTGTTTTGGAAAAAAACCTCAAGACAGATTACTACAGTTTTAGCTATCCTAAAGGCAGCCCCCTGCGTGATGCGCTGGATCCACACATTGTAAAGGCGCTAAAATCACAAAGGTGGAATGAGCAATTGAACCAATGAAAAGGCTTTTGTTCGTTATCAATTGATTAGAGACTGAGTATTTCTGCACAAGCTACTTTTAGTAATTTTGATCCAATCAAGATTAAGCATTACGGTTTTTCTTCTTTTTCTTGTGCATGCTAATTTTTAGAACATCCATGAAAAAATTTATTATTTCCAGTCTCGCGCTCAGTTTTTTAATATCCTGCAATTCATCGGCCCCCGAGCCCCAGGAAAATGGTGAAGCTACCAATACCACCGCTCCTAAGGCTGAGCCTTTAAAAGGAACCTTAGAGGAACTTTGGGAAACGGATACGCTGCTAAACACCAATGAGTCTGTTCTGTACAATCCAGAAGATGGTTTGCTGTACGTGAGTTGCATAGCCGGGCAGCCCACTAATGAAGATGGGGGGGGATTTATAGCCAAGGTTAAAGCTAACGGCCAAATAGCGGAACAAAAATGGGCTGAGGGCCTGAGCGCACCCAAGGGCATGGCCATTTTGAATGGCAAACTCTACGTAACCGATATTAACCGATTAGTGGCCATTTCTTTAGAAGACCCTAGCCAGCGTGAGGCTTACCCCGTTGAGGGAGCCATTTTTTTAAACGATGTTACCGTGCTGAATGACAGGGTTTTTTTTAGCGACATGCAAACCGGTAAAATTCACCAACTGGAGAATAATACCGTCTCTACCCTTATTGAGAATCGTGATGGTATTAACGGGCTCACTGTGGTAAACGGCAAGTTGTACGGACTGGATGGTATGGGTTTTCATGCGTTTCCGCTGGATGGCTCTAACCCCCAAACTATTAACCGTTCATTTACGGGCGGAGATGGCCTGGAGCACGTAGAAGACAGCACCTTTATTGCCAGCCGCTGGCAAGGCGAAATATGGCTTTTAAGAGGTTCTGAATCTTACAAAATGCTAGACAGTAAGGCAGATGAAGTGCAAACGGCAGACCTTGGTTATTTTCCTAAAAAGCGTTTGGTGTTGGTACCGCGCTTTTTCAGCAATAAGGTAACGGCCATGCGCCTAAACTACTAGTACCAAAAGAGTTTGATCCTTTGCTGGTTTTGGCTTTGAGCCGAAACTTCCACCACATAAATACCCCGGGGCAAGGCACCGGCAAAATGTCTTTGTTCCTTATCTTTTTGCCTAAACTGAGCCAGAAGCTGACCGTTTAGGTTATAGACCCCTATTTGGAGGTTTTGCTTGTACGGATTGGTGACCACCAAAAATTGGTCGCTTCGCCTCACTTGTATGGGCTGGTTTTTTTGAAGCTTTTGGTCTCCCAAACCCGTGGCTTTTTTAAAGTGCAGGAAAAAACGGTTTTTGAGCGAATCGGGTTGGGCTATGGAAAACTGATACCGGGGGTGTAAATCAAGAATTTGCAAAGTGTCAACTTGGCGATCTTCCAGCCAAACTTGGTAGGAGGGGTCCCATTGATTCAGAGAATCTAAAGTAATAACGTAGGGCCCAGGTAGGCCGGCATAAGCTTCTAAGGCCACGGTAAAATCACTAAGCCTTAACCGAGGGAAACCTTGTATGCCAAAGGCCTGACTATTCAGAAGGGAGTAAAAAGAGAGGTTGGGATTTCCGCTAAATTTTAAGGCATCATAGAGTCTGTCGCGGCCGAAGGTGGCATCGGGTAAGAACCCAATCAAAAGTTGATTGCTAAGGGTGCTGTCTTTGCGCAAACTTAGCCAAAGCTGTTGTTTTTGAGCGTTCTTAAAAAATTGTGCATTGCTGGTTGCCGCTCGCATCGCATTGGAGAATTCAACCTCGGTTAAGGCCGATTGAGCCTGCACAAAAAAGCCCTGACTGCTTTGCACGTAGTCGTCAGGCGCCTCATTGTTATTGCCACTTATCGCTCCGGTGTAATTCCAAATGGCGTAGTCTTGATTGGTGTTATTCCCGTTACCGTTAAATGCGCTCACGGGAGTGGAATGGTTCCAAAAATAGAGGGCCCCAAAAAGATTGGGATTGGCGTCTATAAAGGCGGTGCTGCTAATGGGTGAAGGATAGGGATTACCCACCAGCATGAAATCATTGGCGGCAGCACTTTCGGAGTAGGTAACCGCTCCGTTGTTAACCTGGCCCGAAAAAGTACGGTTTTCGTTAAAATTTTGGGCGCTGCTATTTACAGTGGGCGTGGTGGCGTAACCACGGCCAGGCGTCATTATTTGGTTACCGGCTTTTAATTGCCAGCTAGGTGATGCTGAGGGAGTGTATTGATAAAAGTCATTAGGATTAGCGCCTGCAAAAACGTGGCCCATGGTTGCCGTATCAACCGTTGCCGACCAATACTGAAAGCGCGAGTGATCCACTAAATTGCCAGTGTTGCGGGTTACGTGGTAAACTCCATTACCATGGTTTAAATCCTCAGGATGGGTTTGAACTAATGCGCCTGCATTGGCGATATTAAACACACCATTGTTTTTTATTGCACCAGCAACTTCCAGAATTCGACTGCTGCCAATGTCAATTTGCGCGTTACTTTCTATTTCCAGTAGGCCATTGGGGTTGGCCAATTCCCAATCGGCTGATAACTGGCCTTGGTGGCCATTTTGCACCACAAAGTGGTCTCCACTTTCAAAAGTAGCGGGGGCAAAACCTGAGCCATTGCGCTCACTATTCCAGTTAGCCAGATCATTTAGATTACAACCCGTAGAGCAAGCCGCCACGCTGTAGTAACTGCCTTGTGCGCCCGTAATTATTAAACTGTACACCTGGTCAGAAGCCAGGGAGCCTTCATGATTTAAAATGAGCGTGTAGGTCTGCCCGGCCACCGGGTTGGCCAGGTAAATTTGCTCCACATTATCGCGGTCATTGTCACCTGTGGTGGCTGCAGCCGATGGGTTGCTGGGGTCTAAAACGTAAGGTAAAGTGGTGATGGTGCCATCATTTAGCGTGATGTCCAGGTCATTCACCAAACGAGGCGTAGTGGAATTAAGGGCGTTCTGCGAGGGTCCGGGCTCATCGGTGTAAGCCAGGGTAATACGCAAAGGCCGGTTGCCCGCGGCTTTAAAACTAAAGCTTTGCTGGTTGCCATTGGCTAGGGTGTCTTCCAGAATAGTTTGCGGGTTGAGGGTGTCTTGCGAAATCACCTCAGCGGCATCGGCTGCGCTTAGTAAACCCCAACCAAACCGGTAATCGGGGCCGGTTGCCGTTCCGCACTCCCGGGCGGTGTGAATGGCCAAAGCCTTTAAGGTAGAAGCCCGCATAGGAACATTGCTATGGGTTTCCAGGTAATGCTCTTGCAACAGAGCTAGGCTACCGGTGACGTTGGGCGCGCTCATGGAGGTGCCGCTAGAGAAGTAATAATCGTTATCGCTAAGAGCACCACTGGATTCCAGTGAAATACCATTTCCAACTAGGTCCGGCTTAATACGGCCATCATCGGTAGGGCCAAAATTGGAGAAGGAGGCCAGGCTCACACTACCAGGCCCCGTATAATTTAGTACATCATTCACAGCCCCGATTGTCAAAATATTTTTGGCATTCCCCTTCCAGCCTATTCCGTCAAAGTCATCGTTACCGCCATCCTTTTCAGGGCTGCGCTTAGGGTCTGAAGAGTCATAAATAAAAGGGGTGTTGTCTCCTGCATAGTAATACGTGTTCCCGTCTGAACCAGGGAAACCGGGAGGAAAGTCATTGCGGTCATTTCCAGCCGACTTTATGATAAGATAAAAGGGAGCATTTTTAGCTATTTCATCCTGTCTACGCGCCTCCCAATAAGTATACGCGCCAAAGCCTACATCTTCTTTAAAACTATATGAAGTATCGCCCCACCATTCATTTCCGTTCCATCCTGTGAGAAAGCCATAGGAGTGATTAGATAGAAGCAGGCCACTGGCGGCTGCATCAATCATTTCACTCTCATCATAGTTCCAGTCATAAGCGTCAAGAACTGCCCCTGGGGCCATGCCTTTAGCACTGGTATTTCCAGTGCCATCACCAATAAGAGTACCGGCCACATGGGTGGCATGGTTTGATAAAACTGAGGGTGTGTCTCTTTGGGTCACCCTACCTAGTAGCTGCTCATGGGTAGCCCTGACTGCTCCCCCATCCCACTCTCCAATAGTAATGCCACTTCCGTCTAGTTTTAAACCGGCTGCACCCCCGCTGTAAAGCTGGTTGGTTTGGGTGCTTATAGCCGCATCACTGTTATAAGTAATTAAATACATGGGGTGCCCCTGCCGGATCTTCACCAATTGAACTCTACGGCCGTCTTGGGTGGTAAAGCGTATAGGCTGATTGTTTTCCTCTGCCCATTGTTGCACCTCTATAAAATCCAGGCTGTCCTGAATTTTTTGCGCTTCGGCCATTTGCCGCAAGGCTTCTAGATTGCTGTGCTCTTGAATATACCTTACCGCATCAGCATTTTGGCCGGCCAATGACTGACTGATTACCAAAAAAACGGATAAATATAAAAGTCCTCTAGCGCTCATTTAAACTGCAAAATTGATTTGTACTCCATCTCCCGGGCTAAAGGTACAAAAGACCGCGGGTTATCGAATTTAAAACCTATGTAAATCAGAATGTTGAGTAAGAGAAGAAAGCTAGCCCAAAAGCCTGCCGCCTGGCCGGATCTAACGAAACCCATGGTAGTTGAATCTCGTCTAAAAACCTATGGGTGAAAGCCTATATTTTAGATTTAGGGTCTCCGCCCGATGGTTTTTGCGCAGAAGGAACATCGCACTGTCCTGAACCTCCGCACCCCACATTCCAAAGCGCTTGGTAGGCCAGCCAAACACCAATTATCAAAAAAAGGTAGGTGCCACTTTTAAAGGCGTCATAAAAAAGAAAAAGCGCCAGGCTTAAACGCAGCGTGCGCGTTAAAGTCCAGGGCGCTTTCAAGTTTTGTACAAAATTTTGCATTAGGGCTTCACCAAGGCATTCACAGCGGTCCAACCACCTCCGTTTTCACATTCAATGCCGTGCTGGCGTAAATAAGCCGTAGCCTGACCCGAACGACCACCGCTGGCGCAGCATAGCACTACTGGCTTGTCCATTTCCTGAATTTCGTCTACATGGTTGCTAATTAGATTCAAAGGAATGTTTTTAGAACCGGCCACGTGGCCACCGGCAAACTCGGCGGGCGTGCGCACGTCAATTATGGCCGCTCCTTCTTGAATCATTTTTTGCACTTGCTGACTGCTATTTCCCCCTCCAGGGTTACCAAATAATCTCATGTTTAAAATATTTTTTGGCAAACCTAGCGCGCCCGGCTTTTTATGGCAGTAACTTTAGTTACCCACCTAAGCTTAGGCTCTAGCCCTTCCAGGGCTTTAAACCAAGTCTGCCACACACTTCAATTCAATGGCAATGGGGGTGGGTAAAGAATCTATGGCAATGGTAGTGCGGCAGGGCTTGGGGTCTACGTCTTTAAAATAGTCTGCATACAGGCGGTTAAAAGTTTGAAAATCTCTTTTCATGTCTACCAGAAAAACCTGGATGTCTACCAGTTTATCCCAGCGGCTGCCGTGTTCTTCTAGAATGGCCTTAACGTTGGCAAATACCGAGTGTACTTGATCTTCAAAACTAAAAGCCTTGAAATTGCCGTTGTGATCCAACTCCAATCCGGGTACACCCGAATCATTGGCATCACTGCCGGCTATACGCGGACCCACTCCGCTTAAAAATAGAAGACCGCCTGCCTGACGGGCCAAGGGATACGAACCTACGGGTTTGGGAGCTTTACTCATAATTAGTTATTTTCAGAATTCCAGGTTTGCACTTCTTCCAGTTGTAAGGCCGGTAGGTCTAGTTTGTTCTTTTTTCGGTAACCATTCATTTTCTGATGAACCTGAGTAGCTTTCTGTTTTTTGAACTCCTCAACCGTACCGTACGCGGCCAGCACGTGCTCACTCCAGTTAGCGGGTACGCCTTGCTTTTCAAAATCGGCTTTACTGGGTAGTTGCGGCTTTTTTTCCGGACGCATTTGCGGGAAAAAGAGCACTTCTTGAATAGAGGCATTATTGGTTAAAAGCATGGCCAGGCGGTCAATGCCGATGCCCATACCCGAGGTGGGCGGCATGCCGTATTCCAAAGCACGCAAAAAGTCTTGGTCTATAAACATGGCCTCGTCATCGCCTTTTTCAGAAAGCTTGAGCTGCTCCTCAAAGCGGGCCCGCTGATCAATAGGGTCATTCAACTCGCTGTAGGCATTGGCCAGTTCCTTTCCGTTAATCATTAACTCAAAGCGCTCGGTATAATCGGGGTTTTCCCGATGGCGCTTGCACAAGGGCGACATTTCAACTGGATAATCGGTAATGAAAGTTGGCTGCACGTAGTTGGGTTCGCACTTCTCGCCAAAAATTTCATCAATGAGTTTGCCCTTGCCCATAGTGTCATCGGTTTCAATGCCCAGCTCCTGGCAAGCGGCCTTTAATTCTGCTTCACTTTTAGCGTCAATATCAAAACCGGTGTGCTCTAAAATGGCATCACGCATGCTAATGCGCTTAAAAGGCTGCCCAAAATCAATTTCTTTATCGCCAAAAGGCACTTTGGTAGCGCCATTGTTTACCGCCTTTACCACGTGTACCAACATTTTTTCAGTGAAGTCCATCATCCAGAAGTAGTCTTTGTAGGCCACGTAAATTTCCATTACGGTAAACTCTGGGTTATGGGTGCGGTCCATACCCTCATTGCGGAAATCCTTTGAAAATTCATACACGCCCTCATAGCCGCCTACAATCAAACGTTTTAGGTAAAGCTCATTAGCAATGCGCAAGTAAAGCGGCATGTTTAGGGCATTGTGGTGTGTTATAAAAGGCCGTGCCGCTGCCCCGCCTGGTATGGGCTGCAAAATGGGGGTTTCTACTTCTAAATAGCCATACTGATTGAAGAACTCACGCATGGCATTTAAAATGCGGGTACGCTTGGCAAAGGTTTCACGTACCCCTTCATTTACCACCAAATCAACATAGCGCATACGGTAGCGTTGCTCCGGATCGGTAAAAGCGTCATACACGTTGCCCTCTTCATCTTTTTTAACCACGGGCAAGGGTTTTAAAGACTTACTTAAAACCGTAAGCTCTTGCACCTGCAGGGTAATTTCGCCCATGCGGGTGCGGAAAATGAACCCTTTCACTCCAATGAAGTCACCAATGTCTAGGTGCTTCTTAAACACGTCATTGTAAAGGGCTTTGTCGTCTCCAGGGCAAATTTCATCACGGTTTAGGTACAACTGAATACGGCCAGTGGAGTCCATCAGGTCCGCAAAAGAGGCTTTACCCATAATGCGTTTGGTCATGATACGGCCGGCCAAGCTTACCGCCTTAAATTCTTGATTCGCTTCATCATCGGCAAAAGCCTCTAGCAAAGGGGCCGCATGATGGGTAGTTTCAAATTCTGCTGCAGGATAAGGATCAATACCCAAATCTCTCAGGGCTTTTAAAGATTCTCTGCGCTGTAATTCCTGCTCCGACAAATGCTCACTCATGACCTTAAAAAATTTCGCGCAAAGGTAAAACCTTCTTTGGGTTTAGATAGACACTTGGCTATTGAGAAACAAGGTGTGTACTTTTACATCAATCCCCTACTTTCATTGAAACGGAATCGGCTTCAATATTTTATCGCTCTGATTGTAGTGATCTTTTTCGGGCTTACATCACGCCAAGAGTGGGTGCCCTTTTGGTTGTATCCTTATTTGGGTGATACGCTTTACGCCTTGATGTGTTATATGGGTTTCGCCTTCATTTTTAGGCGCTGGGCCCCTTTAAAAATAGCGGGCCTTAGTTTTATGTTTTGCGTGCTTATTGAATTTAGCCAATTATACCAAGCCCCTTGGCTTAATGAAATTAGAAGCTATCGCCTGGGAGCGCTAATTTTAGGGAACGGTTTTTTGGTGAGCGATTTATTTTGCTACGCTTTGGGAGTCAGCGTGGCGCTACTTCTTGAAGAAAAAGCTTTAAAGCAGAAGCTCTTTATTGGGGCTTGATTTTAAACAAAGCTGCCCTGTTTTGCCAGCTTTGTACTTATCCCTATTTTTAGAAAATGAAATCAACCAAAAGACCTACCCAGGCCAAGCATTTGGTATTGTTAACCTTGGGGTATAGCACAGTTAGCCTCTACCTACTTTTTGCTGCCCTAGGCTTTTACACGCCTATCTCAAATGCTGCCCAGTGGTACTCCATTGTAAGCGTCTTCACCTTAGGGCTTTTGGCGGCAGATATGCTTCAACATAAAATTTACCACCGTACATTTTGGCTTTTGAATTTGCTGCTGTTCACACCGCTAACGGCTCCATTATACCTTTTTCAAAGAAACCGCCTCATCCGTTTAGGGCAGCGCTTCAACAGGCCCTAGTTTCTAAATTTTAGCTGCATGAAAAAAATAGCTTTTGCCCTTTTCGCCTTACTCCTCTTTTTAGGCTTTTCAGCCGATGCCCAGCTTAAGCCCAATTTCAAAGACTGGTTTTTTTACGATGTGGCGGTGTTGCAATACCTGGATGCACCGGCAGGAATGGAGCAGCAGTGGTTTAGCAACGGTCATTACTTTAGCCTAATGGCGCAAAGCCAGTTTGGAAAGCATTTTGCCCTGGGCTATGGCTTAGGCTTTAGCTCAGAGAATTTTCACAACAACATGCGTATTCGTACCCTGGAACAAAGTGGTGACGAAACCTACCATACGCTCCCCGATACCAGTTTTGAAAGTAACCGGCAAAACCTGGGGTACTTATGGGTGCCTTTGGAATTGCGTTTTAAGGGCAGGGCTAATTCTAAGGGACAGTTTTTTCGGTTCTACTTAGGAGCTAAGCTGGGTTTGAGAGTACGCAGTTACCACGAATTTGAAACCCAGTTAGTGAAACAACGGTACTACAATTTTGAAGACCTGGCCCGCCTGCGCGGTGATGCCTACCTGCGCATTGGTTTTGATAACCTAAGCCTGTTTGCCAGCTATAGCTTTACTGAACTTTTCACGCAAGGTGAGCTCATTTACGCTACCCCAAATCAAATTGAGCAAAATTCGCTTCGCAGCATCCGACCTATAGCCCTGGGCGTTTCCATTAGTCTCTAATGCCAATACATAAGCGTAAATACCATAAGCAGCCCGGTAAAAAAGCCAATACTACCAGTTCGCTGGCTTCATTAATCCAATAGACGCAAGTTTTTTTAAAGACTTGTGCTCTGGTTCATTGATTCAATGCGCAAAAGGAACTTCAAAGGATATCTTTTAAAACTGAAACCCAATACTCAAATTAGGTAAAATGGCAGTATTATCACGAATCTCTGTATTGTAAACTTCTCCGAATTGATAGATAAACTCTACCCCTGTGCCCAGAAAGTATTTTTGGTTTGCGCCAAAATGGTAGCGATAATAAAGTGCTGAATTAAATCCATGGTAGTCTATAAATGAAGTGAGCTCCTCAAAAGGTGGTTGAAGAAAGGTGTCATCAATTTTTCTTAGATCAAAATAATACGTGTAGCCCAGTCTTAAACCAATTTGGTGCTTTACCCCATATTCTATTAAACCAAAAACAGGTAATGCATTATCGCCAATCCTGCCAGCTTCTGATGAACCTAGATAAGAACCTGTACCAAAACCAATTCCGAAGCCCACCGTCCAAAGCTCATTATTAAACGGCTTCATTAGTCTGGTGTAGGTAGTGCTGGTTAAAACCCTATGGCTCACTAAATTAAAAGATACACGGTTCTTTGCTTTAGGAAAGGGCGTTGTTTCTTGCGCCCAAACATTCAAACCTAAAAAGCTGGCGATTACAAACAATGCTAGTTTTTTCATTTTATCAATTTTTTTGTGTTTTACTTGTGTTTATTTAGAATTTACCGGAGTAAATGGAGGGTTTGGTGAACTTCATCTTCCACAAAATTACCCTCTTCATTCAACCCACTATAGACGATGCGAATAATATACATGCCTGCCGGAGCGTTTCCACCATCCCAGGCTTGGTCAGGATCTTTAGTTTTAAAAACAACCTGCCCCCATCGGTTGGCAATCTGAAAGTCGTAGCTTTCAAAATTGCACTTAGTTACCGGTTTAAAAACATCATTCAAACCATCGCCATTAGGAGTAAATGAATTGGCCAAGAAAAATTTACAAACGCAGCGCTCAAAAACTACCTCAATGGAGTCTCGGTATTTACCGCATGGGTGGTCTATCTCTACCCAGTACCAACCATCATTTGAAACGGTTAAAGTAGAATCTACTGAAATCTCGCTCCAGCGATATGGTGCCCTTGGCTCACGTTGCATGGTTAACTTTAAATCTCTACCTAAACACACCGGTTCAGGTTCTTCAATTTCGTAGTCACTAGGCTTAGAGGCATAGATAAAGATGCTGTCAGATTTAGTACAGCCATCTTTAACTGCGGTAAGTTTGTACCAACCCGTCTGGCTTATTTTAATGCTTGATGCAAACTGACCCGTATGCGCCCACCAAGAAGTATCGGCACTAGGCACTGGGTTTTGTAGGCTAAAGGTGTCTTGAGAGCAAATGGAGATGTTTTCACCTAAATCAAAAGAAAAATCTTCAACCGCAACGTAGGTTTGCAAAGTGTCAAAACTCCCGTAAAAGTTAACCAAGGTGTTTTCTAGCGCTCTAAATTTAAAAACACTATCGGTACCCAAAATAAAGCTGGAATTGTTGGCTTTAGCCCAAGCGTGGTTTTCTTCACCCGTGGCTATTAGCTGGGCGGTATCGCCCCGGCAAACTCTAATGGTATCGGGCACACGGGGGTTTAGAATACGCACCTTTACGTCATCAACAAAATAAGGCGAACCACCCCCCAACAGTTCCCAGCCGTACACAGGCAATATATAGGGGCTTTGCCTATCTGGGTAAAAATTGCCGATAGTTAAATAATCGTAATCTGCCTCACTAATAAAGGTGCCTGAAACTTTTAGCCAATTTACCGTATCTGTTACTAAGCTATCTAAATTAATTTGTGGTCTAGCTGCCAGTAAGCCGCGGCTGTTCTCAAAAGGTTGGGTGGGGCTAAACCACATGCCATGCTGCCCACCCGGAAAACTAACTGACTCTGTACGGCAACAATCATAACCGTGCCATGAAATCCAAAACTCCGCATAAACTTTGGCTCGTTTAGGGATTGTGCGCTTTATTTTTACAGAAACATATTCTCTTTCGTTAACAAACTCTACAATGGCGTTACGGTACGAGATAGTTGTGTAGATAGCCATAGCCTTACCCGTGCGTGGTTGCTGATAGCGATTAGGATTGGGCGAAGCCCAATTGGGGTTAAGGTCAATAGCATCTACATGGCAAGCAAAAGGCTCTGATAAATTGGGAGAAAACCAATGATCTAGATTGCTGCTAAAATCAGGTGCATCAGTAGGCAAGTGATTCATTGCCTCAAAGCTAGCATTGGGCACAAGGTTTTGCGCTAAACATAAATTAACTAAAAAAGTAAAGATTAAAGCAGAAAGGTATTTCACGGTTAATGTTTAGATGGTACTCTCAAACCCAAGAGCTAACCATTTACATAAAGGCTAAATTCAAGACAATGGTATTTCAATTTCTTAAGACTAAAGCAAAATAATCTGTTAAAAAAAGTACCGCAGTTAACTATTTTGCTCTTTTATAAACTGATGAATTATTGACAAGATGTAAAACTATATCAAATTCTATTATTGTAAAACAATACTTACAAATATGCCACTTGTTTGATAGTGAAAAACTTACAAGTTACTAATGCATAAAAACTAATAGGAGCTGGGGCTAGCAGCTTGGAGAATAAACCTATTTCCCCTTCATTTCAGATAAAGTAGTTCATGCCTTAAGGAACTTGCTTCTGTTTACAAGTAAATCAATTAACTGCGCTATTGCTGAGCTTTCTTCAATAAGAGTTTAGACCTTTGATTAATGCCAATACATAAGCGTAAATACCATAAGCAGCCCGGTAAAAAAGCCAATGCTGAGTTCTGCAAAGGTGTGCGCTTTCAACTGATATCGGGCGGAAGCCAAAATACCACTGGCTACCGTTACCCCTAACACCAGCGGTAAAAAATTAAGGCTGTATTTTAAAGACATGGCCAGCACCAGGCCTAAAAAACCGCCTATGCCCGCCAAATGAGCGCTGGGTTTTAAAAAGCTGAGTAAAATTAAATGCACCACAATTACCGCGGCTGAGGCCAATAGAAAGAAATAGGCTTCTTGCAGGGTTTCAATTTTCTCTAGTAGAACGGCCGTAAAGTAAAAGCTTACTGCACCAAAGGTATAGGGTAACCTGCGGTCTTTGGCCTTATCCATAAGCAAGCTGCCCACTACCTTGAACCTGAAAAGCAAGAGACTAACCGCCACCGGAATTACGTAGGTACCGCAAAAAACCAAGCCTAAGGTGTAAAGTATAATTTTGGAGGGAAAGTGGTACACCGGCAGTTTTAACACCAAAAAAACACCCAAAAGCGGAAAGATAGCCGGGTGTAAAATCAGAGATAAAAACTTGGCAACCTTGGTTTTCAAATTAGAGCTCTTTACGTAAACGCGCCACTGGAATATCCAGTTGCTCACGGTATTTAGCCACCGTTCTGCGGGCAATGGGGTAGCCTTTTTCTTTAAGCAGAGCCGCCAACTTATCGTCTGTTAGTGGTTTTTTCTTGTCTTCTTCTGCTACAGACTCTTCCAGAATTTTTTTAATCTCTCGCGTACTTACGTCCTCACCGGCCTCGTTTTTCATGCTTTCACTAAAAAACTCCTTTATGAGAAAGGTGCCGTAGGGCGTAGAAACATATTTATTACTGGCTACCCGGGAAACGGTAGAGATGTCCATGCCAATTTCATCGGCAATATCTTTTAAAATCATGGGGCGCAGATTGCGCTCATCTCCGGTAAGGAAATAGTCTTTTTGAAAATTCATAATGGCGCCCATGGTGAGCATAAGCGTCTGCTGGCGCTGCTTAATGGCTTCAATAAACCAGCGCGCCCCGTCTAGCTTTTGCTTCACAAAACGCACCGCTTCTTTTTGAGATTTAGACTTGTCTTTGCTGCTTTTATAATCTTCCAGCATGCTGCGGTACTCACGGCTCACGTTTAACTCCGGAGCGTTACGGGCATTGAGGCTAAGCTCTAATTCTCCGTCTTCTACGGTAATGGTAAAATCAGGAATTACCTCCTGCACGCTGCGGGCGGTGTTGCTACTGCTGTTGCCTGGCTTAGGGTTTAGGCGGGTTATTTCATCTAAGGCGTCTCGTAATTGATCTTCATCAATCTCCAGCCTATCCATTAATTTTTGGTAGTGCTTTTTTATAAAATCGTTGAAATACTGATCTAAAATTTGCCGGGCCGCTTTAACGGTAGCTGTTTGCTCTTTACGTTTTAGCTGAAGGTACAGGCATTCTTGTAAATCACGGGCGCCTACTCCGGCCGGGTCTAATTCCTGTACCCGCTTGAGCACCTTTTCCAGATGCGCTTCTTCGGTAAAAATATTTTGGGTAAAAGCCAGGTCATCTACTATGGCGCGCAGTTCCCTGCGGATGTAACCGTCTTCATCAATATTGCCCACCAGGTAGTCAGCAATTTGGCGGTCTTGATCACTCAGGGTTAAAGTGCTGATTTGATTTTGGAGGTATTCTGTAAATGTAGTTCCTCCGGTGATGGGTATTTTGGTTTCCTCATCGTCAGCCGAGTAATTATTCGCTCGCAGTCTGTAGTCTGGAGTTTCGTCATCACTCAGGTACTCATCTACGTTTATTTCTTCGGCTTCAATGCTTTCGGTGCCTTCCTCTTCAAAATCATTGCTTTCCAAGTCGGCCTCCAAGCTCTCTTCCGTCTCTTCACGCCCCTCATCTAAGGCAGGGTTTTCTTCCAGCTCTTCCTTGATTTTTTGCTCCAGTGCCTGCGTGGGCAACTGAATCAGCTTCATCAACTGTATTTGTTGAGGCGATAGTTTTTGTAAGAGTTTCTGACTAAGCTGCTGCTTTAGCATAGGGCTAATTTCAAGGACTACTAAATTAAAAAAGGGCTCCGGCCTATCAAAAATTTTGCCGAAATTTCATTTTAGAAAATAGCAAAGCCTGTGCCTAAATACGGTGCCTTGGTGTAAGCGTCTTTATGGCAGCGGTTTAAATTTGCTTTAGGTTTGAACTCAGCCCCCCAACGCTTTCATCGGCAAAAGCGTAAACCACTAAACTTTTTAACCTTACCATGGCCAAACGCAGCTTGTTTACTTTTTTAGTTTTAATCTGGGGTGTTTTTCCTTTTGCCTGTGCCTTTTGCGGTGGCGGAGGCGGCTCTTGCCCTTGCGATATGCCCAAGAGTTTATGATTTTAGAGTGTTGAGCATGGAAGCCCAGGTTTACGATGCCAATTTTATAGAGGCTAATCCGAGCTATTGGTACCAGAAAGATAGCCTTAGCCTCTACTTTGGCTTTGATGAAACCGAGACCGTGTATGCGGCTGCAAGGCCCGCCCTCGGTCAGAATTTATACGCCTGCTCACCAGCAGAGCCTATGGCCACCAATGGTATTACACGATTTGCTTTACATTCTTCTGAATTCCTTATAATTAATGGCGATACAGTGCCTACCGGCAGTAATTTAAATGACTACTTCCAGTTTGGAAACTCACGCAGCTTTGGCCGCAGCTATTCGGAATTTTTTCAAGTGGCGCATCAGCAAACGGTAGAGCCTCGCTTTCAAGCCTGGTGGAATACCGAGTTGAATGACTCCTTGTCTCTAAACCTCAGCGCTAACTTTTACTTTAATGACAGCACGCAGTCACGCGTGGAAAATATCCGCTTTAAGCTGAAACCCTAAAAGGCTGCATTGCCCGGAGTGCGCGGAAAAGGAATTACATCACGAATGTTGCCCATGCCGGTTACAAAGAGCACCAAACGCTCAAAGCCCAGGCCAAAACCGCTGTGCTCACAAGTGCCAAATTTGCGGGTGTCCAGGTACCAGCTTAGCTCTTCCTCGTCAATGTTGAATTCTTTCATTTTGGCTAGCAACACATCATGGCGCTCTTCTCTTTGCGAGCCCCCCACAATTTCGCCAATGCCCGGGAATAAAATATCCATGGCCCGCACGGTTTTCTCATCTTCATTGAGGCGCATGTAAAAGGCCTTAATTTTAGCCGGATAATCAAAAAGTATAACCGGGGCCTTAAAGTGCTTTACCAAAAACTTCTCGTGCTCACTTTGCAGGTCTGCGCCCCACTCTTCAATCAGGTATTGGAATTTCTTCTTTTTGTTGGGTTTAGAGTTGCGTAGAATTTCAATGGCCTCTGTGTAGCTCACCCTGCGGAAGTTGTTCTCGGCCACAAATTGGAGTTTTTCCAAAAGAGGCATGGCACTGCGCTCCGTCTGAGGTTTTGTTTTTTCCTCATCCAGCAGGCGCTTTTCTAGAAACTCCAAGTCTTCACGACAATGCTCCAGCGCAAAACGAATCACGTATTTTAAAAAGTCTTCGGCCAAATCCATGTTGTCTTCCAGGTTGGCGAAAGCCACCTCGGGCTCAATCATCCAAAACTCCGCTAAGTGGCGGGCGGTGTTGGAATTCTCGGCTCTAAAAGTGGGGCCAAAAGTGTAGACTTTGCCTAAGCCCATCGCGCCAAGCTCTGCTTCTAATTGACCCGAAACGGTAAGGTTGGTTTCTTTTCCAAAAAAGTCTTCTTTGTAATCGATGGCGCCCTCTGGTGTTAGAGGTGGGTTCTTTTTATCTAGAATGGAGACGTTGAACATTTCACCGGCACCCTCGGCATCACTACCGGTGATGATGGGCGTGTGCAAATTAAAGAAGCCCTTTTGGTGAAAGTATTGGTGGATGGCAAAACTCAAGTTGTGGCGCACCCGCATGATGGCGCCAAAAGTATTGGTGCGCATGCGCAGGTGGGCCACCTCACGCAAAAACTCCAGGGAATGCTTTTTAGGTTGCAGGGGATAGTGCTCAGCGGAGCTTTCGCCCAAAACGGCCAGCTCTGTTACCTGCAACTCTACATCTTGGCCCCGCCCTTGAGAGCTTACCAAATCACCCGTAAGCTGGAGAGCGGCACCGGTAGTCACTTTGCGCAATAATGGCTCTTCAAAATTTTCAAAATCTACTACCGCTTGCAAGGTTTTTAAGCAACTGCCATCGCTTAAAGCAATAAAACGATTGCTTCTAAAGGTGCGTACCCAAGCATTTAGGCTAAGGGTAGATCCTACAGGTTTTTTCTCTAGAATTTCTTTGATAGACTGCGCCATGTCTCAAAAATTTTAGGCGGCAAAGGTCTGTATTTTTTTAAACCACCCTACACCTAGGAACAGAAACTTGATACACTGTGGAAACTTTTTTATTTTTTTAGTTTCCTGGTGAAATAAGTTTACTAGTTTTGCGCCCGACTATGGAAAAAATGGAGCACGAAATATTAATGACCGCCATGGAAATGTTTGGTAAATACGGCCTTAAGCCCGTTACCATGGATGACCTGGCGGGTGAATTAAACATTTCTAAAAAAACACTTTACAAATACGTTAAGAACAAGCAAGACCTTGTACAACAAACTGTAAAAGAGGTTTTTACGCACATTAGTCAACACATGCATGAGGTTAAAGCTACTTCTGAAGATGCCATTGATGAGCTTTTTAAACTAGATGAAGTAGTGTGTTCTACTGTAGAGAATTACAATCACAGTTTGCAGTTTCAGCTTAAGCGTTATTACCCCGAGATACACGGCTGGCTAGAGGGCAAGCGTAAAGACATGGTACTGGGGCTTATTGGTAGCAACATAAAAAACGGGGTGCGTGAAGGCCTGTACCGCCCAGATCTTAATCAGGAAATTATTACCCTACTCTACTACAGCCGCATGGTGGTTTTAATTGGGGAAGAAATTGAACCCTTTAAAAATTACGACACGAAAGAAGTGATGCGTGAAATTCTTGTGTACCACATACGGGGCATGGCCACCGCCCAAGGGCTTGAAAAATTAGAACAGCGATTAAAACTAAATACTGAAAATGAAAAAAACTAGCATTTTACTGCTCAGCCTTCTTAGCTCGGCCTTGTGGGGTCAGGCGCAAGAGCCTAGTACGCTAAGCTTTTCTTTAGCTGAAGCCGAGCAATACGCGGCTGAAAATGGCTACAATGTATTAGACCGGCAGAAAGAAGTTGAGAAGGCCCGGCAAACCATCCGGGAAACCGCGGCCATTGGCCTTCCACAAATCAGCACCACTTTTGGCTACAGTTACAATGCACAAATTCAAGAGCAGCCCATTCCTGCACAGTTTGTGAACCCCAACGCGCCAGAGGGTGAATTTATAACTCTACCCTTTGGGGTAGCACATCAAAACCAGGCCCAGGTTCAGGTAAATCAACTGATTTTAGATGCCAGCTATTTTGTGGCTCTGCGCGCCACGCGGGTCTTTAAAGAAACCAAAAGACTGGAAAAGGAAACAGCAGAAATTGATGCGCGTAAAAATGCCGCTCAGGCTTATTATGCAGTGCTGGTGGCCCAAAAAAGCTACGACATTATTAAGAATAATTTAGCAACCACTCAAGACAATTTTGCCGAAACGCGCAAGCTGTATGAAAATGGCTTTGTAGAACAGCAAGATGCTGATCAGCTGGAGATTTTGGTGAACAACCTGCAGGCTGGCTTGCAAAATGCCGAGCGTCAAGTAACACTGGCCTTGCAGGTATTTAAGTTTAACCTGGGTATACCGCTGGAGCGCGATGTACAGCTTACCCAAAACCTGGATGAGTTGCTGTTTGACCAAAAAACGGGTGAGGCGCTTATTAATCAAAATTTTAGCGTAGAAGAGCACATTGCCTACCGTTCGGTGCTTTCGCAAGAAAAGGGCGCCCAGCTGCAAGTAGCCAATGAACGGGCGGCCTACTACCCAAAGCTCAACGGCTTTATCAATCACACCCAAAGCAATTTTGCCAATGACTTTGACCAGTCTTTTAGTTTCAACACATTTTGGATACCCGGCACCACCATTGGAGCAAGCTTAAGCTGGACTCTCTTTACCGGTTTTGCCCGCGATGCCAGAGTACAAAAGGCCAAAGTAGATTTAGACCGCGTGCAAATAGCAAAGTCAAGCACTGCCAACCAATTGAATTTAAACTACCAGCAAGCACGCAGCGATTTTTCATTTGCCTTAGATAATTACAATAACAAAAAGCGCAACATGAAACTCACTGAACGTGTGTTTAACCAAACTACCAAAAAATACCGCGAGGGCATCAGCTCCAGCTTAGAGCTTACCCAGGCGCAAAACCAATACCTGCAGGCCGAAAGCGATTATGTAAACGCTTTAATGAATCTGCTTAACGCAAAAGAATCTTTAGAAAACGCCCTAGGCAATTAGCAATTAATAGACTATAAAAATGAGAAAACTTACCCCCCTTTTAGCCCTGCTTTTTTTAGCTGCTTCTTGCGGTAACCCTTCCGGTGATGGCTCTTTGGCCGACAATAAGGCCTCTTTGGAAGAAAAGAAAAAAGAACTGGCAGAACTCCAGGCTGAAATTAAAACGCTGGAAGAAAAAATCAAGAGCCAAGATACCACCAGCAAGGCTGAAAAGCTTACACCTGTAGCTACCAAAAAAGTGCAAACAACTACCTTCAATCACTACTTACAAATAACCGGTACGGTTAGCAGTCAAGAGAATGTGTTGCTTAGTGCAGAATCTATGGGCCGGGTGGTGAGCATTCCCGTTAAGGAAGGTGAAAAAGTAAGTAAGGGCCAAACTTTGGTGGCTCTTAATGCCGATGCTTTAAAAGAACAGTTGCAAGAAGCGCAGGCCTCTTATGACTTAGCCAAAACCACCTTTAAACGCAGGCAACGATTGTGGAAAGACAGTATTGGGTCTGAAATACAATACTTAAATGCCCAAACGCAATTTAAGGCGGCCAAAAATCGCTTGGGCCAAATAAAGGCTCAATTAGACAATTCCACCATCTCATCTCCTATTAATGGGCGGGTAGACGAGATTACCGTAAACACGGGTGAGTTTTTAGCCATGGGTACCCCGGTAGTACGGGTGGTAGATATGGAAAACCTTGAAGTAGAAGCTGAAATTTCTGAAGACTACCTGGGCGATATTCAGGTAGGAGACTCGGTTCACGTAACTATTGATGCCCTGGGTTTAGAACAAGTACAGCCGGTAATTTTCACCAGCCAGTACATTAATCCCAACAACCGCAGTTTTAAAATTAAGGTAAAGCTTAACAATAGCAACCAGCTTATTAAGCCCAATCTTTTGGCCAGTTTGCGCATACGTGACTACCAAAACCCTGCGGCTTTAGCTGTGCCCAGTATGGCCATAAAACAAGATTTAACCGGTGAGTACCTGTTTGTAATTGAGCAAAATAATGGTGAAAATGTGGTAGCCAAACGCTACATCACCAAGGGCTTAACTTCTAATGATCAAACCGAAGTGCTGGAAGGGCTTACTCCCTCAGACCTGGTAGTCACATCAGGTTATAACCTGGTGGCAGCAGGCCAGGCAGTAACCTTAAAGTAATTGACAGAATTTTAAAAAACTTGTATGGCATCAAAAACAAAAAGGGAGTTTAAGCTAAGCTCTCTGGCCCTTAATAACACCATCAGCGTGTTTATCCTATCGGCCCTGCTTATACTTTTTGGCATCTACTCTTACCGCACCATGCCTAAAGAGAGTTTCCCAGAAATAGTGTTTCCACTCATTTACGTGCAAACACCTTACGCGGGCAACACACCCACTGATATTGAGAATCTCATCACTCGTCCGCTAGAAAAAGAAATAAAAGAGGTAGACGGCATTAAAGAGATGAATTCTGAAAGCGTGCAGGATGTTTCGATCATTAACGTAGAGTTTAACATTGATGTAGATACCGAGCGTGCTTTACAAGATGTAAAAGATGCAGTAGACCGGGCCAAGAGCGATCTTCCTAATGATTTAGACCAAGACCCTGTGGTGCTGGACATAGATCTGAGCCGCATTCCCATTCTTAACATCAACCTCTCAGGTGATTATTCCATCGATGATCTGGTGGATTATGCCGAAAACCTACAAGATGAGATTGAAGAACTCCCCGAAATTTCAGAGGCCACCATTACGGGTGACAAAGAAAAAGAGGTACAGGTTAACGTAGACCTGCCCAAGCTCAAAGCCAATGAACTTAGCTTCAATGACATTCAGCAGGCCATAGCCTCAGAGAACATTAACATTGGGGCCGGTGACATTCTTTTGGGTAAAACCCGAAGAAGCATCCGTACCGATGCGGAATTTGAGAGTATGGAAGAAATCCGCAACGTAATTGTAAAACACGAGAATGGCAATATCGTGTACCTCAAAGATGTAGCTGACGTGCTCTTTACCTACAAAGAGGTAGAAAGTTTTGCGCGTTTAGATGGCGAGCAAGTGGTTTCACTTAACGTGATTAAGAAAAGCGGTGAAAACCTCCTAGAGGCTACCGATAAAATTCGGGAAATCTTGCAACAAGCCAAAGGCAAGAACCTTCCAGAAGATTTAAAGGTCACCATCACCAATGATCAGAGTAAGCAAACCCGTAACCAAATTGCCAACCTGGAGAACTCCATTATTTCGGGCGTTATTCTGGTAACCTTGGTCCTCTTGTTTTTTCTGGGGCTGCGTAATGCCACTTTCGTGGGATTGAGCATCCCCTTCTCCATGTTTATTAGCTTCCTGCTTTTGAGCGCCCTGGGCATTACCCTTAATTTTATTGTGCTTTTCTCCTTGATATTGGCCCTGGGGATGCTGGTAGACAACGCCATTGTTACTATAGAAAACATCTACCGGCTTTATGACGAGGAAGGACTAAGCTCTTTTGAGGCCGCCAAGCAAGGGGTGGGTGAAATAGCGGTGCCTATCATCAGCTCTACTGCCACCACCTTAGCGGCTTTTTTCCCACTGTTGTTCTGGGACGATATTATTGGTGAGTTTATGGGCTACCTGCCGCGCACCTTGATTATTGTGTTAGGCTCCTCCCTCTTTGTGGCCTTGGTTATTAATCCGGTTATTGCCTCGCAATTCATAAAGAAACAAGATTTAGATCGAAAACCCAACCACCGCAAGGCCTTACTTTGGGCGGCTGTTTTTGGCCTAATTGGGATTGTTCTGCTGTTTACCCAGTCTTTTGGTTTCGGTAATTTCATGTTGGTATTAACTTTAGGAATTTTACTATTTACCTATGCCTTAGAGCCCCTTTCAAGATGGTTTCAAAAGAGCTTGCTGCCTAAGCTAGAGGGCTTTTACAAAAAGAGCCTCAACTATGCCTTATCAGGTGTCAAACCCTACCTAATTGTCTTGGGCACGGTGTTATTAATGGTATTTTCCGTATTCTTCTATTTTAAGCTATCGCAGCCCAAAATCGTGTTCTTTCCGGTAAACGAGCCCAATTACATAAACGTTTTTGTTGAAGTGCCTTTAGGCACTGATGTGGTGGCCACCGATAGCACCACTCAGTTGGTAGAAGAAAAACTGGAAGACATTCTAGAACCCTACCACAAAAAAGGCTTGATAGAAAGCGTGGTAACCAACGTAGGTGCTGAGACGGCTAGCCAGAACGAGTTTGGCGGTGGCGGACAAAATACGCCTAACAAAGCCCGCATTACCATCTCATTTGTTGAATATGAATTTAGGGAGGGTATAAAAACCACCGATATCCAACGGGAAGTAACCAAAAAATTGGTGAACTGGATGCCGGGTGTGCGCATCTCGGTTGAGAAAGAGCAGAACGGACCACCCACTGGCCGCCCCATTAACATTGAAATTATTGGCGACCAGTTTGATCAACTGATTGCCACGGCTGATACCGTAAAACGCACCATTGAAAACGCCAGTATTGAGGGTATTGAAGGTCTACAAGTAGACTTGGAAACCAACAAACCTGAAATGTTGGTTAAAATTGATAGAGACCGTGCGCGCAGACTGGGGGTAAGCACCCAACAAGTGGCCCTGGCCATGCGCACCGCCCTTTACGGCAGTGAAGCCAGCAAATACAAAGAAGGGGAAGATGACTACCCCATTGAAGTGCGGCTAAAGAAAGAATTCCGCTACAGCGTGGCCAGCCTAATGAATCAACTGGTGACTTTCCGCTCTCAGGCCTCTGGACAAATTGTACAAGTACCCATTAGTGCGGTTGCCAGCTATGAATTTAAAAATAGCTATAACTCTATTAAACGTAAAGATGCCGAACGGGTAATTACCATTTACTCTAACATTATTGAAGGCTACAATGACACAGAGGTAAATAATGAAATTAAGGAGGTAATGGCCAACTTTGAGCTACCAGATGGATACAGCCTTAAATACACGGGAGCCCAACAAGAACAGCAAGAGAGCTCCGCTTTCTTAACCACCGCTCTGCTTATTGCTGTGGCCCTCATTACCATCATATTGGTATCACAGTTTAACTCGGCCAGCAAGCCATTCATTATTATCCTCACCGTGCTTTTTAGCACCATTGGGGTATTCTTGGGCTTGGGCATCTTTCAAATGGAGTTTGTAGTAATTATGACCGGTATTGGCATTGTTTCCTTGGCGGGAATTGTGGTAAACAACGGCATTGTGCTTATTGACTTTATTGAGTTAAGCCGCGCTCGTTTACGCGAGAAAAAAGGCGTAACTGATAAGCAGCTTAATGATGCTGACCTACGCGAAGCCATTGAGCTTGGCGGTATGACCCGCTTAAGACCCGTACTGCTTACCGCCATTACCACTGTGCTAGGGTTGCTTCCTTTGGCCGTAGGGCTTAACATAGATTTCTTTGGGCTTTTAAACGAATACGACCCTAATATTTATTTTGGTGGCGATAACGCCATTTTCTGGAGCCCCATGGCCTGGACTGTAATTTTTGGTCTGGTATTTGCGACATTCTTAACGTTAATTGTTGTACCAGTACTGTATTTATTACTGGAACGGTTGAACCGAGGAACGCAAAAGCTTTTCTCAAAATTAACATAGTAAGTTAAGGTTTGGTTGATTGGTAAAGTCTCGCTGAATATTCAGCGAGACTTTTTTTGGTTCCACCGTAGACCTTTTGTTGCTGCAAACTTTAAGCACTTACCTTTGCCAACTATGGCTTTTCCTCTTTTAGATACCATCTCCTCTCCTGTTCAATTAAGGAGTTTAGCACCCAGTAAATTGGCTGCACTGTGCCAAGAATTAAGGCAGTTTCTTTTGGAGAAAACCCGGACCAAAGCGGGCCACATTAAAAGTAGTTTAGGAGTTACCGAACTCACGGTGGCCTTGCATTACGTGTACAAAACTCCCAAAGACATTCTTATTTGGGACGTAGGCCACCAGGCCTATGTACATAAAATTATAACCGACCGTAAAGATCGCTTTCACACCAACCGCCTCAAAAATGGAATCACCGGTTTTACCAACCGGCAAGAAAGCCCTTTTGATCCTTTTGGAGCAGGGCACAGCTCCACCTCTGTTTCGGCTTTAGCCGGATTTTGGAAGGCGGGTCAATTGAGCCAAAAACAACGCAAATACGTGGCGGTAATTGGCGATGGCGCTTTAACCGGGGGTATGGCCTTTGAAGCACTCAACTATTTAGGCGAGCAGCAAGCCAACTGCCTTATTATTCTTAATGACAATAAAAGCAGCATAGACCCTAACGTGGGTGCTTTAAACCATTTAAATTCATACCAGGCTTTTGCCGAAAGCCTGGGATTCAGCTTTCATGAAGTGACTGCGGGCAATGATGTGCAAGCGCTGGTAAACGTTTTGCAAGATTTAAAAAAGCATAAAGGTCCTGTGTTTTTAAAGGTACGCACCCAAAAAGGTTTGGGCTTTAGAACGTTTGAATCTCACCTCAAAAAAACTGAAGTAAAGACCTTTCAAAATTTATTTGGCCAAAAGGTGCATCACCTTATGGCGCAGGACCCACGAGTGGTGGTGCTGAGTCCGGCTATGCTCAGCGGTGCCGATTTAAAGCTTGCCCAGGCAGCCTTTCCAGAGCGTGTAATAGACGTAGGCATAGCTGAACAGCATGTAGTAACCATGGCCGCAGGCTTAGCAGCCGATGGTTATTATCCAATTGTTCACCTCTACAGCACCTTTGCCCAGCGGGCGCTTGATCAAATCATTCATGATGTGGTCTTACAAAAATTACCAGTACTTTTTTGTTTAGACCGGGCTGGACTAGTAGGCGCAGATGGCCCCACCCACCATGGCGTTTTTGATATAAGCCTGCTGGCCAGCTTACCACATTTAGAACTTTGGGCACCGGCCAGCGGTCTTGCCCTGGCAGAACAACTTGAGCATTGCGTAAGCCAGCGCAAGTTGGCCGCTATTAGATATCCAAAAGATGAGGTAGCCTATGAAATCCCCCCTTTAGACTCGACAAGCTTAGCCCCCAGCTGGTGGAAAAAAGGACATACGCGCTGTGTTGTTAGTTACGGCAGTTTAGCGGCTCAGGCCCAGGCCGCAGTACAAAACAGTGAGTATGCCCATTTAAACATTCCCTGTTTAAAGCCCTTTCCGGCCCAGGTACTCCAAAGTTTACTCGCACCCTTCCAAAAATTAATCACGGTAGAAGAAAACATGGCTCAGGGAGGCCTGGGTGCTTGTGTTCAGCAAATGATTGCGCAAGGCAGCTGGTCGGGTACGCACCGGGCACTAGGCCTGCCTGACCAATTTGTAGGCCAGGGTAGCCGCCAAGAATTGCTCACTGATTGCCAACTGGATGCCGCTGGCATTGCCGCTGCGCTGAAACATCTCTAGGCGTCTCGCATTTCCAACAAGCGAGCTACATATTTGCCCACAATATCAAATTCCAGGTTCACCTGATGGCCTTTTTCTAGATACTTAAAAACGGTGTGCTCATAGGTGTAAGGGATAATGGCGACTGAAAAGCTTTGCCTCTCAGAACGCACTACCGTGAGACTCACCCCATTTACGGTAATAGATCCTTTTGGCACGGTAACGTGCTCAGCCTGAGCGGGGTGCTCAAAATGAAACTCCCAACTGCCTTCTTTCTCTTCTAAGCCGGTGCAAGTGGCTACCGTATCTACATGCCCCTGCACAATATGACCGTCTAGCCGCCCGTTCATGGGCATACAGCGCTCAATGTTCACTTTGGCGCCTTTAACCAGCCCCCCTAAATTACTGCGCTGCAAGGTTTCTTCAATGGCCGTAACGGTGTACTCATTTTGATTAATGTGCACCACAGTTAAGCAAACCCCATTATGGGCCACACTTTGATCAACTTTAAGCTCTTGGGTAAAGCTGCATTGCAGAGTCAAGTGCAAATTGCCCCCTTCTTGCCGGGTGTCTGTCACCTCAGCCATTTCTTCTATTATACCTGTAAACATGCTTGAATTAGTTAACGAAACAGATGGACAAATCCGGCCACCACTTGTTCATTGGTAGCTTCTAAAGATTTTGGAACAAAAGTAGCTACATAGTAATACACCCCCTGAGCTGCTGGCTGCCCGCTAAGCTGCACGGTGCCATCCCAGCCATTGACCACAAAGTCTTCTAAACTAGCTGAGCGATACACCGTAGTCCCCCAGCGATTGTAAATGTCTACTTGCAGGCTTTCCAGTTGATTGTAATTAAGGGGGAGAAATAAATCGCTGGTGCCATCGCCATTAGGCGTAAATACGTTTGGGAATTGCAGCTCAAAACAGCTTTCCAGGCAAGCTTCTTCACTCAGCGGACTTTCATTGGCCTCGCCACCGGCATCAAAGTTGGCATCATCTACGGCCGTAGCGGCAAAACAGCCAAATAACTGTCCGTCATTAACCAGCACAATAGTGCTGTCATTGCCCGTTCTAAACGTGTAAGCGGGGTTAGCGCCAAAAGAACCGGTAGGGGTTCTGAAATAGATATTTATCTGTTTTACATCATTGGGGCAGCCCTGATTCTTGGGCATTTGCCAACTTACCAAAATAGTATCGGGGCACACCGTACGTAAACTTATAAGGGGTGTACAAGGTGCGATGGTGTCACGCGCCAGCGCACAAGCAATTTGGCTGCGGTTTTCAATATTTGGCAAGCTATCATTGGCGGTGTATCTTCCGTAGGCCTTTACGCGGTAACAATATTCCTCGCCATTCACCAACCCGGTATCGGTGTAAACTGGGTTAAAGCTTTCTGCAATACTATCAAAAGTGCCGCTGCCGGTTGGATTCTCTCTAAAAATCACAAAGCGCTCATTGAGCCATGGGGTATTGTGGGTCATATTTAAAACTACGGCTTCATCTTGACCCCGAGGCTTGAGGAATATAGTGGAAGCGGGACTGGAAGAACCCACAAAAGTTTGGTCTGTTCCAGAATATAAGTCTACCCGATAGTTATAGCCCAAATCTTGGGTGTTTAAACTTTGGTGTTGATAGGCGGTGTCCTCCAGCCCGTTAATGCGGGTAAGCTCAGAGAAGTCCGTGCCATTAATGCTATCTGAAACCAGTAATCGATATTGGTAAGGCGGTGGAAAAAGGGTGGAATCAAATTCAGGTGGAGCAATCCACTCTACCCGCACAGAGCCGGTTGATGTTGACGTGCTTTCCACATCAGCTTTGGTAATAAGTGGTAAAGATAGCGGCAGGCTGGCGCAAAACTCCTGACTGGCGTAGCTTTGCGCTTCATCTTCAAAATAGGCTACCACCATGTAGCAGTATTGTACCCCAATCTCCAGATCATTGGTATCTAAATACGCAGTGTCTAAAACACCTTGGGTGTTAGAGTCTAAAAATGTGTACCCCGTATACTCGGGCACCCCGGTTTCGCAAGAATCGGGTATAAACCCAAAGGCGGCCTCTCTGCGGTAAATCAGATAGCCTTGTGCGTCTCGGCAAAAGTTAGAATTCCAGTTTAAAGCCAGTCCTCCCCCTTCTGATTGCGCAGCCGGGTTTTTAGGAGCCGGAGCAATAACTGTTATTTCCGTGGTGTATAAATCGGCCAGGGGTGTTTCGTTTCGGTCGGCTGGAATATCTTGTGCCTTAAAGGTAATTTGGTGCGGTAGCCTTTTTACATGCGTGCAGGCCGTATTCCACACAAAAGTATGGGTAAGAGGCTCAGAGCCTGTGCGATTAAAGGGCTGAGCTTCTGGTGCTATCTCAAAAGGAGCGCCAAAAGCACTCAGCTCAATATCGTCTCCATCAGGGTCTGTGGCCGTTACCGGAAAGCTTATGGTTTGCCCGGACTCTACACAAAAGGGCCCCACCGGTTGAATAACGGGAGGTTCATTACCGCAGTCTTCAATGTCTATTTGTAAATCTCGGGTTACAAAACCAATTTTGGTGTAGCGGCCGTTGCGGTTTTTACGCCATTCAATAATTTCAAAGGCAAAATTGTATTGCCCGGGATTTTGGGGCACATCCCATATCAGTGTCCCATCTCTAGGGTCTATTTGCACACTGTCTTGCACAAATTGTGCATCATAAATAGTGGGCAGGGCTGCACCTCCGGTAGTACGGCTAGGCACCAACCGATAAGAAAGACTATCGCCATCCAAATCTACCGCACCGGCATTATGCTCAAAACGTTTGCGTAAACAACCCCGTTCTATAGGCGGGTTGGTAAGAATAGGCGAGCTGTTAGCCCCTAAACTCCCGCCAACAAAAAGCTCGGTTTCAATGTAGAAAGGTACCTGGTCGCTATTGATAATATTACTAATACCCGCATTGCGGTTTTGGTCTTCTACAGATAGCGTGTATTGACCGGGCGAACCGTAAGTATGCTCTCCTATGTAGATATTCTTTTTAATCTCATTAGCAGGGTCAATAATTTCCCCATCACGCGCTCCATCGCTGCAAAGGCTGGAGCCCCCATTGGCACGTTTCAACACACTGGTCTCACCAGGTTCGCCCCAGTCTATGGTAAGTTCACAGCGGTCTGCGCAAAAATTACAGGAACGTGTATAGGTTGTAATCTGCACTCGATAGCGCAAGCCCCCCAGCCAGGTATAGGTGATTTCACCTGCCCGGTTGTGAGTGGCCCAGGAAAAACTGCTGGCCAACACAAGTGCAAATACGATCCATTTTCTCATACCCTCAATTCTAACGCAGATTATCAAATAAAGTGCCCTTTTTACTAGGATTTACAACAAGCTTTCTGTTTTAAGGTTGCTGGTTTATAAAAGACGAGCTAACACCCGAAAGGTTGGTTTTATATTAAATACTTTTGCTCAAATTTAAACAACAAAGTGATGCAACTTAAGGCCTTAACGCCCAATCATAATTTCAAATCTTTTATTCACATAATCTCAGCCCTGGAAAACCTTAAGGGGGTTGAGCTTAGTGCGGAAGAAAAAGAATACGTTACTAAGCAGTTTGAAAGCGGATCACTCGCTTTTTTAAGCCGGCTGCCGCAATTGCTAGTTTTGGTAAAAACTCCCAAGGAATTTACGGATTTTTCAGCTGAAGAACTACGTATTGGAGGTACTAAAATTGGACAACAGTTAAATCAGGAAAAAGCCACAGGCGCAGCCATTTTTGCTGAGCAAGCCGCGCAAGGTCTTGCTTTAGCAGAGGGCATGGCCTTAGGTAACTATCAGTTTTTAAAATACTTTACCCAAGGCAAGCCGGCCGCCCATTCTTTGCAAGAAATAGCGGTAGCTGGTGCGGATGAAAAAGAACTCAACCACCTAAATGCACAAATTGCCGGCACCTACCTAGCCCGCGACTTAGTGAATGAGCCCCTCAGTTTTTTAACCGCTACTCAATTAGCAGAAGCAGCACAAACAGCTGGTGAAAAATTTGGCTTTAAAACCGAAGTTTTTACCAAAAAGAAAATTGAAAGCTTAAAAATGGGCGGCTTATTGGCCGTAAATAAAGGAAGCCAAGACCCGCCAACCTTTACCATTATGGAGTACAAACCCGCTCAGGCGGTAAATAGCAAACCCATTGTGTTGGTAGGCAAAGGCGTGGTGTATGATACAGGCGGCATGAGCTTAAAGCCTACCGCCAACAGCATGGATTCCATGAAAAGTGATATGGCTGGTGCCGCGGCCACCATAGGTACTTTAAGTGCCGTAGCCCAGGCTCAGCTCCCAGTGCACGTAATTGGCTTAGTACCCGCCACTGATAATCGCCCAGGTGAAAATGCCTATGTGCCGGGTGACGTGGTTACCATGTTTGATGGCACAACAGTAGAAGTGCTCAATACCGATGCCGAGGGCCGGATGCTCCTGGCAGACGCTCTGGCCTACGCCCAAAAATACCAGCCTGAGTTGGTCTTAGACACCGCCACCCTCACAGGCGCTGCCGCTGTGGCCATTGGAAAATATGGAGTAGTAGGAATGGGTACCGCTTCTGATGAGGTATTTGAAGGTCTCCAAAAAGCCGGGCAAACCTGCTATGAGCGTCTAGCGCGATTCCCCTTTTGGGACGAGTATAGTGAGCTGCTGAAATCGACCATTGCAGACGTAAAAAACATTGGCGGACGCGAAGCAGGAGCCATCACCGCAGGTAAGTTTTTAGAACGCTTTACAGACTACCCTTGGGTGCATTTAGACATTGCCGGGCCTGCCTTTTTAAATGCCGCTCATGACTACCGCTCGCAAGGTGGTACCGGAGTAGGGGTACGACTGCTTTTTAATTTTTTAAGCCAAAAATCATAAGCACCTATGAGCCAAGAGGCTAAAAGACCGGTTATTGGTATTTCATGCGGTGACCTTAATGGCATTGGCATGGAAATAATTATTAAAACCTTTGAGAACGCAGATATACTAGAGCTTTGCACACCGGTAGTCTTTGCTTCCTCAAAGGTGGCCTCCTACCACCGTAACGCCATTGACAAAAAGGATTTCAATTTTAACATAATCAATGATCTGGATAAAATTCATCCAGGCCGTCCCAACCTCTTCAACTGTTGGAAAGATGAGGTGGTTTTAAACCTGGGTACCGAAAGTAAAGTTAGCGGAGAGTACGCTTTAAAATCTTTAGATTTTGCTTGCAGCGCATTGGAAAAGAACCAAATAGAAGCCTTGGTAACGGCCCCCATCCACAAAAACACCATTCAATCTCCAGATTTTCAATTCACCGGTCACACCGATTATTTAGAGGCCCGTTTCAAGGCCAAGGGTACCATGATTTTAATTAGCCAGCAAATGCGCATGGCTTTAGCCACAGTGCACATCCCCCTTGAAAAAGTGACTCCCATAATAAGCCAAGAGCTGGTGCTTCAAAGAATTGAAGACCTGCACCAGAGTCTGGCTAACGATTTTCAAATAACGCGAGGGAAAATTGCCGTTTTAGCCTTAAATCCGCACGCGGGCGATGGCGGGGTGATTGGCAAACAAGATGCGGAAATTGTACAGCCCGCTATTCAAAAAGCTTTTGAAAAAGGAATCTCAGCCTTTGGCCCCTTCCCGGCCGATAGCTTTTTTGGCGCAGGTAAACACCGCTCTTACGATATGATTTTGGCCATGTACCATGATCAGGGTCTCACGCCATTTAAAGCCCTAAGCTTTGGTGAAGGAGTTAATTACACCGCTGGCTTGCCCGTTGTACGCACTAGCCCAGACCACGGCACCGCTTTTGAAATTGCCGGGCAAGGTGTCGCCAACCCCCAGTCTTTTAGAGAAGCCGTTTACGCGGCTATAGATTTTATAAAAAACCGAAAGGTGGCTCAAGAGTTGAACGCTAACCCATTAAAAACCAAGCGCAAAAAAAAGTAAGATGCGCTTGAGCCACTAAAACTTTTTATATATTTGCCGTCCCCAAAAAATAGGGCTATGAAAAATGCGATGAAAGAATTTGACATCAATTTTTCGGCACTTAAAACGGGTACGCACAAGTTCAATTATGAATTTGGCAGTCAGTTCTTTACAGATTTTGGTAACCTCAGTTTTGATGATGTAAAACTGAAAGCTGAGGTGCAACTCGAGAAAAAAGAAAATGCCTTGGAATTGCATTTTTCCATTCAAGGTGATGCATTTTTATACTGTGATATTACTAATGAAGGGTTCTGGCATCCGCTGAAAAGCGAAACCAACTTACAAGTGAAATTTGGGGAGGCTTTTGATGATACTAATGAAGAAATTCTGATACTACCCCACGGAGAACATAGTTTAAATATTGCCCAGTACCTCTATGAGCTGGCCATTTTAGCCAAACCTTTTAAAGTGGTACACCCTGATGTTTTGGCTGGAAAAAAAGGCCAGAAAGAGTTGCAAAAACTGGAAGAATTAAGTCCGGAAAACAAGAATGAAGAAAACACCGAAGAAATAGATCCGAGGTGGAGCAAGTTAAAAGATTTACTGAATTAACAACATAAATTAGCGAACCATGGCACATCCTAAACGCAGACAAAGCACTACAAGACGCGATAAAAGAAGAACACACTACAAAGCAACGGCTCCCACCGTAGCTGTATGTTCGGAAACTGGTGAAGCCCATTTATACCATCGTGCGTATTGGCATGAAGACAAGCTTTACTACAAGGGTAAAGTGGTGATGCAAAAAGACGAGGCGGTTGCCTAATCAGCATTTACAATTTATACAAAGGCAGTGCACGCTGCCTTTTTTTATTTATGCTTAGCATAGGTGTAGATGTTTTTGGGGGGGATAATGCCCCTCAGGCAGTATTAGAAGGCATCGTAAATGTATTGCCTGAACTACCTGAGTATTGTAGCTTACACCTCTATGGGCCACAAGAAAGCTGTGGGTCATTGAAGGACCAGTACGCGCAAATTGAGCTAACCCCCACCAGCGAATACATTGGCATGAGTGAACATGCCGTTAAAGCGCTCATGCAAAAACCCAATAGCTCCTTGGCCTTGGGTTTGCGAGATTTGGCACAAAATAAAACCCAGGCCTTTGCCAGTGCCGGCCATTCAGGGGCTTTAATGGTAGGAGCCTTGCAAATACTGGGCTTACAAGAACACGTTTTGCGGCCCGCAGTAGCTACTTTTTTACCTACCCTTTCGGGCGATGAGCACCTTCTTATAGATGTAGGGGCCAATGCAGATTGTAAACCTGAGCAACTGCTAGACTTTGCACACCTAGGGGTGCAGTACCTGAAGTCTCTTGCAAAAGAGGCCCCCGTGGTTTTACTCAACACAGGCACAGAGCCTGGTAAAGGCCGCATCTTGCACCAAAACACCTACAAGCTTTTAAAAGAAGACCCCAAACTGCACTTTGAGGGCAACCTTGAAATAAGAAACTTATACCACGGTCCCGCTAAAATTATAGTTACCGATGGTTTTACCGGAAATATGGTTTTGAAGCAGACCGAGGCTTTTTATGAACTGACCCGAAGTAGAGATTTACAGGATGACTACCTTAGCTCTTTAAATTATGAAAATTACGGGGCCACCCCCATCTTAGGAGTCAAAGGTAAAGTAATGCTGGCCCACGGTGCCAGTAGTGTGCGGGCTATCCAAAACATGATTTTAGCCTCCGCCCGTTTTGCCCAAGCTAATTTTTAAATTTACCGCCCCAAATAATCACACCTCATGAAGCCAACAGCAGCCATAACCGCAGTGGGAGGTTACCTACCAGAGTTTAAGTTAACCAATAGTATTTTAGAAACGATGGTTGACACCTCAGACGAGTGGATTACCACCCGTACAGGCATCAAGGAAAGACGCATTTTAAAAGAAAAAGGAACGGGAGTTTCCTACATGGGCATTAAAGCCGCAGAAGAAGCGCTTGCCAAAAGAGGCATGAAAGCCAATGAGCTGGATGCTGTCATTTTTTCAACCGTTACGCCTGATATGCCGGTAGCTAGCTCTGCAGCCTTTGTAGCTTCAGAAATTGGCGCCACCAATGCCTTTGCTTATGACTTGCAAGCCGCCTGCTCCGGTTTTTTATACGGCCTGTTTACCGCCTCGCAATACATTGAAAGTGGCCGCATGGAGCGGGTCCTTTTGATTGGGGGCGATAAAATGTCATCTATTGTTGACTACAGTGACCGCACCACCTGCGTAATTTTTGGTGACGGCTGTGGCGCAGTAATTTTAGAAGCCAACCCGGAAGGTCTGGGACTGCAAGATTCTATTTTACGCAGTGATGGGCGTGGTCGTCAATACCTGAATATTAAAGCCGGGGGCTCCATGTACCCCCCTAGCAAAGAAACTGTAGAACTAGGCGAGCACTACGTGCATCAAGAGGGCCAGCAAGTCTTTAAATTTGCAGTCACCAACATGGCCGATGTGTCGGCCAAAATTATGGATCGCAATAATTTACACGCCGATGATGTAAACTGGCTAGTGCCCCACCAAGCCAACAAAAGAATTATTGATGCCACTGCCAAGCGTATGGGTGTGGGCCCCGATAAAGTGATGCTGAACATACAACGTTACGGCAATACCACTAATGGTACCTTACCCCTTTGTTTGTACGATTATGAATCACAACTACGAAAGGGCGACAGTCTTATTTTTGCCGCCTTTGGCGGAGGATTTACTTGGGGGGCCATTTACCTGAAATGGGCTTATGACGCTGCCTAAAAATTTTTAGATTTGTTTAGAAACCACCACTTAAAATAATATCCATGGATTTAAAAGAAATTCAAAACCTTATAAAGTTTGTGGCCCGCTCTGGTGCCGCTGAAGTTAATCTTGAAACTGAAGATTTTAAGATTAATATTAAAACAGAGTCAGCCATTCAAAGCGAACAACCAGCTCCACAAGTAATTAGCATGCCGCAAGCGGCTGCCGCTGCTCCAGCTCCTGCGCCCACACCGGCTCCAGCCCCTTCTGAAGCAGCAGCAAGCGCCCCAGACTCTAAAAAACAGGCTCAGGCCGAAGATGATTCGAAATATGTAGCCATAAAATCACCCATGATTGGGACTTTCTATCGCAGACCTTCACCAGACAAAGACTTGTTTATAAATGTAGGAGACGAGGTTAAAGAAGGTACCGTGGTTTGTATTGTCGAGGCCATGAAGCTCTTTAACGAAATTGAAAGTGAAGTAAGTGGAAAGATTGTTAAGGTGCTGGTAGATGACCAAACCCCCATTGAGTACGATCAGCCTTTATTTCTGGTTGACCCCTCTTAATTTCTAACTTTTCAGAGCTTATGTTCAATAAAATATTAATTGCTAACCGCGGTGAAATAGCGCTTCGGGTTATCAGAACCTGCCATGAAATGGGGATAAAAACCGTGGCAGTTTACAGCACCGCAGATAAAGACAGCCTCCACGTGCGTTTTGCTGACGAAGCCGTTTGCATAGGACCGCCAGCAGGTTCAGATTCATATCTCAACATCCCCAATATTATTGCCGCTGCAGAAATCACCAACGCAGATGCCATTCATCCCGGCTATGGCTTTCTTTCTGAAAATGCGCAATTTTCCAGGATTTGTAGTGAAAACAATATCAAATTCATCGGCCCCAGCCCCGAAATGATTGACCGTATGGGAGATAAGGCTACCGCTAAAGCAACCATGAAAAAAGCTGGCGTGCCTACCATACCTGGCTCAGAAGGGCTTTTAGACTCTTACGAGGAAACAGAAAAGTTAGCCGATGAAATTGGCTACCCCGTTATGCTGAAAGCCACGGCCGGGGGAGGCGGTAAAGGTATGCGTGCCGTTTGGAAAAAAGAAGATCTGCAAAAAGCTTGGGACTCTGCCAGACAAGAGGCCGGTGCGGCCTTTGGAAATGATGGCATGTACATGGAAAAACTTATTGAAGAGCCACGCCATATTGAAATTCAAGTGGTAGGTGATCAAAATGGTAAAGCCTGTCACCTTTCAGAACGTGATTGCTCAGTGCAGCGCAGGCACCAAAAGCTTACAGAAGAAACGCCTTCTCCCTTTATGACCAAAAAACTGCGCGATGAAATGGGCAAAGCTGCCGTAAGAGCCTGTACACACATAAAATATGAAGGAGCGGGTACGGTTGAGTTTTTGGTAGACAAGCACCAGAACTTCTACTTTATGGAGATGAATACGCGTATTCAGGTAGAGCATCCCATAACGGAACAGGTAATTGATTATGACCTAATACGGGAACAAATTAAGGTAGCCGCTGGCATCCCTATTTCGGGTAAAAATTATGAGCCCCAAATGCATTCTATTGAGTGCCGTATAAATGCCGAAGATCCCTTCAATAATTTTAGACCCTCTCCGGGTAAAATTACCACCTTTCACGCTCCAGGCGGACATGGTATACGCTTAGACACCCACGTGTATGCAGGTTATATCATTCCACCTTACTATGACTCTATGATTGCCAAGCTTATCACTACGGCTCAAACCCGAGAGGAGGCCATTGATAAAATGAAGCGTGCCTTGGATGAATTTGTAATTGAAGGCGTGAAAACCACCATACCTTTTCACCGGCAATTGATGAAACACCCTGATTATGTTGCGGGTAATTACACCACGAAATTTATGGAGAGCTTCAAACTGAAAGAAGAATAATTTTAGATTTTGAACTCCACACCATCTATCATTCTTTAAAAAAAGCAGGGCACAAGTTCTGCTTTTTTTTGCTTAATGGGCTGGGCTGATTACTATTCCTTTTTATGGCATGAACCTAAAAAAAGGCCGTTCCGCTTCAAAAGCAGAACGGCCTGTGCTTTACAATAGGCCTAGACCTTTCAGAATCTAAAGGCCGCCTCTCAATATTGTGAGGTTTCCTTTTCGGCTATCACGCGTTCCGCTGGCCGGGTCATTCAATTCTAAAATGTAATAATACACGCCTTCAGCCAGGGTGTTGCCATTACTCCCAGTTCCGTCCCAACCTTCAACCTCGTTATTGCGATCTTGGTAGTTCAAATCTTCAAATACCTTGTTTCCCCAGCGATTAAACACCGTAAAGCTAATCTCCGCATATTGCTGCCCATCTAGTACAGGCTTAATGTAAAACCGATCATTTTGCATATCGCCATTAGGCGTTATTACATTGGGTACCACTACCGGATCTGGTGCGGGCGGGGGGGGTGGCGGTGGGAAGTAAGTTAACTTATAGTACAACCAGTTAGACTCTGATGAATCTGCAATAGTTGAGCTACCCGGTCTACGGGCGGTTACATTTACCGCGTAAAAACCTTCATTTAAACTATCAGGCACGGGTCGCGATAAGTCAAAAGCCGTATCTGTAGTGGTGGTGATAAACTGCCTGGCTATAGTTTGATTAATGGTATCTACCTTGCCGCGATAAACGCTATACTCCAGTACAGAGTCCGGAATACAATTGTAGGGCGTCCACTTAAGTGCCAAGTTGGTCAAATTAGTACGATCTGTATCCTGTTGCAGAACAATGTTATTGCAAAAGCGAGTGTATTCACGACCCTTATTATTGTAGACTGCTAACAGGGCGTAGTCATACTTTATGTTGTCTACAAAATATCCATTGTTTCCAAAACTGTTATCTGTGTACTGGCGTGCTCCCGCATTAGAGAGCCTACCTACAACATTGTAAGGACGCTCTCCCGCATCAGCGCGCATTATTACCCATTCATTAAAAGTATTTACCACATTGGCATCGGCCAGGTCGGCATTGCCGCTCCATGCCAAACGCACCCAGCGGTCACTTATAACGCTTACGCCATCCAGCTGATAAGTAGGCTGTGGGCAGTTGTCTACCTCTACCAAAGCCGTGTAGTTAGGGTTCAATTCATAACCACATTCGTTCTCCAGCGTGTTTCCGTCATTGCCTCGTCTTATTTGCAATAAATAATATCCATCTGCATCCAGTGCCTGGTGTAAGAGCAGATCAATCTCCTGGGTTACGCCATCTACCGCGCACTTGGTATCTATATCCGTTACTGGACGAGCTACCCCGTCAGGGCCAATCAAACGAAAGTCTGTAGGGGTGGCAGTGGCACATTTTACTTTAATATCAAAATTGAGTGTAAGCTTGGCGTCAAAACAATTGTACCCAGAATATAAAGGAACTTCATAATCTCCCCAGTTAGCGCCAAACTGCGTGCTATCTGCCGGAGTTAAAACGTATTGTGAATAGGCTGTTTTTATACTGTCAATCTGTTGATCATTAAAAATTAAGGAAGTAATAGAGGGTAAACTAATGTCCAACTTAGGACCATCCTCAGCTTCTTGTTTACAAGCCGGAGCAATGGGCACCTGGAGTTCCCGTACGGTGTTACCAATGTACTGCCAGCTCAAGGAAGTAGTATCAAATCTGCGTTCTTCTACCTCAATCTTTACTACATAAGCACCAGCTGCTCCGGGACTAAAGGTGAAAATGCCCAGACGCTGGTTAATACTTACTGTGGTACCCGGTACGGTAGGCAAGGGGGAGCTGGCTGAAAAGCCTCCCGAGTAAGCAATGGCCTGCGGGTTACCGCATGAACCGCTTTGCGATCCTTGGTCATAAAAACCGTAAGTTAAGCTGTCTCCATCAATTTCAGCAGCGGTTTGGAACCACTCAAACGGCTTTTGACCGGGTTGCAGCACACAAAAAGTTTTGGCGGCCGGGGTGATGATACGGGGAGAACTGTTAGGTCCAAAAGTATTGTTTAAGTCTACCTCAATGTAAAGACCACCGGCACCAGCCAAATTATCATTTTGGTCACGGCAACAAGGGGGAATAATGGCAAACTTCCAATCAGGATGGGCACCGGTAAGGGTTACCTCTCCTACATACCGATACTCTGAAATATCTTTGGGCGAATCAGCACAACCTTCAAACTCAGGAATGTCCCAACCATTAGGGTCTAGAGGATGTACCCCCGTAGGCAACCAACCGTGAGGGTTAGTTGAGGTCATGGTTGCATTGGGCGGCAAAGCAACGTTGGGAGATAAATATTGCAGAGAAAAGGCAATACTACCACTACCTGACGGCCGGTAAGCGCATCCGTTTAAGTTGCCCGTACCTATTGGAATACCACCAACGTTACGATAAATGGTAGCGTAAACGCGATAATCAAACTGGCCTCTACCCGGTTCATTACCTATCCATTTGTAAAAAACTTCACCGGCTGAGTAGTGAGAAGCTTCGGCAGAAAAGAAACCTGCCAATAGCAAACTCGTCACCAGCATAAATTTTGTTAAAGAAATTTTCATCATCGATATTTTTGGAGGGTCCAAATTACGTTATTGCCGGCAAAATGCAAGACTTTATCAACAAACAACCGTGCAGAATTAGTTTAGGGTTCATTTTTAAAGTAAACGTTCAACCTCGTCACTAGAAGGTCTTCATTTTTCCTAAATTCTTCTGAATTAAATGCCTCTACCTTTTCCTTAGCTTTGCAAACTTAAACGCAGAGAGATCATGAAGAACATCCGCAACTTTTGCATTATTGCTCACATAGACCACGGGAAGAGCACCTTGGCGGATCGATTATTAGAAAACACCAAAACCATTAGTGACCGGGAGAAGAAAGACCAACTCTTGGACGACATGGACCTAGAGCGGGAACGCGGTATAACCATTAAGAGCCACGCCATTCAAATGGTGGTGGAAGAAGAGGGCGAAAACTATGTGTTTAACCTTATTGATACCCCGGGCCACGTAGATTTTTCTTATGAAGTTTCCAGAGCCATTGCTGCCTGTGAAGGAGCCCTTTTGGTGGTAGATGCTGCTCAGGGTATACAGGCGCAAACCATCTCCAACTTATATTTAGCGCTGGAGCATGATTTGGAAATTATTCCCGTCCTCAATAAAGTAGACTTACCCAGCGCCAACCCCGAAGAAGTGAAGGATCAAATCATTGACCTAATTGGTTGTGATGAGGAAGATATTCTTCTGGCTTCCGCAAAGACGGGCTTAGGTATACCTGAAATTCTAAGCGCCATTGTTAAGCGCATTCCCCACCCTACTGGTGAAGCCAGTGAGCCTTTACAGGCGATGGTTTTTGATAGTATTTACAACCCCTACCGTGGTATTGAAGTACTTTTTAGGGTCATTAATGGCACCATGCGCAAAGGTGAAAAGGTGAAGTTTATGAACAGCGGCAGCGTGTATGATGCCGATGAAATTGGCGTGTTAAAACTAACACAAGAACCGCGTAAAGTGATTAGTGCTGGGAATGTGGGTTACTTGATTTCCGGTATCAAAGAAGCCAAAGAAGTGCAGGTGGGTGACACCATTACCTCGGTTGAAAACCCCGCTAGCCAGGCTATTGCCGGATTTGAAAAAGTAAAACCCATGGTTTTTGCCGGAATTTTTCCGGTAGATACCGATGAGTTTGAAGAATTGCGCACCTCTTTAGAGAAGCTACAGCTCAATGACGCCTCGCTAACCTTTGAACCCGAATCATCAGCAGCCTTGGGCTTTGGCTTTAGGTGTGGCTTTTTAGGCATGCTGCACATGGAGATTGTGCAAGAGCGTTTGGAGCGGGAATTTAACATGACGGTAATTACTACCGTACCCAACGTGAGCTACCATGCCTTCATGAAAAGTAATCCAGATGAGAAGCGCATTGTCAACAATCCCTCTGAGTTTCCTGACCCTACCAAATTAGACCATTTGGAAGAGCCTTTCATTAAAGCGCAAATTATTACCAAAGCCGATTATGTAGGCCCCGTAATGAATTTGTGCATTGAAAAGCGGGGTGAAATGAAAAACCAGATTTACCTTACCTCTGAACGGGTAGAGCTAACGTTTGAGTTGCCGCTTTCTGAAATTGTTTTTGATTTTTACGATCGCTTAAAATCCATTTCCAGGGGCTATGCTTCCTTTGATTACTACCCCATTGGCTATCGCGAAAGCGACATGGTAAAAGTGGACGTAATGTTAAATGGTGATCAAGTAGATGCGCTTAGCGCCCTCATTCACCGCAGCAATGCCTACGATATAGGGAAGAAAATTTGTGAGAAGCTTAAAGAGCTGATTCCGCGGCAACAGTTTATGATTGCCATACAAGCCGCTATTGGCGCCAAAATTATTGCCCGTGAAACGCTCAGCGCCCTGCGCAAAGACGTTACCGCTAAATGCTACGGGGGTGATATTTCGCGCAAGCGTAAACTCCTAGAAAAGCAAAAGGCCGGTAAAAAACGGATGCGTCAAGTGGGCAACGTTGAAATTCCGCAGCAAGCGTTTTTAGCGGTTTTACGCTTAAATGACTAGGCTTGCACCGATGCTAGTAACCTAACGCATCTTTAACACGGCCCAGCACTTCTTGAGCAATGGGGCGCACTTTAGCGGCCCCGGCTTTAAGCTTTTCTTCAATTTTGGCAGGGTCAGCCAAAAGCTGGTCGTACTGGGCGCGCGCCTCTCCGTAGGTTTCCAAAATCAGCTCATGCAGCGCTTTTTTAGCGTGGCCATAGCCGTAGTTACCGCCCTCGTACTTGGCGCGCATTTCGGCTACCGCATCGGCAGAGGCCAAAATCTTATACAAAGCAAACACATGGCAAGTGTCTGGATCTTTGGGTTCTTCCAACGGGGTGCTGTCCGTAACGATGCCCATCACCTGTTTTTTAAGGACTTTGGCAGGCGCAAAAATGTCAATGGTATTGCCGTAGCTCTTGCTCATTTTCTGGCCATCAGTGCCAGGTATGGTTTGCACCGATTCCTGAATGAGGCTTTCCGGCTTTTTCAACACCTCTTTTCCCACCTGAGTATTCAAAGCTCCGGCCATGTCACGCGTCATTTCCAAATGTTGCTTTTGGTCCTTTCCTACGGGGACCAAATCGGCATCGTACAGTAAAATATCAGAGGCCATTAAAACGGGATAGGTAAAGAGCCCGGCATTTACATCGGCCAGCTTATCACTTTTATCTTTAAAGCTATGCGCATTGGCCAACATGGGGTAAGGGGTAAAACAGCTCAAATACCAGGTTAGCTCGCCCACTTCGGGTAAGTCGCTTTGGCGGTAAAAGAAGTTTTTCTCCGTATCAAAACCCATGGCTAACCAGGCGGCTGCTACTGCCAGCACGTTCTCTTTTCTGGTTTTGGCATCTTTAATGGTGGTAAGTGAGTGCCAATCTGCAATAAAAAAGAAGCATTCATTTTTAGAGTCTTGGGCTAATTCTAAGGCTGGGTTAATGGCACCTAAAATATTTCCCAAATGGGGCTTTCCACTGCTTTGAATACCGGTTAAAACTCGGGCCATGGGTTAAAAATTTGCGGCAAAAGTATAAAGCTGAAGCTTAGCTTGCCAGATCTTTTTATTTTTGCCGCCTTGTGAAAATTATCCGCTCCTTTTTGGGTCTACTTTTTAACGGCTGGTTTTACGTCAGCAATTTTATAGTAATTGTAGCCCTCTTTCCCTTCATTTTTTTTACCAGCCTTAGCCCCAAAGGTTACCGCTACTTTTTTGTGTTTGAGCGTATTTGGGCTAAAGGGGTGTTACTGCTTTGCGGTTACCGGGTAAAAGTGCAGTGGCATGAAAAACCGGATAAAAACAAACAGTATATTGTTTGTCCTAATCACACGAGCATGATTGACATTATGCTCACCCTAGCCGTTTTTCCCAACCGTTACCTTTTTATTGGAAAAAAAGAATTGAGTAAAATGCCTCTACTGGGCTATTTCTACAAACGCACCAATATTTTGGTAGACCGCAGCAGCATGAGCAGCCGCAAACAGGTTTTTGTTGAAGCGGGCCAAAAGTTGAAGGAAGGGGAAGGACTTTGTATTTTCCCAGAAGGCCTGGCCCCGCGTGAAGAAATACTTTTGGCGCCTTTTAAAATGGGCGCTTTTAAACTCTCGGCTCAAAGCGGTGTGCCCATCATACCCGCAACTTACTTAGATTGTAAGAGGCTCTTGCCTTTCAATATTTTTAGAGGCGGCCCCGGTACTTTGCGGGTAATTGTACACCCGTTTTTAAACCCCAAAGAAGATTCATCCGCAGAGGCGGAGCGTTTAAAAAGTGAATGCTACCAAGTAATTTTGCAACCTTTGCAATCTCAAGAAATGGCTTATGAAATTAAGTAAGGAGGAAGTAGACAAATTAGCCCACCTGGCTCGGCTGGATTTTTCAGAGGCCGAGAAAGAGGCTATAGTCAATGACATGGATAAGATTTTAGGCTTTGTTGACAAAATTAATGAGTTAGATCTTGAAGGTGTTGAGCCTTTAATTTACCTGAGTGAAGAACGCAACGTACTGCGTAAGGATGAAGCTCAAGACTTGGTTACCAAAGATGAGGCCCTAAAAAATGCTCCAGATCGCGATACCGACTTCTTTAGGGTACCCAAAGTACTCAAGCGCGAAGAAGAGTAGAAGTTTTAATGGCTGGTTTATTTTAGGGCATATATTTTTATTTCCATAGGCCCAATCTCCAGGGTTTCCCCCGAAAGGGCCTGACCGGTAAGCGCCTCTGTGGCCACGGATTCATTGGTCCAAAAATTCTTGAAACGATTTAGGTCCAGCCCACGCGGCTCCTCTGGATGGGCGTTGAAGACCACCATCACCGTATCTTCTGCCGTATGGCGGAAATACACGTACACATTATCTTCTGGGATGTAGTGGGTGAAATCACCCTCAGTAATGGCAGGTTGTTTGCTGCGCCATTCTAAAAGCTCTTGAACATGTTTGTAAATGGCCTCCTCAGAAGCTGTGCGCCCTTGGGTAGTGAATTTATCTACACTGTCATTGGGCCAGCCCCCGGGGAAATCTTGACGAATAACACCGTGGTTTTCAGTCTCGCGCATTAAAATCTCTGTTCCGTAATAGGTACACGGAATACCGCGCATGGTGTAAAGCAGCCCCAAGGCAACCTTCAGCTTGGCGGTATCGCCTTTAAGTTCTCCAAAAATGCGGGCCTCATCATGGTTATCAATGAAGGTAACCAGGTTATTAGGGTTTTCGTAGAGGTAATCTGCAGCCAACCGATAGTATATTTTGGCTACTCCGCTGGTCCAACCTTGCTGCTGATGTAGGGCTTCCTTAATGGCATACTTGAGCTGAAAATCGGTGACGCCATCCAGGTAACTGTTGTAAGGATTGTGCTTGTTGTTAGCCGCGAAGTAACTTTGAATTTCGGGCATGTGCACCCATATTTCTCCAAATAGAAAGAAGCTGGGAAACTCCTCTTTTACCCGCTTTCCCAAAAGGGCCATAAACTCTTGATCGGGGTAGGCATAAGTATCAATTCTAAAGGCATCCACTCCAAACTCAAAAATCCACCACAGTGAATATTGAATGAGAAACTGCTGCATGTGTGGATTTTTCTGATTCACATCCGGCATGTGATTGTCAAACCAACCATTGGTGAATTGCTCTAAGTCTGAGGGCGCAGCATGAGGATCCATTACGGTAACGGCTCGATAATTGGTTTTCACAAACTCGGGGTGAAAGTGAAAGAAGCTACTATCGGGCGGGTTTAAAAACAAATGGTGCTGAGAGCCAAAATGATTGTACACCACGTCCATCACCATTTTCATGTCGCGCTGATGTAATTGGTTTATTAAACGCTTGTAAATAGCATTACTGCCAAAACGAGGGTCAATTTGATAATGATTTGTGATGGCGTAACCGTGGTAACTTTCTTTGAACTCATTGTTCTCCATTAAAGGCGAAATCCAAAGTGTTGTAAAGCCGGTATTCTGGATGTAGTCGAGTTTAGAAATTATTCCTTGAATGTCGCCTCCGTGACGGCCAAACGGGAATTCGCGTCCTAATTTTTTATCGTTCATTCCGGCCACCTCATCATTTGCCGGTTCACCGTTAGCAAAGCGGTCTGGTGTAATCAAATACAAGGCATCTGCCTGAGTGAGCGGCTGAGGCCGATGAGAAGACGGCTTTTTGAGCTGGTAGCGAATTTCTTGCTGCCCCGCTGTAATGGTAAAATCATCGGCTGAAAAGTCCTCTAAATTTACTTTAAAATAAGCATATTGGGGGTTTTGAGCTATCTCTGAAAAAATGAGCGCGGGGCCATTTTCAGCACGCAGCTGCGGTGCTTCTTTAAAACCTTTGGGGTTAAACAGTAATAATTCTAAACTGGGGTTTTTCGCACCCTTAAACCAATGGGGGGGATAAGCAGTAATTTGCGCCTGTGCCGTAAAAAGGCTCAGGACACTGGCCGTTAATCCTAAATAAAGCACTGTAAACCACTTTCTTCCAGACATAGTGTACTAGTTACAATTTGTAGCAATATTACGGTATTGATGCTAATTTTTTGTTTATTTGCGTTGTAATTGTAAAAATTACACTAACTCTAAATTTTAAATAGTACTGATTATGAGAAAGTTTTATGCACTTGTAGCGGCAATGTTTCTTGCTAGCAGTGTAGGGTTTGCTCAAAGTAGTGTTACCTTTCAGGTAGACATGACCGGGCAAACTGTATCGGCTAACGGAGTTCACATTGCCGGTGATTTTCAATCGGCTGCTGGTGCCCCTGGAAACTGGGACCCCGCTGCCACTGCTCTTACCCAAGTGGGTACTTCTAACATTTACGAAGTTCAAGTAACTATACCTGATGGCATTTACCAGTTTAAATTCATTAATGGTAACGCTTGGGGTGATGATGAAGGTGTACCTGCTCAGAGCCAGGTTAGTCTTGGTTTAGGTTTTGACAACGGAAACAGTAACCGTTACCTGGTAGTAGACGGAAATACTGTGATGGATCCCGTATTATTTGGTGGTAACGCCCCTGCAGGTAAAGAATTGGTTACCATGGTAGTTGACATGGGCCAAGAGGCTACGGTAGACGACACCGTGAGTGTGGCGGGCAACTTCCAAGGCTGGTCTCCCGGCTCTACCATTATGGCCGACCTTTTAAATGACAGCATTTACCGCACCAGCGCTTATGTAAACCCCGGTGATACCGTTGATTTCAAATACATCAATGGTACTTCTTGGGCGCAAAATGAGTCTGTGCCTGGAGCTTGTGCGGTGGGTGGCAACCGTAGAGGAATCATTGCCAGCGACACGGTTCTAGGCCCTGTATGCTTTGGTCAATGCATTGCCTGCTTTATTCCTGACACATTTGACGTGACCATTAAGGTAGATATGAGTACTACCTGTGGTTTTGACCCTGCTACTGACGTGGTAGACGTAGCTGGTCCATTTAACAATTGGCCCGGAAGCTTTGATGCCAATACTGAATTAACAGATCCTGATAACGACTTGGTGTATGAAGGTACCTTCCGCTGGACGGCTCCTTCTATGGACTACAAAGCTCGTTTTCACGTGGGAGGCACAACTACCAACTGGGAAAGCGGCAACAACCGTACAGTAAATTTCTCTGGTGACACCGTGCTTAACGTGCGTTGCTTTGGTTTTGAAGCTTATGGCGCCTGTGCGCCTAAGGCTGACCCATCTGATATTACCTTTCAAGTGGATATGACCAACGGTCCTGCCAACTTTGTTAAAGTTTATCTAATTGGTGACTTTACAGACCCAGCATGGCAAGGTGGTAAAATTGAGCTTACGCCAGTGCCCGGACAGCCCGGTGTTTTTGAAACCACCGTTAATGATATTTGCCCTGGCAAAATTGCTTACAAGTACATGATTGAAGATGGTTCTGCCGTTGAAATTGAAGAATCTTTTGCCAATGCTACCGACACATCTTGTTTAGAACCAAGCGGTACCGGCAATTTCAACCGTTTTTACGTGCGTCCTGATGATCAGCCTAAAACACTTTCTGCACCTTGGGAGCTTTGTGCCAGTGTAGGAATTACTGAAGTGGAAGCCATAGATTTTAACGTGTATCCTAATCCTTTCTCTGGAGCAGCTACGGTTGAATTAGGCAATGGTGTATTTGATCTAGCTATGATTGACGTTACCGGAAAAACAGTAAGCAACCTTAACGGTGTAAGCGGAGACGTTACTTTAAATGCCAATGGTGTTGGCCCTGGCGTGTATATTCTCTCTATCACTAATCAAGAAGGTGTTACAGCTACCAAAAAAGTAGTGATTAAGTAATCGTTTCTTGTAATTTGATATTTTAAAGACGGTGGTTTTTTCAACCACCGTCTTTTTCTTTTCAGAGACTAACCAAAAAAAGCCTGTGGAATGCACAGGCTTTTTTCATTTAATCTTAAAACTTGAGCAGCCTAGCAACAATGCTCGTCAAAAGCTTGTTTTAAATTCTCAGCTATCATTTCTGCGGGTCTACCTTCAATGTGGTGCCGCTCAATCATGTGAACCAGATTGCCATCTTTAAACAAGGCAATACTGGGAGACGAGGGCGGGAAAGGAGCCATTAGGTCACGCGCTGCTTTTACGGCCTCCACATCGTTTCCGGCAAAAGCGGTAATCATTCGGCTGGGCTTTTTCTCATTACTAACAGCCAGTTTTACTGCTGGTCTGGCATTAGCTGCAGCACATCCGCAAACCGAGTTTATTACCACCAGAGTGGTGCCTTCTGCTTTTACGGCTTCTTCTACTTCCTGAGCAGTTTTGGTTTCTTGTATGCCCACTTGGGTTAAATCTTCCCGCATTGGGGCTACTATATCTTCTGGGTACATAATCTAAATTTTTAGCAAAGTTACAAAGCAAAAAGCCCGGTGCATAATCACCAGGCTTTTCAACCATAGAATTCAGTTATAAGATGCCGCTTAAATGAACAAATGCAAGTTTTTAGGGGACTTTTCACGATGTATATCGGCTACGGCCTGCTCTAATTTTTTGAGTTTACGGTCACTTAAAATAGTAATGGAAAAGCTTTCGCTTACCTCTTTACCCTGTTTTATAAAGGTAACTATCAGCTTTTTGCGTATTCCGCTCAAGTCAATGTCTAAATCGGTAATATTCATTTTAGGTATTACCAACTCTTTGCCAAATAAAGTACTCAGGGCCAAATGTGATTTAATTTTTACTACATCTGACTTAGCATCAAAAGTAAAAAGCGGATACCCTACATAACTGTAAAAAGCAATCACCAAAACAGGAATGGCAATGGCCACGTAACCGTTGAGTTTGGCCCCTCCAAAAAAGCCCGGTATAAAAAGAAATAGTACATCTATGGCCACTAATATGAGTAGCAAAATGGGCATTAACTTTAGGGTTTTGCCTATTTGTTTATTGGTTACAAACATGGTTGAACTGTGAATCAAAAATAAAAATTTATACCGTTATTATTTTATAGCAAAAGCTCTCTAGCGCTTTTGTCTAAAAAAGTTTAGTAAAAGCTCGCTACATTCATTACGTAAAATACCACTGTTTAGTTTGGTCTTGGGATGCAGTTTTCCACCTTGAGTGCTAAAACCACGTTTAGGGTCTGGAGCGGCAAAAACTACTCGTTCAATTTGGCTCCAATACAAGGCACCGGCACACATAGAGCAGGGTTCTAGGGTAACAAAAAGTGTGCATTTGTGCAAATACTTACCCCCTAAATAAGAAGCAGCTGCGGTAATGGCTTGCATTTCTGCGTGCGCAGTAACATCTTTTAGGCGCTCCGTTAAATTATGACCTCGCCCTATGATTTTACCGTTCGCTACCACCACTGCTCCTACCGGCACCTCATCTTCAGCCAAGGCCTTTTGAGCCTCTAAATAAGCTTGTTTCATAAAATGCTCATCGCCAAAAGGTTGAATCATTATTTTCTAATTATGGGTCTTACAGAATTCAAAGCTTTAAATATAGGCTCTGGCAAAGCTATATTGTAATTTTGTGCGCTAAATCAAAAAGCATGCTAAGAACGCATCACTGTGGTGAGCTTAATGCCGATGCCATAGGCACTACCGTAACCTTATGTGGTTGGACCCAGAAGGTTAGAAACCTGGGAGGAATGACTTTTATTGATCTTAGAGACCGTTATGGCATTACCCAATTGGCCTTTAATGAAGGCTGGGACGTTAAATTAATGGAGCAGGCTCGCAAGGTGGGCCGTGAATTTGTTTTGCAAGCCACCGGTAAAGTGATTGCCCGCGAGAGCCCTAACCCCAATAATCCTACCGGGGCCATTGAAATAAAAACCCAACAGCTTACGGTTTTGAATGCGGCCAAAAACCCTCCCTTTACCATAGAAGCCGAAACGGACGGTGGTGAAGAATTACGCATGCGCTATCGCTATTTGGATTTGCGCAGAAGCCCTCTGCAAAAGAATGTGCTTTTGCGCCACCGGGTAGACCACGAAGTCCGCAATTACCTAAATGCTCAGGGGTTTTTAAATATTGAAACCCCCTACCTGATTAAGTCTACTCCAGAAGGTGCGCGCGATTTTGTAGTGCCTTCACGCACCAATATCGGTCAGTTTTACGCCCTACCCCAATCGCCTCAAACTTTTAAACAGTTGCTTATGGTTTCCGGCTACGACCGGTATTACCAGATTGTGCGCTGTTTTAGAGATGAGGACCTAAGAGCCGACCGCCAACCCGAGTTTACGCAAATAGACTGTGAAATGAGTTTTGTGGAGCGCGATGACGTGCTGCAAACCTTTGAAGGTTTAACCCGGCATTTGTTGGAAAAAGTGGCCGGCCAAGAGGTAGGCGAGTTTCCTCGGATGAGCTACCAGGAGGCCATGGAAAATTACGGCAATGACAAACCCGACATACGGTTTGACATGCGAATTAAAAACCTGAATGATGTGGCCCAAAACAAAGGCTTTAAAGTTTTTGACCAGGCCGAAAGGGTGGTAGCCATAAATGTGGAAGGCTGCGCACACTTCAGTCGTAAGCAGCTAGATGCCCTAACCGCCTGGGTGAAAAGACCTCAAATTGGCATGGCGGGCGTTATTTGGTGTAAACATCAGGAAGATGGTAGTTTTAAATCTTCGGTAGATAAATTCTTTAGCCAGGAAGACCTGCAGGCCTGGAGCGAAAAATGTGAAAGCCAACCGGGTGACCTTATGTTGGTGCTGGCCGGTGCCAAGGCTAAAACCTTAAAAGCCATGGGTGAGTTGCGCTTACACCTGGCTGAGGAGCTGAACTTGCGCAACCCAGAAGAGTTTGCTCCGCTTTGGGTAGTGGATTTCCCTCTGCTGGAGTGGGACGAGGAAACCCAGCGTTACTATGCCATGCACCACCCCTTTACCGCTCCGCTGGAAGAAGACTTAAATCTACTGGAAAGTGACCCGGGCGCGGCACGGGCCAATGCTTATGATCTGGTGTTAAATGGCAATGAAATTGGCGGGGGCAGCATCCGTATTCACGACCGCAGCCTGCAAAAGAAAATGTTTGATGTACTTGGCTTTACAGCCGATGAGGCTCAAAAACAATTTGGCTTTTTAATGGATGCTTTTGAATACGGAGCCCCTCCTCATGGCGGTATTGCCTTTGGGCTAGATCGTTTGGTAGCCATATTAGGCGGTAAGGAAACCATCCGCGATTTTATTGCCTTCCCTAAAAATAATGCCGGTAGAGATTTAATGATTGATGCACCATCGGGCGTAAGCCAGGAACAACTCAACGAGCTTAGCCTGAGTCTAAAGCTGCAGGAAGAATAATGCCGCAAAAGCCGCAAAGCCTATTGGGCAAGTTTTTGGTTTGGCGCGCTAGGCATGTTACTCAGCAACAGTTCATCCTGTTTTTAAGTGTTTTGGTGGGTTTTATAACCGGGCTGGCCGCGGTTACCCTGAAAAATACCACACATTTTGTACAGGAATTTCTGCAGTCAGACTTTGTTGGCAGTTACTTTAATGTCTACTACTTCGCCTTTCCGCTTATTGGCATTGGCCTTACCCTGCTGGTGAAACAGTTTATTAAAGGTCCCGTGGGCGAGGGCATCCCTTCAACCCTTTTTGCCATATCGCGCAGGCAAGGCTTTATACGGCCTTTTAAAATGTATGCCTCGCTTATCACCAGCATGTTTACCGTAGGTTTTGGCGGCTCAGTAGGGCTGGAAGGGCCTACCGTTTCTACCGGATCAGCTATTGGTAGTAACCTGGGCCGGCTTATGCACGTAAACTTTAAGCAACGCATCTTACTCATTAGCTGTGCCACAGCCGGAGCAATAGCCTCCATTTTTAATGCCCCTATTGCCGCTATTATTTTTACCATTGAAATTTTTAGCCTCGATCTTACCTTCAGCTCACTTATTCCCTTGCTACTGGCTTCGGTAAGCGGAGCGGTAACCAGCATTTTTATTGAAGGCAGTGACTACCTTTTTCACTATAAATTTATTGAGCCATTTACCATAGATGACCTGCCCTTTTACATTTTGCTGGGGGTTTTAAGCGCCTTGGTTTCTGTGTACTTTAATAAAACCTACTTCTATTTTGATCGCTTCTTTAGCAAGTTTAAAACGCCCGGGCAGAAAACACTGGTAGGCGGGTTAGCCTTGGGCCTCATCATTTGGCTCATTCCGCCCTTGTATGGCGAGGGCTATGAAACCATAAACCACTTGCTGAATGGAAACATTGAAACCATAGTACAGCAAAGCGTGGTCTACGATTATTTTAAGGGCGAATACGTAATAGTGGCCCTGCTATTGGGTTTGGTGTTATTTAAAATTTTTGCCACCGTGTTTACCATTGGCGCAGGTGGGGTAGGCGGTATTTTTGCACCCAGCCTTTTTGTTGGCTCCTCTATGGGCTATCTCTTTGCCCGGCTTTTAAATTCAACGGGGTTTGTAAACATCAGCACCACCAACTTCTCCCTTATAGGTATGGCCGGTCTTATGGCGGGGGTGCTGCATGCTCCGCTTACCGCGATATTTATGATTGCCGAAATTACCGGAGGCTATGAGCTTTTTATTCCGCTCATGTTGGTTGCAGCCATCTCATTTCAGATTACCCGGCAAATTATGCCCCATAGCATTTACACCACACAATTGGCGCAAAGAGGCGACCTGCTTACGCACAATAAAGACCAGGCCATCCTCACCTTAATGAGCATCAATAATGTGGTTGAGAAAGACTTTAAGCGCGTAAACTCCAACATGAACTTGGGTGAATTGGTAAAAGTAGTGGCCAAAAGTCGTAGAAATTTATTCCCGGTTATTGATGAAAATGATTTGCTGGTAGGCGTGCTTACGCTAGATGATTTCAGGCATTTAATGTTTGACCAAAGCCTTTATGAAAATACCATGGTTTCAGAGCTCATGAGCCCCCCCCCGGCATACGTGCAACAAGGAGACAACATGAGCGAGGTGATGAAAAAATTTCAGAGTACCGGAGCCTGGAACTTGCCCGTGGTCAAAGACGGTAAATACCTGGGCTTTGTGAGCAAAAGCAAATTATTCTCTGTGTATCGCAGGAAACTGATTGAATTCAACTAAAGAAAACCATGCCCCCAAAAACCAAAATTCTGTTCCGCTTTTTATGGGGGCTTCGATTAGATGGTCTGGATCACTATTGTTTAAATGCTCTCCCCAAAATATACAATCGCGGATATGATCTGTCTTCCAGCACTACAAACAGCCTTTTTTCAGCCCAACCTTTCCCGCAACCCGCTTATTCAGCAAAAGAACAGTCAAATTACGCTTTCAAAAAAGAAAGGGTAACCAAGGCCCTGCAAACCAACGCCTCTTATCAAAAACGCATTCTTTTACTTAAACACCCCTATACATGGTTGACTGAAAGGTTCTTCCAAAGCTTGGTTTTGCAGCCTGCTATCATTGAGCAAGGCCCCATTTACCTTAGTGTATTGAACAAGTTTAAAAAGAAAGAGGTGAAGCGCGATGCCGTGAATTTTAGTGAGCTTATTGGAGAGGCAGTAGGAATCTCAACTGATCAGGCTGAGCAATTTTTACGACAGACCGCTAGCCTTGACCTGGACTTCTTAGCCGAAATGACCAAAAACTGGCAAGGCCTGGTCTTTAAATTTGAAGATTTTGAACAGAAAAACCTAAATGCACTTAACCGCTATTTAGGAGTAGACATTCTCAAAGCTGCCCGCCAAATACCAGAGCTATTTAGAGCTTGGCCTCAATCTTTAAAATGGCAAGCCTGGCTTTCGCCCGATGATCAGAAGCTTTGTGAAGAAATAGCCAAGCCCTATTTCACCTCCCTAGGCTATTCTCTACCTCAAACCCAAGCGTATAGTCAGTGGGGTAAAACCAGCGAAATTAGCGCTATTTTTAGAAAATCGGTGCAAATACAAAGAGGCGTTTTAGCAGCCAACTTATAAAGCATTGGTAAAAATTATAAACTACTTCAAACGCAGATAGTATCTTGCCAGCTCAACCTTTTTGAGTGGGTTTACGTAAATATAACAGTGATAGCCAATTCCGCTGTCCCTAAAATTTTGCTATGAAGAAAATTTTGGCTTTGGTAGCCTCCCTCTTAGGGGTGGTAACCGTGCTCTACATTTATAACTATTCAGAAACCTCTAATAAGCACCAGTCCTACGCAGAGTTTGTGAAAAACAACCCCTATCTGCAACCCTCGGCTCTTAGTGCTAAAGAACTTGAAAAACTTCCTAAAGCCGACCGGCCGGACCTGGCTTTTGAACAAAACTTCATTATGACCATGGATCCGGCCTTGGGTTACCCCACCCCGGAAAAGCTCCATACGGCTTACGCAGAATTGAAGGCGCAAAAGCGCAAAAAAAGCGACACCCCTTTATTGGTGTGGCAAGAACGTGGCCCCGGCAACGTGGGAGGCCGCACACGCGCAATAATGTATGACCCCAATGATCCCAGTGAAAATAAAGTATGGGCCGGTGCGGTAACAGGTGGGCTATGGTACAATGATAACATCAATTCGTCCAGTCAACCCTGGACGCCTGTAAGTGATACTTGGAGCAACATGTCAGTAAGCGCCATTGCCTATGACCCCACCAATACCCAAACTTTTTACGTGGGTACGGGAGAAGGCTTGAGCAACTCCTTAAGTTTTGGTCATGGCCAGGGTATCTGGAAAAGTACCGATGGAGGCTCTACTTGGGCTATGATACCCGGTTCTGATAATATGACCATGATTAATGACTTAGTGGTACGCGATGAAAATGGTGTGGGGGTACTCTATGTTGCCGTGCGCAATTTAGATCACCGTGGGTTTAATGCTGATTTTACCGCAGAAGGTTTGTACCGTAGTACTGATGGAGGTGCTTCCTTTACCCAGGTTTTACCCAATTTACCTGGAAGGAGCTACCCAGACGCTCCGGCAGACCTAGAAATAGGACCCGACAATCGCCTTTGGGTAGGCACTATTAATTCAAACAATGGTTCGGATGGAGGTTCTATTCTATTTTCAGATGACGGCCTAAATTTCACCCGTTCCTACAGCAGCAACTTTGACCGCGTTGAGGTTGCCGTAGCTCCTAGCAATAAAGACTATGCCTACGCTCTGGTAGAAGGCGGTTCTGCCGTGCAGCGAATTCTTCGCACCACTGACGGTGGCAACTCCTGGACCAGTCTTTCAGAACCCAATGATGACGATCCGGGCATACCCGCTAATGATTTTTCGCGCGGCCAGGCTTGGTATGATTTAATTGCTCAGGTAGACCCCAATGATGAAACCAAGGTAGTGGTGGGCGCAATCAACATCCATCGCAGCGTTGATACAGGCAATACCTGGCAGCAGGTATCGCATTGGTATGGTGGTTTTGGTCATCCTTACGTGCATGCCGACATTCATCAACTTATTTATAAAAAGGGAAGCTCCTCTGAGCTGCTCATAGGCTCAGATGGGGGAGTAGCTATTTCTACCAACTTCAATTCATCCAACCCATTTTTTTCTGAAAGGAATAACCGCTTCAATACCGTGCAATTTTATGCCGGTGCCTTACACCCCGATGCAGGTGTTGATTACATGCTGGCCGGCTCACAGGACAATGGCACCCAGCAGTTTACCCAAGCAGGTTTAGGGAACACCAACCGGGCGGTAGGGGGCGATGGTGCCTTCTGTTTCATTGACAAAGACAGTCCCCGGTTTCAAATAGCCAGCTCCCAGAATGGAAACTGGCGCAGGTCTTTCAACGGGGGAAACTCTTTTAGCCGCCTGCATAATGGACAGGAAGGTCGCTTTATCAACCCTGGCGATTACGATGATCACCTGAACATCCTCTACGCAGGCAAATCAGCCAGCTCCATTACTCGCATTAAAAACGCCAATTTCACGCCTATCATTGATGATTTTAGGCTTCGCAATTCATTCTCAGCTCCCAGCGCTTTTAAGGTCTCGCCTTACACTAAATCCAGAACTGTATTATTTGTAGGCACGGGCGCTGGTCAGCTCATTAAGGTAGATAGCGCTAACCTCCAAAATGGCTTTGTCAACTCAACCGATCTTACTGGAAGTAACTTCCCAACCGGATACCTTTCAGATATTGAGTTGGGCGCTAATGAAGATGAAATCATTGTCACTTTTTCCAATTACGGCATCAACTCAGTGTGGTATACCAATGACGGTGGGCAAAACTGGAATAACGTACAAAGTAACCTCCCCGATATGCCTGTGCGCGGAGCCATCTTTAACCCCAGAGATTACAAAGTGGTTGCTTTGGCTACTGAACTGGGCGTTTGGATGACGCAAGACATCACCGCAACCAACCCTACCTGGGTAAACGTGAACAACGGCTTACCCAACGTGCGGGTAGATATGATTGAAGTGCGAGAGAGCGATTTCACCATTATGGCCACTACCCACGGCCGAGGCGTTTTTACCTCCGTTTTCCAGAGTGGCATTGGCATAGACGAGCAAAATGTGAAAAGTGCCGCCACTAGCGTTTATCCTAACCCAAGCCGCGGGCAGGTAAGCTTTGAATGGAATGCCTGGGATAATCTGCCCTGGCAGGTTCAGTTCATTGATTTGAATGGCCGGGTGCAGCTTCAAACAGAAATGCCCCGTAAAGCGGAAGGCAAGCAAACCATTGATTTAAGCGGCCTTAAAAAGGGCGTTTATCTGGTTCAAGCCCGAAGCGGCAAAAAAGTGCACAACAGCCGGCTGATAGTGCAGTAAATTGGGTAGTGAACTGGAGGTTCTCTGTAAATCAGCGCTAAGGCTGATGCGTTTACTTAACCAAGCTAGCTTCTACTCCTTTTAGTAAGCTTTCTAAAAGGGTGCGGCCATCAACATTGCCCAAATTTTCATCGGCTGCTCGCTCTGGGTGGGGCATCATGCCGTACACATTTTTTTGCGCATTGCAGACTCCAGCAATGTTTTCAACACTGCCGTTAAAATTGGCTTCCTCGTTTACTTTTGCGGAAGCGTTACAATATTGGAAAAGAATTTGGCCATTTTCTGCTAACGTAGCACGTTGATCTTCTTCTATAAAATAGCGCCCTTCACCGTGAGCCACTGGAATTTTAAAAGCCTTGTTCTTGTCTAAATCTCGGGTAATTAAATTTTGATTGCTGTGGGGTTTGAGGTACACATTTTTGCAGGCAAAATTATGGCTGGGGTTATGGAGTAAGGCCCCGGGCAACAGGCCACTTTCACAAAGCACTTGAAAACCATTGCAGATGCCTAGCAAATAGCCTCCTTCATTGGCAAAGGCAATCACTTTTTCCATGATGGGTGAAAAACGCGCGATGGCACCGCTGCGCAGGTAATCTCCGTACGAAAAGCCACCCGGCAGCACTACCAGGTCTACGTCTTGTAAATCTGTGTTCTTGTGCCAAAGTTCTACCACCTCGTGCTTTAAAATATTGGAAAGCACGTAAATCATGTCTTTGTCACAATTACTGCCCGGAAAAACTACTACGCCAATTTTCATATACCCAAAATTTAAAGGCGCAAAGGTACAATTTGAGGTAAAACCCTTAGTGATTAAAGCTTGCCAAAAAACAAGCTTCTAGCGTCCTTTCTTTTGCTCTAAATGCTTGAAAAATGCCCCCAGATCTACGTTTCCTCCACTTAAGATTATTCCCACACGTTTGCCGGCAAACTGCTCTTTGTGCTTAATCAGGGCGGCTAATGGTACCGCACAGCTGGGTTCAACTACAATTTTCAAACGCTGGTAAATGAGCTGCATGGCGTCCAACATTTCCTGGTCATTCACCAAAAAAATATCGGCCAGGCGCTCTTTTAAAATGGCATAGTTCAGGTGGCCCAAGGTTGTGCGCAATCCATCGGCCAGGGTACTGGGCTGGTGCTCAGCAACATGCAGCCCGCTTTTTAATGAGCGGTAGGCGTCATCGGCACCAGCTGGCTCTGCTCCATACACCGCTATGCCTTTGCTGCAGTAACGAGCGGCTAAACAAGTGCCTGCGGCCAAGCCTCCACCACCCACGGGTGTAAATACCGCTTGCAAATCGAACACTTGTTCTAGTAACTCCTGGGCGCAGGTGCTTTGGCCTAAAATGGTATTTTCATAATCATAAGGCGGTATAAAAGTAGCCCCTGTTTTGGCTTGTACCTGCTTGAGGCCTTCTTCACGTGCAGCCAGATTAGGGGCGCAAAAATGCACCTCACCGCCATAGGCTTTTACTGCGACCGCCTTAACCTCAGGAGCGTCTTCTGGCATAACAATATAGGCCCGCACGCCCATTTGCCGTGCAGCCCAAGCCAGGGCTTGTCCGTGGTTGCCGCTAGAATGCGTGGCCACACCTTTTTTTTGAGCTTCGGCCGAAAGGCTTTGTACTGAAAAGAAGGCACCCCGGGCTTTAAAGGAGCCGGTTTTTTGGAAGTTTTCACACTTGAAAAATAGCTGGGCCCCGGTTAAGTCATTCAAAGCCTGGCTCTGTAAAACGGGTGTTTCATGCAAGGCTTTCCCCAGCGTTTGCCGCACCTTTTGCAACTGTAGCTTACTCGTTTTCATGGGCTTTATCGGTAAAGGGAATCTCGGGATTATAAATCTCTGCCAGCAATTCTTCCAAAGCTTCTTCAAAATCAGCACAGTCGGTTTGGCACATGCCCTGCTGCTGCTTGCTAATGGCTAAGTCTACCGGGCTATCAGCCAGGTTACGCAGGCTAATCACCTGTGGGCGCACCTCCTCCACCTCTGGGTGCGCCTTTAAAAACAGGTACCCGTACACTAACAATTGCAAGGCCTTGGGTTTGCTGGGTAACTTTCCCCAATCGCCCTGCAGGCCGTAATCTTGAGACTGTGCGTCACCGGTTTTGTAGTCAATGATGTGCCAGTGGTGGCTGCGCTCAATACGGTCGGCATTGCCTTTAAGCTTCACTTCTAAGCCTGCCTTGCTGGTAAAGCTGCCCGTTAAGCTCTGCTCTAGGCCTGTGATTTCAATGGGGCGGCCGGCCGCTTGGGCTTGCTGGTAGCGCTGGGCATCAAACATTAAAAACTGGTGCACCATGCTGGTAATTATTTCTACGGCCAGTAAATTCAGACCCGTTTCTACCTGAGGCAAGTGGCGCTCTTGCCTTAAAAATTCTTCTACCTTTTTTTGCACTTCATGTGCGGTAAGAGCAAAGTTCTTTTCAATCTCAGCCTGACTTTTGGGTACAGTAGGGCCCTCGGTGGCAACCTCCCCGTAAAGGCCTTCTAAAATTTGGTGAGTTACGGTTCCCTGAATGCGTAAATCCAACTCTTCATCCAGCTCATCAGGATCGCGCAAGCGCAATACATACTGGTAATAAAAATCTACCGGGTTGCGCAGGTAGGTGGCTAAAGCCGATGGCGAAAGGCCCTCTTGAGCCATCATTTTTAAGCGCTCCATTACAGCGGGAGTTTTGGAAATTTCGGGCGAAAGCCCCCCTTCTATGGGCGCTTTTACGGCTACCTGGCTTTGACGGAAAGTGGACGCCAACTGCCTTTGGCGGTGAAATTTCTGCAATTCTATCTCTAACTGCTTTAAGAAGCGGCTGGGTTCACCCGGCCTAAGGCCTTGTACTCCATTGTTATACAAGAGGTACACCTTTTTAGCCCGCTGCAACAAACGGTAAAAATGGTAGGCGTAAATGGCGTCCTTATCTAAAAAAGTAGGGAGGTTAAAGGCCTTTTTTAAATCAAAGGGAATTAGGCTGTTAGCGCTGCGACCCTGCGGTAAAACCTCCTCGTTTACAGAAGTAAGCACCACCGTTTCAAAATCCAGCGTACGGGTTTCCAACATACCCATCAATTGCAGGCCCTGCAAGGGTTCGCCTACAAGGTCTAGAGATTGCTGCTGCAGTAAATCACGGTAAAAATAGTGGGCGGTTTCAAAACTTTGCACGTAGGGATATTGGTCAAACAACTGCGCCAGTTGATTAAAAAGCTGGAAAAAACCGTAGAGCATTTGCGTTTCGCGGTGAGCCAACTGGGCCTGGGCTTGCTCGCAAAAATGAGCCAGGCCGCTAAAATAGGCAGGAAGGTTTGGCTTAGAACTAAAAAACGCATCTGGTAAAAGCTGCGGTAAACCAAGCGCTACCAGTTGTTGGTAACTGGCATACACTAAATTGCGTTTTTTAAGAGCCGCCCGCACCGTTTCAATTTGGGCTACCTGAGGTACTAGTTGCTTAAAAAAAGGCTGGGCTAAAAGATCGTCCCACTGCTGATGGTAAAAAAGAGCTTCTCCCTGGCTGTTTTCGCGTTTGTTCTTTTCCCAGCTGCGTGGAAAGCCCAACAGCACGTCAAAAAAGCCTGCCAGTGGCGACTGCTTAAGCGGCAAGCCCATGGTTACGTTCAACTGTTGCACCTGCGGACTGAGGTTATTGAGGAAAGGGGTAAGCAAAGCTTCATCGGCTAAAACCACCGCAGTGTTTTCTAGATCTTGGGTGGGCAAGCCACTCACTATTTGGTTGGCCACCGCTGCTTGCAGGTGCTGCCCGTTAACCGCAATGCTGTGCACTTCTTTGGCTTGCTCGCCCAGAGCGTGATGCAGGCCTTCTAAAGTACCGCGCTCTTGCAACCTTTGCACTAACTTACTGTTGCGCAGAAACTGCCCTGCCTCTTGGGTGGAATCCTTGAAATAATACGCGTCAATATCCCAGAAAAAATGGGCCATACCCTCCTGGTCCAAGCGCTCAAAAATTTGTTCTTCGGCTTGATTCAAGGCATTAAAGCCAATAAAATAGAAATGCCCGTACTGTTGTTTCAGTTGTGGCAGCAGTTGATCTAGCTGTTCCGCCATCTGCCGGTAGGCCAAACCTTGATAACCCTCATTTTGCTTTAACAGGTTTTGGGTAAAGGCTTGGTACAAGGGTGGCAAACTCTTCCAAAGAGCCAAATAGTTTTTAATCAGCTCCGTGGGTTCAGGCTCCAGACCCCAGCTCTCCAAACGCTTTATATCGGCCAGGTGATCAAATAAAGAAGGGGCGTCTACCAAATGCCGGTCAATCTCATTAAAGTCGGCCAATAAAAGTGGGGCCCATTTGGCAAAATCATCAAAAGGCTCGGGGGCCGATGATACCTCACAATGCGCCTCATAGAGTCTGAAGAGCAAAGGCGCATTGGCCAAGATGTGGAGGCCCGTGCTTTGGGCCACCAAATTTTCTACGGTAATAAACTGCGGGCTAAAGCTAACCTCAGTGAGTTGTTGCTCTAATTCGCGCCTGAAAAAAACGGCTGCCCGCTGGCTGGGCATTACCACCGTGAGGTCTTTAAGGGGAAAAGGAAGTTGCAGGAGTTTTTGAACAGCCTGCGCTAAAAAGCTTTGCAAGGGCTTATTTTTTTACAAAGATAAAAGCAAAAGCCACTTCCATTTAAATCAGTCACACATATTGTTTTGAAACGTTTTATTATTGTTTTTCAATAATTATTTTACCTTTACCAAGAATTTAAAGATGGAAAGAAACACAATACTACAACTTAGCACTGCCGTGCTCAAAATCTTTCGGTTTTTTATGCTGGCCAGTTTTCTGGGGCTCTTGGCTATGCTTATTCTATATTTTACCAAGCCCGGTTTACTGGATGCCGTTCAAATAGATTTTGGCCAGAACCAAGTTGGAATATCGCTGACATCAGATGAAGCCTCCCCTCTTGCTAAAAAACACGCACTACCGCAGCTGACCGTGGCGGCCCTACTTTTTAACTGGTTAAAATTTTGTGCCATACTGGTTTTACTCACCTTACTATTTCAAAGAGCCCTGCGCATTATTCAGTCCCTACAAAACTGGAAAACCTTTAGTCAAATGAACGTGCACCATTTTAGAAGCATAGGCTATTACCTTTTAATTTTGGCGGCCCTTGCCAGTGTTAATTTTTTACAGTTTGCAAACAGTGCCGGCACCCTCAGCTTTAGCTTGCCTTTGGGTTGGTTTGCCGCGGCTTTAAGTGCCTTTGTGTTGGCTGAAATTTTTAAAGAAGGTCAGCAATTGGCCGAGGAGCAAAAATTTACGGTGTAAGCATGGGAATTGTAGTGAACCTTGATGTGATGCTGGCCAAACGAAAAATGGCCTCTAAAGATTTGGCCGCAGCTATTGGTATTACCGTGGCCAACCTGTCTATCCTCAAAACGGGCAAAGCCAAAGCCATGCGTTTTTCAACGCTGGAAGCCATCTGTGAGGTACTGAATTGTCAACCTGGCGACCTCTTGGAGTATCGTGCAGAGTCTTCTTAATTACACCAATCTTAAGGGCTGTTTTATTATGTTTTAGTGTAATTTTGTCTTGAATTGAATTTTAAAGGTATGCGACTAATTAACTGCCCTTTGATGCTTTTGGCAATGATTTTAATGGTGCTGAGTAGCTGTGGCGATGGGGTAGAACCTACCCTGCCCCCACCACCCGAATCTGACAATAGAGTTACCATGGAACTAAACGGTGAAAAGTGGGAAGCCTCAAATGTGGTTGCCATTGACTCAACCTGGGTACTCCAAATTGCCGGCAATAAAGGGATTGAAGTTTTACAAATTCAATTTAATTTTGGGGGTCTATGGCCGGGGATATACCCCATTAATGACCCTTCAGTGGGCCCACCCTATGTAAGCATGCAGTTTGTTCAGCCCCCTTTAGCCTTTCAGGAAGTTCAGGCCGGGCAATTAGAAGTTTTAGTTTTTGAAGATAATTACATTGCCGGCCGCTTTAACGTTGTTCTAAAAAATCCAATTGGCACCGAGCAGGTTAGGCTAACGAACGGGCGCTTTGTGTACGATCAGGTGCAGTTTTATCGCTAAGTATATTTCTCTACTAACCACTTGGTTTTTGAACCCAGCCCAAAAGGCTGAGTTGTAAAACCATGACGCAATTAACGGAACGGTTTTACGAGTACCTTACGGAGGACGCGGAAGAACGAGCCTGCAGCACCATCCCTGATGAGGACTGCCACCACGTGCTGAAAAACTTTAGCCTAAACGTAGCCAACGGAACTCTCAGCAAGCTGGCCGAAAAGCTAATCAGCCCAAACCTCACTTTGCCGTGGATCTTTAGTTTTTTAAGCGCTCCCGCTTTTTTAATTGGGATGCTGGTGCCCATAAAAGATGCCGGTTCTTTACTGCCTCAATTATTTGTAAGTGGAAAAATTCGCGCTAAGCCTATTCGAAAGAATTATTGGGCAGTGGCGGCCTTGGTGCAAGGTCTCTGCCAATTGGCTAGCGCTTTTTTGCTTTATCAATTTCCAGATAGCCAAACCAGCTACCTGCTGGCTGGGCTGCTGCTGATTTTCAGTTTAGCCAGTGGCGTAGGTTCCGTGGCCTTTAAAGATGTTTCGGCTAAGACCGTACCCAAAGGACAACGCGGCCAAATGCTGAGCTACCGCTCTACCTTTGGTGGTGTGCTGGCCCTAATTGCGGGTGTGCTGCTCATTTTTGTGCTGCATGAGCAAGCCAGCGTTAGTGTGTATGCTGGCCTTTTTGCCTTGGCCGGATTGCTGTGGCTGGGGGCTGCTTTTCTATTTTACCAAATTGAAGAACTCCCTGGCGCTACCAAAGGAGGCCGCAGCCCAGTGGAGGAAATCAAAAATGCCGGCCAACTGCTTAAAAAGGATGTGAACTTTAGAAATTTTATCATCACCCGCGCCTTGTTGATGGCCATTCCCTTAAGCCAGCCTTTCTACGTGGTGATTAGCTCACGGCTAAGTGGTGAGGGCGAATGGGCTCAAATTGGGTACCTGATTGTGATTAGCGGATTGGCCCAAGTATTAAGCTCTCCCTTTTGGGGGCGCTTTGCCGATGACTCCCCCACCCGCCTCATGCGCTGGGTGGCGCTTATTTCCATTGCCGCCAGTGTTTACGCCAGCTTGTTTGTGATAAGCGATGCGCTCTCTAATTTCTATTGGTTTTTGCCAGTGTTTTTTGTGCACGGCATTGCCTATGCCGGGGCGCGCTTAAGCCGTAAAACCTACTTGGTTGACTATGCCCCTGATGACGATCGCCCTACCTACGTATCACTGGCCAACACCCTCATTGGCCTTTTCACGCTGGTGGCGGCCAGCTTTGGTTTGGTAGCGCAGTATTTTGGTCCGGCTGTACAGTTGTATTTTTTTAGTGGTTTGCTGCTACTTTGCATCGCGCTAAGCTTTAAGCTGAAGGCAGTTTAATTTTTTATGGCCTCTATCTGCATCGGGCTTGAACCAAATAACACCCTATTGACTTTAAAGAAGCCATTGTGAAAATTACTTTTGCCTTAAAACAGAATTGCTATGAAAGCCAACTGGACTACCGCTATTGAGTTTGAAGACATCACCTATAAAAAATCGGGTGAGGGGGTGGCGCGCATCGCTTTTAATCGCCCGGAAGTACGCAACGCTTTTAGGCCCAAAACCGTGGCTGAATTGTACAAAGCTTTTTTAGACGCCCGTGAAGACACCAGCATTGGGGTGGTTCTTTTCAGTGGAGAAGGCCCTTCTAAAAAAGATGGCAAGTGGGCCTTTTGCTCCGGTGGCGATCAAAACGCCCGCGGCCACCAAGGCTACGTAGATGACGATGGCATGCCTCGCTTGAATATTTTAGAGGTACAACGCCTCATACGCTTTATGCCCAAGGTGGTAATCGCGGTGGTACCCGGATGGGCCGTAGGCGGAGGCCATAGTTTGCACGTGGTTTGCGATCTTACCCTGGCCAGTAAAGAGCACGCCATTTTTAAGCAGACCGATGCCGATGTTACCAGCTTTGACGGTGGTTATGGCTCGGCTTACCTGGCTAAAATGGTAGGACAAAAGCGCGCTCGTGAAATTTTCTTTTTAGGTCGTAATTACTCGGCCGATGAGGCCGTGGAAATGGGTATGGCCAATGCTTCTATTCCTCACGAAGAACTGGAAGATACCGCCTACCAGTGGGCGCAGGAAATTCTGGAGAAATCGCCTACCAGCATAAAAATGCTCAAGTTTGCCTTTAACCTTACCGATGATGGTATGGTGGGCCAACAGGTATTTGCCGGTGAAGCCACGCGCCTGGCCTACATGACCGAAGAGGCCAAAGAAGGCCGCAACGCTTTTTTGGAAAAACGCAAGCCCGATTTTAAAGACATTAAGTGGATTCCGTAAAAAGCAGAGGAGGCAGAAATATCAGGGCAAAATTATAGAAATGCTTAGCGGCTATCTACATAGGTTATTTAATAGTTGAGGTCAACATCCGCGCTGTGATTGGAAAAAAAATTAAAAAAATAAAATTGCAGGTATCCGATTTTCTCGACCTAAAACTTGGTAAGAGAAAATCTACGAACCCACCCCAGAGAAGTGACACTATAAATTCTGGTGATCCTGAAAAAATAGGGCAAGAGTTTCTGACACTTTTCAAAGAGTTGGGAGGCCTGAAAAAAGACGATGATGTCTTGGATGTGGGCTCGGGGTTTGGACGTATGGCCCTTCCGCTAACGGGCTATCTCTCATCTAATAGCAGGTTTGAAGGAATTGAACCCTTAGCAAGGGGAGTAAAATGGTGTTCCACTAAGATCACTCCAAAATTCAGAAATTTTAGATTTCAGAAACTTGATGTTAAGAATGGCATGTATAATCCAAACGGAAAAATTTTGGCCGCAGATTATAAATTCCCGTTTGAAGACGAGTCTTTTGATTTTATCATTCTAACTTCGGTTTTTACGCATATGCTGCCAGCCGCCCTGGAGAATTACGTATCTGAGATTTCAAGAGTATTGAAACCGGGCGGGAGCTGCTTCATCACCTACTTTCTTCTAAATGATGAATCAACTGAACTTATAAACCAGGGAAAGAGCTTGTACAGCTTAAAGTATAGCTGCGAAAATTACCGAATAGAAAGCCAAGAAAACCCCGAATATGTTGTGGCTTACCCAGAAGAGGTAATACTGGATTTTTACAAAAAAAATGGTTTGAAGTATCAACCGCCCTACTACGGCAAGTGGTGTGGCCGAAATGAGTACACAAGCTTTCAGGATATTCTAATCGGTAGAAAAAATGGCCGCAGTACTTAAAAATAAGGTGTTTTTAATCAACTAATTTACTCCAACATTATATGATCCACCAACCCAACCCTTCTACCTATGGCGAATACTTTCAACGCTACACCAAACTAGTTGCTGACGCCCCTTTACAGGAAGTTCTTAGTCAGGAAACAGAAGACTCTTTAGCCTTTTGGGAGGCCATCGCGCCAAGCGACACGGAGCAGGCTTATGCCCCCGGAAAATGGAGCTTGAAAGAAATGGTACAGCACGTGATAGATACGGAGTGCATTTTCCAATACCGGGCCTTGTGCTTTGCACGACAAGAAAGCAAGTCTTTACCTGGCTTTGACCACACCCGCTACGCAGAGGCTAGCGGTGCCCAAAAGCGAAACTGGCGGGATCTATTGGAAGAATGGCGCCTGGTGCGAAAAAGTACCCGAATGCTATTTGGCAGTTTTAGTGAACAGCAACTGGCCCAGGGGGGCGAAGCCAATAACATGAAGTTTTCGGTTTTAGCCCTGGGGTACATTGTTTGCGGACATGAAAAACATCACCGGCAAGTGGCTCAGGAGAAATACCTAACTTCGTAGAAAACACTGCTCTTGAAATCTCCATTTTTAATCTGCTTCTTGCTTAGCACTGCTTCCATTTGCGGTCAATTTCGCATCAGTGTGGCTACTCCCGTATTAGATGTACGTGACCTTTACCAGATCAATGAATCATGGGAAAAATGGTCTGAGGCCAAACCCATTAAAAGTGGCGTGCCCTTAGAAGTGAATATAGGCTTACTGGCCTGGTTAAAAAGAGACAAAGGTCTGGGCTTGAATATTTCGGCCAATTTCATTCAAAAAAATACGGTAATGGAGGGGTACAGAACCCGCTATGAAAATGGTGTTCCTGTTAGTTACGATACTAAAGGCCTGCGAAACGTATGGAGCCCAGGAGTTAAAATTGGCGTTCTCAAACAAATTTGGAAAAGTGGACTTAAAAGAGCCTACATAGAGGGCGGGGGGTGGTTAAACGGTGGTGGGCCCCAGATGCTTGGCCCTTACTTACAAGGTAGTTATCTATGGAACTGGAGCTTTTTAGAGATGGGCGCAAATCTTGACCTTCGGTATGGCTTGTTTTCACCCGGTTCGGTGGTAATCTTGCCAGGCGCAGAAATACGAATTCTTCTTTTTGACTAAAAAAGAAAAACCGCAAACCCTTCTAAAAAAGCGCTTGCGGTTCTCCACAAAATATTCAATTTGATTTTAGAGCTTAACGGCCAATTCCTGGTATTCTTTGGCCTCCCGCAACAATCGCTCCGCATCGCTTTCGCGGATGCTGGTCTCAGTTTCCTGGGTGTTGTTTACTTCCTTCACCAGCTCGTTATCGTAAAAATAATACGCCTTGTCATCTTCAACCGCTTCGCCATCGGTTTCCGCTAAACCATTGTCTTCAATTACGGCAGCAATTAGCTGGCCCTGGTCAAAATAAAACTCCTCGGTCCGGGCCGAAACTTCTCCATGCGGATAGCTTTTCACACGTACCAATTGGTCACCATCAAAGTAAAAATGAATTAAAGTCCATTTTTGAGCTACCTGAGCGCGCAAAGAATCAGTTTTAAGATCTTTACGTGTTAGTTCTGATTTTGCAGCTTCAATAGTTTTACGCTTATTCATTTGCGTTTGAGCCATTGAGTCTACATCTAAGCCGGCTTCATTTGTAGTTTCTGCGCTGGTGGTATCCACAACTTCTTGAGTTTCGGTCTCAGCCGGAGGAGTGGGCTGCTGACAAGCGGTATAACCGAGGGTCGCGAGGGCCAATGCCCAAATGGATTTTTTTCATAATGAAATGTGTCTTTAATATCGCCGGCAAAATTAGATTTCAATTTACACTTGGGAACAGACCTACCCTACTCAAAGTTTTTGCTTTACCCCCTACCCTCTGCATGATTTTTTGAACAAAGACCTAAGCAAAGAAGAATCCACCCGTTTTAAAGAAGGGTACACCCGAAACTGGAGCAGATTTTTCTATGAGAAGGGTGTAGTCATATTGTTGGCCCTAATCTAAAAGAGAGCCATCTGATGCTTAGAATCTTTTAACGGTAAAACAACTCCTCATCAATGTATTTCCACACGGCTTCAGGCAACATAAAGCTCACGTCTTTGCCTGCTTTTAGGGCATTGCGAATATCCGTGCTGGCAATTTGCATAATGGGTGCTGCGGTTACGTGCACTTTGGGATGTGCGGCCAATGCTCCGCCTTGGGCATCTATCCGGGGGTACACATAAAGTTCATGCTGCTCTAAAATAGCCTCATGGTTTTTCCACTTGGGGAAGCTTTCCAAATTGTCGGCCCCCATGATTAGGTGAAAGGTTTTCTCCGGAAACTTTTCGGTTAAATAGGCCAGCGTAGCCGAAGTATATGAAGGCTGCGGCAAGCCAAACTCCACGTCACTGACGCGCAGTTTGTAATGGTTGCCCACGGCCAAATTCACCATGTGCAAACGCTGGTGATCATCTAAAAGACTGCTCTTTTTTTTATGCGGGTTGTGAGGGGTAACCACAAACCAAACCTGGTCTAAATCGGTAAACTCCAGCATGTGCTGGGCAATTACACAGTGCCCAATGTGGATGGGATTGAAAGTGCCAAAATAGAGGCCCACTTTTGTCATTTTCCTAAAAATATTTTCACCAGATTGTGCGCTTCCCCTTTGGCCACCTCCAGATTGTTATTCACCAAAATGTGGTCAAATCGGTCTGAGCGGCCCAATTCTTTACGAGCCTTAGCCAGGCGTTGTCTGATTTTGTCTTCACTGTCGGTTTGGCGTCCGCGTAAGCGTTTTTCCAGTTCTTCTAAACTAGGAGGCATCACAAAAACGGCCAGAGCTTTATCACCATAAAGACCCTTGAGATTTAAGCCGCCTACCACATCCATATCAAAAATTACGGTTTTACCTTCTTGCCAAATGCGTTCTACTTCGCTTCGTAAAGTGCCGTATTTGGTGCCGCTGTAGACTTCTTCCCACTCTAAAAAATCACCGGCCAGCACCCGTTGTTTAAACTCTTCATCACTTAAAAAGTAATAATCTTTACCGTGCTGTTCTTGCCCCCTGGGCGGGCGGCTAGTAGCCGAAATACTAAACTCCAAACCAAGTTCTTCCTGCGTTAGCAGGTGCCTAACCAAGGTTGTTTTACCTGAACCGCTGGGTGCAGAAAAAATGATGAGTTTACCGGATATTTTGGGCATGCCTCAGGCTTAAAGGATGTTGAGCACCTGCTCTTTTATTTTTTCCAACTCGTCTTTCATATCTACCACCACCTTTTGCAAACCGGCATGGTTGGCCTTGCTGCCCAGGGTATTAATTTCGCGGCCCATTTCTTGGCTTACAAATCCCAGCTTTTTCCCCATGGCGCCTCCCTGGTTCATAAGCTCCTGAAAGTAGTTGAGATGGGCGTCTAAACGCACCTTCTCCTCGGTAACATCGTATTTCTCAAGGTAGTAAATCAGCTCCTGTTCAAAGCGCTCTTGATCGGCTTCTACTTGCAGCTGCTCCAGGCTTTTTTGCAAGCGCTCTCGCACGCGCTCTTTGCGTTCTTCTTCAAAAGGCTCCACCGAATCCAGCCCATTGCGGATATTTTTCAACCTGAGTTCCAGATCGTTTTGTAATTGCCGGCCTTCATCGGCTCTAAAGCCTTTCATGCGTTCCAGGGCCTCTAGCAGGGTGGCCTGCACCTTTTGCCACTGTTGGTCTGTAAGATCTTCTTCACTGCTTTGCAACACATCGGGCAAACGCATAACGGCCCCAATAATATCTCCGCTGGCACCCGTCTCTGAGGCCAAACGCATTAGTTGATTGATGTAGCCCTGGGCCAGCTGCTCATTAATTTGAGGAGCGCTTTCGGGTCCGGTGATTTCGCAGTAAATGGTGCAATCTATTTTGCCGCGTTGCAGGTGCTCACTTAAAATTTGTCGAATAGCGCCTTCTTTAGAACGAAAAGGACCGGGAAGACGAAGGTTGATATCGGTTTGCTTACTGTTGAGACCTTTAATCTCTATGCTCACCTTTTTGCCGGGCAGGGTAAGTACCGCTTTACCAAAGCCCGTCATGGAAAATAATTGCGCCATAGCCTACAAAGGTAGTAACTGAAAATTACTGACGCTTAAAGGAAACCAGGTATACGCCACTAAAAATAAAGGCTGCTGCGGTTAGGGCTATCCAGGTGAGCTGATCTTTGCCGAAGGCAATGGCCGTGGCGGTGGCAAAAATAGGCTGCAGGTAAATGTAGTAGCTTACCGTGGTGCTGCTGACCAGGCGCAGGGCATAAATGTTAAGCAAGTACGCCAAAAAGGTGGTGGCTAAAACTACAAAGGCAATTTCCAGGCTTATTTTTACCGGCAGGACAGCCCAATTCACGGCCATAAGTTGCTCCCAGCCAAAAGGCACTACGTAAATTAAACCCAAAGTAAACACCCATTTTATTACGGTGATGGCTTTGTAGTCGCGCATTAGCGGTTTCACAACAATCAGGTAGGCCCCGTAGCTGGCGGCATTTAAAAGCACCAGCAAATTACCTAAAGACTTACCCCCTTCTAAAATGGCCGAAAGATCCTTACCGCGCGCAATTAAAAAGAGTGCCCCAATTAAGCCCAGGGCAATGCCAACAATACGCAGCGGTTTTATAGGCACTTTTAGAAACACCGCAGAAAGCACCAAAACAATAATGGGGTTGGTGGTCATAATTACCGAAGCATTAATGGGCGTGGTGATATTTAGTCCTTCAAAAAAGAGCAGTTGATTAGCCGCCACGCCAAAAAAGCCCGCCAAAGCCAGGCGCCAATAATGCTTAGGGGCAATTTTTTGCGCGGGATAGAACAGCGCCACCGCATGAAAAAGCACCGTAGCTCCCAGGGCTCTAATGAGAATAAAGCCACGGGGCTGCACGTAATCAGGCATTACATCTTTGGCCACTGAATAATTGATACCGTAAATAAGTGCTACGGTTAAAAGGGCCAAATGAGCCAGTAATTTAGAAGATACCCGCAAGTGCCAAATTTTTGCGCAAAGGAAACGCTTTGCCGCAAGAAAACAACCGGCAAGTCTACGCCTTATTTACCTTTGAATTCTAGTGTAAACACCATGGCAAAATCCAAACTACATTTTAATTCGCTTACGGTACATGGGGGTCAAAAGCCCGATGAATCAACTGGGGCGGTAATGACTCCAATTTTTCAAACCAGCACCTTTGCCCAAACCGCTCCGGGGCAGCACAAAGGCTTTGAATACAGCCGTAGCCAAAACCCTACCCGCCAAGCCTTGGAAAAAAGCATCGCCAGCCTGGAGGGTACGGAGTATGGCCTGGCCTTTGGCAGTGGCCTGGCGGCTATTGACGCTGTATTAAAAATGCTGGCCCCAGGCGACCAAGTAGTTTCTACCAACGATTTGTACGGGGGCACCTACCGACTGTTTACCTCGCAATTCCAAAAATTTGGTTTAGACTTTCAGTTTGTAGACATGCAAAACCCTGAGGAGGTGGAGGCTGCCCTTACCGAGCGCACCAAAATCATTTGGGTAGAAACGCCCACCAACCCTATGATGCGGGTGATTGACATTGCTGCCATGGCCCAATTGGCCCAGAAAGTAAAAGCGCTGTTGGTAGTAGACAACACCTTCGCCACCCCTTACCTGCAGCAGCCTATTGGCTTGGGAGCCGATATTGTAATGCATAGCGCTACCAAATACCTGGGCGGCCACAGCGATTTAGTGCTAGGAACCCTAGCGGTGAAGGATGCAAAAGTTGCCCAACAACTATACGCCATTCAAAACAGCAGTGGCGCGGTATGCGGTCCCATGGATGCCTTTTTAACCTTGCGTGGAATTAAAACCCTGCATTTACGGATGCAACGCCATTGCGAAAATGGCCGAGCCGTAGCTCAGTACCTCCGCAATCACCCGCAAGTAGATGCTGTGTACTGGCCTGGTTTTGAAGACCAGCCCGGTTACCCCATCGCCCAAAGGCAAATGAAAGACTTTGGCGGCATGGTAAGTTTTAGGGTAAAGGATGATCAGCTTAAAACTGCCTCCAAAGTGGTTTCGGCACTGCAGGTGTTTACCCTGGCTGAATCTCTGGGCGGTGTAGAGTCATTAGCGGGGCACCCGGCTAGCATGACGCACGCGGCCCTGCCGCCTGAAGAACGCGCTAAAAACGGCATTACCGATGGGCTCATCCGCCTAAGCGTAGGCATTGAAGACGCACAAGACTTACTAGCTGATTTAGAACAAGCCCTTAAATTCTAAGTGTCCATACTAATTGATTGCATTTTGGCTGGCTCCGGCAGCGTACTTTAGCCGCTTAAAGCTCAGCGTCAAAAGCAGATTTTAATCCAAAAAATAAAACATGAAAAAGTTCTACATCACCGGCACTAGTTCAGGCATAGGCTATGCCTTGGCCCAACACGCCTTAAATGAAGGGCATAAAGTAGTAGGCTTTAGCCGAAGGCAAAAAATTGAACACCCGCTGTACAAGCACGTAAAAATTGACCTCAGTGAATTGAGCCAGTACGTGAGCATCACTTTTGATCACGAAAAAGGAGTGGACGAAATGATTTTAATCAACAATGCCGGCACCCTGGGGGATGTAAAGCCGGTAGCGCGCCTTAAGCCTACCAAAATTGCCCACGCCTATGCTTTAAACGTGACCGCGCCATCGGTTTTATGCCAGCTTTTTGTTAGCCACACCGCAGCATTAAAGGTGCCCCGCAGCATACTCAATATTTCCAGCGGAGCCGGCAGTTACGCCATACCCAGCTGGAGTACCTACTGCGCCAGCAAAGCGGCCTTAGATATGTTTAGTCAGGTATTAAAACAAGATCACCCCGAGGTCAATTGCTTCTCAGTAGGGCCCGGCATTGTAGATACAGCCATGCAAGGCGATATCCGCTCGGCCAGTGAAGACGATTTTCCTGAACTACAACGATTTATTGGCTATAAAGAAGGGGGTGAATTGGCCGCTCCTGAAGAAGTAGCGCGCAAGCTGCACTACATATTAGAGCATCCGCAAGAATTTGACAAAGTGTGCTTCTCCTTGCGTGACCTGAGTCTTTAAAGGATTTTGTTAAAACGGTTTATATTTGAGGCTAAATTAAATTTCATGAAAAAAGTTCTCATCCTTTCAGCATTCTCCTTAATCTTTTCCTTTGGGAGCTTTGCCCAAAGCTGTTGTTCTAAAAAGGCTAAAACTGAAGGCAAAGCTCAGGTTAGTGTAGCTCAAAAAGTAGAAAAGATGACCGCCCAGTTAAACCTTAGCGAAGAGCAGGTAGAAGAAATTACCGAAATACTAGAAAAGCACAACGCAAAAGCACAAAAGCTAAAGGCCAAAAAAGCGGCACTAAAAGAAAAGCAGGAGGCCAAAATAAACGCACTGCTTACTCCTGAACAAAAAGAGCAACGCTTAGCTAAAAAAGAAGGTAAAAGTTGCTGTGGTGCCTGTAAAAAGAAAAAGAATCAGCCCAAGGCCTGAGAAACCCCTGTTGACCACAGGATAAAACCAAACCCCACCAGCCGCTAAACAATGTGGCTAGTGGGGTTTTTATTTTTGCTATACTTTGTAAATTCAAAATGTAGAACCTTAAGAATCTTTTTGAATGGCGGGACATAGTAAATGGGCCAACATTAAACACCGCAAAGGAGCCCAGGATAAAAAACGCGCCAAAATTTTTACGCGCATTCTTAAAGAAATTCACATTGCTGTAAAAGAAGGCAATGATGCCGACCCAGAAACCAATCCGCGGCTGCGCCTGGCCGTTCAAAATGCCAAAGGCGCTAACATTCCTAAAGACACCATTGAGCGGGCCCTCAAAAAAGCCTCTGGAGCCGACTCTGAAAATTATGAGGAAGTAAGCTTTGAGGGCTATCTGCCTAACGGGGTGGCCGTATTTATTGAAGCCAGTACTGACAACAACCAACGCACGGTTTCCAACGTGCGGGCCATTTTCAATAAAACCGGAGGTAATTTAGGCACCAACGGATCGCTTGAATTCATTTTTGACCGAAAAGGCGTGTTTACCTTAGATAAAGAGCAACTAGGTGAGCGCAACCGCGAAGAGCTGGAACTAGAGCTAATTGATGGTGGCGCAGAAGAAATTGACAAGGGTGAAGACGAGTGGACCGTGCTCACTGAATTTGAGGATTTTGGAAAAATGCAGCAGAAATTAGAGGCTCTGGAATTGGAGGCTAAAAGCTCAGAGCTACAGCGATTTCCCAAAACTTACGTTGACCTCTCCTTAGAAGAGGGGCAAAAAATCATGAAAGCCATCGATCGCTTTGAAGAGGATGATGACGTAAATAACGTGTACCACAACCTAGAAATCAGTGAGGCCTTGGCAGAATCGCTGAACAGCTAAAAAGCCTTCTTCGGATTGCGAGCCTAAAAGCAAAAAGACTCAAAAAATTTTGGCCTTGGCCATTCTTAAGCCGCCAAACCTTTACGTTTTATTACTTTGCAGCTTCTAAAAAAATACAGCGGCATGGCCCACATGGACGATAAAATTAAAGCTCTAGAAGCTAAACTGGAAGAAGCCCAAAAGGGAGGTGGTGAAAAACGCATTGAAGCCCAACACAGCAAGGGTAAACTCACCGCCCGTGAGCGTATTCATTTTTTGTTGGACGAAGGCAGCTTTGAAGAACTGGGCATGCTGGTGACCCACCGCTCAGTAGATTTTGGTTTAGACAAGCAAAAGGTTTTAGGTGATGGTGTGGTAACCGGTTACGGAACTATTGAAGGCCGTTTGGTTTATGTTTTTGCTCAGGATTTCACCGTGTTAGGGGGCTCTCTGGCCGAAGCCCATGCTGAGAAAATTTGCAAAGTGATGGACCTGGCCCTTAAAAATGGCGCTCCGGTTTTAGGCTTGAATGATTCCGGTGGTGCCCGTATTCAGGAGGGCGTGGTTTCCCTGGGTGGCTATGCCGATATTTTTTACCGCAACACCCGCGCCAGTGGCGTGATTCCGCAAATTTCAGCGGTAATGGGACCTTGTGCTGGCGGAGCGGTTTACTCGCCTGCCCTCACCGATTTTATTGCCATGGTGGAAGGCACCAGCTACATGTTTGTAACCGGGCCTAACGTGGTAAAAACGGTTACCCATGAAGAGGTAAGCTCAGAAGAACTGGGCGGAGCCAGCGCCCACAGCACCAAAAGCGGGGTTACCCATTTTACCTATGCCAATGAAATGGCTTGCATTAACGGGCTGCGCCAGCTGATGACCTACCTGCCCCAAAATTGTGAAGAGGAAGCTCCGGCTCTCCCTTACAGTCCGGCCGATGAAGCCCGCCCGCAGCTGAATGAAATTATACCTGAAAACCCCAACCAGCCTTACGACATACGCGAAGTAATTGACGGCACTGTAGATGAGGACAGCTTTTTAGAAGTACACAAAGATTTTGCCGCCAACATTGTGGTAGGCTTTGCCCGCCTAGGCGGAAGGTCTATTGGCGTTGTAGCCAACCAACCGGCTTATCTGGCCGGTGTTCTGGATATTGATTCTTCTACCAAAGGAGCGCGTTTTGTGCGCTTTTGCGATAGCTTTAACATTCCCCTTCTGGTGTTTGAAGATGTACCTGGCTTTTTGCCCGGCACTGATCAGGAGTGGAATGCCATTATAACCAATGGTGCCAAATTGCTCTACGCCTTTAGCGAAGCTACCGTGCCACGTATTACCGTGATTACGCGTAAAGCCTACGGGGGTGCCTATGACGTAATGAATTCTAAGCACATTGGTGCCGATATGAACTACGCCTGGCCCAGTGCCGAAATTGCCGTAATGGGTGCCAAAGGAGCAGCTGAAATTATCTTCCGTAAGGAAATCAAAAATGCAGAAGACCCTGAAGCCAAACTGGCCGAAAAAGAAAAAGAGTATGCCGACATTTTTGCCAACCCTTACCGGGC
>CAJXNI010000009.1 GCA_913057235.1 uncultured Bacteroidota bacterium
TTGTTTTGCAAAGTACCGTTATTGCCATTGGGGCCAAAGTCGGTTAGGGTATTCCCTGTGGTGGCGTCAAAGCGGTAGTAGCCGCGTAAGCCCGGTTCATTACCCGCCAATTTCGAACACATTAAATCCCGTATCTCCGCAGCCGTTAAAGCGCGGTCCCAAATAGAGAGTTCGTCTAGTTGGGCGTTGAGAGACCAAGTATTTTGGCCATTTTGACCAATATTCCCATTGGTTGAGTTGGTAGAGATAGAGCCACCTGAACCCGTGTAGCTCACGGATAAAGCCTCACCATTGAGGTATAGATCCATATCAGTTGCTCCTCTTATTACTCCGGCTAAATGGTACCACCTGCCAACCTGCAAGCTTGGTAAGCTTGCATTACCAGTTCTGCGAAAAGCACTACTATTTCCGCCATTCCCATCACCGTAGGAGATACCCAGATTACCTGCCGCATTTATTTGAAACCACCAACCCTGATTTAAGCTGGAGAGATCACTACTATAAAAAACAGCTTGTATACCCGAAGCATTAGGTCTAATCCACACGGCAATACTTAAGGGCAGCGTCATAGAAGAATAATCATTCCCAAGTGTCACCTCTTCTGAACCGGTAAAATTCAATGCATTTCCACTGCCTATATTATTCTGGGCAGCTGACCCAAAAACAAGGGTCATAGCCATAATAAGTATCAGATTCTTCATATCTATCAATCAATCTATCAAAGCCTCCCTGCCAGAAAGCCTAAGGCTTACTTCATTTTGAAAGTAAGTCTAATTAAGGGTGCTCAAAAATACGGCAATGATTTGTCAACTGCTAATTAGTAGTGGCTAAGCTGGTGTTAATTATTTAACGGTGGATTGTAATTATTTTTAGACCAAAAGAGAGCTATTTTTGCATACAGCCTAAACTCAATCAAGTCTGCCGAAACTGGTTTATTAACGGAGCTTGTACTCAATGGTTAAGTACTTTAAATGTTCAACCTCTTAAGTCTAAAAGTTGACAGAACCAAGCAGGAGACTTGAAAACTGATTCTCATTTTACGCATTGGTGCTCTATTGATTAAGATTAGCAAGGACGTTTAAATTGTATAAAAAATATGCCCAGCTGTAGAAAGGTGCCGCGCAAGAATCCCATTTAAAATGCTATGACCCTTAAAAACTTGGAAAAGCCCTGTTTAGAATCTGCTTTTTTTACTGTGTAATCTTGATCCCCTTTTGGGGATAAATAACATTAAACTCAGGACCGCTAAGCATTTCTTCTTCAAAACCAATTTCTAAATATTCACAAACTGCTCTGAGCACCTTGTTGGGGTTTCGAGTTAGGTCATGGTAATCTACCTTTAAAAAATCCTGTAGATGTGTCTCAATTAACCTCACCTTTTTTAATTCAGCTTTAGCCTGTTTTTGGCTCATAGGTGTGCGCCTTATCATGCTATTAATAACCTCTTCATCTGGCCTTCTTATCCAAACGATCTTCGATTTTTTCTGAATGTAATCCTTAATTGAAAGTCGAGATGTGGGCCCTACTCTGCGCACCTGGTATTTATCACCAAAAAAATGGCCATTGATAATGCGGTTGGCCAAAAAAACAAATTTGTTAGAACGCTGCTCCCAATCAATTTGTCGGGCAAGGCACAATTTATTCCCTTGATATTTTTTACCTATCAGTCTAAAGACCTCATTGCTGGTAGATTCAAAAAGCATATTTATTTCTGAATGTCTGCCTAGCATGCTTGCCAATAGAGTGGTACCAGATCGCTGTGCACCTAGTATAAGCAGGGGGCTTACGTTCTCCAAATAGTAATCAGATTTCCCCATTCCACCACAGTTTAGTGATTTTGAATACTTTTTCAAAAGGAGTGCTTTTTTTGGCTGAAGCTGAAGGTTTATAGGGTTTCCGAGCCCTGGCTATTTCTTTGTATTTTTTCTTTAGTTCGCGCGCACTATGATTAACCTCAATATCATTGGTTTTTATGGCTACAAGGCCATATTCAATTTTCTTAACCACATTAAAAAGATGGTTTTTACACCAGTTGCGCAGAGGAGGAGGTAGTAATTTGAAGGTACCCATATAAAAGAGCTTGCAATAGACCTGCTCAAAAGCTATCTGATTTTCCTCAATCGCAGATCCCTTCAGGTTTCCGAAAAATCGAAAGGCATGTTCGTTAAAATGCTGCTTATGATACGGGTTTACCAAATTATATTTTGTCAGGGTCACGTAAGGAACCCCCAATAATAAAACTCCTCCATGCTTTAACACACGGTAAATCTCTGAAAGGGCAAAGAGGTAGTTTTCAACATGTTCTAGAGTGTGATAGGAGAAGATTAAATCCACAGAACTATCCTCAAAAGGTAGTTTATCTTCATTTAAGTTAAGTGTAATCTCGGCATGCTCCGCTATATCAATGTTTACAAATCCTGGCACATAGGTTCTGCCTGCTCCAATATTTATTTGTTTCATATTTTTTTAAGTTTATCGAGTTATACTCGGCTTTAGCCAAACACACTATACTTTTTATTGACCCACTTTCCTCCAAAAAAAGTAGTGAGGTAATAGAGCATATTTTTAATGCTGAAACTAGCCCTTTTAAAATATACCCTCGCTAAACTAAAATTCTCGATGCTATAGTAATATTTGCCCATACTGGCGTTAATTGCAGCATTAGACTTCTTCAAAAGCTTAGGATAGCGTTCTCTGTAATTTTCATTAGTGTACAAAGAGTAATAATAGTTTTTAAGCCGATAGTCCTCATTTAGCGAAAGGTTTTTCCCATCTACTTGCCTGTTGTGCAAGACTTGATGCACTTCTATAGAACAATTTTCATGAAACATTCTCAAGAGCCAGTCATAATCAATACTGCCAAAGTGTTCTTCGAACCTATGCTGCTTTAATTCCGCACGAAATAAAAGAGTGCCTAAATATACTTTTTGTCCACTTGCCTTACGCAGCATTATTTTCTGAAAGGTGTCATTTTTCTTGTAAAGAGTGTAAGGCGCACCTGAACCAGCAGAAAGTCCTCGTTCCCACTTTTTACCAACCGTCTCATCGGTAACAGAATAAGCACAAGAGAGAATGGGGGCTTCGGCTATGAAAGGCAACATAACTTGTAATTTTTTTGGGTGCCATAAATCATCGTGATCTGCAATGCATAGGACCTCACCCGTAGCAGCTTCTAGACCTTTGTTTCTACCCGTGTTGGGCCCGCCCGTGTTTTTTGGGTTTTTTATTAACTGGATGTTTGATGAGAGAGCTTTCACTTTGTCAATGGTTTGATCAGTAGAATGATCATCGCACACTATTACTTGTAAAGTAAAATCAACACCAACTCCTTCTTGGTTTAAAATACTGTTAAGCGTTTCTTCAATAAAACTTTGGCTATTGTAGGTTGTGACAATTACGGATACTTTTCTCATGTCTTACTCATTTACAAACTACAAAAGCGAGTTGCTTGATACGGGTTAGGGTTACACTAGCTATGTTGGTTACCTGCTCTTGTAACCTGCAAAAAAAGCAATATTTGAGCTAAACAAAATCCTCTACTTTAAAATCATTTTCTGAAGCAGACTTTTCAAAGTTTGTAAACCTTTTTGGCGCCAAACATAAGAAACCAATAAAATGATGAGTACGAGGTTACTTAAGATGTAATAAATTATTTCCGGAGTTTCAAAGGTTTGCAGGTAACTTATCAGGCCTAAAAGAACAAGAATAAGAAAGGCACCGCGAATGAAGTCCACCGATAAGGCACTCATTTTGAAGTAGCGGTATACCAGTAGGGACTTTACAACATTGTATAGGACAAGGGCCAAAAGAGAGGACAAAGCTGCACCCAGAAGACCCGCCTTTGGAATTAGCCAATAATTTAAAACAACTACTAAGCCCACCAAGCTTAAAGTTAAAATCAAGTTTTGCTTTTGTTTCCTTCCTAAGGCCAGTATAATACCATTAAAACTAGTACCCACAATAAAGAGCTCGGTAAGACCAATTATAAGTGTAATCTGCGGTGAGACCCGGTAACTTTCAGGTACCAGTTGGTAAATGAGCCCCATATTATTCCACAAAAAAACCAGTAAAACACCGGTTATAAAAAACTGCACGGTAGCATTCTCCTTATACATCTCATCAACCTTAGCCCCATTACCTGCGTGCCATACTTTGGCAATGTGCGGTCTTAAGTTATACAGGCTGCTTTTGGTAGGTATGCTTACCGCACTTCCTAAGAAATAAGCAATCACATAAAAGGCCACATTCGCTTTGTTGATTAAAAGCGAAATCATGATGATGTCCAATCTTGAAACTAATAATAAGGCCCCCGCGCCCAGTACTGATACAATTCCATATTTAAAAAGAGGTTTTAAAAACCTAAAATCTCTTTTTTGAGGCAACTTCCAACCTATGGAGTAGTGTTTTAAATAGGGTAAAACAAATAATACTTGTAGTAAGTACCCACCAATTAAAAGGCTGTAAAAAAAGGCTGCGCCCGCATTTAAGAAAAATGTGGTAAGTATGGCTACTAATAAGATAAGTCTTCGAAAAGTGCTGCGAATTAAACTAGGCCACACCACCTTTTGGTAATGCTGAGCCACGCTGGCTAATATTTCAAAATAACTTATGCAAAGGCCTATCGTCAAAATCATAGATTGAGAGAACGTACGCTCCCCTAATGCCCACAAAATGGCAATTGCTCCAAATCCCACTAATGACAGCAGAAAAATAACAATCACGATTGCCGTAAAATACTTGCTTTGTATTGTAACTGAAAAGCGATGAAAAAAACTGGAGACCGTGACGGGAGCTCCCAAATGAACAAAGGCAGCCACCAGCAAGGCGGTATTTAAAATGAGTGACACCTCACCAACAAATGCTGGATCATTCTTAAAAAGCCTTGGAAAAAGAATCATGGTATTTAGCGCTCCCAAAGCCACCCCTAAATAGGAGCCTAAACTTGTGTAAATACTTTGTTTCGCTACTATCCCCATGCTCTCAAATTGCCGCGTAAAACTAAAATTTTTAAGCTTCTAAGGCAGTATACCTGCATTGGTATGTACATCTGTTTTTAATTTTAAGTACAAGCGACTGAAATGGTAGCTTTGCCTTTTGTAAAGAGCTAAACGTCTTGGCCAAAAACGCTAAAAAACTTCTCTTGGTATCGTACTACTGGTTCCCCGATGGCGGCACCGGTATGTACCGTATCAGCAAATTTGCGAAGTACCTTAAACGCCTGGGCTGGGAAATAACCGTGCTCACCGCTTCGCAGGGAGAACACGTAACCGATGATGATTTTAACGTAGTACGGGTAAAAGGCTTTAAACTGAGTGCCTTGTGGGGCTCCCGAAAAAGTGTGGTAAAAAAAGAGGCCGGCTTTAACCCCAGTGTGTTCTACCAGAAAAATCCTAGCTTAAAAGACCGGTTATTGATTTGGGCGCGCTTAAACCTGTTGGTGCCGGATGCCAAAATTGGCTGGCTAAAAAGTGCCGCGAAAAAAGGAATAAGCCTACATGCTGAACACGCTTTTGACGCCCTACTCTCCACCTCGCCCCCGCCTACCACCAACCTGGTAGCGCAAAGAATTGCCCAAAAAACCCAACTGCCCTGGGTGGCCGATTTTAGAGACCCCTGGACCCAAATTTATTACTACGAAGCTTTTCCGCAGGGGCGGATAGCGGCACGGCTTAACCGGAATTTAGAGCGCAAAGTGGTACAAGATTGCGACCGACTTATTTGTGTGAATGATGACTTTTTTGACTTCCCCTTCCCGGCAACGAAATACCAGCAAATAACCAACGGCTTTGATCCGGAAGACTTTAAGCTGAAGGTAACGGAGCGTGACGAGGCTGAATCTAAATTTACCATCCGCTATTTGGGCACGCTCAAGCTGAATCAATTCTCAAGCGGTTTGCTGGAAGCCCTTCAAAAGCTTGGGGCCAAGTATCCCGGTCAAATTCAAATCGATTTTGTGGGAAACATTGACCCTCAGTACCAACAAAAAATACAGGACAGCACTTCAGATATTAGCTTCAACTTTCCGGGCTTGCTGCCTCACCAAAAGGCCATGGAGCTATGCCAAAATGCGGACCTCCTGCTGCTGATTATTGGCTCAGGGGCCAGCAGCAAAATGGTGTTTAGCACCAAGCTATTTGAATACATTTATGCCCAAAAGCCGGTTTTGGCCATTGCCCATCCGGAAGGCGCTGCCGCCAGCATCATCCGGGAAACCGAGGCCGGGGAGACCTTTGAGCATGGCAATGGTACTGAAATCTTCAATTTTTTAGAGATGCACTACGCGGCTTACCAAAGGGGTGAGAAGCCTAAAGCCGGCAAGCAGCAGGTGCTGCAGAAGTATAGCTTTGAAGCACTCACGCTTCAGCTGCACCGCATTTTAGATGAAATAAGTTAAAGCCTATGGAGCTGAAAGACATATCCGCTAAACGAAAAGGTGAATTTGCCAAAAATCCCGATCAGGAGAATTTTTTGGAGCAAATGAATGCGGCATTAGAGCCCCTAGATAGGGCGGCCTACCAAGATTATCCTATTGAGCACCCTTTTTTCTTTGTGGTTGGCTTGCCGCGATCTGGCACCACCTTTACCACGCAGTTTTTAGCCAATGCCTTTAATCTGAGTTACGTCAATAATTTGGCGGCTCGATTTTACAAAGCTCCTTTGCAGGGGCTGAAACTAGCCGAACAGCTTTTAGGGCCCACTAAAACTTCTTTTAAAAGTAACTATGCAAGCACCCCTGAACTTAGTGACATTCACGAGTTTGGCTATTTCTGGCGGCATTGGCTGAAAAAGGGCAGTCTGGAGGCAGTAGCGCGCGCTCAGCAAGATGAAGCCCATATAGACTGGAAAGGTTTAAAAGTATGTTTGGCCAGTTTGCAGCATCATTGGGGCAACGCCTCGGTGTTTAAAAACATATTTGGCTCCTACCACCTCCCGCGCTTAAATCAGCTCCTGCAAAATATGGTAGTGGTGCACGTTACCCGCGATCCCCTGGACGCAGCGGTTTCCATCTACAAAGCACGTAAAAAGTATTACGGTGATGATATCTCGCAATGGTGGAGCTACAGCCCCCCGGAGGTGCTGGATCTGGTGAAATTAGATCCTTTAGATCAAATTGCCGGACAAGTATTTTACCTACGTAAATTTTATGCCGAACAACTGCGCTTGCTTCCGCAGGAAAAAGTGATTGAACTGGAATACCAACAAATTACTCAAGCCCCTGCTAATACCGCCCGGCAGATTCAGGAGCAAGTGAAAAATGGCTTGGGTTATGAACTAACCCTGCAAAACGATCTGCCAAACGCCTTTACCTACCGAACCAATCAAGCTGATGAAGAACTGAGAGACATTTTTAATGAGAAGCTAAGCGCATTGGAAAAATCGCAGGGCTTATAGCCCAAATTACTATTGCTTTCGCTGAGATGATTTCTTTGCTTCTTGTAGCTTTGTCGCAGCACTTAAACTCAGCCCATGATTTTAGCCGTTCATCAGCCTAATTTTTTGCCCTGGCAAGGCTATTTTCACAAAATGAAAAAAGCCGATGTCTTCATTTTGATGGACACGGTGCAATTTGTGCGCAGGCATATCTGCAACCGCAATAAAATCAAAAACAGTCAGGGTGATGCGCAGTGGTTGGGCGTTTCAGTAAGCAGCGCTAAGGGACGAGACGTGAGTTTTATTGAGCTGGAAATTGACTACAGCCAAAAATGGCAAAGCAAGGCACTGGCTAGCTTGCAGCATGCCTACGGCAAAGCTCCCTTTTTTGATAAATACTATCCAGAACTGGAATCGCTCTTATTGCAGGAGTTTCCCAATTTGGCGGCTTTGAACATTGCCTTGATTGAATTTTTACGCTCTGTTTTAGCCATAAATACGCCTCTAAAAAAGATGAGCGATCTATCAGGTAACCTCGGTCAAAAGAGTGAGCTAATTATAAACCTTTGCAAAATTGTAGAGGCAGATACCTACCTGTCAGGACAAGGAGCTAAAAAATACAATGACCCGGAGGCCTACGAACAAGCGGGTATTGAGTTAATTTATCAAGATTATACACCTTCCACCTACCCTCAAATGGGCGAGTCTTTTATCTCACACCTTAGCGTTATAGATCTTATTTTTAACTGCGGTCCCGAAAGTAAAAACTACATTTAGCCTAAAAGGCTACCACTTGGTGCGGATCACCTCAAAGGCTTCGGCATAAGCCGCTCTAACCTGCGTACCGCGCACTTTAGCTAGGCCGTAAATAAAGTCTTCTTCAAAGTAACCGCGCCTTTTTACAAATTGAGATTTGTAGTGCGTAAGCGCTTGCCATTTTTTGTCGAGGTGGCGTTTTTCGAGTGTGACAAAGGCTTGGGCCGAAAAGGTAATGTGATTCCAGGGTAGCTCGTAGCCCCATACGGTGATTTCCTTGAAGGCCCTTAAACCTTCATTGTACACCACCTGGTGATCCTGGTGTAAATCACTGCCGCTGGGCACTAACACCATGTCAGGTGCAATTTGAGAGCGTAGCCGCACTAACTCTTCCAGCACCTCTTGCCGGTTGTACGAAAGCTTTCGCACCTCATAATCGTAAATAAATAAACGCTCCCGCGGAATTTCTAAAAAATCCATGGCCGCGGTGAATTCATTCCGGAGTAAATCAGGGTCACTGCCTTTGGGTAAAGAGGCGCGGGCCGTAGAAAAAGCCGCTACGTACAATTCAACCCCTTCTTCCAGTAAACGTGCCATGGTGCCGCCACAACCCAGTTCAGCGTCATCGGTATGGGGCGCTAAAAGCAAGACCTTTTTAGGTGCTATCATCGTCTATATTTTTTTAGTGTAGTCAATATTTTATCGGCACTGTGGCCATCGCCATAAGGTTGGCCCGAAAAATCCAATGCTGTTTTTTCAAAATAATGCAATGCCTTACGCACTTCAGCCGAGTCCAAATCACACACCCGATTTACGCCCATGGCTTGCAGCTCGGTCCATTCGGTTTCAGTGCGCAAGGTAACACAGGGCTTTTTCAAATAAAAAGCATCCTTTTGCAGTCCCCCGCTATCGGTAAGCACCGCCTGACACTGATTTACATAGGCGAGCATTTCCAGGTAACCCAGCGGTTTAATGAGGTGGATGTTGGCGGGCCACTCTTCATCGGCCACAGCCTGCCGGGTGCGCGGATGCACCGGAAAAACTAAGCTGTAATCCTGGGCTAAATCTTTAAGCAAACTCACCCAACGCTGCACCCGCTCGGGGATTAAGTTCTCTTGCCGGTGCAGGGTAACCAGCAAATAACCAGGCTCTACGGCTGATGAGTCTGGCAGTTCTAAATGGATTTGTGCCTGGGCCAATAGTAAAGCATCTAACATTAAATCGCCACAAACCTCAGCGGGTATGCCGTGACGCTCCCGGGTTAGCTGTTCCTTGGCTGCTGTGTTGGTGCAAATCTGTAAATCGGCTGCGTAATCTGCGGTTATGCGGTTAAATTCTTCGGGCATGGCTCTATTGAAACTACGTAAACCCGCCTCAATATGTGCCACTTTGAGACCTAACATTTTTCCCACCAAAGCCCCTGCCAGGGTAGAGTGGGTATCGCCAAAAATGAGTAGCCAGTCGGGCTGTTCTTTTTGAGCCACCTCAGCCAAATTACTCATCATTTGCTGTAAGCGCGCCAGAGGTTCGTTTTCTTGCAGCGTAAAATGATACTGCGCGGGAGGCAGATTCAAATCCTGAAAAAACACCTGGCTCATCTCCCAGTCGTAATGCTGACCCGTATGGCAAACTACATGTTGCCAGCTGGTCTGTTTCTGAGTAGCCGCCACTAAAGGCGCCAATTTTATAAACTGGGGCCGCGCACCCACCACAGAAAGTAACTTCATAGGGCTAGTCTTTGGGTTCCGCCTGAGCTTTGCGTTTTTCCATCACAAAAGCGGTGACCATTAAGCCCAGCAGTAGAATAAAGGATACCAGGCTAAGGGTGTTGGCCAAGCCAAAATCAGCATCGTAAGTCATTTCTACCGTATGGTTACCGGCCGGAATGTAGGCTGCTCTTAGCAGGTAATTGGCTTTTACTAAGGGGGCCTCTTCGCCATCTATTTTTAAGGTCCAGCCACTCGGGTAATACACTTCTGAAAAAACAGCCAGCCCACCGGTTTGGCTTTGTGCCTGGTACACCATTTTTTCAGGGTCATAGCTCTGTAACTGAATGGTGCCCTGGCCATTGCCGAACTCTTGACTGCTGAGTTGATTCAATTCATCTTGCTCTAAAACCGCGGTAGATTTTAAATTCACCTGACCCAGCGCTTTTATTTCGGCATCGGGCGATTCTACTTCTTTAACGCTATTTACAAACCAAGCTACACCATTACGCTGGGGGTTTTGAAGCGGTTGCCCCTGCGGATTAATGATCACGTATTTGGTATTGAGCATGTTCATCACGGGGGTTTGCCCGAATAGCTGCTGCGGTTGCGGACGCCCATTGCTGTTGCGCAGTTGATTGGAGAGTGCCTGAATTTCAGACTGCAGGTAATAATCAATCAGCTCTTGGTATTTTTTGAGTTTAATACCACTATACCCGCCAATAGACTTATGGAAGAAAGACGTGGTAGCGTCATTAAAAGGTGATACGGTGAGATTTAACACGCGGTAGTTCAAATCCTGGTCCTGAAGAATGGCAGCATCCGCAGCCGTCATTTTGGGACCGGCCTGACTTTCATTCACAAAGTTTTCCTGGTTCAGGTACCGCCTGTCTACCATCCATAATTCGGCCACAATCACTACCCCTAAACCGATGATAAACACCGGGGTTTTCAAGACTTTTCTGCGCCAGAGAAAAACAGCTGCGGTGGCCAGAAGCAGCAGTGCCAAAGTGCGCCCGGCATCTTGCTTAAACACCATTTTTCGAGCCGACTCTAGAGAATCAATAAACTGGTTGGACTGCGCAGGCGTAATGCCCGCTTGCGCTAACTGTTGGGGTAGAGTTTCGGCTTCACGGTCGCTTAAAAAACTATTAAACGTATCAGGTGCTACATAAGAAATAGCTGTAAATGCCAATAGCAGACCTGCCACCACGTAGAACAGCTTTTCATTACTAAACTGTTTTAGCACGGAAGTTTCGGTTAGACTTTGGGGATTTTTAATCAGCTTGTTCAAAGCCATCGCGCCCAGCAACGGCATCAATAAAGAAGGTACCACCATTATAGAAGAAACCGCTCTAAACTTGTTGTAAAGGGGCACATTCTCAATGAAAAAGTCGGTTAAACCCGAAAAGTTTTTACCCCAGCTGAGCATGGTCATAAGCACCAAACCCATGAGGATAGGTATACGGTATTTATGCTTTAAAAAGAACATCCCGTAAAAGGCAAAGAGTACCACAATGGCACCCAAGTAGACCGGGCCGCCCACAAAAGGCTGGTCGCCAAAATATTGAGACTGCCCGGCAATGGCTTGCCTGAAAGGCCCGTCCACCGCCTCCAGGGCTTCTGAATCTGCGCCTATTTGCCGCGATACGCCCCCCTTGTAATTGGGAATTAACCACGAAAAAGTTTCTGATTTTCCGTAACTCCAGTTGGTAATGTAGTCGGTGGTGAGCCCCTCATCGCCAGCGGTGGCATCAGCATCCTTCAGCTCTGAAGAGCCGCGGGTGCTTTGCTTGGAATAGTCCAGGGTGCGCTTCAAATAGGCGTACTGTGTGCCTACGGCTAAAAAGGCGGCCACCAGAAGCATTAGGGTGGTTTTCACAAATGGAGCCACAGCCCCTTTTCGGATGGCAATCACCAGCTCGGCCAAACCTACAAAAAGCAGCACGAAAGCAAAGTAGTAGAACATTTGCGGGTGACGGGCATTCAGCTCCAGTGCGGTAAAAATGCCTAGTACGGCCGCACCCTGCCAGGGCTTTTTCTGGCGATAAGCCCATATCATTCCCGCCAAGATTCCGGGCAAATAGGCCATGGCATGAAACTTTGCATTGTGGCCAGCCTCTAAAATTATAATGAAGTAAGAAGACAAGGCGTAGGCCAAACTGCTAATTATGGCCACTCTTGCGTCAATATTCAGTGCCATCATGAGTACGTAAAAGCCGAGGCACATTAAAATGAACAGACCAATGGGCTGGCCCAGGCTTTTGGTAAAAACCATAGGGATGTAACGCACCCAATTGCCGGGGTCAATAACAGAAATACCATGATTGGGCATACCGGAGAACATTACATTGGTCCAATAAATTTGGCGCCCTTGTTCGCGGTAATCAATAATTTCAGTAGCGGAACCATTAAACTGCGTGACGTCACCCTGCTTTAAGGTTTTCCCTTGAATAGAGGGCAAGAAATAAAGCAAGGCGGCCACCACAAAAATGCCTAATGCAATTAAAGCCGATTTAAGCGTAGCGCTGGGTAGGTAGTTCATTTTTAAAAATGCTGTTTAAACGCGCAAAGTATTGAAAAATATCAGAGTGAAAAGGCCCTAGGTTTTCTCATCATCAATTTCTTCATAATCTACGTACTCCCCCACCTGATTGCCTTTTCCGCCTTCTTTCTCAGGGTTATAGGAAATACTCACATCGCCCTCTTTTTGCTGGTACCCGCCTGTATTTTGCTCCTTAGAGCCATAGCCCTGCTTAAAAGGTTTAATCAGGTAGTTGCGCACCAAATAGGTGAGCCAATAGATGACAAAAAAAACTAAGAGAAACCTAAGAATCATTATTTACTTAAATACAAGTTCCGTTCTGCGTAAATTTTCTTGAACACCGGATCGCGCAAATTATCAATGAAATAAATTTTTTCACCGGTACTTTTCATTTCTGGCCCCAGCGCCTTGTTTACGTTGTGAAATTTATTAAAACTAAATACTGGCTGCTTAATTGCCCAGCCCTTACGTTTGGGATTAAATTTAAAGTCTTTCACTTTCTTTTCACCCAACATCACCTTGGTGGCAAAGTTTACGTAAGGCTCATCATAGGCCTTAGCAATAAAAGGCACGGTACGAGAAGCCCTTGGGTTCGCTTCAATAATGTAAACCTTGTCATCTTTAACCGCAAACTGAATGTTAATTAAGCCTTTGGTCTGCAGTGCCAAAGCAATAGTGCGCGTGTGGTCCTCGATTTGCTGAATCACTAAATCACCCAAATTAAAAGGCGGTAAGGTGGCATTGCTATCACCCGAGTGAATTCCACAAGGCTCTACGTGCTCCATAATACCCATGATGTACACATCTTCGCCATCACAAATGGCATCGGCTTCAGCCTCTATGGCGCCTTCCAGGTAATGGTCTAAAAGTACACGGTTACCCGGAATACTCTTGAAGAGGTTTACCACATGGTGCTCCAATTCGTCTTGGTTAATGACGATTTTCATGCCCTGGCCACCCAATACGTAAGAAGGTCTTACCAAAATGGGGAAGCCTAGTTTTTCCGCTAGTTCTCGCGCCTCATCGGCATTGGTAATTACGCCAAACTCTGGAAAGGGAACATTATTCTCACGCAGCAGCTCACTAAAGCGGCCTCGGTCTTCCGCTAAATCCAGCGCTTTGTAGCTGGTGCCTACAATGGGAATATTGTAACGGTCTAATTTTTCCGCTAGTTTCAAGGCTGTTTGGCCGCCCAGTTGAACAATTACGCCATCGGGTTTTTCATGGAGGATGATGTCGTAAATATGCTCCCAAAAAACCGGTTCAAAATAGAGTTTATCGGCTGTGTCAAAATCGGTGGAAACCGTTTCAGGATTACAGTTAATCATGATGGTTTCATAGCCACATTCTTTAGCGGCTAACACCCCGTGCACGCAGCAGTAGTCGAACTCTATGCCCTGCCCAATACGGTTAGGACCACTACCTAAAACAATGATCTTCTTTTTATCACTGCGCTCACTTTCGTTTTCAGCAAAAGTTTCACCATTGGGTAGTTGCACGGGCTCTTCAAAGGTGGAGTAGAAATAAGGAGTAATTGCCTCAAACTCAGCCGCGCAGGTATCTACTAATTTCCACACCCGCTGTATACCTTGCTCGGTGCGCTTGGTGTGCACCTCGCTTTCCAGCCGCCCAAGCATGTGGGCTATTTGCCGATCTGCAAAACCTTTCATTTTGGCCTCTCGCATTAATTCGGCCGGCAGGCTTTCTAAGGTGTGCTTTTCAATTTCAGATTGAATTTGCACCAGCTCCTGAATCTGATGCAAAAACCACATATCTATTTTGGTGATCTCATGAATACGCCTCAAGGGTATGCCCAACTGCATGGCGTCATAAATCATGAAAACCCGATTCCAGCTGGCTTTTTCCAATGATTCCAGCACCAGATTTTGATCGGTTTCACCTTTACCATCGGCTCCCAAGCCATTACGTTTTACCTCCAGACTTTGGGCGGCTTTGTGCAGAGCCTCCTGAAACGAACGGCCAATGCCCATAACCTCACCTACCGATTTCATTTGCAGCCCTAGTCTGCGATCTGCGCCTTCAAATTTGTCAAAATTCCAGCGCGGTATTTTTACAATCACGTAATCCAGGGTAGGCTCAAAATAAGCTGAAGTAGATTTAGTGATTTGATTGTCTAACTCGGTGAGATGGTAGCCAATGGCCAGCTTAGCGGCAATTTTAGCAATGGGGTACCCGGTAGCTTTGGAGGCTAAAGCCGAAGAGCGCGATACCCGAGGGTTAATCTCAATGGCAATGATGTCTTCATTCTCATCGGGGCTTACCGCAAACTGCACATTGCAACCTCCGGCAAAATTCCCAATAGAACGCATCATGTGAATGGCCATGTCACGCATTTTTTGGTAGGCCGTATCTGAAAGGGTCATGGCCGGGGCCACCGTAATGGAGTCTCCGGTGTGAATACCCATGGGATCCATATTCTCAATAGAGCAAATGATAATCACATTGTCATTGGCATCCCGTAAAAGTTCTAGCTCGTACTCCTTCCACCCTAGTAAAGCCTTGTCTATCAACACCTCATGAATAGGCGATGCTTCCAAACCACGGGAAAGCGAAGCGTCAAACTCCTCGGCTGTAAACACAAAAGTAGCTCCGCTACCACCCAGGGTAAAAGATGGCCTGATGCAAAGGGGGAAGCCAAATTTCTGGGCTATTTCCTTTCCTTTCAAATAAGAGGTTGCGGTCTCGGCCGGAGCCACAGGTACGTTTATACGCCCCATGAGCTGCTTAAATTCTTCGCGGTTTTCAGTGATGTTAATTGCATCAATGTCTACTCCAATAATGCGCACACCGTATTCTTCCCAAAGGCCATCTTTATCGGCTTCAATACAAAGGTTTAAAGCCGTTTGGCCGCCCATGGTGGGTAACACCGCGTCTATGTTTTGCTCTTTTAAAATTTCTTCAAGCGAGGCCACTTCCAGAGGTTTCAGGTACACGTGATCGGCAACCACTTTATCCGTCATAATGGTAGCCGGATTGCTGTTGATGAGTGAAACCTCAATACCTTCTTCCCGCAGAGAGCGAGCCGCTTGCGAACCCGAATAATCAAATTCACAGGCCTGACCAATTACAATAGGGCCACTGCCAATAATTAAAATGTGCTGGATGGAATTATCTTTGGGCATAATGGGTGCTTAAAGTTGGGCACAAGGCGTGCGCTGCTGGTTTACAAAATAAAACAATTGGGCAAAAAAAAGGTGCTGCCTGCGGCAACACCTTGGAAATATTATACTATGGATAAAAGCATTTTTAGGCTTTGTGAGTGCCTTCGCTGGAAACGCTTAATTTTTTGCGGCCCTTGGCTCTGCGTGAAGCCAATACTTTACGGCCGTTAGCGCTAGCCATTCTCTCACGGAAACCGTGCTTGTTCTTTCTTTTGCGTTTTGAAGGCTGATACGTACGTTTCATAATGCGTTATTTTTAAGCGGTATGCTGTCTCTCAAAATTGGTCGGCAAATATACAGCATTTTTTGGGAGGCAAAAGCCTTAGATGAAAAAAATGTAAAGGCTTTGGCCAACTAGCCTATTGTACCCGTAACTGTTTATCTACCAGTGCCAAACCTTCTTTAAAGCTGTGCGGCTGGTATCCTAATTCTTTCTGGGCTTTGGCAATTATAAAACCGGTTTTAGGCGGGCGTTTAGCAGGCTGACTTAAAGTATTGGAGCTAACCGCTGAAATTAGACTTTTATCTAAATCCCAAAAATCGGCTACGGCCCAAACCAACTCTATAATACTCATAAAGTCTTTTCCCGAAATATTGTAAATGCCCTGCGCCTTTTGCTTGGCGGCCAAAATGCAGCCATCGGCCAGGTCTTCAGCCAGGGTTGGAGACCTAAACTGATCATCTACCACATTAATTTTTTGCTCTTTTTCCAGTGCTCCTTTGGCCCAAAGAACAATATTGCTGCGGCTCATCGCTTCGGCTACTCCGTATACTAACACCGTACGTAAAATGGCAAATGAAATATCGCTTTCGCGGATGATTTGCTCGCCTTTGAGTTTGCTTTCTCCGTAGTAGCTGAGTGGCTTGGCCTCGTTTTCCTCTTTGTAGGGGCCGTTTTCGCCATCAAAAATAAAGTCTGTGCTAAGGTGCACCAAGTGAATGTTGTTCGCCTGGCAAGCCTGCACTAAAAACCGTACCGCATCAATATTCAATTTGTCGCAGCCCTCCTTGTCGCTTTCACAGGCATCTACATTGGTCATAGCTGCAGTGTTTATAACAACCTCAGGTGCATATTCAGCCAGTACCTTTTTCACCTCTTGTTCTTGGGTAATATCTAAAGAGGCGTAGGTGTAGCCCGTGTGATCCTGCAATCTGTTGTGGCCTCTGGCGGTGGCAATTAATTCTACGGCTTCATCAGCTTTAAGCTTATGAACCAGTTTTTGCCCTAAAAGACCGTTAGAGCCGGTGACCAAAATTTTCATGTAGTAAAGTCTTTTTTATGGTTTTTGAGATGTGCGTTCAATTTTTTGATTTGCCCGGTATTGCCTAAAACAAAGAGTTGAGACTGGGGCTGAAGTTTGTGTTGCCCCCCGGGATTAATCAGGTACTTGCCATCGGGATTTTTGAGGCCTATAACGGTACAGCCCGTCTTTTCGCGTATGTTCAAGTCATTCAAAGTAAGGGCCTCTGCGCTGTCACTAAAATCACTAATTTGAACCTCTTCCAAGTTGGTTTCTGAGCTGCCTTCTACTGATATGTGGCTTAAAAATTCTACAATGTCCAGGCTCTTTACCAGCGATGCCATGTGCGCTCCTCCTACTGCCTCGGGCATCACTACTGCATCTGCACCAGCCGACCGTAGTTTTTTCTCAGTGCTGTGGTTAGAAGCCCGGCTCACTAAACGGATTTTTGAATTGACTGCCCGTGCGGTAATCACCACAAAAAGATTATCAGCATCTTTGCTAAGGGTGGTAATTAGGGCTTTCGCCCGATGCACACCGGCCTGTTCTAAAACCTCATCAGTAGTGGCATCACCGCTTACGTATAAAAAGTCTTCGCCCTTGAGGTATTTTTCAATGGTGGCTTGTTTGTTTTCAATCACTACCACATCCAGGCCATAAGCTTGAAGACGCTCCATGGCTCTGCGACCGTTTCGGCCAAAGCCACAAATGATGGCGTGATTTTCTAAGTTGTTGAGTTTTTTCTCCAATTTGCGGTTTTTTAAGTAGCGGCCTAACTCTCCTGAAAATACAGATTGCGCCAACAGCGAAAAACCGTAGGCGAAAATACCAAAACTGCTTATGATAAGGAAAGCGGTAAACAATTGCCCCGATTCTGAGAGCGGCCTTACCTCGCCATAGCCCACGGTGCTTAAGGTGATTACCGTCATATAAAAGGCTTCGAGCAAGCTGTAGCTTTCAAAAAACATATAACCCGCCACTCCAAAAGCGAGGATTACACCTAAGGCAATTAAAGCTACGTAGAGCTTTCTAAGAGTTATGGAAATATTTTCCAAGCGGCTTAAATATCTAACACCGAGCGTTTACGGCTATTCATATGATCTTTAATACTGAGCCAAAAAGCCGCAAAAAAATAAATCAGCACCGGGGAACCAAAGGTTAAAAATGAAATGTAAATGAAATACTTACGAACTACTCCCGGGGCAATGCCCATGCGCTCTCCAGAGCGGCTGCACACCTCAAAACCGCGATGCTCTAAATAGTTTCTTAGTCTTTCCATTTTATTTGGTTTATTATAGATCTAAGTTAGCCTAATTAATACTAACTAAAAGCCGTTAATGGGCTTTGACCTAAGAGTCTCCTTTTTTGGCGCGAAAAGCTAGGCCAAAAGACCTAAATTAACAGCTACAAAGTTGACTTTAAAATTTTAATACCCAAACTACATTTTAAACAAGCCTTGGGTTTGCAATAATATTCATGCAAGGCAATGAGGCCCTGCGAGTGGACAGCGTCTTTATTTTCAAAGCCCAATTTTTGGTAAAGCTGCGTGATCTTATTCTGCTCTGGCACAATTTGATGTAAGAGCTCAAAAGTCCCATCGGCTGCTTGTGCATCACCAATGGCTTTACCGTAGGCAAATCTAAATGGCGCAGCCACGTTGATAAGCAGGGTATTTACGGTAGTTTGTCCTAATTTGGCCGCGTGTGGTCTGGCACTGGTTTTACCCAAACGATAGTGTGTTTTCCAATAGTTGGAGGCTTCTGCAGCGAAAAGTGAAGGACCGCTGTCCAATGTTTTAAAGAGCAACTTAAAGTCTAGTGGTTGCTGATTCTTAAACCAAAATGCGGCCAATAAGGCAATTCTAAACTCTGGAAAAGCGGGCGGTCTCAGGCGGGCGTATTTCCAAATATGCGAGGCCAGTGGATGTAATTTGTATTTATTTTTCAAGTGGGTGAATTCTTGCTTCAAGGTATTTGAATAGTCATCTCTGGCCGTTTCTAAAAAGCCAGCCATGCCCAAAAACAAGGCCTCTGTTTGCAGCAGACTGTTAAGCCTTAACACTATTTGCGGGCTTAACTGACGCGCTAGCATGAGCATGGGCTCTGCATTTACTTTTAGTCCAAATGCACGGCTAAACCAGTGGTAGTAGGTAAGGTACCAATCACCTTGATTATGCTCTACTAATGTAAGGATGGTATTTTTCTTTTTTTCCAAGCGCTCAATTAAGGCGCGTTCCTGCATACTTAGTTTCAGAAAGCCATCAATTTCTTTCACATTTCCTGCGCAGGGAATGGATAAAGATGTTTGCACCATTTGCTCATAGCGCCAATATAAATACTCATCTATTATACCCTTTAACTCCAGGGTGGGTATCTCTTGGTTACCCTGATAGTAAACGGCCTGGGTGTACTCATACACCACGTGAAGAATCACCGATTGGTAAGCGGGGTCATCCTGATGCTGATGTTTATACCAATCGCCTGATTGAATGTGAATTTCTACCTGGCCTGCCCATTCTTGATCTTCTATTTTTAGGCGGGCATTGGAGAAATCAGGTCCCGCATTGGGGTTGGTGTAGCCCGGGTGCTTTACTTGTAATTGCCGGCCATCTCTCAGTTGGAGGCTATGCGTTGTAAAATGCTGATGGCGCCATAAGTAGTGCAGAAAATCTTCAGTCATTAGGTTAATGTTTAAACAATTAGTTTTGCAAGGGTTAATTGCCTTACTAAGCCTTAAGATAGTATTTAGAATCAAAAATGGGATTACAAGAGGATATAAAACAAACCAGCTTTAGAAATAACTACCAAAAGGCGGTTATTAATATTATCTACACCAATGGCTGGTTAGAGCAAAAAATCAAGAGCTTTTTAAAAGCTTATAATCTTACCCCGCAACAGTACAACGTACTCCGTATTTTAAGAGGCAGTTACCCTGAGCCCTTAAGCACGCTTCAAATACGCGAAAGAATGCTGGATAAAATGAGTGATTCATCGCGCATAGTAGACCGCTTGGTTCTTAAAAAATGGGTAGAAAAGCAACCTTGCAGCCATGATAAAAGATTGGTAGATGTACTCATCACTGATGAAGGCCTTGACCTTCTAGGCCTGATTGATAAAGAAGAAAAAGCCATTGACAACCACCTCGCTAACCTCAGCCCAGAGGAGGCCGAAACCCTAAATGAAATTCTGGACAAAGTGCGAGGCTAGCCGCCACACCCCACTCTAGGAGAAAAGCAGGCCTTTCATCTCTTGCTGCAATTTTTGAGCCTCCTGTGCGGCTGCTTCGGCAAAAGCCTCTGAAGGATCTTTATAAATAATGCCTCTTGAAGAGTTGACTAAAAGTCCAATACTTTCTTTAGCCTGACCGTATTTTAGTACCTCCTGCAAACTTCCGCCTTGAGCGCCTACCCCGGGTACCAATAGAAAGTGATTGGGAATAACCTTACGTACACGCTGCATGTATTCTGCCTTGGTGGCCCCTACTACAAACATGATTTGTTCAGCGTGGCCCCACTCGCTGGCATCCTTCAAAACCTTTTCAAAGAGGTAGTTGAAATTTTCACCGGCCTGGCGATTTAACTTTGAAAACTGAAAATTCAGGGCTCCTTCATTGGAGGTAAGGCCTAAAACTATGGCCCATTTATTTTTAAAAGCTAAAAAAGGCTGCACCGAGTCAATGCCCATGTAGGGGGCAACCGTTATGGAATCAAAATTGAGTTTATGTAAGAAGGCCTCTGCGTAGCGCTTACTGGTATTGCCAATATCGCCTCGTTTGGCATCGGCAATGGTAAAAAGCCCGGGGTAATTTTCATTGAGATAAGAAATGGTTTTGTTTAAGCTTTGCCAGCCCTCTACACCATACGCCTCATAAAATGCCAGGTTGGGCTTGTAGGCCACCGCAAACTGGTGGGTGGCGTCAATAATCGCTTTGTTAAACTCAAAAATGGGATCTTCATGCTGCAGTAAGTGCTTGGGTATCCGTTCTATGTCGGTGTCTAGTCCCACGCATAAAACCGACTGCTTTCTTTCAATTTGGGCTTCTAATTCTGCTCTTTTCATTGTTCGGCTCCTTCGCGCATGCGTTCAGCATTTTCAGCCAGCATGAGCTCATCAATAAATTTTTGGATATCGCCATTCACCACATCCGTTAAGTTGTGCACGGTTAAATTAATGCGGTGGTCCGTTACCCGTCCTTGCGGATAATTGTACGTTCTGATTTTAGCCGAACGGTCTCCGGTGGAAACCATGGACTTCCTTTTGGAGCTAATGGACTCATTGTGCTTGGCGAGCTCCTGCTCATAAAGTTTGGTACGCAGCATTTGCATGGCTCGCTCACGGTTGGCCAACTGTGACCGTTCAATTTGACAAACCACCACTATTCCCGTAGGCTTGTGGGTAAGCTGCACCTTGGTCTCTACCTTGTTCACATTCTGCCCGCCTGCTCCACCAGAGCGTGAAGTTTGCATCTCCACATCGGCTGGGTTCAGCTCCACGTCCACATCTTCGGCCTCCGGTAAGACCGCTACGGTGGCGGCACTGGTGTGCACTCTACCTTGGGTTTCGGTTTGCGGTACCCGTTGAACGCGATGCACACCGCTCTCAAATTTTAAGGTACCGTACACATCTTCACCACTTACCTCCATTACAATTTCCTTGTAGCCCCCCATGGTGCCTTCACTGTAGTCTACCACCTCAATTTTCCAGCCTTTGCCCTCGCAATAGCGGGTATACATTTTGGCTAAATCACCGGCAAAAATAGAAGCCTCATCACCTCCGGTTCCTGCTCTAATTTCCAAAACAGCATTCTTTTCATCTTCCGGGTCTTTGGGTATCAGCTCAAAGCGAATGGTTTCTTCCAGTTTTTCCAGGGCTGGCTCTACTTCTTCAAACTCCATTTTGGCCATCTCACGCATTTCTTCATCCTCGGCATTTTGGCTTAGGTCTTTGGCCTCCTTCAAGCGATTGTTAAGCTCCATAAACTGCTCCCGAAGCTCCACGATCTCTTTTAGGTCTTTGTATTCTTTATTGAGTTTTATGTAGCGTTTTTGGTCCTGAATAATATCAGGCTGAATAATTAAATCATTCACTTCATCAAATCGCTGTTTGATTTGATCAAGCTTTTCTTGCATATTTTCCATAACTAAGTGTAGCTAAAGGTTCCGTAGGGTGTTTGCAGGGTAAGTTTTTTGGTGGCACTTTCTTCTACCCGGCCTACTACCTGTGCGTTAATTCCAAATTTTTGGCTTAGGCCGATAAGGTCCTCTGCGGTTTTGGCATCGGTGTACAATTCCAAACGATGCCCCATGTTAAAAACCTGATACATTTCTTTCCAATCGGTTCCAGAGGAAGCCTGGATGGTCTCAAAAAGTACTGGCGTTTTAAAAAGATTGTCTTTAATAATGTGGTGCCGCTCGGTAAAGTGCAACACTTTAGTTTGCGCTCCCCCACTGCAATGCACAATTCCTTTAATGGCGGGCCGGTGCTTAGCCAGCATTTCCTTCACCACTGGGGCGTAGGTGCGTGTGGGTGATAGTACCAACTTACCTGCATCTAAGGGACTACCCGCTATGGCCTCAGTCAAGCTGTGTTTGCCCGTGTACACCAAGCTATGGTCTATAGCCGGGTCAAAAGACTCAGGATACTTTTCGGCCAAAGCCTTGTGAAAAACATCATGCCGGGCCGAGGTTAAACCATTGCTGCCCATGCCGCCATTGTAGGTATCTTCATAATTGGCCTGTCCGTCAGAAGCCAAGCCTACAATCACTTGTCCAGGGGCAATGTTGGCGTTATCAATAACATCGCTACGCTTCATGCGCGTGGTTACGGTGCTATCTACAATTAGGGTGCGTACGAGGTCGCCAACGTCTGCCGTTTCACCGCCCGTATGCACCATGTCAATGCCCAGGGTCTGCCACTCCTCTATGAGCTCTTGGGTTCCTTCAATTATCGCTGAAATTACCTCACCGGGTATGCAACTTTTATTGCGCCCAATGGTGCTACTCAAAAGAATGGGACTTTCTGTGGCACCCACGCAAATCAGGTCATCCAGGTTCATCACCAAGGCGTCTTGGGCAATGCCCTTCCAAACACTTAAATCGCCCGTTTCTTTCCAGTACATGTAAGCCAAAGAACTCTTGGTACCGGCCCCATCGGCATGCATGACCACACAATGATCCTCACTACCGGTGAGGTAGTCTGGAATTATTTTACAAAAGGCTTTGGGATACAAGCCTTTATCCAGTTTTTTGATGGCGGCATGCACATCTTCTTTTTGGGCAGATACACCCCGTTGGGCATATTTGGAGGAAGTGTTTTTCATGGTGCAAAAATAAAAAGCGCCCCGCAGTTTACACTGCAGGGCGCTTGTATATATTTAGTAACGCTACTTTTTAGTACGTACCCAAAATCCAGGCTGTAGCATGTCTTTGTCAATCTCAGGATTTAATTCTTCCAAGTCATCATCATCCATATCAAGCGCTTTGGCCACATCTTTCCAATCCATGCCTCTGCGTTTGATTTGGTAATGGGTGGCATCCCACTCCTCATAATTGCCATCTTTTTCTACTTTCAATTGTAAGCCTTCAAAAGGTCTAACCCCTCTTAAACCGCCATTTAGCGTCTTAAGCTCCCTGATGTTTAAGTTAAATTTACGCGCTACGGTCCCAAAGCTTTCTCTTTGCTTTAGCACGTAAATTTCTCCGGCTTCGGGCTTCTCATTGCGTTTTTGCTCAAGAATATCGCGTGCATCAACCGCTTCGGGTTCATCCAGGCCTCCTTCCGGTACAAAGTCATCACTGGCCACTTTAAAATCTGTTCTCCGGTTAATTTGGTTCGCAATTTCCTGTTGCTCGGGTGAAAGCGTTTTGATATAACGCTCACTTAAGGTTTTACCCACTTGTTCCTTCATTTGTGGAGCACCGTAACCGTCATAGCCTTCAGGAATGGTAAAAGGCTCTCTTTCTCCCATACCCTGCGCTTCTAATCGTTTGGGATTGATACCTTTCTCAATTAAGTAAGCCACTGAAGAATCTGCCCTGCGTTGAGACAGTTTATTGTTAAAAGCATCACTACTACGGTAGTCTGTATGTGAACGCAAGGCAATGGTAATGGTAGGGTTATTATTTAAAATCATCACTACCGAATCTAAAGCCGCTTTACTTTCAGGCCTTAAAAATGCTTTACCTAAATCAAAAAATACATTAGGCAATACAATAGGCTCTTCTATGGGGTCCAATGCCTTATTAAGCTTTAAGCGCTTGATAAAATACTTGGCGGAAGGCACGTATTCAAAACTGGCCAATTCATGCCCTACGGTTGAAATATCACCGGTACCCGATAAAAATTTCTTTTTAGAAAAAGTAAGCTTGTAAGAGTTTCCTTTTTGCACCTTGGTGCCATCAAAAATGTAATAACCATCTTCATCTGCGGTTACTGTATAACTCTCGCCTTCTGCTCCATCAAGCGTTACTTCTGCCTGAGGAATGGGTGCACCCGTTTTAGTGCTGGTTACTACGCCTTCTAAATTGAAAATTAAAGGTGTGCGGTAAACTGCGTAAATGTTATCGTCCAATCCTTTGCCATCGCGGTTGCTGCTTAAGAACCCTTTCTCGGTGTCTTCGCCCGGCTTCCAAACCAAATGGAAATCATCAAAATTGGTATTTATCGGGTACTTGAGGTTTTCTACATCGCCTTTAGGCATGCCATCTTCGCCTAGCTTTACGCGAAACACATCCAAACCGCCCATGCCCGGGTGGCCGTCTGATGAGAAATAAAGGAAACCGTCTCCGTGCACAACTGGGTAATACTCTCGACCAGTAGTGTTCACTTTAGAGCCTAAATTGGTGGGCTCAGCCCAACGTTTCTCCCTGCGATTATAAGTAGTCAGAAAAATATCATGCTTCCCCTTAGTATTGTAATCGTCAGAAACAAAGTAAAGGTATTTGTCATCAGGCGAAAGTGCGGGATGACCCACGTTGGCCGTGGTATCGGTGCCAATAATCACCTGCTCCGGTTCCTTCCAACTGCGGCCCACTTCTTCCGTTACGTAAATACCGCAACCCAGTTTTTCATTTTTTTCGCTGATGCACTTTGTGAAATATAACTCTTTTTTACGGCTGTCAAAGGTGGCGGTACCCTCATGCACATCGGTATTTAAAACCCCCTCCTCATCCAGCGGCACTGGAGTTGACCACTTCATATCCGCATAACTCAAGGGTTCATCGTCATCATTTCCTCTTCGTCTGCGTCTTACCTTACGCTCCGCGGTAGATGTGTATAAGTCCATGAAAGACTGTCCTAACCAGCCGTCTTCTTTGTTTCCCTCTGATTCTTCGCGCGAAGACACAAAAATGATCGTGTTATTGTCTCTGCGATCACCACCGTAGGTTACGGACATATCCAAACTTTTGGAGTTGATGTCTTCCATGGGGTCTACCTGGTATTGACTGGGTGTATTTTTCCATTCAATGGCTTTACGGGCCATTTCAATGGCTTGGTCCGCCTCAGCCGATTCAGGCTCTTCTTTCTTAAACTCTTGGTATACTTCAATAGCTTCCTCGTACTCGCCCTGAGCCTTGAGCATATCTCCTCTAAGGAGGATTACTTTATTATCATCATAACCCACTTTTTGAGCACGCTCATAGTAACGCTCAGCATCTTTATACTCGTTAATATTTCGATAGCACTCGGCCGTTTTAAACAGGATCTCGGCTTTGGGTTGTCTGCCGCGCACTTCGCTGTAAGCATCTTTTAAAAGCTCAATGGCCAAATTATATTGTTCAGCTTCATAAGCTTCATTGGCTTTTTTCACCTCTTTTTTAACGGGATCTTTTTCTTCACCGTCAGTTGCAGTTTGCGCATAACTAAAGGTTGGTAAGGAAATAACAAGAAGGATTAAAATCAATCCTAGCTGAGGGTATCTCATAATAGGTGCACAGTTATAACGTATTGCGCTAAATTAATCAAATATTTAAAAAAGGTAATGGGGCAAAACCGCATAAAAAAAGGCCCTCTTGCTGAGGGCCTTAGCTTATTTTTAGTGTATTAGCTGCCCATAAAAAGCATTTCGCGGTATTTGGGTAAAGGCCATAATTCATCGTCTACCAAAAGCTCCAGCTTATCACAAGCATAACGGATTTTATCAAAGAAGGGGATAATTTTATCGCAGTAAGCAATAGCCAGTTTCCGTGTGTCTTCAATTTTGTTGCACTCCTTACGCGCCTCAATCATTTTTTCTTTTTCAGAAATAATGGTGCTGATGTAGCCACTGATTTGCTCAATCATTTGCAATTGATCCTTGGCCACTTTGTTATATACCTGATCTGAAAGGACGGCCTTTAAGCCCTTCACATTCTGTATGAGTTTATTTTGATAAGCTATAGCCGTAGGAACAATGTGGTTCCCGGCCATATCACCTAAAACCCTGGATTCAATCTGAATCTTTTTAGCGTACTCTTCCAGCATAATTTCGTGGCGGGCAGCAATTTCCACTTCGTTCATTACGCGGGCTTCCGTAAATTGCTCTTTGGCCTTATCATTCACATAAAAATCCAAAGCATGAGGAGTGGTTTTCACATTGCTTAGACCTCTCTTTTCCGCCTCTTTTACCCACTCATCACCGTAACCATCGCCTTCAAAGCGAATGCCCTTACTGGCCGAGATGTAATCTCTTAAAACATTAAAAATGGCATCATCTTTTTTCATGCCCTCTTTAATATGCGCATCTACCTCCTTTTTAAAGCTTCTAAGCTGATTGGCCATAATGGTATTTAACACCGCCATAGGCTGCGCGCAGTTAGCCTGACTTCCTACTGCTCTAAACTCAAACTTGTTTCCGGTAAAGGCAAAGGGTGAGGTACGGTTTCGATCTGTATTATCAAGTAATACATCCGGAATTTTTCCTACCACATTCAGTTTGATGTCGGTTTTCTGCTCAGGCGTTAATTTTCCTTTCTCCAGTTTTTCCAGTTCATCTAAGGTGGCGGTTAGTTGGCTACCAATAAAAACCGATATAATGGCGGGTGGTGCCTCGTTTGCTCCCAGGCGGTGATCATTTCCTGCGGAAGCAATAACCGAACGCAACAAATCAGCATTATCATGTACAGCTTTAATGGTGTTGATGAAAAAGGTTAAAAACCGAAGATTCTCCTTGGGCGTCTTGCTAGGGCTTAAAAGATTTACCCCAGTGTCTGTAGCCAAAGACCAGTTATTGTGCTTACCGCTACCATTAACTTTGGCGTAAGGTTTTTCATGCAGCAAAACTTTAAAGTCATGTTTTAAAGCTACCCGGTCCATCACGTCCATAATTAATGAGTTGTGATCAACCGAGATGTTGGCTTCCTCAAAAATAGGCGCTAACTCAAACTGACTGGGAGCCACCTCATTGTGACGGGTTTTCACCGGAATACCCAAGCGATACGACTCCTGCTCCAGGTCATGCATAAATTCACGTGCCCTTTGCGGGATGGCGCCAAAATAATGGTCATCCAGCTGTTGTCCTTTAGCCGGATCATGCCCTAAAAGCGTACGCCCGGTCATCATTAAATCTGGGCGCGCATTGTACAGAGCGCGATCTACCAAAAAGTACTCTTGCTCCCAGCCCAGAGTAGCGGTTACCTTCTTAACATTTTTATCAAAGTATTGAGCTACGGCAGTGGCCGCCTGATCTACTGATTGAAGTGCCCGAAGCAAAGGGGTTTTATTGTCTAAGGCTTCACCGGTGTATGAAACAAAAATTGTGGGTATGCAAAGCGTACGATCCATAATAAATGCCGGGCTGGTAGGGTCCCATGCCGTGTAACCGCGTGCCTCAAAAGTATTTCTAATACCTCCATTAGGGAAACTTGAGGCATCTGGTTCTTGCTGTACTAACAAAGAGCCGGTGAATTTTTCAATAGCGCCTCCGTCTGAGGTAGGTTCAAAGAAAGAGTCGTGCTTTTCGGCTGTAGCTCCGGTTAAGGGTTGAAACCAGTGTGTGTAGTGGGTGGCGCCTTTGCTAATGGCCCAAGACTTCATGGAAGAGGCCACTTGGTCAGCCATGGAGCGATCTATTTTAGTGCCTTTCTCAATAGCACTAATTACACTTTTAAAGGCTTCTTCGGTCATGAAATCACGCATGGAAGCACGATTGAAAGTGTATTCACCGTAAATTTCTGAGACTCTTTTAAGCGTTTCGGGCCTTTGAACAGGCTTACGGCTGCCTGCTTCTTGTAGTGCGGCAAATCTTGTAATGGGCATTTGATTAATTTTTAGACAAATTAAATCATTTTAAAGGGGTCTCTCTTCATTTGTGTGTTAATTTTTATCAACCCCCCCCTAAATTTAGCCGCAATTTACCTCAATAGGCGATTTATTTCAGGAAAACCCCTATTAAATACAGGGCGTAAAGAATTAAAAGAACCAAACCCTGCCAACGCGAAATAACCCCATGACCTAGCCAACGAATAAAAGGCAAGAGTACTAAGGTTATCACCAAAAGCCAAGGAAAGTCATAGGTGAGCAAATCTGTACTTTCTACGGGTAGTTCTATCACCAAACCGGTTATGCCTAAAACCGCTAAAATGTTAAACACATTAGAGCCTATCAAATTGCCCAGTGAAATATCCTGTTCTCCTTTAAAAGCTGCCACCAGAGATGCAGCTAACTCCGGCAAGCTGGTACCCACTGATACAATACTTACTCCAATTACCCGATCACTCACGCCCCAGGCGGAAGCCACTTCAACCGAACCTTCTACTAAAAATTGGGCTCCGTAGCGAAGCCCGGCCACCCCTCCAATTAAATAGAAGAGCATCCATCCTAGTTTCATAAGTTTAGCGCCCTCTAAGTCATCTGGCACGTGACTTCTTCTGGAACTTCTAATTTGCAAGATGTTGTAAGCCACTAGCCCGGCAAAAAGAAGTAGTGCATCCCAAAACCCTAACTGACCATCTAAGAGCAGTAAAAACAAAAGCAGCGTTACAGAAAGTAAAATCCAGTAATCAACACGTATAGCTTTTATTCCTACTTTAAGTGGAAATAAAAGGGCGGTAAGACCAAGGATGAGACCAATATTAGCCAGGTTACTTCCCACAACATTACCAAAAGAAATGTCTACGTGATTGGCTAGTGCCGCATTTAAACTTACCAAAAGCTCGGGGGCCGAAGTGGCAAAAGAGACCACGGTGAGGCCCACCACCATTAATGATATTTTGGCCCTTAGTGCAATGTCAATAGAAGCTTTGACCAACCAGTCTCCCCCCAACACCAAAAGAACAATGCCTACTAAAATGTATACGTAACTCACCGCAAGCCTATAAATCTAAGTTGCGCTTGATAGAACCGGTAACTTCCTCTATCTCTTTTTTCTCTTTTTCTACCTTCTCTTTAAATTTCTTGAGGGAGTCATCATCGGTAGAGGTAGATATTTCTTGCTTTATGTCATTGGCTGCATTGCGAATATCACGCATACCTTTACCAAAAGAGCGAGCCAATTCAGGGATTTTATTGGCGCCAAAGAGCATTACCACCAACATAAGAATCACTACTATTTCGCCACCACTAATGCCAAACATGCACAACTGCTTCTAAAATTCACTACAAAATTAAATGAAAAAACCCTGCTTGCCTTACACAAACAGGGTTCATTTAAATTTAATGGAAGTAAGTTCTACTTTTTATTTTCCTTTTTAAGCGTGTCTACCATTATAGGGGCTGCAATAAATAGCGAGGAATAAGTACCCACAACTACCCCAATAAGTAAGGCAAACATAAAGCCTCTGATTACTTCTCCCCCAAAAATAAAGATAATGAGGAGTACAAAAAAGGTGGTTAATGAGGTGTTAACGGTACGGCTAAGGGTACTGTTAAGTGCTGAGTTCACCACTTCTAGCATGGGTTTACTCTTACTATGGTTATTTAAATATTCCCTAATACGGTCAAAGACTACCACCGTATCGTTGAGTGAGTAACCAATAACGGTCAAAATAGCCGCAATAAAAGCCTGATCTATCTCCAGTGAAAATGGCAAGAATCCATAAAGCATAGAGAAGATGGAAATTACAATCAACACATCATGGAATGCTGCTGCCACTGCACCTAAACTAAACTGCCACTTATTATTAAAGCGAACGTAAATGTACAGGAAGATTACTATGAGTGAAAACAACACCGACCAAATGGCCGAAGTTCTAATATCATCGGCTATAGTTGGCCCTACTTGCCTTTCGGCTACTATACCAATATCTCCGTCACCGGTCGCTTCTGAGAAGAATACCTCTCGGTCAGGTGTAGATTCATAAAAGCGGCTCACGCCTTCAAAGAGCTTGCTTTTAATTTCGTCCTCTACCTCTACACCGGTTTCCCCGATTTTATATTTAGTGGTAATAATCACCTGACTAGGCTCTCCAATAGTTTTTACTTCTGGGTATACTTTGGTTCCATCTTCATTCACAAAAAAGTCTCCCAAGGTAGTTTGAATCTCAGCTGAGTTTACCGGCTGATCAAATCGAATCTGGTACGAACGACCACCTACAAAATCAACTCCATAATTGAGGCTGCGTGTAGTCAGTGAAATTATCCCTGTTAAAATAATGAGGCCACTAATGATATAGGCCACTTTGCGCTTTTGCAAGAAACTAATGGTAAAGTTGTTAAAGGCATTCTTGGTAATGCTATTGGAGAAGCTAACCGTTTTCTTCTTGCCTAAGCGGGCATCAAACACCAAGCGTGTGATAAAGATGGCGCAAAAAAGCGAAGTAAGAATACCAATGATCAAGGTAGTGGCAAAGCCTCTGATAGGACCTGTACCAAAGGCATAGAGAATAATACCGGTTAAGAAGGTAGTAACGTTAGCATCAATAATGGAGCTGTAGGCATTACGGTAACCATCTTGAATAGCCAGTTTAAGGCCTTTGCCTTGATTAAGCTCTTCGCGGATGCGCTCATAAATTAGTACGTTAGCATCTACCGCCATACCAATAGTTAGCACAATACCAGCAATGCCCGGAAGGGTAAGTACCGCACCTAAAGAAGCCAACACTCCAAAGATGAAAAACATGTTTACCACTAAAGCTAACACCGAAGCTCCTCCTGCTCCGCTATAGTAAAAAATCATGTAGATCATTACAATGCCCAAGGCAATAACAAAAGACCATAATCCTGATTGAATAGCTTCTGCTCCTAAAGAAGGCCCTACAATATCGGCTTGAATAATCCGGGCGGGTGCAGGTAAGGCACCGGCCTTTAGAATGTTAGCTAAATCCTGTGCTTCCTGAACGGTGAAGTTTCCAGAAATCCGGGTGTTGCCACTAGGTATCTCTCCTTCTACAACCGGTGCAGAGTACACCAGGTCATCCAATACAATGGCCACCGCGCGATTGTCTTCAGAGGTTGTTTCACTACCCGCGGCTTCACGGGTGATGCGCTGCCATTTGCTGGCACCTTGCGCATTCATGGTCATATTTACAATAGGATTGTTGCGCTCATCAAAATCCTGGCGGGCGTCACTTACTACATCACCAAACATGGCGGCATTTCCTTCCCGATCTGTTTTACCGGCATAGAGGTACATGATGCCATTTTCATTAGGCTTAGATTGCCACATGAATTTAGCGCCACGCATATTGGCAGGCAACAAGGCCCGCACACGCGGGTAAGACAAGTATTCATTTACTTGATCCGTATCAGATACCTCGGCAAAACCTACAATAGGTCCGCGGCCGGCCCGGTTATTTTCCTGGTCGTAGTTCGGATAAAAAATCTGGAATAGAGGATCAAAACGATTGGCTAAGTCTGCAGAATCGCTGTTGGCTATGGCCGAGTCTACATCAAAATCATCTTCGAGCAAAGTTGAATCACCCGATGCAAGTGCTGTATCTCCCGTAGCCACAGGAGCGTCTTCCACATTTTCAAACTCTAGGTCGTCTGGCATCACTTCTTCAGCACCGCCCACGGTATCAGTAGTCTGATTTTTATTTGGATTGTCAACTATGCCGCGTAGTTTCTCATTGGCCTGAGCCAAAAAATTTAAAACCTCAGCGCCATCATACAACTCGTAAAACTCCAGTTCAGCGGTAGATTGTAACAGCTTTTTTACCCGATCTGGATCTTTTACGCCCGGAAGCTCTACTAAAATTCGGCCACCTTCACCTAAGCGTTGTAAGTTGGGTTGAACTACACCAAATTGATCAATACGCGCCCGTAAAACCGTATATACATTTTCTACGGAAGCGTTTACCTGAGCATTTAACTCGGCTTTTACCGCTTCATCAGAGGCATTGAAGCCCAAACGATCATTCATCTCTTTGGTGCCAAAAACACTGGCATCACTGAGCTTAATGGAACTATTGCGCTCTTCTTTAATCTCCTCAAAAGCGTTGAAGAAATTATTCAAATAATTCTCTTGGTTTTCAGTGGCTGATTCATCGGCTTTAGCCAAGGCTGCCTGAAAGATTTCATTTTCTGAATTGTTAGAAATACCTTTTAGGATGTCTTTAACAGACACCTCTAAAATCACATTCATACCGCCCTTGAGGTCTAAACCTAGGTTTATCTCCTTTTGCTTGACCTCATTGTAGGTGAATTCAGCAATACCAATGTTGTATACCGGCTCAGCGCCTACTGAGTCTAAGTAATTTTGCTGTAATTCACTTTCTCCATTGGCATAGGCTTCTGCTTTGTCTTCAACTCTTTGAGCTACAAAGGTGAATGACAACTGATAGAGACAAGCCAAGGCAAACACAATGGCGAAAAATCGTATAACTCCTTTATTTTGCATTATTTAAACTGCGGTTGGGATTTAAAAACAAGGCGGCAAATATAGTATTCCAACCTTATAATACCAATGCACGTTAACTAAGTAATTGTAGTCTTTAAAAGATGCAATCCTTAATTTTACCAAAAAGTAAATTATATGCGCTTTAAGCTTACCCTACTGGCCCTAACCTGTGGCTTCTTAACCCTTACCGCTCAAAACCGTTATTCATTTGATCGAATCATTAATACCAAGGTGTACCACGGCACAGACAGCCTAACCAACCCTTGGGCCGGGGGACTTAACTACCCCACCTTTGGCAATTTAGACTTAAATTTTGACGGTAAAGACGATTTGTTGGTGTATGACCGCACCGGTCAGCGCATTTTACCTTTTGAAGTTGAAACGGTAAACGGGGTAGATGTGTATCGGTATAAACCCGAATATATAAGCGCTTTCCCCAGTCAAATAGCTGCCAGTGACTATCTTTTGGTTCGCGATTACAACTGTGATGGCTTACCTGATTTATTTGTGGGGGAAGGTGAAATTTACGTGTATGAAAATACAAGTAGCAATGGCACCTTAAGTTTCACTGCAGCTAACAACGGCCAGGCATTGCAAACCACCTACCTGCAGGGTGGAAATGCCACTTACGCAGCCTTAGGCAGTGATTTACCGGTGGTAGATGATGTGGATGGCGATGGCGACATAGATCTTCTAAGCTTTGAAAGCAATGGCTTTCAGGTTGAGTTTCATGAAAATTTTGCGCCCTGCGGATTAAATTTTATCCAAACCGATGCCTGCTGGGGAGATTTTGCGGAATACGGCATTTACCGCAGTGTGGAGTTAGATGCTTGCAGCGGCAATAAGAAGAGCACCTTTAAAACCATGCACGCGGGTAGTGCCATGTCTGTTTTAGATCTTAATGGTGATAACGTTAAAGACCTGCTGCTAACCAGCGTAAGCTACACCACCGTTTCGGCTTTAATAAATGGAGGCACCAATGATACCGCTGATCTGATTTCACAAGACACTCTTTACCCGCCAAACCAGCCCGTTGATGAATATGAGTTCCCCGCCCCTTACTTGGCAGACGCCACCATGGATGGCAAAGACGATCTTTTAATTAGTAGCTACAATAACGTAATATCTGGCTCTATTGATAACAGCAGCACCCACAATGGCATTTTGCGTTATGAAAACACAGGAGCACCCAATCAGCCCAATTTTGTATTTAAGGAGAATAACTTTTTACAGGGTGACATGATTGATCCGGGCACGGCCGCAACCCCTCGTTTGGTGGATATGGATGGCGACAGCCTTACAGACCTTATAGTAGCCATTGCCAGCCGTTATTACAGCCGGGGTAATTTTTCCAGTCAGTTTTATTATTACCGTAATACCGGTACTGCTACGCAGCCCGAATTCACCCTGCAAGACACCAATTTTGCCAATATAATCAATGAAAACCTGGGCACTGAACTCACCCCCGCCTTTGGCGATTTAGACGATGATGGGGATTTAGATATGATTGTAGGCGCCATCAGTGGTTATTTTCATGAATATGAAAATATTGGTTCCAGCAGCAGCCCAAATTTTAGCCGTAAAACCCTTACCCTCACCTCAACCGATGTAGGAGCCAATGCCGCGCCTTATCTATTTGACATTGATGAAGATGATGACCTGGATCTTTTTGTAGGCAATGAGGAGGGTAAAATCTATTACTTTGAAAACACCGGTACCAAATCACAAGCCAATTTTGTGTTTGTGTCAGACTATTTTGGGGCAATAGACGTACGAACCGCCATAGGAGGCGATGCCCGTCCGGCTTTTCTACGCGATAGTTTTGGCACCACCCTTTTTGTAGGTAGCAAAGAAAGAGGAGTGGTGCAATATGATGAGCTAGATACTTTGGCCAATTTGCCCGCCACTTTAAACGCGGTTTTAGGCACCCAGGCGCAAAGCAGCAGCAATAGCAACCAAACTCTTTTTGGCATAAGTAAACGCAGTGGGCGCAATCAAATGCTTTTTAGAGCCAATGAGTTGGCCCAGGAGGGACTTTCCTCAGGATACATTAACGCCATGTCATTCTTTGTTACCGATAGGGGCGATCGTCAAATGAGTAATGGCGTTACCATTAAATTGAAAAATACAAGCACGCAAGATTTAAACACCTTTGAAAGTGGTTTTCAAGCGCCCTATGCGGCCCAAAGTATGTTTATAACCGTAAACAACGGCTGGAATCGCATTCAATTTACAGAACCATTTTATTGGGATGGCACCTCCAATATTGCCGTAGAAGTTTGCTTTCGCGGAAATTTTCCCGGGAACGATATTAAACTTGCCCTCACTGATGCTGGCTTTAACAGTCACGCCTGGGGCGATATCACGGGTTTTAATACCATTACGGCCAATGGCTGCGTAATGCCCTATGAAACCAGCTCAACCTTGCGGCCAGACGCCATTATTGAGCTAACCCCCTCTGCCATTCAGGTGGCTAACCGTGAGAATCCCAAATTGAGTGACGGTTACCGTACTTCACCAGATTTTGCCGACTTGAATGGTGACCAATACATTGATGCGGTGGTGGGCAATGCATCTGGAGGCTTGGCGCTGTATTTTGGGCGTAAATATGATGTGAGCTTACCTGAGCAAAACGCAGTGAAGGAAACTCGCCTGACTATTTACCCCAACCCGGCCAGTCAAAGTTTCACCCTTAGTCAGGATTTTGGTAAAGCTGAGCCATTGGAAACCTTGCAATTATTTAATGCCAGTGGGCAAATGGTAATGCAGAAAAGGCTGCAAAATGAGCAGGAGCTTATAGAGGTGGCTCAATTACCAGAAGGAATCTATTGGGCGGTAGCCAGTAATGGGAATACTCGTAAAACAGCTAAAATTTTAGTGAAGCATTAAAAAGCCTCACCAAAGCCCACGTAGATTTTAACGGTGCCATCGCCCCAAGCAAAATCTAGCCGTAGGTTAGCCTGAGAGTTTTTAAGCACGGACCGTAAGAATAAAAATAACGGCTACTTTAAAGTAAATGTGGCCAACTTAAAGGCTTTCTTAATGTGGCGCGGAGGCCGTGACCCACAAAAAATTAAAGACTATTATTCTCAAAAGCTCAGATCTTAGTCTTTCTTTAGGGATTGCAGATGCGCCTCCCAGATTTTGAGTTTCCCGTACGAAATAGCGCCTTTGCTAGCGGCAAAAACGGGTTTAAGCCCTTCTTTAGGTTGGTAATACTTCTCAAAAAGTGCGGCCAACTTTTTTTGATCGGCCGGGCTTAAAACCTCTGGGAGTTTTAGCTCTCCCTCCCTTAAGCCCCGGGCAGCATGGCTTTCAATAGTGCTTAATGCCAGGTCTCGTTTTTTGGCAATCTCTGAAAGACTTAATCCCTCATGAATTAAAGCATAGGATTGCTCATACGTTTCGCCCTTTTTTTTGCGTTTACGGCCAGTGTTTGATAAATCTTTAGGGTTCTCATGTAAATAGGTCTGGCAAAGCTCCTGGGCCTGCAGCCGCAGTGCATCTAAAGACTTTTGTACTTCGGCCTCCCCTTTAAAAGGCTTTTCAGCCAAAAACGACTTGAAAAACGGCTGGGCCTGGGCTAGTTCCTTCAGTTGCTGAACTACTAATTGCTCCAACTCTTCCAAATAGCCCAGGTAAGTTTTAACTTTTTTCAGTTGTTCAAGCCAGCGCGTCTGCACCATGAGTTGGCTGTAGCATTGCACAAAAAAGTTTTGGTAGTAGCTGCATCCGGCTTTAAGCCGATTTTGGAAATGCGTATAGTCAACTTGGTGCAAAGCCCACACCAGCTGCTTTACAAAGGTATTAAGGTGGCCTTGTTCTCCTTGAATTTGATCTTGCCAGCGCTCCAGAAAATGATTCAGGTCATCATCACTAAAAGTTAATTTTCCGGCCATTTTTTGGCGGGTGTAGCTAATTTGCTTCGACAAGGCGGCAATGGAGAAAATCTCCTGCACAAGGGTTTGCGCATATATTTGACGCCCCTCTTGTAAGCGCTGCTCCAACAATTCGTCTTGTTGATGCTGCTCTACAAAACCGGTAATTTGTGCATCACTGTAAATACTTTGAGCCGATACTTTTGAGCTAAGACGGAGCCCCTCTAAGGAGCGTAAACGAGACAATGCCACATAAACCTGCCCAGGCGCAAAGGCCTCTCCTAAATCAAGCCGGGCTTTCTCAAAGGTTAACCCCTGACTTTTGTGCACGGTTATGGCCCAGGCCAATTTTAATGGGAACTGAGCAAAGGTGCCTATTACCTCCTCTTCTACTTCCTGGCTTTGTTCCTGAACCTTGTAGCGGATGTTTTTCCAAGTATAGGACTCTACCCACAATTCTGCTTCTTCATCAGTTTCAACACAAATAGACTGCGGTTTTAAAGCCTTTACGCGGGCCAGTTTTCCATTAAAGTAACTGCCATCAGAAGCATTTTTTATAAACATTACCTGGGCGCCAACCTTAAACTCCAACCGCTCTGGGAGAGGAAACATGCTTTCGGGAAATTCATCTTGAACGGTGGCTTCGTAAAAATGACTTTTGCCCTTTAGGCCTTTGAGCTGCCGGTGATTCTCGGCCTTAGCCTTATGATTGTGCGTGGTAATATTTATTACACCTGCCTCCTCTGCCTTGGGTTGGTAGTACTGATTTAACAGAGCTATATCCTGAGCGGTGCAACGGTTAGCACGCAGGTTATTCAAGAGTTCAATAAATGTGGCGTTGGTTTGCCTGAACACTTTGTCGAATTCTAAATACACAAAGCCTGCTTTTTGTAGGGCCAGGGCATTGAAAAAATGTATACTGTTGTACCATTTTTGTAATACCTCCCACTCCTGGGGCTTAATAATGGGCGGTAACTGGTATAAATCGCCCACCAATAAAAGCTGCACCCCGCCAAAACTTTGCTCATAATTGCCTTTGGCGCTTTTCAGGCGGCTGTCAATGGCGTCTAGAATATCGGCTCTGAGCATGCTCACCTCATCTATCACCAGCAGATCTAAACTACGCAGCACTTTTCTGCGCTCTCGGTTTAAACTGTGCCTTCGGTTTAAATCATGCGCACTAAAAAACCCGCCTTGTGCATGGCTCTGCCGGCCAGAAGTTTCAGGAATAAAACTACCTAGTGGAAGCATAAACTGCGAGTGGATAGTAGTGCCACCAGCATTAATAGCGGCAATACCCGTAGGAGCTACAACCAAAAAGTTTTTGTGGGTAGCCGCTGCTAAGTCATTTAAAAAGGTGGTTTTTCCCGTACCGGCCTTTCCGGTAAGAAAAACGTGCTGGGCGGTGGTATTTATAAACTTTGCCGCAAGCTCAATTTTACTAGTCATGCTGGTTTTTTTACAATAATACTTGTTTTGGGTCAATCGACTTCGTTCCAGAAATAAATTTCAATAATTATTGAAAGTTTAATATATATTTCTACCTTTGAATTATGAAACTGAAAGAAGCTAAAGCAGAATTCATTCAAACCTGGGGAGCGCTAGGTAGTAGCTGGGGCATTAACCGCACTATGTCATCCATTCATGCCCTTCTTATTGCCAGTAAAGACCCTCTTTCTGCCGATGAAATTATGGACTATTTAAAGATTTCACGTGGCAACGTAAACATGAATGTGAGAGCTTTGATTGATTGGGGACTGGTAAAACGCCACATGATACCCGGTGAGCGCAAAGAGTACTTTAGTGCAGGAAAAGATCCCTGGGAAATTGCCCGACAGGTGGCCGCTGAGAGACGCAAGCGTGAATTAGAGCCCGTGATAGAAGCAGTTAGTCAATTACAAAAAATAGAGGATACTAGCGCAGAGGCTGAAGATTTTAAAAACACCTTGGCCCAACTGGAAGATTTTACCCGCAAGGTAAGCAACACCCTAAACCAATTTGTAAAATCTGATAAAAACTGGTTTTTTAAGAAACTGATGAGCTTGATCCATTAACCAAGAACTAAAAAAATTTATCCTATTACTTTCATTTTTTTCTGAAACTTCTAAAGTTATGAGCTTAAATTATCTAAACTACTCCATTTACTTACTAATTCTGGTGCCGGTAATACTAAGAGTGGGGCATTTGGTGCACCGTAATGGTGCGGTATACCTGCTACAGATGTTGCAAAACATTGCATTAGCACACAGCCTTAACAACCTCTTACTCATAGGCTACTATTTGCTTAACCTGGGCTTTGCTCTGTTCTACATGGTTACCGAGCCAAAGCTGCAGACCGTGGCTGAACTACTCAGTCAACTAACTACTTCCGTTGGCAGCATCCTCTTGATTTTAGGGCTGCTGCATTTCATCAATTTGGGCTGGATTTACGCCCTACAAAAACGTAACTCAATTTTTAATTCTAAATATCCTTAATTATGGAAACGTTCAACTTCACAGTACTGGCCTACTACATTTACATTCCCCTCACCGTGCTTCTCACCATGGTAGTAGCACATCATCTCTTTAAAAATGGACTTATTTACATGATGGACATCTTTAGCGGACGTAAAGAGATTGCCGTTAGTACCAACCAGCTTTTTAAAACGGGTTTTTACCTGCTCAATTTGGGCTTTGCCTTACTCATCATGAAGGTGTACAGCGTGCTCAATACCCAAGACTTAATTGAGGTTTTGGCCCAAAAGGTAGGCGGTTTTAGCATTTATCTGGGCCTGGTCCTTTTTTTGAATCTGTTCATGTTTTTCAGGGGCAAAAAAGTAGCCCGCCAAAACAGACTGAACCGAGAACTCCAGAACCAAAGCACAAGCCATGAAAGCTAAGCTAAGCGCTGCAGGCCTGGGCGGTAGTGCCTTAGGCCTACTAGCCGCCTACCTCACCATGTGGATTTTTGATGGCCGTTTACCCGACCTAACTGACATTGACTGGCCTATTTTAATGACGGCAGTGCTGCTCCTCCTTAACGGAGCTTGGCTTCCCTTGGCCTTGAATCTGAACAAAAAGCGCAAACTATTGCAAAGCCTGCTGCGAGGGGCTTTGGCCGCTCTGCTGGCACTGATTATTTCGGTTTCCTTAACGGTGGTTATTTACGGCTTAATAGAGTCTTGGCCTCCTGAACAAACGGCCTTTGCTGACTTGGTGCAAGCAGTGGGCTTCTACCTTTTTCTATCGCTCATTTTTGGAGGACTGCAGGCCCTGCTTATTGGCGCGGGGGTGGGTTGGTATTGCCACAAAAAATGCTGAAACCCCAAAGCCGTGGCCAAAGGGCACGGCTTCTTTCTTAGCGGGCCGGCACACCCTTTACCGTGGCGCCATCAGGCACATCTTTAGTGACCACCGCCCCTGCGCCTACTACACTGTTGGCACCCACGGTTATTCCCGGTAAAACAATGGCCCCGGTTCCTAAATAAGCGCCTTCTTTTAATGTTACTCCCCCACTTAAATTAACGGCTGGCATAAGTGATACAAAGTCTTCCAGCACACAATTGTGACCCACTGTTGCATTTAAGTTTAAAACCACAAAATGACCTATTTGAATATCGGTGGTAAGCACACAGCCTGCGGTAATAATGTTGCCGTGGCCTAATTCAATAGTATCAGGGTTTTGCAAGATTGCTTTAGGATGAATGAGATTCGGGAAATAAAAATTCCCTTGCAGGCGTTCCGCAAACTTTCTTCGCTGTTGGGAGTCGCCTACGGCCAAGGCCAGCATACCTTTATCAGGAAGATTTTTGAGAGCCAATGCACCGTGCTTTGGGTCATCATCGTAAAGATTGCCTTCGGGCAGATTGCAATGGGGCAGCATACTGTGCACTTCTCGGGCAAAGCCCCCAGCCGGTACAATATGAATCTGTTCAGCTTTATTCAAAATTCCAATTTTGCATGGCGGTGCGCTGCGAATGAGCCGTTAAGTCACTCTGAATAGGCACTACAGAAATGTAGTAATTCTCCAAGGCCCATTCATCGGTATCCTGGCCTTCATCATAATTTACAAACTTTCCGGTAAGCCAGTAATAGTTTCGCTTCCGCGGATCAGTGCGTTGATCAAATTCCTCCTCCCAATTACCTTGGCACTGACGTACCACCTTTATGCCTGCATACTCTTTTCCTTCATACTTGGGGATGTTTACATTCAGGCAAATCCCTCGGGGTAAACCCTTGGCCAAAGTTTCCTGGGCAATTTTCTTGATGTGAGGTATGGCCGGCTCAAAATCAGCTTCCCAGCTGTAATCACATAATGAAAAACCAATGGAGGGTACGCCCTCCAGGCAGCCTTCCATAGCGGCAGACATAGTTCCAGAATAAATCACATTAATAGAAGAATTACTACCGTGATTGATGCCGCTCACTACCAAGTCGGGTTTGCGGGGCAGTACTACATTTACTGCCAGTTTGACACAATCTACCGGTGTACCGGTACAACTATACTCACTTTGCGGACCATCATCTAAGTGAATAGGGTCACAGCGTAAAATACCGTTTATAGTAATGGCGTGACCCATACCGCTTTGTGGCCCATCTGGTGCTACCACAATTACATCTCCCAGTTCATTCATGATTTTCACCAGCGTTCGAATTCCCGGAGCGGTAATTCCATCGTCATTACAGACCAAAATCAATGGTTTCTCACCAGCCATTTATTTTCTTTTAGGAGTTGTCATTAGCCTGTTGTCAGGCACATTTTTTGCTTTGGGTTGGCGCAAAACTAATGTATATAATATCATGATAATAATCTTAATTGCATTTATGATCATTGGCTTTTTGGTGCAACAGCGCTTAAAAAGCAAGTTTAAGAAATACGGTAAGGTTGGCCTGCAAAATGGGCTTACCGGTAAAGAGATAGCTGAAAAAATGCTTCACGATAATGGCATAACAGATGTACGCGTATTACACACGTCCGGACGCTTGACTGATCACTACAATCCCAAGGATAAAACCGTAAATTTAAGCGAAGACGTTTATCAAAGTAACTCGGTGGCCGCTGCCGCAGTAGCCGCACACGAATGTGGTCACGCAGTGCAACACGCCACGGCCTATAGCTGGTTAAAGCTTCGCTCGGCCATGGTGCCCATAGTAAGCTTTAGCTCTCAGGTACTGGGCTTTTTATTCATGGCCATGCTATTTGGTTTTGGGGTATTTAACCTTTTTGGTTCTATTGAAACCGTATTTTTAATTGTAATTGCCTTACAGGCCGCCATAACCGTATTTACCCTAGTAACCTTGCCCGTTGAGTATGACGCCAGCAACCGGGCCCTGGCCTGGCTAGAGCGCGAAAACATGACCAGCCCCCAAGAACACAACATGGCCAAAGACGCCCTTAACTCAGCCGCCAACACCTATCTGGTAGCTGCTCTGGCATCCATTACCCAATTGGCCTGGTACATTATGATGTTCCTGGGCGCACGCGACTAGACGTTAGCTCATTGCCTTCTTGCGCCAAAAAGTAAAAATGTACTTTTGAACTCTTAGTGAAAACTATGCGTATAATCTTTATCATGCTGGCCTCATTTTGGGCCAGCTCTTTTCTTTTTGCACAGCAAGATAGCAGTAAGCTTCAGATGGTTCCGGTAAAAACCTTTCCGGTGAACGCCACGGTTTTGGGTTTGCTTGATGGCTCCAAAACCCTTGCTGTTTTGCGCATTGAAAAAGTAGACCCAAACCCCTACCAACTAAAAGAGGGAAGTGAAATTTTAGCCGATTTCTATTTTACTACCCAACCCATGAAGGGTGAGAAAAAGCTTAAGGGCCTTAAGGCGCAAGATTTTATTAGTGTGAGACTTACAGCTGAGTACAACCGCAGCACGGGTCAATATGATTTTACGGCTTTTGAGTACGTGGTGGCCGCTAAAGAAGAAGAGGCGGTAAATCAGCCAGCTGAGTAATTTCAAAAGTTGGTTTCTCTTGGTGCTTGGTTTTAAGCGGGTTGTAAAAGACCTGATCTATTCCCACATTTCGGGCACCTTGAATATCAGCCAGTAAATTGTCTCCAATCATAATACTATCCGATCGCTGCGCTCCGGTACGCTTAAGCGCTTCAATAAAGATTTTGGCCTGTGGCTTATGCACCTGCACTTGGTCTGAAGTGAGAATCAGATCAAAGTATGGCCTAAGGCCGCTCTCCTTGAGTTTGATGTGTTGGGTTTCATTAAAACCATTCGTGATAATGTGCAACTGAAAATGCGTTTTCAAAGCATCTAACATCGGCAAACAGCCAACCATTAAACCTTTTTGATATGGTGCCCTGCGCAAGTACTCACCTTCTAAGGTTTTAGCCAGTTCTTTATCAGGAAGACCAAAGGTGGCCAGCGTGCTCAAAAAACGTTCTATACGCAAGCGCTCCTTGGTAATTTTGCCTTGGCGGTACAAACCCCACAACCGGTCATTAATGTGCTGATAGGTTGTTATAAACTCCCGTACTTCTATAGCCAGCTTTTGGTGTAGATCATAGTCTGCAAAGAGCTCATGTAGTACCTGCTGTGAGTTCAGAGCAAAATCCCAAAGGGTATGGTCTAAATCAAAAAAAAGATGACGGTATTTTAAACGGGCGGGGGGCATGACAAGGTTGTATTTTCTAAAGAATCATTTAGCGCTGAAACCAGCTAATGGGAGCAGGTAGATTGGAATAACGCACGCGCCAGTAGGCAAAATCCTGGGCACCAAAACTGCGGTTAAAGCGGGCAATGCCAGGGTGGTTACTGCCTTCAAAGTCCAACCACTCCTCCTTTTCTGCCTTAAAAATGATGTATTCATTCATGAGGTAGGTCATGGCATTATATTCTTTACCCATGGCGCTAGTAGCCGTACTCAAAGCTGTACATCGCCCCTGATATTCAATAAAAAAAGCTGCGGCCAGTAGCGTATTAGGACCACCGTACACAGAATACACCCGTCCCATACCTTTGTGAAAGAGTTGGTACATTACTTTCTTGAAGTTTCGGTAGAACTCTTCGCTCAATTTCAACTCCTTTCCTTTGGTTTCTTTGAAAAAATCCAGCACTACATCGGGGCCATCGTGCTCAAAAAGCTGCAGAGATTTACTGTCTATCTTTTTTAGCTTTCTTTTAAGATTGGTGCCGTAACTTTTATAAATCTCCTGATAGCTCCTGCGCAGGTTAAGCATTTGATTTTGCTGCTGCAAAAGCTGCACTTTAGGCGTTTTGGGTTGCTGATTCTGATTGAGGCAGATATCGAAAAAACGCACTTTGCTGGTGGCCATTTCAATCAACTCGTCTAGCACGGGCAAAGGCAGTTCTTTCTTGGAAAACACACCCAGTTGCTGCAGGCCAAAAGGACGATAGTAATACTTAATGCCCCATTTGATTTTAAAAGGCAAGGGCAAAACGGCATCATAATCGTTCAGCACCAGTGCATCCCAGCGTGGACTCACCGCGCTTAAGTACCAACTTAGGCCGTAAATTAATTTTTGATGATCGCGCTTGACGCACTCATCGTATTTTTTTAAGTTCAAGTAATTATGGGCTACATACTTTATCATAAAGCTTCTTCTATCATCTGCTCATAGAGGCTGTTCCAACCTTTCCACTCTTCTGCTTTTTCACTAAAAATGCGATTGTGCCACACCGGTATAAACTCACCGTGGTACCTTTTGATTGTTTTGATGTAGGATTTTATTTCTGGCCATGCTTCCTGCGGACTTTTCTTTTGGTAGTAAATGTAGGTCCCATCCATAAAAGGAAAGGAATGCACCGTTAAAGGTGTTTCAATTTCTTGTTCCAAATCATAGAATCTGAAAGGGGTGCAGAGTCCTGCTCGAAACCCACTCTCTGATGCATAACCCATGGAATAATCGTCTGTGATTTCAAGCTCTAGGAGATTACGATAGGTAATGGGAAAGCTCAATTTTAAAAAATGCTGCCGACTTTTAGTTACGTCCTTCTTGAGCACTCGCTCCAAACTCAAGAGTTCTTCTTCTAAAATTTTCAGGTGGCTATTAGAACGGTACGAAGGATGAATGCCCACCTCGCAAAAATCAGCAATGCCTTTAAGGTAGCGCTGCAGGCGGCTGCTGTAGCGGGTTAAACTTCGATCATATTGACCCAGCCTGGAGAACAATGCAAAGTACACGCTTTTAAACTTGTACTTTTCTTGAAGCTCTAACACGTAATCAAAAGTTTCAAAAGGATCTTTTTTGAGCTTGAGTAGGGTTTGAGTGCGGCTTAACACTTCGCTAAAATTAAAAGAAAGCAAATCTTGCGCGTAACTCCCCAGCACTCTAAATACGCCTTTGCCTAAATAAGCCGAGGCATTATCTACATCTACCGTGTTAATAAATTGGTATGTTCTGCGATTAAATTCTGTTTTGGGGCTAGTTTGGGTAATGTGTTCTGCCAAAAACTCAGCGTAAATATTAACTAACGGTAAATGCAGAGCCTTAATTTTATACTGTAAGCTTTCTTTAGCCGAGAACCGGTTGTGACTATCTGCAATAAAAGGAATGTACTCCTCATAACGGCTGGCTAGGTAAAAACCGGCCGCAAAAGGATCAAAGGGTAAATGTGCATTGGAACCGCTAAGGAAAAAGACTGGCACATTACGGTAGGTTGAGGTTTTAAAGTCTTGTTCAAAAATATCGGTCTCAAAAAGTAACTTGCTCGCCTGGATATAGATTCCACTTTGCAAAGGATCTTTGCTGTAATTAATTTTGGCAATCTTACTTTTTAGATATTCCTCTTTATCAGTAGTAAAGCGCACTCTTAATCCTAAAATATCCTTTAGAATTAAACGCGCTGCATAACGCACCCGCGGAGTAACTTTTTCAACGTAAAAAAGAATCATTCGGTAAAAGTAAGGCTTATGCTAAGGCCCTGCCACCGTAAAGAAAAAAACTATAAGCGGCCTTCATCTGCAAAGCTGTAATAGCTTTGGTGGGCAATTATGATGTGATCCAATACCTGAATGTCCATCACTTGCCCGGCCTCTTTTACCTTACGGGTGAGGGCAATATCGGCCGTTGAAGGTTTGTTTTTACCGGAAGGATGATTGTGGGCTAAAATTAGGGCGGTTGATTTAAACGCAAGCGCCTGGGTGAAGATCATGCGCACATCGGCCACTGTGCCGGTAAGCCCCCCTTTACTAATGCATTGGTGACTCAATACTTTGTTAGAGTTGTTAAGAAAAACCACCCAAAATTCTTCGTGGCCCAAATCACCCAGCAGAGGCTGTAAAAGATCAAAAGCACTTTGGCTGCTGCTAATTTTTTTCAACTCCAGTGCCCCAGCCATGCGCCTGCGCTTGCCCAGCTCTAAGGCCGTTATAATGGAAATTGCTTTGGCCGGGCCAATGCCTTTAAATTTTTGTAAATCCTGAATGGTTAATCTCCCAAGAGCGTTAATGTTATTATCTACACTTTGCAGTAAGCGTTTGGCCAGATCTACCGCTGATTCACTTTTACTGCCGCTGCCTAGTAGAATGGCAATCAGTTCGGCATCGCTTAAAGCGGCTCTCCCTTTTAATTGTAGTTTTTCACGCGGGCGGTCATCTTCGTTCCAGCTTTTTATGCTGATATAATCAGGTGTATTCATGATTAGCAGATTACAAGCCAGAAATTTATAAATATTTCTATTAAGCGCTAAGCAAAAAAAAGGCCCCCGATGCAATCGGGGGCCCATTGAACCAAACCTCAATCAACTCTTAGGCGTTTTTAGCCTTCAAGTTTACTTTCAACTTAATATTATTATCAATTGCTTTGTCTTTGGCCACATTGGCAAATTCAGCAAAAGAAGTTGAGCGGAAACGCACATTCCATTTACTACGGTCAATTACAAACTCTGGCGTTTGAAACTCAATCATGCCATTTTCCATTTTTACCATGGCTGGCACGGTGATATTTTTGGTGATACCACGCATGGTTAAGTTTCCGTCAATATGATGCGTAGCACCCGTAGTATCATTCTCAGCTACCTTTACCTGAGTGATTTCAAACGTAGCTTGAGGAAAAGAGTCTACGGCAAAGAAGTCAGGACTTTTTAAGTGGCCTTCTAATTTTCCTTTCATGTCAGGGCTTTCGGCTAAATCAACACTGTTGATGGAGCCCATATCAATCACAAATGAACCGCCTACCAGTTCTCCATTTTCAACATTAAAAGCACCTTCAGTCACCTGAATAGTACCGTAGTGGTTGTCACCAGAAAAAGTTTTATAACCTTCCCAGGTAATTTCGTCACCGTCAGTAACGGCTACATAAGTTTCTGAAGTAGTTTCTGGGGTAGCTACTTCTTGCGCCTCTTTAGTTTCTACGGCCTCTTCTGGGGCGCTACTGTTACAGGCTACCGTTACACTTCCGGCTACAGCCAATAACATTAGTTTGTTGATTGTCTTCATTCTCATTTTGGGTTTTAATGTTTAAACATTGAGCAAAAATATACTAAGAACATAACTTACACAACCTGCAATTGTTTGGGGTATTTCAAGAATTTAAGGTGCGCTGATATTTTTGGTAGAAAAAAGCGGGAATTAGCAACATCATGAGCACCGGATTAAAAACTATACGATGCAGATGGGTGAGCATGGAAGTGAAACCAGGAGGTTGTTGCAAAAAGATGAACAAATAAAGCGGCAGTAGCACTACTAGCCCAAATAACAACACAGCAAAGGCAAATCTGAGATACTTCTTTTCATAAAAGAGCCCGTAAATTAAAGCCATGGCAAAAAGATCATTGCACAAATAGCGAAAAACTTTATTTACCACAAAGGGAAAGCTTTCCTTAGGTTGGTAGTCAGCGGTGTAATTCAGTGCCTCAGGAGCCGATAACTCAAAAACTACTGAATGAAAATCCAAATAATTCTGGAAGAGGTAAGTGCCAAACAAGCCCAGGGCACCCAGCATTATATAGAATAACCGTTGGCGATTTTTGAACACCTCCCTAAACATACCAATAAATACCCAGAAAGTGACACACGGTACCTCCCAATACAAATAGGTGCCAAATGCCGTGGCTGTACTTTAATCGCTTTAAGCTAAAAAACAAGGTGCCTAAAGAATAAGAGGCACCACCAGCAAAAATCCAAAATAACAGTTCAGAAGAAGCGGCACTCAGTAGCGGCTTAATGGCCACTATAATGAGCCAGCCCATAAGCAAATAAATAATTAAAGACAGTTTAGGGAACCTGCCTAAAAAGAAGGTCTTGTAAACGACCCCGGACAGGGCTAAAAACCAAATGCCTGAAAAAATACCAATACTCCAAGCACCCGGCAGTACAAATAAAGCAATGGGTGTGTAAGTACCGGCAATAAACAGGTAGATAGCGGTATGGTCTAGTAAATGAAACTTATTACGCCTGTTGGGCTGAGCCTTGTACAAACCGTGGTAAATGGTAGAGGTGGTATAAGTCCAGAACATGGTAAGTCCGTAGACCAAAACGGCCGCCAAATACAAGCCGTTATCTTGCGTTAAACCCTCCTGCACAAGCAGTACCAGCGCAGCTATGGAAAACGGAATGCCCAGACCATGCGTAATAATATTAACCACTTCTTCATTTTTAGAAGTTAGGCCATAAGTGGGTTCAATATCTTTATTCAGCTTGGGCATTTTGCAAATTTACCTTTTTACAACGCTTGCTGTATCGTTTTCATCTTAGGATGCATATGTAATTCTTAATGCTAATTTAGCCGCATGGCAACACCCAGGGTATTACACTTAGCCAGTTGGTTTCCATCGGCCGCTGAGCCCACTTTGGGGAATTTTGTGCTGCGGCATTTGGAAGCCTTAGCCACCCAAATTCCGGTAACCGTAATTGCCACCGCCCAAGGTGCGCCCGGTATTGAAGACTCAAAAAATGGTAACCTGCGTATTGTGCGGGTGTTCTATCAAAAAAAAGCGCCATTTTACAGTAAATACAAGGCTTATTTTAAGGGGTATCATTTCCTGCTTAGCCGCGGAGAAAGGTTTGATTTGCTGCATGTGCATGTCACCTATCCGGCAGCAGCAGCAGCCAGGAGCATGGGATTGCCCTACCTCATCACTGAACACTTTTCAGGCTTTCAGCCCGAGCGCAATTACCAATGGGGTTTGTTTGAAAAAAAGCTAACCCGCTGGGGTTTAAAAAAAGCGGCCATGCTTTTGCCGGTGAGTGAGGGCCTGGGGCAGGCCATGCAATCTTTTGGGTACCGTGGGGCGGTTAAACCGATAAGCAACGTTGTAAATACCGAAATTTTCAACTTCCTGGGAAAGACCAGAAATAACCGACCCAAACGATTTCTCCATATTTCTACTTTACAAAACGGCACCAAAAATATAACGGGCCTTTTAGATGGTTTTGCGCTTTTGGCGGAAAAGAGCAGCGACTTTGAACTAGCCATTGGCGGTGATGGTGATACGGAGTGGTTACGGCAAGAAATTGCCGCTCGCAATTTGCCGCAGTTAGAAATTTTACAAGAAATGGCACAGTCTGAAGTGGCGCATCAAATGCAAAAGGCCGACTGTTTCGTGCTTTTCAGCCATATTGAAAGCCAGGGAGTGGTGCTTTTAGAAAGTCTTTGCTGCGGTACTCCGGTTATTGGGCCCAAGGTTGGTGGGGTGCCGGAAATTGTTTCGCCAGAGCGGGGGATTTTAGTAGAGCCCAATCAGCCGGCTCAGTTATGCCGGGCCTTGCAACAAATGCTAGAAGGCTTTGAGTTTAACGCTCATGAGATAGCTCAAAAAGCCAAAGCGCAGTATGGGCAAGCCGCTATTGCCCAAAAATTTAAGGAGGCTTATGCTAGCGTACTCCGCTCAAGTGCATCAGGTCATTAAGCCCTAAATCCTGACTTTTAATAAAACCCTCGCCATATTCGGCCCCAATTAGGCGCCCCAGGTCTTGAGCCCGATAGGTTACACTGTCTAAAAAGTTTTTAGAGCTTATTACCGTGCTTGGCTCCTTGGATTTGGGGTTGTAAAATTGCGATTCATAGGCCTTTATGGATTGCAACTTGGTGTGGATATGCTCTCCAATATTCATTATAAAATCAGGCGATAAAGTTTGAAACTGAATGTAGTGTAATAATTGTTGTGGACGGTAGGCCTCTTGCACCTCTCCATTAAAGCACGTTTCTATTTTGCGTAAACCCGCTAAAAAACAGGCCTGCTTTACCACTTCGGCTCCCCGCCCATGATCTGGGTGGCGGTCTGTTGGTGCATTGGCCAAAACAATTTCAGGGCGGTACAGCCTAATCATCTCAATTATTTTCTCTTGATGCGCCCAATCATTCCTAAACAAACCATCCTTAAAACCCAGGTTATGCCGGGCTTTAAGCTGCAGAATTTCTGCCGCTGCCTGTGCTTCTTTTAACCTTATTTCAGGTGTACCGCGCGTACCCATTTCACCCTGGGTTAAATCTACTGCCCCGCAAGCATAGCCCAAATGGCTCTGTTTTGCCAGGGTGCCGGCACAACTTAGTTCAATATCATCAGGGTGGGCGCCAAAGGCCAGTATGTCTAGTTTCATAGTATTGTTAAAAAGAAAAACCCCGGACTAAGAGTCCAGGGTTTGTAAAACTGATTAAAGAACGATTAGTTCTTGTACTCTCCGTCAATGGTGATGGTAGTACCTTGACCGCCTGTAGTTACGTCTGCAGACTGTACTTGCAATAAGTAAAGGTCACCGTCATTATTTACCGCTAAAACATCATCATAAGTGCCGCTGGCTGTGGCTGAAACACCAGTGTACTCAGTAATAGCTGTACCGCCAGAAATTGCAGCGGCTAATTCTTGCTGGGTAGTAATACCGGCAAAGTCGGCAGCTGAAAGCTGTACCATGGTAGTGTTAGAACCAGTAGTTACAATAGCACTGGTAGCGGTGTTGCTAGTCCAGGCTAATCCAAACTGGTCTAGACCTGTTCCGGCTTGACCACCTACACGGGTCCAGGTGAAAGCTTGAGGGCTGCTAAGAGCGGTGCTTCCTGACTCAACGGTTACGTTAAAACTTACCTCGGTGGTAAGACCATCGCGGTCAGTTACCGTAAAAGTGTAATTGGTAGGGCCACCCACCGCTAAACCAGCATTAGGGAATACCAAAGTATCAATGTAAGTTTCATCATCAGCATTGGCAATGTCGTAAGGGAAATCATTGCCTTGATTACTGGTAGGCACGGAGCTAGGTGAGTTTATGCCTTGTGTAACTACATCAAAAGTCTCCAGGTCTGAATCACCTTTTCTTGAGTCCCAGGTGAAAACCAATGCCTCACCCTCTGCAATAGTGATGTCACCACCAGTAGCGCCAGTGGTTAGCTCTACCATATTTAAGGCGGGGGCCAGGCCATCCTCATCTTCATCATCGGCACAAGACGTTAAAAACATAGAAGCTCCTAATAAGCCAAGAGCGAATAATTTGATCTTTTTCATGTTTTTTTGAGATTTTAGTTTGTTGCTAGATTTTTCTAACAGTCTGCAAAATTAATAATTAGCAACTTCTCACTAACTTTTTGCCAATAGAATGTTTTATTGGTTTTTAGAGTAATACTTTTGCCGCCAATTTTAAAAACGATTTTACCATGGCAGGTACTAAAACATTTACCATGATTAAGCCCGATGCTGTTGAAGGTGGACACATTGGGGCCATACTAGCCAAAATTAATGAGGCGGGTTTCAGAATTGAAGCCATGCAGATGACCCAACTATCTCGCAAAGATGCTGAGGCTTTTTATGCCATTCATAAAGAGCGCCCATTCTTTGGTGAATTGGTTGAATACATGACCTCTGGCCCTATAGTGGCGGCTATTTTAGAAAAAGATAACGCTGTGGCTGATTTCCGCACGCTTATTGGCGCCACCAATCCCGAGGAAGCCGCTGAAGGTACCATCCGTAAGCTTTACGCTAAAAGTATTGCGGCCAACGCCATCCACGGAAGTGATTCTGATGAAAATGCGCAAATTGAAGGAAACTTCTTCTTTGCCACCCGCGAGCGCTACTAGAAACAGCGCAGCTTAACGATTATAAAAGGGCCGTTTCACTCTTGAAACGGCTTTTTTTAGCGTATAACCAAAGATTTCACGGGGCTATTCACCAAGCGCATGTTTATGGTTTGGCGCAGTTCTTCGCGCTGGAGGCTAAGGTTTTGGCGCAAGGCGGCCGAGGTGATGAAAACTTCTAAAGTACCGCTCTTAAAACGCACAGTCCGTGTTTTTAGATTTATTTCTTTCCCAGCCAGTTCTTCCCAACGCTGGTAAATTTCGGTTTCCAGTAGCTTTTCATCCAAACCTCTTTTTTGCAACATCTTTTTTATAGCCTCCGCCAGGCTCTGTTCATTATCTCTTCTCATGAGGCTTCACTTACATTAAAAATTTGGGCTTGCGGATCTATTTCCCGTACCATAGCGCGGGTGCGCTCAGGGTGGGTATCAGTGATGAAAATCTGGCCAAACTCCTCGTCATGCACCAACTTTATCAGCTTGGCTACCCGGTCTTCATCCAGCTTGTCAAAAATGTCATCCAGTAAAAGGATGGGCGTAATCCCCAGCTTTTTCTGGATAAAATCATACTGGGCCAGCTTTAGCGCAATTAAAAATGATTTTTGCTGGCCTTGGGAACCAAACTTCCGCACCGATTTTTCTTGGAGTTTGAATATCAAATCATCACGGTGGGGCCCTACGCCTGTGTACTGATTCACCTTGTCTTTGGTGAGGTTTTCTTGCAGTAAGTCGCGCAATCTGGTTTCATGCAGCTGGCTTTTATAGGTCAAACTAGCCTCCTCGCGCCCCAGGCTAATAAACTGATAGTAATAGGTGATTTTAGGCTGCAGCTCATCGCAAAAACTTTGGCGCATAGCATAAAGCGGCTCTGCATGCTCTTGCATTTGTACCTCCAGTGCCTCCAGACTAAGGGCATCAAAAGTGTGGTTGGCGGCAAAGTATTTTAAAAGCCGGTTGCGTTGCTGCAAAGCCTTATTGTAGCGCATCAGGTGAAAAAGGTATTGGCTATGGCCCTGGCTCAGCACGGTATCCATAAATCGCCTGCGGGTTTCTGAGCTCTCCGTGATCAGGTCTCGGTCATAGGGTGAAATCACTACAGAAGGGTATTGCCCTATGTGGTCGGCTAATTTCTCGTACTCCTTTTTGTTTTTACGCAGGGTTTTCTTTTGGCCTTTTTTTAAGGCACAGTGTATGCGTTCCTCTTTTTCCTTTCGGTGGAAGGTTCCGTCAATGCTAAAAAAATCTGCTCCATCCAAAATATTCTGCGCATCGGTATTGCTAAAGTAGCTTTTGGTTAAGCTCAAATAATGAATGGCGTCTAGCAAATTGGTTTTACCCGCTCCGTTTAAGCCTACAAAAGCGTTTAATTTTGGGGAAAACGTAAAGTGGGCCTGAGACCAACTTTTAAAGTTTTGAAGATGAAGCTCTTTTAAAAACATGCCCGGCAAAATTAGGCTTTGCGGATGTTGTTATGAAAACTTTGGCCTGTAGAAAAAAAAGTTAATTTTGCCGCTCTTAAATGAAGGCGTAAAAGCTATGGCAAAAAAAAATAAGCAAGAAGAAGAAGTTTTAGTAGACGTAGGAAGCTCCCTTACGGGCCTGGAACGTTACCTTGAAGAAAACCGCAAGAGCATTACCACCATTGGTATTGCCATTTTTGCAGTGGTAGCCGGCTATTTTGCCTACACCAAGTTGTACCAAGAACCCTTAGAGCAAGAAGCTCAGGAAGAAATATTTTATGCCGAAAGCCTTTTTCAGAAAGATTCTCTGGAACAAGCTATTAACGGATACGATGGCCACATGGGCTTTTTAGACGTAGCCGCTGACTACAGTGGCACCAAAGCCGGTAACATGGCTAATTACTACGCTGGTATTTCCTATTTACGTTTGGGAGAGTTTGAAAATGCCATTAAGCTCCTTGACGAATTTTCTACCTCAGATCCCCTTTTATCGGCTGAAGCCACCGGAGCTATTGGTGATGCCTTCATGGAATTAAACCAACCTGAAGACGCGCTTGAGTACTACGTAAAAGCCAGTAAAGTTTCTAACAACAGCTATGTGGTGCCTTTCTATTTGTTTAAAGCGGGCTTGGTAGCCGAAATGCAAGGCGATTTTGAAGCAGCTGTAGGGCATTTTGAGACTATTAAAGAAGAGTACCCAGACTCTAAGCAAGCGGCTGACGTGGAAAAATACATTGCCCGCGCTGAAGCCCAACAGCCAGAGTAATGGCCACAGCTGGCACTAACTTATCCGATTACAACCCTGAGCAATTACCCAGTGCGGCCAACTTCAAACTGGGTTTGGTGGTGGCAGAATGGAACGCTGAAATTACCGAGGCCCTAGCCGAAGGGGCCCTGGAGGTTTTCCAAAATTGTGGCGCTAAAGCTGAAAACATTACCCGCTTAAATGTACCTGGTACCTTTGAATTGACCTATGGCGCCAAGTTGCTTTGCCAAAAAGAAGTCTATGACGCCATTGTGGTGATTGGCACTGTGGTGCAAGGAGAAACACGCCATTTTGATTTTGTTTGCGACAGCGTTACCCAAGGCGTTACGCAATTGAATTTAGACTACAGCACCCCAGTTATTTTTTGTGTGCTCACCGATAACACCATTGAGCAAAGCCGCGCCCGGGCGGGTGGTGCGCATGGGAACAAAGGCATTGAATGTGCGGTAGCCGCGCTAAAAATGGCCCAGCTAAAACGAGAAAATTAAACTTTTACCGCTTCCTGCACAGGCACCCCAAACAAATCGTAGTCCGAAGCTTCGGTAATTTCTACCTCTACAAATTCACCCACCCGCAGGTATTCCGCATTAATTAAAACTTCATTGTCAACATCGGGTGAATCGTATTCTGTGCGGCCCACAAAAAACTCCCCTTCTACCCTATCAATCAGTACTTTTTGGCGGGTGCCCACAAAACGCTGGTTCATCTCGGCTGAAATCTCCTGCTGAATGGCCATAATTTCATCGGCTCTAGCCTGTTTCACGGCCGCGGGTACATCATCTTCAAAGTTGTAGGCGTGGGTGTTTTCCTCATGGCTGTAGGTAAATACCCCTAAACGGTCAAAACGCATCTCGCGCACCCATTCTTTTAAAACCTCATGGTCGTCTTGGGTTTCCCCCGGATAGCCAATAATTAAGGTAGTACGGATGGCCATGCCCGGCACTTTTTCACGCATTAAACGCAACAGCTTATCGGTTTTAGCCTTAGTGGTACCTCTGCGCATAGCTTTGAGTAAAGGATCGGCTATGTGTTGCAGGGGAATATCAATGTAGTTGCAAATTTTAGGTTCAGCTTTAATCACATCCAACACTTCTTCCGGGAAACCGGTGGGGAAAAGGTAGTGCAAACGAATCCATTCAATGCCCTCGACTTTTACCATGGCTTTGAGTAAATCAGCCAGAGCTCGTTTTTTATAAATATCTAAACCGTAATAGGTAAGGTCCTGGGCAATTAAAATGAGTTCCTTCACCCCTTTAGCGGCCAGCTTCTCAGATTCTTTCACCAAATCTTCAATGGGGGTGCTGCGGTGGCCTCCGCGCATTAGCGGAATGGCGCAAAAAGAACAGGGCCGGTCACAGCCTTCACTAATCTTCAGGTAAGCGAAGTGCTGGGGGGTAGTAGTAAGGCGCTCCCCTACCAGTTGTTTTTTGTAATCGGCTCCTAAAGCTTTGAGCAGCTGCGGCAGGTTATGGGTGCCAAAGTATTGGTCAACGTTGGGTATTTCTTCTTCCAGCTGGGGTTTGTAACGTTCTGAAAGGCAACCGGTCACAAAGACTTTTTCAACTTCGCCCTGCTCCTTCTTATCTACAAACTCCAAAATGGTGTTAATGGATTCTTCTTTGGCGTTATCAATAAAACCGCAGGTGTTTATAACCACAATGTTACCCTCTTCTTCGTGGGCCACCGCTTTGTTGTTGGCCTTTAGCTGGCCCATTAGTACCTCGCTGTCGTAAATATTTTTACTACAGCCCAGGGTTACAATATTGATTTTATTCTTTCTACGACTTTTAGTGCGCATTTACGTGTTTTAATTATTCGCCAAAAAGGCTATCTACAAAAGCCCTTTTGTTAAAAATCTGCAGGTCTTCCATTTGCTCGCCCACGCCAATGTACTTTACCGGAATTTGCAATTGGTCTGAAATACCAATGGCTACCCCGCCTTTAGCCGTACCATCTAGCTTGGTGAGCGCCAGGGCAGTTACCTCGGTGGTTTTGGTAAATTGCTTGGCCTGCTCTAAGGCGTTTTGCCCGGTAGAGGCGTCTAACACCAACAGCACTTCATGGGGAGCATCGGGCACCAGCTTTTGCATCACGCGTTTAATTTTGCCCAACTCATTCATGAGGTTTACCTTGTTGTGCAGGCGACCGGCCGTATCAATAATAAGCACGTCTGCCTCCTGTGATAAAGCCGATTGTAAGCTGTCATAGGCTACAGAGGCCGGGTCTGAACCCATGGCCTGCTTTACAATGGGTACGTCTACTCGTTCGCTCCAAATGGTCAATTGATCTACCGCAGCCGCCCGGAAGGTGTCTGCCGCTCCCAACACCACTTTGAGTCCTGCTTGCTTAAATTTATGTGCCAGCTTGCCGATGGTGGTTGTTTTTCCTACGCCATTAACACCTACCACCATAATAACATAGGGTTTATGACTTGCATCAAAAGCCTTAAAATCCGCTTGAGTTTCACCTTGAAGTAAATCAGCAATTTCCTCCCTTAATATATCATTCAACTCAGCCGTACCTAAATACTTATCACGTGCTACCCGTTCTTCAATACGATCAATGATTTTTACCGTGGTGTCTAAGCCCACATCGGCTGTAATGAGTATTTCCTCAAGCTCATCCAGCACCTCATCGTCTACCTTGCTTTTCCCCGCTACCGCTTTTGATAATTTGGTAAATAAGCTGGTCTTCGTTTTTTCTAAGCCCTCTTCCAGCTTCTCTTTTTTGGGCTCTTTAGAAAACAGATTGCCGAATAATCCCATAATCTCTAAAATTGGCTGCAAATATCTGAAAGAAAAGCCAACTACGACCCGAGAAAAGGGGCATTTACCTACTTTCATTAAGGGAAAAAACCTTCATTACCAGAGAAATAGTGCATAAGCAACATCCTAGCACCAAGGATTTGGAGCTAGCCAAAAAATGCTAGGGAGTAAGCATTATACGGGCTACACCCAAAGGCTTTCCCTCTCCCCTTAATACACAGATATAACTACCTGAAGGTAATGGGCTGCTTATTGAAACCGTATCTCCCGGAGGCACATCAAGGGTGTGGGTTTCTACCAGTGCCCCTTGCAAATTGTATAGGGCTAACAGCGTGGCCTTTTCACCAGCGGGTAGGTCTAAATAAAAATGCCCTTGTGCTGGATTGGGATACAGCGCCAAAGGCGGCAAAGCATTGAACTCCTCTACACTCAAATCACAGTTGTTAAAAAGGCAACCGTGCCTGTCGGTGCGGTACAACCAGCTAAAAACGGTATTACCTCGGTTGGGATTTACCAAATTAATATGATAGCCTATGTGCACCAGATTACTATCTCCATCTTGAAAAAAGCTTTCCACATAGCTTTCGTCTAAGGTATCATCATGGTAATAATTGCGGTACCACAAGCTATCACCCGTGCCGGTAAACTTTAAGCCATAGCTGTAATGGTTGCCAAAATAACCCACCCCTGAAACATAGTAATTGCCATCTAAGGTCTTTATTATGTCTTGCGCAAACTGCGCCCGGTTGCGCAAACCTAAACGGTTTTCGGTGAGTAAATTGCCTAAGGTATCCATACGACCTACGTACAGGTCATTCACACTACCTGTGGACTCTACCCATCGATTATGCACGTACTGATAGGTGCCATTGCCATTGTCTACACAAAAAATACCGGCTGCCCCTAAGGAGTCATTGTACTCTCGGTACCACAGGTTATTCCCATCACTATCAAAACGAGCCGCAAAGGCTATTTCATAGCCAACAAATGGAAATTGATAAGCTGTTCCAGTAACTAAAATTTTACCAAAGCTATCAATCAATATATCCATACCCTGCGGTCCGGCCAAGCGGCCAATAACTGTATCTTGGACGTAGGTTTCCCACAGCAAATGAAAATTGGCATCAAACTTCGCTAGCATGAGATCATACTTTGCAGTGGTGGCGCTAATCATTCTAGCAGCATTTCCTGATAATATAAAAGTACTATCAGAATCAAATTCCATTGACCAAGATTGATGGCCAAAATGTGTTTGCGGATTATGAAGGTAAGTAGTGGTTAGAGTGGTATCAAAAGTGCTGTTGTCAATCTTCAATAAACGAATTCTTGCAGAGTCACTGCTAAAAAACTCCGTAAAAGAGGTGTAAATGAAGCCATTTTTTTCAGCAAGGCAACGAGGGCATTGCATTAAGGCAACTAAAGTGTCTGGATAATCGATATCCAGCGTGTCAACAATTGTCCCTGACGGGTCTATTTTAGTGTATTGAAGTCTACTAAGCTCAGTGTTCTTGTTATTTGCCGTAATATAATCTCCATTTGCCAATTGCAAAATAGCGGATTTAGAATCACTACCTCGCTCATAGAGGGTGTCTAATGGTTGCCCAAACACCACAGCACTAAGCATAAGGCATAAAAAGAGGAAAGCCTGACGCAAGCCAGGCTTTCTTTTTGAATCATATTTATTTGAGTACCACAAACTTGGCCGTGTAAAGCGTTTCATCGGCATTCTTCATTTCCAGTATATAGGTGCCATTTAGCAACTCAGATACATTTATTACCTGCATCTCATGGGTAGCGTTTACCGCATCATCTACTCTACTCTTACCGGCCACAGCCTTGGATAGCTTGCTAAAAACACTGTTTTTGGTTTTTTCCAAGCCTTCTTCCAGCTTCTCCTTTTTAGGCTCTTTAGAAAACAGATTGCCGAATAATCCCATAATCTCTAAAATTGGCTGCAAATATCTGAAAGTTTCAGGGTTCTTTCATTTTTTAAAGGTATTCCTTATCCTTGCCGTGCATTTCCATTTTAAACAATTAACCATGCGAAAAATCCTATGGCCCACGCTACTTGTTCTTTTAGGAATATTTAGCGCAAACGGCCAACAGAACTGGGAAAACTACCAACCTTTAGTTTCCGAGGGACCCATTCCAGATGATTTTACTCTGGCCTATGCCGAAAAGTTTGCACGCGAAGCCCAGCAAATTGATCAGGGCGAACGAAGAAAAGACCGAAAAAGGCAAGAAGATTTTTACAAACAAAGCGAGTATTTTCTGAATAATTTATTGATGAGTGGTGACATTGTTTTTGGCGATACCATCTCTGAGTTTTGCGATAGAGTTTTAGACATCCTGCTAAAGGATGAACCAGAGTTACGCAAAAAAGTACGGATTTATGTGGTAAAATCACCTTTGGTTAACGCCTTTGCAACCAACTCTGGGATCATTTTTGTCAATTTAGGTTTAATAGCCCAAGTAGAAAATGAAGCTCAGTTGGCCACGGTTCTTGCGCATGAGCTGGTGCATTATACCGAGAAGCACGTAATCAATGAATTCCTGGAAGAAAAACGGGTGGAAGAAGGTGACGACCTCTTCAGCAGTACCAACAATGATGATCAGCTTTCACAAATGAGCAACTACTCTAAAAAGCTTGAGCTGGAAGCGGATGAATTGGGCTTGGAACAGTTTTACAACAAAACCAATTACAGCCCCATTGAAGCGCTCTACGTAATGGACGTGCTGCAGTACTCCTACTTACCGTTTAATGAAATTCTTTTTGAAAAAGAGTTTTTAGAATGTGGCGGCTACACCATACCCCGCAGCATGTTGTTGGATGAGCTTTCGCCCATTACCGCTGAAGATGATTATGACGATTCTTTGAGCACGCACCCTAACATCAGAACGCGGAAAAAATCCATCACCAAGCATTTAAACCTTAAAGAAAAAGGTGAAAAATATCTGGTAGGTGAAGACTACTTTAACTATTGCCAGCGCCTGGCACGCTATGAAAATACCCGCATTTACCTAGAGCGCAGAGAGTATGGTAAAGTAGTATACAATGCGTTTTTATTAGAGAAGACCTATGGTCCTGACCGTTACCAAAGATTAAGTGTAGCCAAGGCTTTGCACGCCTTAAGCGTTTACAAAGCTGAAAAGGTGAGCTATCGGGTTTTGAGGCGCTATCAGCCTGTAGAGGGAGAAAGTCAACAATCGTACGCGCTATTAAACAAATTCAGCCCAGAAGCGGCCCTGGCAATTGCCACCGCCTACGCGTATGAATATCATAAAGACTACCCCGGGGACGCCACCGGAAAAAGACTATTTGAGCAGTCTCTCTTTAATCTGGTTGATTTATCCGACCTCAGAGAAGAAGACTTTGAAAATGAACTGCCAGATACCAGCGGCTTCTCCTTAGATTCCATTTTAAATGAGAATGAGGGCCGTAGTAGTAAAATCGCTCGCATTAAAACCCAAAAAGCCGTTTCAGAAGAATTGGCGGAAGATGATTTTTATAAATATGCCTTTGTGCCTTTCCTTGAGGACACCGCTTTTACCAACAAATTTGAATCCTACTCAGAACTGGCTGATGAAGAAGAAGACCCCTGGGCAGAGGCTCAGAAAGAAGATGAAGGTAAGTACGATGACAACAAAGCACTGGGTATAGATAAGCTGGTTTGTGTAACCCCTCAATACCTAAAAATTGATGAGAGTTCTGATGACGAGATTAAATACTTCTCATCCCGGGAGCGTCAAGAACGCTATCGTTACTATTTAGGCGAGCTGGCCAACAAGGTTAGATTAGACATGGATCTGGCCGATTACAAAGACCTGAACCCCACCCAAACAGAGCGCTTCAATGATATTAGCTTGATGAAAGCCTGGTTATTTGAACGCTTTGGGCACCGCAATTACAATGTAGTCAACAGCGGCCATGATTTTATCCAAGGGGTTTTGGAAAAATACGATACACCTTACCTAAGCACCACCGGAAATTTAACCGCCAAGCAAAAGGAAGATTACTATTCTTTGTGTTTGAGTAGTTGTTTAGTTTTCCCTATTCCCTTTGTTATTGCTGATTTAGCCATTCCAGACTATGAATCTTTCAATTACTTTTTTGTGTTTGACGTGCGTAATAGCGATGCACTTTTAGCGGAGTACAACTATTATTCTAGTTCAGATGCTCAAGATTTCATTCGCAGCATTATCTACAATAACTTCCTACAAATAGTTAGCACTCCTAAGAAATAACAATCATGCGAAAAATAATAATTGCATCCCTCGCCCTGCTTTTCGCAGGGTCCTTAAAAGCACAAGAAGTTCCGGGCTATTTAGGCAAGCGCTGGGCTTTCACTTATGACATGGCTTTAATGCCTACCTTCTTCAATCCAAATTCCAGTGGCTATGTAAATGAAGGTGAAAGTTACGCCTTCGCGGCTGTGCCTTTCAGCGTAAGTTTCAAGCATTATTTAAATGCCGAATATGCCTTTAGTAAAAAGAGCAGTGTAAAAGCCGGCATAGGTTTTTTTAATAGCGTGTACGGGAACAACCTCAATTTTAGAGACTTCTTTTTTGGCGGTGGCCAGCCACCCTACCTCACCGATTTAGGCTCTCTAAATAACCTCAGTCTTCACGTAAGCATTAAAAGCTATCGAGAACACTACGCTCCCTTAGGAGCCTACTTTGAATTTAAGCTGGGGCTGGAGATGGTCAACTACGGAGACCTGGAAATCAACCTTCCTGCCACTCCTGGTGCTGAGGCCACGCGCCAAATTGCTGGAGGCTCAGCCACCGGATTAGCGGCTTACCTGGGCTGGGGTAACACACGCGTCATTAATGATCAGTGGTTCCTTCTTTACGGAATCGAATTCGGCTATATGTACCCCAGTGGAACCTCAAACAACCTGTTTACAAGTGCCTTTGACGGTGGAGAAACAATCTTCCTGGACGCTAGTGAGGCCTCAGAAGCCTCTATACAAGCGAGCATGGAAGAATCTGCCCTGGGCAGAGTATTCAGTCAAGCCTTAGTAAACTTTAGAATTGGCGTGGGTATTCTCCAGTAAGGTAATACACCCCATACCTAGCATTAAAAAAGCCCTTGTTGAGATTCCACAAGGGCTTTTTTTTTGCGCTTTACCATATCTCAATCCAAGCCTTAAACGGAAAAGCTCGCGCGCATTTTTAACGCTCTTCGTCAGGCCAAAAAAAAGGCTGTTCCACCAAAGTGAAACAGCCTCTATAATTACTCTTAATCAAAAAATTATTTGAAGAAATCCTTCACTAATTCTTTGTTTACAATTTTTTCTTCAAAAGTGTAAGCGCCAGTTTTATCACTTTTGGTCATTTTAACCACTTTAGTGAATGAGGCCGAATCACCTTTCTTTAGGGTTGCAACTACTTTCTTAGCCATATCTTACTTTATTTCTTTGTGAACGGTATATTTCTTAAGAATAGGATTGTACTTCTTAAGCTCCATACGGTCAGGAGTGTTTTTCTTGTTTTTGGTAGTAACGTATCTAGAGGTGCCGGGCATACCACTGTTCTTATGCTCGGTGCACTCCATAATTACCTGTACTCTATTGCCTTTCTTAGCCATAATGCCTTGCTTTTAGTATCGTTTACTTGGTAAGGAATCCTTTGGCACGTGCCTCTTTAATTACGGCCGATACTCCTTTCTTGTTAATATTCTTTAAAGCTGAAGTAGAGACCCTAAGGGTAATCCATTTATCTTCTTCTGGAATGTAAAAACGCTTACGGGTAAGATTCACATTAAACTTGCGCTTGTTTTTCTTATTAGAGAACGACACGCTATTTCCGGTAATGGCTCTTTTGCCCGTTAATTCACAAACTCTTGACATGGCTTCTACTTCTTAAAAAATTGGGCTGCAAAATTATACAAACTTTTTGGGCCTCACAATACTAGCTTTCAAATTTCTGCACTTCTCTGCGTAGTATATCCATGGCCATTAAGCTGGCTCTTTGAATGTTGCGCAGGCGGTTGTTACCAAACCTAAACACTTGGGCTTTTACCCGGTGCTTACTGGCTACGGCAATCCACACCGTTCCTACCGGTTTTTCAGGGCTTCCGCCCGATGGCCCTGCCACGCCACTGGTAGCCACGGCATAATCGGTTTTAAATTGGGTGCGGGCGCCAACAGCCAGCTCCCTTATGGTAGCTTCAGAAACGGCCCCGTGTTCTTTTAAGGTCTCGGGTTTAACCCCTACCCACTCTTGCTTAACGCGATTGCTGTAATTTACTATGCTGCCTTCAAAATAATGGCTGGCCCCCGGCACCTCTGTGAGCAAGCGCGCCACGTTACCCCCGGTGCAACTCTCTGAAGTGGCCACCGTAATTTCGTGCTTTGTGCACAGTTTCTGCAAAACCAGGGGCAGGGTGTCCTCATCTTCCCCAAACACATCCCGGCCTAAAATCTCGCGCATCTTGGGCAGTTGCGCCTCTACCAGCGCCTTAGATTTTTCTTTATTGGTTCCATATCCGCTTAAGCGCAGACGTACACTGCCCGGTGAGGGCAAATAGGCCAGCTTCACTTCCACGGGCAGCTTTTCTTCCCAGGCGGCTAAACGCTCGGCCAGATAACTTTCAGGCACCCCTTGGGTGAGTAAACTTTTGTGATAAATGGTGCCGGGTTGCAGATTTTGCTCTACCCAGGGTAGAATCTTGTCTCGCACCAAATGCTCCGTTTCATAAGGTACGCCCGGAGTAGAGAAAAAATGTACACCGTCTTTTTCAAAATGCATGCCGGGTGCCGTACCCATGTCATTCATCACCACTTTGCAGGTGCTTGGCACATAGGCCTGGGTTTTGTTGCTTTCTTTAGGCTCGCGCCCAAAGGAGGCAAAAAGTTTTACCACATTGTCATACACCGCTTGGTTAAAGATTAACTCGCCCCCAAAATATTCCCGTAAGGTGTGTTTGGTAATATCATCTTTTGTGGGACCTAGACCACCCGTCATAAAAACCAGTTTGGTTTTGGGGTGCAGCGTGTTCAGCGCAAAGCGAATGTCTTCCTTTTGATCGGCAATAACCCGTTTAAGGTGCACCTTTATACCCATTTCATTAAGGTGTTTGGCCGTAAAAACTGAATTGGTATCCACCGTTTGCCCAATTAATATTTCATCTCCTATGGCAATAATCTCTGCTTGCATGGTCTAATTTTTTGATTTTCCGCCCCCAAAGAGTCGCTTAAAAAAACCTGGTTTTTCTTCTTCCTCAGCGTCTACTTCCTCACCTGGTTTCCGCTTAAACAAACCTTTTACCTTGTCCATAAAATTGGGCTCTCGGTAATCTTTGCAATCTAGCATTTTAGCCCAATCTTCAGGTAGTTTTTCAAACCCAGCGGAAGTGTAATCATGTAAATCAGTCTGTTTATTCAGCTTTTGCCAGGTAGCCGCAAAAACCGGCAAAGCCATTGCTGAACCTGAGCCATAGGTGCCTGATTTAAACCGAATGGCGGGCGTAATACCTCCTACCCAAACGCCCATAACCAGCTGCGGGTTATAGCCCACAAACCAACCGTCTGAGTAGTTTTGAGCGGTACCGGTTTTTCCGGCTAAAGCGTTGGGTAAACCAAAGCGGCTGCGTAATGCGCGTGCGGTGCCCTCATCTACCACCTTTTGCAGCATGGCATTCATTAATTCAGCCGTTCGCTTGTCTAAAACTCGCTGGGGCGCGATGGTTTCTTTCTGGTAAATAACTTCCCCCCGGGTATTTTCAATTCGGCTAATCAAATAGGGTTCAACCCGGTGGCCACCATTGGCAAAACAGGCATAAGCGCGGATAATTTCCAGTAAGCTTAAGCTAGCTGTGCCCAAGGCCAGGGAGGGGTTGCGCGGCAGCTGGCTGCTAATGCCCATTTTTTCGGCCAGGGCGCGGGTTTCATCTACCCCGGTTTCCATGAGGGTTTTCACCGTTACGGTATTCACTGATTTTTTAAGCGCTCCGGCCATGGTGAAAAAACCTTTGTATTCCTGATCGTAATTACGGGGGGCCCAATTGTCGTATTGCGGGTACTTCCTGCGTTCAGCAGCCACGTAGTCGCAAGGATCTGCACCTTGTTCTATGGCAGCTGCAAAAACCAAGGGCTTAAAAGTAGAGGCCACCTGCCGCTTGGCCAGCACATGATCGTAAGGCATCCAACGAAAGTTGCGCCCCCCTACCCAGGCTTTAACCGCGCCATTCTGCGGATTGATGGCCACACTGCCTGCACGCAGTAAATTCAGATAGTAGGCCACGCTATCGCGTATGCTAAACTCAAAAATAGAATCGCCCTCGGGGTGATAGACTTCTACCCTATGCTTGCGGTTTAGGTAGTAATTGATAGAATCTTCTTGATTAAAACGTGCCTTCAGGTGCTTAAAACTGCGGCTGCTTTCAAGCGCCTGCTGAAAAACCTGAGGGTTTCCATGCCAGGGACTGGAGCCCCGCCAGTGCCGGTTAAAAAGCTTTTGAAGTTTTTCCAGATAATCTTGCAAGGAGGCCTCAGCTGCGGCTTGGATGGGCTCGCTTAGGGTGGTGAAAATGCGCAGACCATCCATAGTAAGGTCGTAATTCCCGCCATCAGGTTTTACCGTATTCTCCAGGATTTTTTTCGCCTCTTGCTTTACCTGATAGGTAAAATATGCGGCTTTATTGCTGCTTACCAGATTGGTGTAATTCAGCGCTAAGGGCTGTTCTTGGAGGGAGTCGGCCTGAGCAGGGCTTAGGTAGTTGTAGCGCGCCATCTGTTCCAGAACCACGTTTCTTCTAGCCAACGCCCTCTCAGGATTTAAGCGGGGGTTGTAATACGTATTGGCTTTTAAAAGACCAATAAGCACTGCGCCTTCTTCCAGCTTTAAATCACGGGGCTGTTTATTAAAAAAGCGCAAGGCCCCCGTATTAAGTCCATAGGTATTTTCTGAAAAGCTTACAGTGTTTAAATAGAGTTCTAAAATCTCTTCTTTGGAATAAAGTGACTCCAGCCTTTGAGCTAAAATGATTTCTTTGGTCTTATTTACCGGTAAGGTTAAGAACGCAAAATCTTTGCGGCCGAAGAGATTTTTGGCCAATTGCTGGGTAAGGGTACTGCCGCCACCGGCACTGCGGTCTTGCAGCAACAGGCTTTTGATCAATACCCGGCCCAGGCTGCGATAATCTACCCCATGGTGCTGGTAAAAGCGGACGTCTTCAGTAGCTACCAATGCCTCAATTACAGGCTTAGGTACTTCGTTTATGCTAAGTTGCGTGCGGTTAACTTTAAAGACTTTGCCCAGCAAAGCACCCTCTTCACTGTAAATTAAACTGGCGGTGTTGTTCTGTATTTTAGCCAGATCACTTTTAGAAGGCAAAGGACCAAAGGCCCCCCATTTTACACTAAAAAAGAAGAGTAGGCCAAGCAGGGCTAGCACCGCAAAGGCAGCGATGGACCACTTGATTATTTTACGGGGCCATTGCGCGGCCGGTTTTTTTGAGGTGGTTTTCTTCCGTTTTTTTTGTGCAGCCAATATTAAACGCGCTTCATTTGCTGCTTCATCATTTTCACTTGCTCATTGAGCATGCCGCGAGTATCTAGTTTCTTCACTTCTGAGAGCAAAATCATGGCCTCCCTTTTTCTGCGTTTGGCCAAGGCTATACCTGCTAGCTGTAGTTTGGCCATTGCTTGATCATGCTTCTGTTTAAGTCCCGTTTTAAGTGCCTTGCGCAAAAAGGTCTCGGCTTTACCGATGCCATTTTGACTTTGAATGAGACCCTTAAGCATGTAGTAATAGGCCAACTGCCCGGTAATTAAAGATTTCTCTGGGTTTTTAATGCGGTTTAAGGAATTATCGGCTTTAGCCATATTGTTTTTACGCAAATGCCAAAAAGCAATTAGAATATTTTCATTTTTAAAGTAGGTGAACAGCACTAATGAAGCCAGCAGTACCAACATAATACCGTTACCAATTTCACCTTCTATGAACTGCCAAACAGCAGCAGCCAAAATTAGAGCCGTTAGGGCCAGGCGAATGATTTTATTGAGCATGGATCTGATTTATTTTAGCGCGCAAATTTAGGGGTTTAAAACCTTTAAGCTGCCTTTGCCTGCCATTATTAAGCGATTAAAACTTGGTGACCAGTTTTACATTAAAAATACGCCCAGTTAAGAAGTTGGGCACGGCATACTGGCGCGCTGTGCTAATATCCTTTACCCAAAGGTAGCTTACCGTGTTATTTATGTCTAGCAGGTTAAATACCTCTATGCCCACCCACAAGCTTTTAAAGTTGTTTAAGAAAGACCAATCGTATTGCTTGCCTTCGGCCTTTAGCACCTTAGAAAAACCAATGTCTACCCTACGGTAGTCAGGTAGGCGGTAAATGCGCTCTGCCGCGGTAGCCTGGGGCGGACCAAATGGCAAACCGGTGCCGTAAACCAGGGTAAGGCTCACTCTAAAGGTGGGGTCATTGGGGAAATAATCCTGAAAGAATATTTTAAAATTGGCGCGCTGGTCAGTGGGGCGCGGTAAAAATCCCGCTCCGTCATTCTCAATATCTTCCTGTATGGTCATGATGGAAAGGCTGGCCCAACTGTCTACGCCTTTTACAAACTCTCCGTTTATGCGGTAGTCAAAACCAGCCGCGTACCCACTGGCATTATTGGTAGCCCGGTACCGTATGCGCACATTGTCTAAGTCATAGGGAATAAGATCATTCATGTGTTTGTAATACACCTCCGTAACCATTTTAAAGGGCCGGTTCCAAATCTTCAATTGGTAATCATTGGCCAGCACAAAGTGAATACTTCGCTGGGCGCGGATGTTCTCATTGAGCCCACCTTCCAGATTACGCATCTCGCGGTAAAAGGGCGGTTGGTAGTAAAAACCACTGGATAATCTGAAAACCATATCGGTTTTTTTCCAGTTGGGTTTCCAGCTGAAGCTGGCCCGCGGACTGATCACATTTTGGTTGTTGAAATTCCAGTAATGCGTGCGGATACCGGTATTTAAAAACAGGTCGCCTATTTTTGAATCAAAAATTTGGGAGCGCTCTAAGTAGCCGGTCACCCTTAAGGATTGCACCGAAACATCACTTTCAAAGCTTTCAAAAAGCCGAATGGAATCTTCCGGCTTGATGGAACTGTACACCAGCCCTCCGTTAGGGCCCGTTTGTACTAAGGAGTCATAACTGAATCCGCTTTGGTTGGGCACATTAAAGCCCGCTGAGTCAATGCGCTCCCACTCCTTGTAACGGTCTACAATATCTTCATACTGCACTTTAGCGCCCCAGCGCCAGGTCACATCATCTTTATCGTAAATACCGGTGTGGTTTAAGTTTAACACGATGGCATCCAAATTATTACGGGCATAGTTTTGAAAACCACCTACCCCGCGGGTAAAAGAAATTTCCCCGAAATCATCACTGCCTAAATTTCGGTTGAGCTCCCCTAAACGATAAGCCCCCACCACATCAAAATACTCTTGCTCGGTACTTTGATAGGCCGAGGTGTTAAAATTTAATTGCAAGTTCTTACTGGGCTGGTAGCTTGCGCCCAGCGCCCCAAAGCGGGTGGTGAAATCATAATCTTCACGACCGTCAAAAAAAACGTTTAGGCGCAGGGATTCCTGGAAAGTACCAAAATCAGTGGTTCGGCTGCTGGGAATTACCTCATAGAGATTCCGGGCAAAATTCCCTAAAAAAGTAAGGTCCCATTCGTCAGTAAGGGCGTAGGTGAAGTAGGCCTGCACATCGGTAAATTGTGGTCTAAAATCAGCATCGGTATCTAAGGTGCCCAAAATTAATTGGTTGGTACGGTAGCGGGCACCCACCAACACATTCAACCGATCTTTAGCAAAAGCATCACCGTACACCAGATTGCCGCCCATAAGGCTACCTTCGGCCGTAAGGCTAAACTGACTGGGCCTGCGGTAGGTTATATCCAGAACAGATGACATTTTATCTCCGTAACGCGCCTCAAAACCACCAGCCGAAAAATCAATATCCTGCACCATGGCCGAGTTAATAAAACTGAGGCCTTCTTGCTGCCCGTTGCGCACCAAAAAGGGGCGGTAAATCTCTATACCGTTAACGTACACCAGGTTTTCATCAAAGTTACCCCCCCGCACCGAGTACTGGGAACTTAGCTCATTGTAGCTACTCACCCCGGGTAGGGTTTTAATGATTCCCTCTACACTGGAGCCGGGGCCCACAAATGTTTCCAGGTCTTTGGCTTTTACCGAAATCTGACTCTCAAACCGTGACTTCTTGTCGATGATCTCAGCGTCTTCTAAAATGTTTAGGAAGAGCTCTAGTTGTTTATCCAGAGTAAGTTGCCCGCCCTTCTCTATTGAAAACACCGTAGTGTCTGGCGTGTAACCGTAGAGGGTAAAAAAGGCCGTAAGGTTTTTGCCGGGGTTAATCTCCATGGAGTAAGTCCCCTGCTCATTGGTTAAAGTGTAGAAAGAGCCCACGGTAACTTCTACGGCCTCCAGTGGTTTACCGTCTAAATCTGTAACGGTACCGCTAATGCGCGTATTTTTAGTGGCTTTGCTTTCTGGTTTTTGGTCTTGACCCAAAAGGCCCCAACCGCTCAAGCTCAAAAAAAGGACAAAACAAATTTTATAAACTGTGGTAAAGCGAAAGCGAAGCGCAGTCAATTATTCTTCTTTTTTGAGTGATTTGAAAAAACGTGCCCAGGCAAAAGGATCGCTTAAACGCCCTAAAATGGCAGTACCCCCGTCTGACCAAATTTGGTCTGACCCGTAATCATAAATAGCTTGGTTTTGCATAGAAATGGCAAAATCCTGCACCTCATCGGCACTAAAGCCCATTTCTTTGGCGCGGGCTTTTAACTCTTGAATGGCCAAATTGCGCATGGCAATGTCCTCTTGCGTGGTGGGTACATTTGTGGCTAAAAAGGCTTCTTTAAAATTTTCAGGGGTGGGCCAGGGATAAAGTGTCACCGGCTCCAGCATTAGGGTATCTCTTTGCATCACCACCCGGGCTAAATAGCCGTTATTCTCCAGGGTATCGGGTATGGCCAGGTATTCTTTTCTAAAACCCACCACACTCACTTCAATGGTATCTCCTGGCATGGCCGGCAAAGAGAAGAATCCCTCGGCATTGGTCATGGTGCCTTTTTTGCGCTTTTTAAGCACCACGTTGGCGTAGGGGATGTACCTAGGCAGACTGTCGGCCGTAATCACCACCCCACTAATTTGCACGGGAGCCGGCTTTTTTTCCTGCCCCCACAAGGCAAAACCCACAAGACAAAGGAGGATATAAATTTTCTTCATGCGTATACCTGAACGGCAAAGGTGTGAAATTAGCGCCTAAGGGCGGATAATTTTATAGGATTGTATCGTTTGATTTTCTCGATCATCTTCTACCACAAGTTTTAAGGTGTAAGTTCCTGGTTCATCAGGCAGGTCTTCTTCTCGCAACTGTAGCTCATCATTTTTGGCATCAAAATACAGGCGGGTCCAGCTATCATTCACGTAGGCGTTGTATTTTTCCACCCCGCTTAAGTTGTCAGAAACCTTAAGGGTCAAGAGGTCAATTCTGCTGCTTACCGTACTGCCACTTTTAAAATTAAGCGGTCGTAAATCCGGTGGAGTGCTATCGGCCGCTAAGGCAAACTGCCCAAACTGACGGGTGCGGGTACTTACCCAGCCGTTTTTGTAGGTCCCGCCCTCATAATCAACAATATTTCCTTCACGCAAGCTTACCACACATAGCTTGCTGGGGTCTACCTTGGGCGGCACTGCGCTGGCCTTTAATTTTAAGGTGAAATATTTCTGTACCGGTATGGTGCTAAAACCCACCTGATGTATTTCAGAGAGGCAATCAGCGCAAGCTTTGCTGCGGCTGTACTCAAAATACACATCGCGGTACAAGGCGCCTGCCGGCATGCTTAACTCAATTTGCTCTTTCTTAAAAAAGTTGGTTTGATTGTAAGCAAACAAGGGAAGGCTGGCATCGACTTGGGGTAATTCATTTAAGGGGGCCGTACGTTTAACGGTAAAGCGCACCTCACTTTGGTTCTCAGCGGCATCGCTTACGCGGATGTAGACTTCTTTAGCGCTATCTATGGGCAATTGCGGCAAGTTCATTTTGGGCGTAGTCTGATACACGCTTAATTGATTGTTGGGCTCCAAATACAAACGATTCACCGTTTTGCGGCAACAGTCTTTTAAGCCGTAATCTATGTGACTATTGATGTAACGCGTTTCCGCGAAAGCGAAAGTTTCCATTTTAAAATCATAACAGAGTTCGTCATTTAAGAAGAGCTCTATGCGGTACACTCCGTTTTTGTTCCAGGCTCCATTTTGCCGATCAAAGGCTTCAATACCAAAGGCAGGAAGGTAATTCACCTCTAGTGTGCTGTTTCCGGCCAGGGCATACTGTCCCTCTCCACGGTCCAGAAGTTTATAGCTTTCGCTCGATACCAGCTCTTGCTCTTCAAATTCATAGACCATTAAATCACCCAGACTAGGGTGACGGGTGTCTTCAATTTCATAACCGAACAGCAAGGGGTTAATGATTTTTTCGGTGCGGGTATCCCGTATTTCAAAATGCAAATGCGGACCGCCACTGCCGCCACTATTTCCGCTAAAGGCAATGGTATCACCTTTTGAGAAAGCGAATTTTCCTGCGTCCGGAAAAAGGTTGACTTCATTTTTTTGCTTGCGCTGTTGCTGATCTTTTAAGTACGCTTCAATTTCAGGTGCAAAACTTTTTAAGTGGGCGTACACGCTGGTGTAGCCATTGGGGTGTACCACGTAGAGCGCCCGGCCAAAACCGTAAGGCGATACTTTTACCCGGCTCACGTAGCCATCGGCAATAGCCAAAATGGGCATGCCTACTTTACCCTTGGTTTTTAAGTCAATGCCTGAGTGAAAATGGTTGCCGCGCAGCTCCCCAAAAGTGCCTGATAAAACAAGTGGCGCGGGCAAGGGCGACTGAAAATAATCTTGCGGATAGGATTGCGCCTGACCTAAACTACAGGCCATGGAAAAAACAAAGGCGAGCCAAAATACCTTAATCATGAAAATAGCTAATACTTAAAGGGTTTGCTAATACGAGAAGGCTAAAATACGGTATTTAAAACGAGTTTAGTGCGAAGGTTTTAGCCAAGTACTTTGCCCTATTTTTGCTTTAGGCCGCAATTTAATTTGAAATACCATTCTGCCTTTCTAATTTTGACTGTTGGAGTAAATCTTCTATGAAAGACATCAAAGTTCGGTTAAAAAAGCTGGAAAGCTTGCTGAATGCCCTTATTACCGAGCATCAACTTTTACGCAAAGAGAACCAAAAGTTGCGGGAAGAATTGGCGCAGTGGCAAGAGGCTGATGCTTTTAAAGAAAAAGAACTCCAAAAATTAAGAGGTGAACTTAACAATGCCAAGTTAGCGCAAGGGCTTCAATCTGGTGGTGAAGATGCTGAGCTAACCAAAGCAAAATTAGGTTCCCTTATGCGGGAAATTGACCGATGCATAGCATCACTTAACGAATAAATTGAAGTTGCAGGCTTTTGAACGACTTCCTGAAAATAAAGGTAAACATTGCTGACCGGGTTTATCCTCTAACCATTCGCAGGAGTGAAGAGGAGAGCATACGGGCTGCAGCAAAAAGCATTGACGCTACTTTAAAAAAGTACGAAGAAGGCTATGCCGTGCGTGATAAGCAAGACCTTTTAGCCATGTGCGCCTTACAGTTGGCCAGTAGGTTGGAAAAAAACCAACAAGAAGAGTTGGTAGACGGCCGCTGGGTGAGCGAAGCGTTGGCGCAACTGGAAAACAAAATTGAAAAGGCCATACAATAGGCCAAAACGTTCTTTACATTTTTTTCCCGCATCCTTAATCTTGTGTGTTTGCTAAACTCAACACTTACATTAATAGGAGTTTAGCTCAAGCTTTCTAGGCCAAGCCTCCTTAGAGTGGAAGGCCGAAATTGTTTGGTAAACTCCGATCCTGTCTAAACGGAGTTTAGACAAAACCGAGAAAAGGGTGCGGGTTTTTATTTTTATTAACCTACTAGTAACCATGGATATAACAACAATAATTGTAGGCTTAGTAGCCTTAGCAGCCGGCTTTAGCATAAGCCTGCTCATTACCAAAAGTCAAGAAAAGAAGAAAGCTTCTACGCTTATTAAAGAGGCCGAAAAAGAGGCCGAAGCCATAAAAAAAGATAAAATTTTACAGGCCAAAGAGAAGTTCTTAGAGCTTAAAAGCGAGCATGAAAAGGTGATTCAAAAGCGCGAGCAAAAACTCAATGATCGCACCAATAGCCTGAAAGAACGCGAAGCCAAAAACAACAAATACGCAGAAGACAACAAGCGCCAATACCGCGAGAATAAAAACACGCGCGAAGAGCTCAATAAAAAACTAGAGCTGGCTGATTTAAAAGCAAAAGAGCTGGAAAAAATGCACCGCAAGCAGGTAGAGCAACTGGAAGTGATTTCGGGTCTGTCGCCCGAAGACGCTAAAAACCAATTGCTGGAGGCCCTGAAAGAAGAGGCCAAAACCGATGCAGCCGCCTTTATTCAAACCACACTGGAGGAAGCCAAACTTTCGGCTAGTCAGGAAGCCCGTAAAGTGGTGATTCAAACCATTCAAAGAGTGGCCACTGAACAAGCGGTAGAAAATAGCGTAAGCGTTTTCAACATTGAAAATGATGACGTAAAGGGTCGCATCATTGGTAGAGAAGGGCGAAACATCAGGGCGCTAGAAGCCTCTACTGGCGTTGAAATTATTGTGGACGACACTCCCGAGGCCATCATCCTCAGCTGCTTTGATCCAGTGCGCAGAGAAATTGCCCGTCTGGCGCTGCACCGCCTGGTAACCGATGGCCGTATTCACCCCGCTCGTATTGAAGAGGTTTGCGCCAAAGTGAAAAAGCAAATTGAAGAAGAGATTTTTGAGGTGGGTAAACGCACTACCATTGATTTAGGCATCCACGCGCTCCACCCCGAGTTGGTGCGCATGGTTGGTCGCATGAAATACCGCAGCAGTTACGGCCAAAATCTGTTGCAGCACTCGCGCGAAGTTGCCAACCTATGCGGCACTATGGCGGCTGAGTTAGGCCTCAACCCTAAACTGGCCAAGAGAGCTGGCCTGCTTCACGACATTGGCAAAGTGCCTAGTGAGGAAAGTGAGCTTCCTCACGCCATTCTAGGGATGAAAATGGCCGAGAAATACGGAGAAAAAGCGGAAGTGTGCAATGCCATTGGCGCCCACCACGATGAGATTGAAATGAGCAACCTCATCTCGCCCATCGTGCAGGTTTGTGATGGTATTTCAGGAGCTCGCCCAGGCGCGCGCAGACAAATTGCCGAATCGTACATTCAAAGGCTAAAAGATCTTGAAAACCTTGCTCTGGGGCAAAAAGGGGTGCTTCAAGCCTACGCAGTGCAAGCCGGCCGCGAGTTGCGGGTAATGGTAGACTGTGAAAAAGTAAATGACGCAGAAGCGGCTAAAATCAGCTACGACATCAGTCAGAAAATCCAAAATGAAATGACCTACCCAGGGCAGGTGAAAATTACGGTAATCCGCGAAACGCGCAGTGTTAACGTGGCGCGCTAAAACACGCCAAGGCCTTTTCAATCATACCGTCCACCGTTTTTTGTGCTTGGGTGCTAAACGCCCCGGTGATACGGTTGGCTAAAATGGCCGATATGCTTAGGGTGTGCATTCCCAGGATACTACCCAGGCCATAAATTCCGGCCGTTTCCATCTCCAGGTTAGTAAGGCGTTGGCCATTTAGGCTCAAGGCCGAAAAGTGCTCCATAAGATTAGGGTAGCTTGCGGGGGCCAGCAGACTTCGCCCTTGAGGCGCGTAAAAACCGGCCGCAGTAACGGTTACCCCACGGTGGGGCGTAACCGAGGCAAACCGGTCTAGGAGGGATTGAGAGGCATGAACCCAAAAAGGGCGCGGTAGGTCTTTTAAACCCAAATCGGGTTGCTCAAAATCTTGTTGGTAAAAGCCTAAAAGCCCATCAAAACCTAAAGCCGATTCGCTAATAACCAAGCTATCAATGGGAATGTCTTTTTGAATAGCACCGCTAGTACCTAAGCGCACCACCTGTAATTGTGGTGGGTTTTTAAGTGGTTCGCGTGAACGCAAATCAATCGAATTGACTAGTTGCAACTCGTTTAAAACCACGTCAATATTATCGGTGCCTATTCCGGTGCTCACCACACTTAGGTCGGTTTTTCCCAGCCTGCCCGTAACCGTTGTAAATTCACGGCTACTGCGGGTTAGGTAAATCTCATCAAAATGGCGGGTTACTGCTGAAACACGATCGGGGTCACCCACCGTGATAATGCGGGTAGCCAATTCTCCATTTGTAAGATTTAAGTGATAAACACTACCATTGGGGTTAATTATGAGCTCTGATTTTTTCAAGACACTTTTTTATGAGGGGGTTTCTGCTAAATTTGCAGCAAATAAATAGAAAAATGGCTGATACTTTTAAGATTTTAGTTCCCATCGGTTTTTCAGAGCAGTCCCTTTTGGCTTTAGACCAGGCAATAGTTTTTGCGCGGGCCACTGACAATTCTGAACTTACCTTACTTACCGTAATTGAAGAAAACAATGGGTTTTTTAAACGCATGTTTAGCAGCAAAAGCGCTAGCAATGAAGAAGCCCTTAAAAAGGAAGTGAGCACTAAACTTAAAGAAATAGCCAAAGAGTACGAGCCCAAAGCCAGCAACCCAATTAAAACCATGGTAGCGCAAGGCGTGGTGTATGAAGAGGTGGCACGGGTAAGTGAATTACTGGAAACCAATTTAGTGGTAATGGGTACCAATGGTAAACCCCAGAACCTCCGCAAACGCTTTATTGGCAGCAATGCCTACCGTACGGCTACCTTGGTTCAACCTCCGGTGGTTACGGTTAAAGGCGTGCGCAAACCTGAGCAAATTGACACCATCATCTTCCCCTTGGTTCTAGACCGAAGATCTAAGGAAAAAGTAGGCCCGGCCCTGCATTATGCGCGGTTATTTAACTCGCAAATTAAGATTGTATCGGTGAACACAGAGCCGGATGAGGCCAAAGTAATGCGGGCCCACTTGAAGCAGGTGGAGAAATTTATTTCAGACCATGGCGTTACCTGCACCGCTGAATTGATAGAGCCCACTGAAAATAAAGGCGTGGTGCGCAATACCTTAAAGTATGCCTATGACAATGACGCAGATCTCATTATTATAACCGAGGACGACCGTAAACGGGACTTAACCGATTACTTCCTGGGAACAGACGTGCAAGCCATGTTGTACCACAGTGAAATTCCCGTTATGAGTATTACCCCAAGCGAAGTAAAATGGGAAGCCATGTGGGATAGTTTCTAATTCCCTGAACTCATCTATAAATCAAAAGCCAGCTAAAACTGATTTAGCTGGCTTTTTTTCGCTCTTACCGTAGCGGTGTTAATCCGTTTGTTTGGGTTTTATACTCACCTTGAAAGCCTGCTTTTTAGGGCGGTATTGCTCCTCTTCCGGACGCTCGCCTCCCAGAGCCTGCATTTTTTTCATATTAAAATGATGGGTGAAAAACTCATCGCACCAGAGGCAAACATTTTTAAGTTCTTGGCCGCGTTTTTCGGCATACGCGCGACTTACCCCCATGCTCTCACCCATTCCGTAGGCGTCTCCTTCATTTAGTTTTTGAAAGATGGGAGAATGTGAAACCTTTTCCAACACATCGGCCACTTTTTCAGTTCGGGCATCACCCATGGCATCTTTAGTACCCGGGCAACAAGGATTAATGGCCCATAGCTGAATGGAGATCTCTTGAGGAATATCCTGCCCACCGCTTAAAAATCCAATGGCGCCACTCAATAAAGCACAAAAGTTATGCTTGGGGTCTTTCTTCCAAATATCATGCTCCATAGCTCTACCGCGGGCCCAGTTACCACCCAGCCAAATGTCTTCATTGGCGCCCCAATGGCCCCAACTCAGCTTTTTGCCCCGTACGTAATTGTCTTTCTTAATCAGTGGGTCGCTATCCATACCGTTCACGCCCCGGCTTTTAAATATTTTGGCCAACTCATCCAAACGGGCTCCGGCTTTTTTATGGTAGCGATCTATACTGGCAATATCAAAGCGGGTTACCCCCTTTTCAATCATCTCATCCAGGCGCTGCTCAGTAAGCAAGTCGCCATTGGTTTGCACCATAATTTCTACGCTACCCTGGTACCGTTCTTCCAGTTTGTCTAAAATGGCGTAAAACTTTTTTCGGTCGGCCAGGGGCTCACCACCCGAAAGGATTAAGCGATCAATGGAGCTGGGTAAATTGTCTATTATTTGGAGACACTCTTCGGTAGAAATACGCTCACCCCGCGGGCCGCTGCTGTTGTAACAGTGGTCGCATTCATCATTGCAAAGTTGGGTAAACACCCAGTACAAAGATTCTACGTGATCAAAATTTCTGTTGGCTAACGTTGGGTCTTTGCTCATAGCTGCTCTAGTTATTTTGGGCCTGACGCTCATGCCAAAAAGCAATTTCTTGCGGCAAACCTGTTTGCTCGTCTTTTAAAAATTCTGCTTCTGAGGTATATAATTTGAGCTTTCCGTCTTGCATTAAAGCCCTTTGGTCTCCAACTACCAAGGCCTCTTTAGGGTCATGGGTTACAAAAATAGAAGTGATGGCTTCCTGTTGGCTCACCAGCAAAAAAAGCTGCTGCATTTCTTTGCGGGTATGGGCGTCTAAAGCGCCAAAGGGCTCATCTAAAAGTAACAGCCTGGGGTGTACAATTAAGGCTCTACCAAAGGCCACCCGCTGTTTTTGCCCACCGGAAAGCTCTTCAGGCATTCGCTCTTCTAAACCATTTAAGCCCAAAGCCGCAGCCATTTCTAAAACCGCTTTTTTGATTTCACTTTTGGACTTCTTTTTAAGGCGCAATCCAAAGGCAATGTTCTCAAAAACATTGAGGTAGGGAAAAAGCAGGGCCTCCTGAAAAAGATACACCACGCCCCGCTTACGACTGGGCAAAGCGCCTAAATTAGTTTGTTGGTATAAAAACGCACCACTGTCAGCGGGCTCTAAACCAGCCAGTATTTTTAGCAAGGTAGATTTTCCGCTGCCGCTTTTACCCAAAATACTGAGGCATTTTTGAGGGGCTAATTCAAAGCTCACCTGCCTTAAAACAGGTTGTGCCCCGTAGCTCTTGCTTATGTTTTGCACGGTAAAACTCATGGCTTGAGTAAAAATTTGCGGTTCACCATTAGTAAGATTAAAGGGGGCAGCACCAACACAGCGCTACTTACGGCTGCCAGGGGTACATTAGATTCATTGAGGTACTGAAAAACTTGCAAGGTGAGGGTTTTCACCTTGCCAATGCCAATGATACTGGTCAGTCCGTATTCAAACCAGGAAATTAAAAAGGTCTGAAAAAAACAGGTTACCAAGGCTCCTTTAGCATAGGGTGCTAAAAACTCAGTGAAAAGCTGCCGGCCGTTACCACCTAAGGTCTGCACCAACTGCGCCATTTGCTTCACGCGATGGTTCCAAAATCCGTTGAAAAACAAAAAGGCAAAAGGGAAAGTAATGAAAAGCTGCGCCAGTACCACCCCACCGGTTGAACCCGACAAGCCCAACTTTAAAAAGTAAAATTGCAGGACCACGGCATAAATAACCGGGGTAAGGATAAAGGGAAAAAATGCCAGGCGGGTTAAGCTTTCGCGGAAGCGTGAAAAATACAAAACCCCACTACAGGCAAAGCCCAAGGCGGTGGCTAAAAAGCCTACCGTTAAAGCTAAAACCAAACTTAAACCCAGCGATTGGCTAAGGCCGCTGCCACTTTGGGCCAATTGCTGCCAATGACCTGGAGTAAAAGTAGTACTCAACCAATGGGGGTAAGCTAAATTGGGTGTCACAGAGAGGTAAAAGATTACCCCAAACGGCAAGGTATACAAGAGGGCTTGTAAGCCATATAAACTGAGCTTTCCTAATTGTCTCACAGACTCTTGGCTTTAATCTTGAACAATCGCAAGCTCAACAATAACACCAAGGCGTAAAACACCGCCACTGCGTAGGCCTGCGGTAAATCATTTAGGTTAAAGCGTTGCAGCTTGTTTACAGTAAAGACTGAAAGCATTTGCGGGTAGCTCCGCCCCAGCAGCAGCGGAATTTCATAAGAACCTAAGGCAAAAACAAAATAAAGGGTAATAATCGATTTGCCCCGGTTGAACAGCGTGCTAATGGCAATGCGCCAACGTGCTTGCCAAGGACTAGCTCCCAGGTTTTCAGCCACTTGCAAGAGTGAGCTGAGCTGCTCTTTCCGCCAGATTTGCGTAAAGTACACGGTAAAAAAATAGGTACTCATGAGTACGTGGGTAAAAATGATTCCCACCCCCCAGGCATCCCCTACGCCTGCGGAAAACTGATTGGGTTCGGTTATGAATCCCAACTGATGGAGGAAGCGACTGAGAAACCCTGTACCGGAAAGCAGTTGATAGCTAAAAAAAGCCATTGCCAAGGCGGGCAGTGCCAGCGGCAAAAACAAAAAGCCCTGAAAGCCTGGTTGCCCCATCTTTTTCTGTTGATTTAGCACAAATGAAAAAGCCAGTACCAGGGCTAGAAAAGTGCCCGTAAAAGCAATGTAAAAGCTAAAGCCTAAAGCGGCCCAAAAAGATTTCTCGCTTAGTAAGTTTTGCCAGTGGCTCAAGGTAAATCCTTGCTTTAAAACTCCCATAAGGCCCAGGCTCTGGAGCAAGGCCTGCCCTAATCCCGCCAAGAGCGGAAAAACGGCCAGGGCCAAGAAAAGAACTAAAGCAAGGGGGCGCCATTTAACCATTGGTTTCTACCACTCTTTTTCTAAAATCTTCATACAAACGCACCATGTACTCAGGGGCCAGTTCCTGCAAGGCATAATTTTCCAGAGAATCTCTGGGTGGCGCAAACTGGCGTTCCAAAAGCGCTTCAAACTTCTCTGGCCAGGGCAGGGGTAGTTCCTGGGCTTTCAGCACCGTACCATCGCCCCAAACTTTTGGTTGCAGCTTTTCATACTGTGCTTCAGGCGAAAGCAAAAAATTAATGGCTACCATGGCGGCCTCTTTATGGGCCGCATTATTGACAATACCCAGGTAATGGGAATTTTGAATGGTGCCGCTTTCGTACACATAGGCCCGGGCCCAATCGGGAAAAATACCCTGGTTTATTTTATTCTCCACCTCAGTGTCATTATTGCTAAAGGTGAAGTACAACTCGCCATTGGCAAACATTTGGTGCATCTGTGAAAGGCTCTCCGGAAATGAGGCACCCTGCTTCCAAAAGTAGGCGCGATGCGCATTAATCCAGTTAAAAAGACTATCGCTGTGCTTTCGGTACAAATCTTCTTTAAAAGACCCTTGCAGCGCTTCCTTTCCCGCCAAAGCCATAAGCCAGCTTTTGAGCAAAGTCATACCCGTAAACTCGGTAGGTATGGTAAACTTGCCCGGGTTATTTTTCACAAAGCGGGAGAGCTGCTCTAAATTCATGGGGGGCTCTGCCACTTCCTGAGAATTGTAAATCACCGTCATTTGCACATTTCCCCAAGGGGCCTCCATACCGCCAATAGGCTGTTGAAAATCCTGGCTAATAAAAGGGTTTGCCAAGTCAAGGTACTGTTGGTTAGGCAGCCTCTCTAAAAACGGCCCGTACAAGGCCTCAATTTGCCGGAGCTGGTAAAAAGTTTCGCCATTGATCCAAACCAAATCTACTTCACTGGTAGCCGTGCCTGCTTGTTTCTCATTCATTAAAAGCGATACAATTTGGGTACCCTGCCCCGCAGCAATGTCCAGTTTAATGTTAAAGCGCTCTTTTAAAATGGGCTTCACATAATTATTCATGTAGGCGTTAATCTGGGGGTCGCCTTGCCACATCATCATCTGCAGGTTTTGCCCCTGGGCTCGCTGGCCGATGGTGTCCCAGGGTAATTGGCTAAGCTCTGTTTCCTGAGTTGGGGCAGGTGCCTGCTGGCAGGATCCCATCAAAAGCATGGCTCCCGTTAGTAGGAGCCATGCCGCCTGCTCTTTCAAGGCGCTCAAAATTTGAAGTTTGTGTAATTTCATTCGTCCAAACTAAAATAAATAGCGTACCGAAAACTGGAACTGGCGGAGACGGTCGGCATTTAAAAACTGATAGCGACCGCTGGTTGCCGGCCCCACCTGAGCCTGGTTGCTCTGGGTAAAGTTACTGGTATAACCGCTGTAGTTGATAGTGTTTAATACGTTAAAAACATCGGCTCTTATTTCCAGGCGGTGCTTGTTTTCTTCATCTAAGCCAAAGGTGTAACCCAGGCCTAAATCAAAGGTAATAGCTGCTGGCAAGCGATCGCTGTTGCGGCTCTGCCCGGGGTAACGATCAGCCGGACCGGTGTACTGGGTAGCGTTACTGCCCCCGTCTCCGTTTAAGTCGGCCGTGCCAAATTCCTGGGCATCGGCAACCCGGTTAATGGGTTGACCGCTTTGAAATAAAGTAGAAAGGTTGATGGAGAAACCTTTAAACGGATACCAATAACCAATGGCATTCAGCACGTGGGTGCGGTCATTCAAGCCAGGTCCCCATTCCTCACCAAAACGGTTGGCATCGGCTGCTACAAAATTGATGTCTTCGGTATTGTTTCTGAGTTGAGAAAGAGTGTAGGAAATGCGGTAAGCGTAGTTATCGCCTCCACGGTCTTTTATCAGATTAAAGTTTAAGGCTGCATACTGGGCTTCCCCGCCTGCATCGGTCATAAACACCTTACGCGCAATATCACGCAAAGTATCTCCCTGATACACGGTGTACGCACCTTGATTGTCATATAGCACGGGGGTGCTCCGGGTGGCATCGGCCTGTTGCTGCGTGCGCACATCGGCTGGTTCATCTACCGCATCAGAGTTGAAAGGAGCCGGGGCATTTACATCTACCAATCGCAATTGATTGAAGCTGGCCTTGTAAATAGCGTCTACGTAAAAAAGCACCTCGCCATTCAGTTGGTACTGATACCCTAGGGTAAAGTGATGAGCGTAAGGATTGTTAAGTCCGTTGGGATTAAGGATGGTGCGCTGGGCGCCAAAACCATAGCCCAGCGAATTATCCAGTTGATCAGCCGTAGGGCCTTGTAAATAACCAAACTGATCCTGGTACGAAACCGTGGCGTTGCCTTCAGCTGTAATTTGGTCTAAATCAGCTGCAGCCGGAAGGGCACCCTGAGCGCGCAAGGCTTCCAGTTGGCGTAAAAAATCAGGGGATTGGGTACTGCCGGCCAAAGCGTCACTGTACACTGCGTAAACAATTTTATCGTAAAAAATACCGTACCCGGCCCGCAGGCTAGAGCGTGAGTTTAAGGTGTAATTGGCATTTACGCGCGGGCCAATGTTGTTTAGGTCATAGTCGTCAGAACCGGCTTTTGAAAGGTTGTCAAAATCATAGCGCAGGCCCAGGCTAAGTGTTAGCTTGCGATTCACCTGCCAGCGATCTTCGAAATAGGCGCTAATAATATTTTGACGGCCATTAAAGGTTTCAGGGCGCAACTCTACTGCGTAGGTAACGCTATCTGGGTTGGCGGGTAAATCGGTGTAACTCAGATCGGCTCCGCGGTTTAAGCCCGCCACCTGGTCTAGCTGCTGCTGATCTAAATAGACATTGTACACGCCATTGCCATTGCCCCCGCGGGTATCTATGTGCTCACTGGTAATAAAGTCTACCCCTGCTTTCAGGGTATGGTCGCCCCAGGTGTAGGAGAATTTTTGTTGCACTTGATTCACCCGTTGCAAGAGATCAAAATTTCCTAAGGTCTCCCCTAACTGCGCAATGGGCACCTGATCAGAGGCAGGACCAAACACAGTTACCGAGGGTGCGTTTTCAGTTACGGGGTTCAAATAAATCCAATCAAAACGAGCGTATTGGTAGTTGGTTTCAGAAGTAAAATTGCCGTTGGTGTACACATTGCTCAGGGCCGCGGTTAGCGAATTTCTGCTTTGGGTATAGCCGGCCTCCCTAAAACGTATGGGTTCCAGATTCCCTCCCCCTCTGCGGTTGAGATCAATTAAACCGTAATGCACGCGGGCGGTGGTTCTGAATTTTCGGCTCCAGTAATGGTCTAGCTTTGCGCTGATAAGCGTTTGGGTGTTATTGCCCTGAATATTTTCATTGGTGTTCAGTTGCGGCACGTTCAGGAGGTTCTCCTGGTCGTCAATGGTTTGCTCGGCATTCAAGAATAAAAAGGTTTTATCTTTTACGATAGGCGTGCCCACCGCAAAACCAAATTGATGCCTTCTAAAGCCATCCGCCACCGAGCGGCCGTATAAATCATTGTTGGCAAAGGGAGACTCAGAATCCAGTGGCTGCCCCGGCCGAATCATGTAGTACACCTCACCGGTGGTTTCATTGCTGCCACTTTTAGTGGTGATGTCAAACAGCCCGTTAGCGCTTTGCCCGTACTCAGCGGAAAAGGTATTGGCCAGAACTGTTACGTTTTGCACCATGCCCACCGGAATGGCAAAACGCTGCCCGCCTAAAAAGCGCTCGTTGTTATCCATGCCGTCTATCAGGTAACTGGTAAAAAGGGAGTTTGCACCATTAATACTCACGTTAGGCGCTTCGGGATAAAAACCCGTGCTACGCGTAACGTTGGGCAAACGGTACAGTACGCGGGTAATATCACGCCCTTCTACCGGTATCTCCTGAATTTCCTTGGCCGGAAGCTCTGAGCTTACCTCAGCATTCACTGTATTAATTTGAGCGGTGCGGGTGTTGTTTACCTCAACCTCCTCTAGTTGCTGATTTTGCTTAGAAATTAAGGTGATAATTATAGAAGCCGTTTGATTGCTGCGTAGGCGAATGGGATCACTTTGGAAAGAGGCGTAGTACAAGTCAGACTCTGGAACAGTTATGGTATAACTGCCGGTTGTACTAAGGCCTTTGGCTAGTATTTGCCCGTTTCCGTCAGTTGTAAACTCTTGTACATAGCCAATGGCCGAGTTGGTAATTTTTAGTTGCTGCCCTGGCACTGCTTGGCCGCTGACCGCGTTGCGTAAACTGATTTTTAAGGAAGCCTGTGCAATAGCCAGGGTACTGAATAGGCTAAAGCCTACAAGAAGTAATTTTTTGAACATAAATGGTGTTTTAAGAGGTAAAGGCCCCAAAAGTGGCCGTTTAAGAAATCGCCTGGGTTATGCCCAGGTAGGGGGGGGCTCTTAAAATTCGAAAATTTATGTGCCAACAACCTTTAACATTGAAAGTCCTGTGCGCTCTCAAAGTAAAATCTTGAAAAAAGCACTTAAAAAGGAAAGTACCTTTAAACCCGCCTGGCATTGCCATAACTCTAAAAGCTCTTGGTAGGAGTTCAAGTCGCCAAGAGCTTCCAGCTCTGCAGCTTCTTCTAAGGCCAGGAACTCTCTTAGGGCTAAAGCCAAATCTTTGGTTTGCCAGGGTAGCACGCTAAAATCAGCCGGCTTAAAACTGCTTTGGCTTAAGCCGATGAGATAGGCACCGCCAGCTGGGGTAGCGCCTAGTACACTTTGATGCTTGGCTAATAATTGGAGTGCGTGCGTTAAGCGGGTCGCGTTAAGAAAGGGACTGTCGTTTCCCACTACCAAAACTTTTTCAAAGCCTTGGTTCAATAAACACGCTATTGCCTCGGTAAGCCGATCTCCAAAACTCTGTGCTTTTTGCATGCCCTCATGCCAATGAAAAACTGGTAGTCCGGTATTTTCTAAAACGCGTAAAGTCTGGTTGATTAGTCTTTTATGGTAGGCCTGATTGGCTCTTAGACTGGAACCCTTGGCCAGCATGGGTTTTTCTAAAGCCTCTTGCCGGGCTCTGCGACTAAAAAATAATAAGGCAATGTTTGGGGTGGCGTTTGGCATAAAGTCAGTTACGCAAAGCAACAGTTTTTAGATTGGCTTAGGAGCTTTTTCCTCAAAAACCCATGCCTTAGGCACAAATCACAAATAAAGCCATCTCCCAAGCAAATCATTAGCAACTGGTTTTGAGGCTTTTAGTTCATTTCCTGGTTTTTAAGAGATTTTATTTGAAAAAAATTTACCTAAAACTACTATACATTGATTTCTTATGTATATTTGTCTTATGTATTCTAAAGAAATAGTGAAAGGCACCTTAAAACCCATTGTTTTAAAACTGCTTAAGGAGCATGGCCGCATGTACGGCTATGAGATTACTCAAAATGTAAAAGCCCTTACAGAGGGTAAAATACAAATCACTGAAGGGGCCTTGTACCCCCTCCTGCATAAGCTTCAAGCAGAAGGGGTTTTACAAACCGAAAGTGAAAAGATGGGGAAGCGCGTGCGGAAATACTACAAGCTCTCCCAAAGTGGTGAAGCGGTTGCCGATGATCTGATTAGCGAGATGTTGGACTTTATGCAAACCTTAAAATCAGTGTTAAACCCTGATTATGGCCAGGCTTGAAGACCAGCAAGTTGAAGAATTGCATGACCAACTGCTGCGCTGGGGCATTGCTTATGATCCCCTGCGGGATGACCTGCTGGACCATCTCTGCTGCATGGTAGAGTATGAGATGAATCAAGGGCAAACCTTCAGTGAGGCTGTCCAAGAGGCCCTGGTCAAATTTGACATTTATCAAATTCAAGAAACCCAAGAAATCACACTTCATTTATTAACTCAAAAACAGAGAATCATGAAAAAAGTAGCAGCCATTACCGGAATTATCGCTTCGGCTTTAGCCATAGGCGGAGTCTTATTTAAAATGATGCACTGGCCTGGTGCAGAGGTAATGCTCGTTTTGGGCGTAAGCCTCTTAAGTGTGGTTGTTTTGCCATTGATGGGTCTTATTGAGTTTAAGCAGAGTAATGTTTTACGCAGCCAGTACACCGCGCTTATTGGCTACATTAGTGGCGCCACGCTGTTCTTAGGCACCCTTTTTAGAATTATGCATTGGCCTGGTTCCAGCGTTTTAATTGTTAGTGGTTTTGTAGTACTCACCTTTATTTTCATTCCCCTGTACACCGTAAAATCCTACCAAAATACAGATAATAAAATGCTGGCCATTGCCCGAAGCGCCATCATTATTTCGGCAATTGCTATTTTGTGGGGCTTGTTCCCCTAGTGCAAAAGCGCAAAAGAAGCTGGTAGCCTCCTGCGCTTGTGAAACGCGCCATTAGGCTACCTTTGCCTTTTTAAACGCAATCCATGAAAAAACGTGTTGCCTTGGTTTTTGGCGGCTACTCTGCAGAGCATGAGGTTTCTGTAAAATCAGCTCAAGTGGTAAAAGAGCATTTAGATGCCCATATTTATGAGGTGATACCCGTAAAGATTAGCCGGGCCAAATGGGTGGCTTTAGCCGATGACCAAGAATACCCGATAAATCTGAACGACTTTACCTTTGAAAGAAAGGGAGAAAAAATAGGCTTTGACGCTGTTTTTAATGCCGTACACGGCCACCCAGGCGAAGATGGCCCCTTGGCCGGATATTTTGAGCTGATGGGGATTCCTCATACCAGCAGTGGCCAGTTTGAAAGTGCTCTTACCTTTAACAAGGCCGAATGCAACATTTTACTGCAAAGTTTTGGTCTAAAAACCCCTAAGGCCGTTTTTCTAACGGGGGCCGATGAAGCCCGCCCAGAAGAAATACTGGAAACGGTAGGTTTACCCTGCTTTGTAAAACCCAGCCGCAGTGGTTCTAGTATTGGCGTAACCAAGGTAAAAGAGGCCCACGATCTTTTGCCGGCCATTGCTAAGGCGCGCAATATTGACACCAAGGTACTGATTGAAAGCATGGTAAAGGGACTGGAAGTAGGCTGTGGTGTAAGTAATCATACGGGCCAGGTTGAGGCTTTGGCGGTTACAGATATTATTCCGGCCAACGAGTTTTTTGACTTTGAAAGCAAGTACAGCGGCCAGTCTGAAGAAGTAACCCCTGCGCGCATTGACGCTGAACTCTATCAGAAAATTATGCGCCAAACTGAGTTTGTTTATCAAAAGCTGGGTTTAAGCGGCTTGGTCCGTGTAGATTATATCATCAATGAAAATGATGAACCGGTTTTAATTGAGGTAAATACCGTACCCGGCTTTAGTGCCGAAAGTATTCTGCCTAAGCAAGCCCAGCATGCCGGTTATTCTTTAAGCCAGCTTTTTAATGCTACCTTGGCCCAATCATTAAAAAAATAGCCATGCGTACCGCGGTGTTTCCGGGCTCTTTTGACCCCATTACTTTAGGCCATGAAGATATTGTAAAACGCGCCCTCCCTATGTTTGACCAACTAATTGTGGCGGTGGGAGAAAATGCCAATAAAAATTACCGCTTTCCACTGGAGCAGCGCATTGCCTGGCTCAGGGCCTGCTTTAAAGATGAACCCAAAATAAAAGTAGATGCCTACAGCGGCCTTACCGTAAACTATTGCCTGGAGCAAAACGCCCAGTTTATTTTGCGGGGTTTGCGCAATCCGGCCGACTTTGAGTTTGAAAAAGCGGTAGCCCAAACCAACCGGAAACTTACGGCCCAGGTAGAAACCGTTTTTTTGCTCACCGCCTCCGGATTATCTTCCATTAGCTCCAGCATTGTACGAGATGTGCTTAGAAATGGCGGGGACTACACCAAGTTTGTGCCGAAGGCCGTGCGGTTGCCTTAGAAATGATTAGGCCTTAACCGCCTGCCAAAGGGCCTTGATGTTTCCGTAGGTGTTTTCAAGGTTTTGTTCCACTTCCAGAGCAGCGCACCACTTGGCCGTAGTTATGTCTTCTTCTTCCTGGGGTATCAAGCTCTCATTTCCCTGGTAATACATTTCAAACCAGTAGGTACTTTTTAAAATGGCCTGCCCTCTTAAACGGTAGGTATGGTAGGTATTGGGCAAGCGCCTCTTGATTTGCGGAGCGCTTATTCCGCATTCCTCCTCTACTTCACGAATAGCTGCCGCAGCAATCTCCTCGCCTGTCTCTATTTTTCCTTTCGGGAGATCCCACTTTCCTAAGCGGTGAATCATAAGCAGTTGCCCCTCTGCATTAAACACCAAGCCTCCGGCTGCTTCAATTATAGTGTAGCTATCAGCAAAAATTTCAAAGGCAGCCTCCAGGTTTTCGGTCTGTAAAATCACCTCTTGCAAGCTCGCGTCTTCCAGCTGCGCAATGAGCTGTTCAAGCTGCTCTTTTCCGGTAAATTTTTGGCTCTGGGCCGATGGGGTATCGGTGAAAACCAACACCGAATCGTTGATGAAAACTTTATACATTTGACGCATGATTTGGAACTCTCAGGCGGCTGCTCAAACGGCCGCATACCTGCTGCAAATAAAGGCAATTAAGTTGCAACCTCAAGCCCCATTCACCTGGGCCAGCGGATGGAAATCACCCATTTATTGCGATAATCGCATTAGTCTGGGTTTCCCTGAAGTGCGAAACTTTCTGGCCCAAAACCTAGCCGCAGGCATAAAAGCCCGGTATTCTGAAGTAGAGGCCATTGCCGGAGTAGCCACCGGAGCCATAGCCATAGGTATTTTGGTAGCGCAAGAGCTCAATCTCCCTTTTGTGTATGTGCGGCCAGAGCCCAAAAAACACGGTAGGCAAAACCAAATTGAAGGCAGCCCCAACAAGGCGCAAAAAATAGTGGTGGTAGAAGACCTAATCAGCACAGGAGGAAGCAGCCTAAAGGCGGTAGAAGCTCTGCGTAAAGACAGTTTAGAAGTCTTGGGGATGGCAGCCATTTTTACCTATGGCTTTGCCCTTAGTGCAAGCAATTTTAAAGCGGCCCAATGTGAACTCTTCACCTTGTGTGACTACGAACATTTGTTGGAAAAAGCCCTTGCTGATGGTACCATTTCAAAAGAAATTTTAAAGGATTTACAAGAGTGGCGTACCAATCCCGCTCAATGGAAACAACAATAATATGCTCAATTTAGAATCTAAAAAGGTGGTGGTGAAAAAATCAGCTGAAGAGCTGTTCGACTACCTGAACGAGTTGCAAAATCTATACGGGCTTATGCCCGAAAGCGTGGAGCGCTTTGAAGCAGACAACGATACCTTTTTATTTGGCATGAAGGGCATGCCCGATGTACGATTGTTGGTAGAAGAACGCCAGCGGCCCAACCTGATGCGCTTTAAATCGGCCAGCTCTAAGCTTGATTTTACTTTACAAGCCAATATTGAAGCTAAAGACAGTGCCAGCGAACTGCATTTTACCTTTACGGGAAATTTTAACGCCATGATGCGCATGATGGTAGAGCGGCCCCTCAAAAACTTTATTGAAGACCTGGCCAGCAATGCAGCTAAACTCTAGAGTAAAAAGCTAACTTCCTTAAAAGCATAGCTTTTTTGAGTTCCATCTTGGGTGTGTACTTGCAGATAACCTTCGGGGGAAACCCCTTTTACTACGCCTTTATAAGTATGCCTGCCTTCTTGCAGTAAAACCTCTTGTTGGTAACCATACAAAGATTTTAGGTACTCATTTGTTAACAGACTTAACGGTTGGCGCTTAAGTTCTGCGTAGCGCTTGGTGAAGGTCTTTTGAAATTGCAGAGCCAACACATCTGGCACAATGCTTTTACCCAGCACCTCAGCAAGAGAACGGGCTTTGGCCGAGGCAAATTGCCTCTGATTTACATTGAGGCCAACGCCAATGATGCTGCTGCTTAAAGTGGAGCCATTGAGTGTATTTTCAATAAGGATGCCCCCTACTTTATGATTTTTAAAAAGCAAATCATTAGGCCATTTGAGCACAAAGCTGGGGTGTAGGCCTTGTAAAACATCTTTCCATGCCAGACAAACTGACATATTTAGAGCAAATCCCTGACTTGCTTTTAAGAAAGTAGGGCGTAAAAAGAAGCTGAAAAGTAGGTTTTCACCAGCTGCGGCCTCCCACCGGTTGCCAAATTGACCACGGCCTGAAGTTTGATATTGGGTTTGCACCCAAAAGCCCTCTGATACTAATTGGCCCTGGCTCAAATCTTTTAGGTAAGAATTGGTGCTAGACACTTGATCTAGCTTAAGCATATTGGCCGAATTAAACAAAGTAGGCATAAATGAATTTTGTCTGTAAGCGAGCAGTTTAGATTCTTTAATTTTGAGGGCTAATTTAAAAGCAATTAATGACCCATACCCGTTTCTCTAATTTAGTAGACACCATTGTTGAGGGCCTTGAAGATAGGAAGGCCGAGAACATTACCGTAATGAACCTTTCTGAAATTGATAATGCCATTTGCGATTATTTTATAATTGCTGAGGGCAACTCTAATACGCAGGTAAAGGCCATTGCTGAAAGAGTAGAAGAATTGGTACGCGAAAACCTAAATGATAAACCCTGGCACGTAGAAGGCAAAGCTACCGCAGAATGGGTGCTGATGGACTATGTGAATGCGGTGGTTCACGTTTTTCAAAAAGAAACGCGCAAGTTCTACGATTTAGAAAGTTTATGGGGCGATGCAGAAACAACTGTTGTATAACACCGTTTTAACCAGATTACAAGCTTGAAGCATTCAATGGAAAATAAAGATAAAAATCAGCTAGATAAGCTGAAAGAGCAATTCTCTAAGAATAATGGTTCCAAAAATAATGGCGGTAAGGAGCCAGGCGGACCCAAAAAAAGATTCAACTTTTATTGGATTTATGCAGCCATTTTTTTGGTATTTATTGGCATTCAACTGATTGGCTCTTTTAATACTACCGCCAAGAAAATTGATTTTAGAGAATACACCAGTCTCATTGAGCAACAAGAGGTTGAAAATGTGCGAATAATTAATGACAACCGCATAGAAGTATTTCTAAAAGAATCGGCTCTAGAGCGTGAAGAGCACAAAGAAATTCGTGACAATGCCGTAGGCGGAGGAATGAATCCGGGTCCTCATTATTTCTTCAACATGAAATACGAGGCCTACCACAACAATATGGACGACTTTTATGAAGATCATCCTGAATTAGCTGAAAATCGGATTATAGCCAGCCATGAAGAGCGTAAAGATTATTGGGGCGACATTCTGGCCTGGGTTTTTCCCATAGTGCTAATGATTGTAATTTGGGTATTCATCATGCGCAGAATGAGTGGTGGTGGTGCCGGACCTGGCTCTCAAATTTTCAACATCGGGAAATCCAAAGCACAGCTTTTTGATAAAAACACTAACGTAAAAGTTACTTTTAAAGACGTTGCCGGTTTAGAAGGTGCCAAGGAGGAAGTAGAAGAGGTGGTATCCTTTCTTAAGAATCCAGAAAAATATACGGCTCTAGGCGGGAAAATTCCTAAAGGGGCTCTCTTGGTAGGCCCTCCCGGAACGGGTAAGACCTTACTGGCCAAAGCCGTAGCAGGTGAAGCCAAAGTTCCTTTTTATTCCTTATCAGGATCTGACTTTGTAGAAATGTTTGTAGGCGTGGGCGCCAGCCGGGTACGCGATTTATTTAAGCAAGCCAAAGAAAAATCACCCGCCATTATTTTTATTGATGAGATTGATGCCATAGGCCGGGCACGTGGTAAAAACACTTTTAGTGGTGGAAACGATGAGCGTGAAAACACGCTCAATCAATTGCTTACCGAAATGGACGGTTTTGCTACCAATGAGCACGTAATTGTAATTGCCGCCACCAACCGTGCCGATGTTTTGGATAAAGCTTTGATGCGGGCCGGGCGTTTTGACCGTCAGATATACATTGATCTGCCGGACCTTAACGAGCGTAAAGAAATTTTCAAAGTACATCTTCGTCCTTTAAAATTAGACAACAAGCTAGATACTAACTTTTTAGCCAAGCAAACCCCAGGTTTTAGCGGAGCCGATATTGCCAACGTTTGTAATGAAGCAGCCTTAATAGCCGCGCGTAAAGATAAATCGGCTATTGACCGCCAAGACTTTTTAGACGCGGTAGACCGTATTGTGGGCGGCTTAGAGAAGAAAAATAAAATAATAAGCAAAGACGAAAAAGAAATCATTGCGCATCATGAAGCAGGACATGCCACAGTGAGTTGGCTTTTGGAGCATGCCTCTCCCTTGGTGAAAGTAACCATAGTTCCTAGAGGGCGATCTCTTGGTGCTGCCTGGTACTTACCTGAAGAAAGGCAGCTCACCAATACAGACCAAATCTTGGACGAGATGTGCGCTGCCTTGGGTGGACGTGCCGCTGAGGAAATCATATTCAATAAAATTTCTACCGGAGCCCTTAGTGACTTGGAAAAAGTAACCAAACAAGCGCGCGCTATGGTTACCATCTATGGCTTAAATAAAGAAATTGGTAATATCACGTATTACGATAGCCAGAACGGAAACGAGTACGGTTTTACTAAGCCTTACAGCGAAGAAACCGCTCAAAAAATTGACAAAGAGATCAGTAAAATTGTTGAGGCACAATACGTTAGAGCTAAGAAGATATTAACAGAGCACAAGGAAAAACTTACAAAGCTGGCGCATTTACTTCTGGATAAAGAGGTTATTTTTAAGGAAAATTTAGAGGAAATCTTTGGCAAAAGAGCCTGGCAGTCTCAGGAAGAAAAAATGGAGGCTGAAAAGGCTGCCAAAAACGGGCAAGAACCCTCTTCAGATGAAACCGTAACTGATTCTTCAAAAGATGAATCATCTCAAGAAGACACTAAGGCTGAGACTGAAGACAGTAAAGCCTAGTTTACCTCTGGCCTTAAATAAAAGGTATGTCGACATCTTCAAAAAAAAATATATTCGGCAAGTTTATCAACCTACTGAGCGGTAAACCAGAAGATGAAGAAGGGGATTTCATGGCAGATCCCAAACCTGAAGAAAAAAGTGAGTTTGCCCCTAAGGAATCTGAGCCCATTGATTTATCATTTGTAAAGAACTTTGTGCGTTCTGAGGGCAAGTTTTTATACTGTGAAAATAAAGAGGAGGCCGCGCATTACTTAGGTCTCATCATGGAAGAGTCTGGCCTTACGGAGATTTATTGCCAAGATACTTTTTTGAGGGGTTTGTTGCAACAAGGGCAAGCCAATATAACCGAAGACCTTGCTAAAGCAGATGCTTTTTGCTCTGTTTGCGAATATTTGGTTTCCTTCAATGGGGGCATTATGTTCACGGCCAAGCAAACCAAAGAGCGTAAGCTAAACGAGCTACCAGAAACTTTTATTACCATAGCCTACACCAGCCAAATAACCGCTAATTTGCGCTCGGCTTTGTCTGGTATACGGGCCAAGTACCAAGGCGATATTCCTTCTCAAATTACTACAATTAGAGGACCCAAGAAATTAGACGATATTGAAGATAGCCCAGGCAGCAACGTATGTAACAAAGAGATTTATCTCTTATTGTTAGAAGATCAAGGTTAAGTTTCATGTTGCAATTGGTAAAGCGGTCTATTAGCGGATTGGTATACGCAGTGGTAGTAATGCTAGCCGTTTTTAATCCCCCTTATGGCCCCATTTTTTTAGCCTTATTTTTTGGAGGTACAGCCATTTTAGAGTGGCTGCAGTTTGACCGCAAAACAAATATTAGCAGGCCAGCCGCCTTAATGATGGGGCTTTTCATTTTGATAGTTTACCGCTTCAGCGGAAGCTTTGATCTAAGCAATAATAATTTACAATTTAGTGAGCTGCTCATGGCCATTTTACTGGCAAGTCTTGTTCTTTCAGAAGCTTTCAGTAAGAACGAGCAATCGCTACCCAGACTTTTTAAGAACGTTTTTGGGCTGGTGTACGTGGCATTGCCCCTTTGCCTGCTTATAAAATTACCTTTCTTTAAAGGTGTTTCAGAACCTTGGTTGCTGGCTGGGGTCTTTATTCTAATATGGGCCTCAGACACCTTTGCCTATCTAACTGGTAAATATTTTGGGAAAAATAAATTGGCCCCTGAAATTTCGCCTAATAAAACCTGGGAAGGACTGCTGGGAGGCGTGGTAGCCACCCTGCTGTTTGCATCATTGGCAAATTATTTTGTAGGCATCATGCCCATATTGGCCTGGCTGGGTCTTGCTTTGGTGGTGATTGTATTTGGCAGTATTGGCGATCTCCTGGAGTCAGCGGTGAAACGTTTCTATAAAATAAAAGATAGCGGTAAATTTATGCCCGGGCACGGTGGTATTTTAGACCGCATAGACAGTCTTTTGCTAGCCACACCCATGGCTTATTTCTATATTAAAGCTATCGAAAATTATTGCTGATGTTACGCATTCACCGCGAAGGTAAAACCATCCTTCTCCGAACCATTTTAATCTTAGGCGCCCTTAATTTTTTGGTGTTTTATTTCTCAGATAGTACTTGGGTAGAAAACATTGTTCTATTGGCCAGCGTGGTCATTTATTTGTTGGTCTTACAGTTCTTCAGAAACCCTAAACGATATTTTCAAGTAGACCACACCAAGGTTATAGCTCCAGCCGATGGTAAAATTGTGGCCATTGAAGAAATTGAAGAACCAGAATACTTCAAGAAGAAAATGATGCAAATAAGCATTTTCATGTCGCCCTTGAATGTACATGTGAATAGATACCCCATTTCAGGTTTTATTAAATACGCCAAATACCATCCTGGTGCCTACTTGGTAGCCTGGCATCCCAAATCCAGCACCTTAAACGAGCGCACCACGGTGGTAACGGAATCGCCTGAAGGCAAGGAAATTATGTACAAACAAATTGCCGGTGCACTGGCCCGCAGAATAATAATGTACGCCAAAACCGGAGATAAGGTGCTGCAAGGAAAAGACAGCGGTTTTATTAAATTTGGAAGCCGAGTGGATATTGTTTTACCTACTGACGCCAATATTTTAGTTAAAATTGGTGATAAAGCCCGCGGGGGCGAGCAGGTTTTAGCTGAGTTGAAGTAGTTGAGTTTTATGAGTAAAAGCAAAGATTTGCAAGAAGAATTTTTACATTATGTGGAGGTTGGCAACAGCATGCCTCCCCAAACTGCTGATAACATGCTAATTGCCTATGCTTTTTTTAAGCAGGCTACTCAGGGGGATAACACCAATGACAGACCTACTGAAAGTAGTAACGTGGTGCAAACCTTTAAACATGATGCTTGGATGCGTTTACAGGGCATGCCCAAAGAAGAGGCCATGAGAAAATACATTGCTACTATCAAGGAGTTTCTGAAGCAATCTAAAAAAGAAGATCTTTCTTCTTAGGCAGTTATTTTTTCCAACGCCCAATGATAGGCAATTTCCAATTGCTTTTCAGGATCTAGATTGGAGTTATTCAATAAATAGGCTCCTTCTGCTTGCCGCAGTGGACTGTCCGCCCGGTTGGAATCTAAATCATCTCTATGAGCTAGGTTTTTAGAAACTTCTTCCAGGCTCACTTCTTGGCCTTTTTCTCTAAGCTCATTAAAGCGTCTTTTAGTGCGCACTTCGTGGCTGGCGGTCATAAAGATTTTCAATTCTGCCTGCGGTAGTACCACGGTACCAATATCGCGCCCATCCATTACCACTCCCCCATCCTTAGCCATTTCCTGCTGTTGTGCCACCAAGTGTTTGCGTACCGCACTTATAGCGGCTATGGTACTAACTTGCTCAGCTACAGCCTGTGTACGTATCTCAGCCTCCACGTTTTCACCATTAAGCAGCAACTCCGAAATCTGTTTCTCTGAATTGAATTCAAATCGTAGTTGGATATTGTTTAATTCTTTAGGAAGTGCCTCATCGGGCGAAGACCCAGGGATTAGGTTCTCACGCAAAGCGTAAAGGGTAACTGCGCGGTACATGGCTCCAGTATCTATATAGGTATAGGAAAGCTTAGCTGCCAGTTGGCGGGCCAGGGTGCTCTTACCGGTTGAAGAATGGCCGTCAACTGCAATATTAATTTTTGGGCGGGCCATCTTTTTTGCGTTTGAAAGATTCAAAATTGGTGGTGATAGTGAGGTTATTAGCCCCGTCTGCAATGTGAAAAAGCGTGAAGGAATAGTTAATGTGAAATTTAGAAATCTTAAATCCCACACCTCCGCTAAATCCCGCATTAGTGCGTCTGGTATTTAAATTTAACTCTTGCCTGCGCCTAAATCGATAACCCACTTGGGCATTTAATGACTTGGTAGGAGCAAACTCAACCGCCAAACTGAGATGCCGAAGTAAGTTGTTCCATACACTGGGAAAGTTGTCATCTACCTCACCGGTGAATTGGTTTACCGTGGCCGCATTGGGATCGCGGTAACGCAAATCCCACTGCTGTAGATTATCATAGGTAATTTGCCAGCGGAATGGTGCGTACTTGAATTTATTGGAAAAGGCAATTTGCATTTCAAAAGGCAAGTTCTCCCTCACATTGGTGTAAGGGTCAAACTGATACCCCATGTTTTTGGCCAAGAAGGCAATTACAATACGCTTACTGGGTATGCGATAAGTAACCCCTGCATCCATAGCCATGCCCCAAGAATTATACGTATCATACTGCGAACCAATTACGGCTAGTTTAGCCCCGAAACTCCAATTACTGTCTAACTCATAGCTATAACCAAAATTGAAGCTGTAGTCTTGAGCGGTAAATGTACCCTGGCGCTGTCCTATTTCATTAGCGCGGTCAAAATCTCCATAATCCATGAAAAGAAGCTGCGCGTAAAAAGTACCCACACTATCGTAATGTCTGGCGTATGCCACATCGGCAAAAAGAATGTCGCTCATGTAGTCTACTCCGCTGGTGGTAAACTGTCCGTGCATGGTGTCTCTGAGGAGAGCCGGGTTTTGTAAGGCAAAATTCAGGTCCGCCTCTGGGTTAGCAATGGCGTTGCCTCCTAAACCCGCCACTCGTGCAGAAGGTACCGTGTTTAAAAACTGAAAAGCTGTGCCACCACCAATTTGGGCTTTCACCGATAGTGCACCTAAAAGGAGGAGAATAAGGGCTTTTTTCATGCAGGGCGAAATTAGCACTTACAACGTAAAACACCACGCATTATTGGCAAAGGCTCCACTTTCAACTATGGGCCTTCATTCATTGGTTTCAACTACGCTGTTTTGGGATTTTTAAAAACCTCAACCTTGATGGCGTTTTTTACTTTTTGCTGCAAAAGACCAATTTCAATTACTTCCAACATGGACTCTACGTAATGGAATTTCAAACCTTTTAGGTAGTCTTCTCTGATTTCGTTTACGTCTTTGCGATTTTTTTCGCAGAGAATTATTTCTTTCACATCGGCCCGCTTGGCGGCCAAAATTTTCTCTTTAATTCCCCCAACGGGCAGTACTTTCCCACGGAGGGTAATCTCACCGGTCATAGCCAATCTGTTGCGCACCTTACGCTGCGTAAAAAGGGAAGCCAAAGAAGTTAAAATAGCAATGCCTGCAGAGGGACCATCTTTAGGGGTGGCACCTTCCGGGAAGTGAATGTTCACATCGTATTGATCAAATACGCGGTAGTCCAAACCAAAATCTTCAGCATGCGCCTTTAAGTAAGCCATGGCAATGGTAGCGGATTCTTTCATCACATCTCCCAAGTTGCCCGTTACGGCCAGCCTCCCTTTTCCGCGGCTTAAAGAGGATTCAATAAACAAAATATCACCTCCTACCGGAGTCCAGGCCAAACCAGTGACCACCCCGGCAATGTCGTTACCCTGATGAATATCTTTAGTAAAGCGTGCCGTACCTAGTATTTCTTCCATATCTGAAGCCTTGGGACTAAGGATGTACTCTTGCTCCATGGCGATATTCTTGGCCGCGTAGCGCACCACCTTGGCTATGACTTTGTCTAAACCACGTACGCCAGATTCACGGGTGTAATGCTCAATAATGTATTCCAGAGTTTTCTTTCCCAGCTTAAGCTGATTGCTTTTTAAGCCATGTACTTTCAATTGTTTGGAGAGCAGGTGTTTGGCGGCAATCTCAATTTTTTCCTCTACGGTGTAGCCATTGATCTCAATCACCTCCATTCTATCGCGCAAAGCAGGATGGATGGTGCGCATGTTATTGGCTGTTGCTACAAATAACACTTTGCTTAGGTCATAGCCCTGTTCTAAGTAGTTGTCGTAAAACTCTTCATTTTGTTCAGGATCCAATACTTCCAGCATGGCCGAAGAAGGATCTCCCTGAACGGAATTAGAGGTGAGTTTATCAATTTCATCCAAAACAAAAACCGGATTAGAAGTCCCCGCTTTTTTGATGTTTTGGACTATACGGCCCGGCATCGCTCCTATGTAGGTTTTGCGGTGGCCTCTAATTTCGGCCTCATCACGCATACCCCCTAATGACATACGAATATATTCTCTACCCAGCGCTTCGGCAATGCTTTTGCCTAAGCTGGTTTTACCCACTCCGGGAGGGCCGTACAGGCATAAAATAGGCGACTTAAGATCTCCTTTAAGTTTTAAAACCGCCAGGTGCTCCAGAATTCTTTCTTTCACTTTTTCTAAACCATAATGATCTCGGTTTAAAATTTTCTCAGCTCGTTTTAAGTCAAACTTATCCTTAGAGACCTTATTCCAAGGCAAGTCTAACATAAACTCCAAATAATTTCTTTGGATGCTGTATTCTGGCACTTGCGGGTTTACTCTTTGCAGCTTGTTGAGCTCTTTGGTAAAGCTTTCGCCCACTTTCTTGGGCCAATCTTTTTCTTTGGCCTTGGCGCGCATTTCTTCAATTTCTCCTTCTGAAGAATTTCCGCCCAGCTCTTCTTGTATTTGTTTTAGCTGCTGGTGCAAAAAGTACTCTCTCTGCTGCTGGTCAAAGTCTGATTTAACCTTACTTTGAATTTCATTCTTCATTTCCAGCATCTGAAACTCTAAATTCAAATGCTTTAGCACCTCATTGGCCCGGGTATTCATGTCGTTTATTTCCAAAAGACTTTGCTTTTTAGTAACATCTAAATTCATGTTACTGGAAATAAAGTTGAGCAAGAAGTTATTACTTTCAATATTCTTGAGAGCAAAAGCTGCCTCACTTGGAATGTTAGGAGAGGCCTTAATAATTTGCAAAGCCAAGTCTTTAATAGAGTCCATTAAAGCCTTAAACTTTTGATTGGTTTTAGAGGCTTTACGCTCTTCCACCATCTTTACCCGTGCTTTAAGATGGGGATCTTCAGAGACAATGTGATCTACAGCAAATCTCTTTTGGCCCTGTATAATTACGGTGGTATTGCCATCTGGCATTTTAAACATGCGTAAGATGCGCGCTACGGTACCTATATTGTAAATATCTTTTGGCCCCGGGTCTTCTTCATCGCCATTTTTTTGGCTGATAACTCCAATCAGGGCTTTCTCCTTATTGGCTTTTTGTAAAAGGTCTATAGATTTATCACGGCCAGCGGTAATAGGAATAACTACCCCGGGAAAAAGCACAGTATTGCGCAAAGGCAATAGCGGTAGTTCTTCAGGTAGCGCCTCACGCTCTAAATTATCTTCGTCTTCATTGGTCATTAGAGGTATAAACTCAGTATCCTCGTTAATCATATTATCCAATGACAGACTGTCCATATCAAAAATATCCTTAAAACTCATTGCTTCTTTTTAAGACAGGGTGGCAGCGGTAATAAGCCTCCCTGATTTAGGTGCACATAGTCAAGCAATATGCCAAAGCGATTGTTTTACCGATACTGCGCAGTTTTGTCAAAAATGTACTGCAAAATGTCACGTTCGGTTTGGTCCAGCTCCTTGCCTCTGCGCTGCATCACCAAGCTTGCCGTATTAAAAGCCTTAGGCAGTTTATATTCGCTGAAGCCAGAAGCGCCTCCCCAGCTAAAAGAGGGAATAAAATTTCGGGGAAAACCCGCACCAAAAATATTAGCGCTTACCCCAACCACAGTGCCGGTGTTAAACATGGTGTTAATGCCACATTTAGAATGATCGCCCATGATGAGTCCACAAAACTGCAAGCCTGTTTTGGTAAAACCGCCTTTAGGATAGTTCCAAATTTTAACCTCCTCATAATTGTTCTTAAGATTGGAATTGTTGGTATCTGCTCCCAGGTTACACCACTCGCCAATAACCGAATTGCCCAAAAAACCATCGTGTCCCTTATTGCTGTAACCAATAAAAACCGAGTTGTTTACCTCCCCGCCCACCTTGCAGTGGGGACCAACTGTGGTGGCCCCGTAAATTTTGGTCATTAATTTAAGGGTAGCATTCTCCAACAAAGCTAAACCACCCCGCACCACGCAACCTTCCATAACCGTGGCATTCTTACCCAGGTAAATGGGGCCGCTTTGGGTATTAAAGGTGCTCGCTTCCGCGGATGCTCCTTCCTCAAGAAATACCTGGCTTTCATCACCAATCACGGTATTGGTTGAGCTTAGTGGTGCCGATTTACGCCCTTTGGTTAACATCTCAAAATCGGCTTTCATTTGATCTGCATTCAAGGCAAAAAGCTCATACGGGCGGCTGATGTAGGTAATGGCATGAGGATATTCCGTGGCATTGTCCAAAAACTTTTCCTCCGCAAAATCAGCCTGGGTGACATGCGCAGCTAAAAGTATTGCTCCCTTTTTCAAAGCCTGGCCCGGTTTAAGCGTTTGCACCGCCTCCCACAGCTTGGCATCAGGGCAAAGCCCTCCATTTATGAAAAGATGCGCATCGGCCGGTAGAGCCGGATATTTTTCTTGCAAATAAGTTTGCGTGTGATAACCTACCGGTGTACCACTCCACTTTTGCCACTTTGCACTAATGGTTAAAATACCTACTCTTAATTCGGCAACGGGACGGGTGAAAGTGAGCGGTAAAAGGTGATCGCGGTTTTTATCGTCAAATAAAGTGCAATTCATGAAGAGCAATTTTGAGTGACTGCTAAAGTAAAGTTTGGAAATGAAAAAAGCCCCACAGAATTACTTCAGGGGGCTTCTAATAGTTTGAATACTTTAATTCTACTTTCCGCGATTCTTGTAACGGTTGCGGAACTTATCTACGCGACCGGCTGTATCTACCAATTTAACTTTACCAGTGTAGAAAGGATGCGAGGCCGCTGAAATTTCCATTTTTACCAATGGATATTCTACGCCATCAACCTCTACAGTTTCTCTGGTTTCTGCGCAAGAACGAGTGATGAATTGATCGCCTGTACTCATGTCTTTAAAAACACAAGGACGATAGTTTTCAGGATGAATATTTTTCTGCATAATTGTTATTTATGGTTAGGATTTTGCCCAAGCCAAAAAGGAGTGCAAATATACAAATTGAATATATACCAACAACCCTGCTTCAATTAATTTGCAACAAGTACTTTTGAGGTTTTAAATGCGTTGGCTAAGGTATGCTAAGAAGTTTATTCACTCTATTGGGCTTAAGTTTAGTACTCTTGATAGGTTGCCGCCCCGAAGAAGCGGTAAAAACCGGAAACTTAAACCTTAGATTCTCTACAGACACTGTTTATCTTGATACTGTTTTTAGTACCATTGGTTCCAGCACCTACCAGCTGAAAGTTTACAATAACGCAAACCAAACGGTACGCGTTAATGAAATACGTTTAGACAGTATTGGCAGTCCTTTTCGAGTAAATATAAATGGCACCCCCGCCACCCGATTAAACGATGTAGAAATTTTACCCAAAGACAGTATTTATATTTTTATTGAGGTTACAGCTGGTATTGTTGGCAGCGCAAACCAAATGCTGGTTACTGATAAGTTGCTGTTTGTAGGAAATGAAGGCACTCAAAGTGTGGACCTGGTGACGCTGGCCCAAGATGCCATTTTACATAAACCCACCAATTTTATTGCACTGGGGCCTGCCAACAATCCCACCCTAATTCCCTACTCTATTATTGATTGCAACACCTCTTGGAATGCCAGCCGGCCCCACGTAGTGTATGGTTACGCGGTGGTAGATAGCGCCTGTGCCTTGGATATTTTGCCTGGGGCCAATATCCACTTCCACAGTAATAGCGGTTTGTGGATTTTTAACGATGCCGTGCTGAATGTAGCGCAGGGTGCTTTTCCTGGCCAAGGAGACTCCGTTACCTTTAGCAGCGATAGGCTAGAGCCCGGTTTTGAAAATGCCTCTGGCCAATGGGGAGGCGCTCTGGGAGGCATTTACATCAGCCAAAGAGCGCGGGCTCGCATCAATAATGCCGTAATTAAAAATGCCACTACCGGGCTGCGGGTAGACAGTGCCGTATTTAATGATCAATTGACAATTAGCAACAGCTATATTTTGAACTGCAGCCGCACAGGGCTTTTTGCGGGTTACAGCGCTATTGATGCACGTAATTTGGTAGTAGCCAACACGGGTTTATACAGTTTTTACGCTTTTGGCGGAAGTTATGAGTTCAGGCATTGCACCTTTGCCAATTATTGGAGTGGCTCCACGCGTCAGGAGCCTGCTGTTTTATTAACCAACTTTTTTGAGTTTACCAACGCCAGCGGATCTTTGCAACGTATTGTGCGAGATATTAATCAGGCCTACTTTGGTAATTGCATTATTTACGGTAATAATGAGCAGGAATTTGCCTTGGCCAAAGACGATGCAGGCCAGCTCAATTTTCAATTTAACCACGCTCTTCTAAAACTGAACAATGACGCTGAAGAACGGGGTTTTAATATTAACGATCCTGAATTCACCCAAGTAGACGTAAACTTGTTAGTTGATTTTGTGAACGTAAGCCAAAATAACTATCAGCTAGATAGTAACTCGCAGGCGGTAGACCAAGGTAATTCTACTGATGGCTTTTTACTGAATTCCGATATTCTCGGCAATGGCCGTAATTTTAATGGCCTTCCTGATTTGGGCGCTTATGAAAGGCAGTACTCCAACTAATAAATCATAACCGAATAGCCTATTTGCAGACCCCAATAGGCATCATCGCCTGCAGGTGTATCATCCGTGTACACAAAGCCATCCATGGTATCACCGCTAATGCTATTGCTGCGTAACTCAAGGGTTAAAATAGATTTATAGCCTAATCTAAATTTACACCCGGCTCCCACAAAAAGATTCAGGGAAGAATAGGCGTCTGATTCAACCTCTACATTATCAGGCCTTTGACCGGCTATGCTCAATTCTGGGTTCCAGGCTGCAACTCCAGCCCCTCCTTTTAGAAAAATGCTAAAAGGCCTGTCTTGCCGATATTTGCCAAACCTAATTAAGTGGATTTCAGTAAAAATATTGGCGTTAAACAGTTGGGTTTCTACACTTAACCCTCTTCCCTTTAAATCGTGGTTATTGTCGCTGGCATGCAGAAAACCGTACTGCATATCAAGGCCCAAACCAAACCAATCGTTAAAATGCTGCTTGCCAAAAATTGAAACGGCCGGGCGCATTTCTTGAAAAACGGAGTTAAGATTTCCAGAGTTAGAAATATCTGAAGTCATGTTTAAGGTGCCCAAAGACACGCCAAACTCCCCGTATTTCTTTCGAGATTGTCCCAAAGCCAACACGGCCAGAGCCAAAACCAAACTAGTGGTGAAGAGTAATTTTTTCATAAAATTTTAATTATGCACAACCATTTCTGCTTTACCTAGAAAAACTGAGCAAGCTCATTCAACGGCCTATCACAAATTTATATTATTGCGCACTATCTCTTAAAAATACCCATGTATCATCAGTAGATTCTTGAGCGCTGAAATAGTAGCCGCCTAAGTTAAAGTCTTTTAAGGATTCAAGCTCTTTAATTCTATGTTGAATAATGTATTTGGCCATGAGTCCCCGAGCCTGCTTAGCATAAAAGCTAATTACCTTATACTTTCCGCGGCTTTTATCTTTAAACTCAGGTTTTAGAACTTTATTTTTAAGCCCCGCCTTTTGCCAGGCTTTAAAGTACTCGTTACTAGCCAAATTTACTATAGCCGTATCAGGTTTTATTTGTTGTTTTAAAAGAGCCTGCAGTGGTTTTTCCCAAAAATCATAGAGGGAGGCAGACCGGGCTACCGATATTTTAGTCCCCATCTCTAAACGATACGGCATGATAAGATCACCTGGTTTTAAGAGACCGTACAAACCCGATAGAATGCGCAGGTGCTCCTGTGCAAATTCCATATCTTCTTCTGTCCATTCATGGGCGGCTAAACCTTTGTACACATCGCCTGTAAAGGCTAATACCGCTTGGCGCGATGGCTCTTGAGCAGGAAACTGCCACTGCTGATTACGATCAAAATTAAGTTTGGCCAGCTTTTCACTAATGGATTGAAGCTTCTGAAGTTCTTGCGGACCTTTGTTGGCAAGCACCTCCATGACCTTTAGCGCCTCTGTGCCTAGCGCGGGTTGAGAGGTTGGCCCCAGGGACATAGAATCTGAGAAATCCAAAGATTTTGCGGGTGATAAAAGTAGTAGCATAGTTCAAAAAAAAAAAACGAGACGTAAAACTACATCTCGCTTTTTTTCTTTTTGTTCAAATATCCACTAATTTTTTGCCAACATGTCGCGCTTATCAATGGTCCACTTGTGGGAGGTTTTTAAGCGGTTATTTTCATAAACCAACTCAAAAAGCGTTTCACCATCATCGGCCCACACAAACCAAGTTCCTTCTTTTGAACCATTTTTGTAATAGGCTTCAATTTTCACTTGACCATTTCGGTCATATTGTACCCAGCGTCCGTTAGAAACTCCGTCTTTAAAATAACCGGTTTCTTTCAGGGTTTCAGCATCTTCATAGAAATAGGCTACTTTTATTTGGTCGCCTTCTCGCGTATATTTTGCATTATTTTCTTGAGCTGAAACTGTAGCTGCGGTAAACATTAATACCATGGCAATTTGTACGATCCTTTTCATAACTACAGTTTTTAAATTTCTACAAATGTACAAATATTTTTACATCTGCTTAACATTGAGTTAACATTAAGGTGCCTAAAAAACGTTTAACCTCTGTTTTATAGTGTTTTAACCAATTAACACTCCAGTAACTTTTTGTTAACATAGAGGGCGAATCCCAAAAAAAGCCGCCCCTGATATTGCTCAGAGGCGGCCTTTTACTATACAGTCTGAAGCTCTGTGCTTCTATTTCTCCATAAACGGATAGGTGTAATCCGTAGGTGCATCGTAAGTTTCTTTGATCAATCTCGGACTAATCCAACGGTACAAATTCTGTTTCGAACCAGCTTTATCATTGGTGCCCGAAGCTCTGGCCCCACCAAATGGCTGTTGGCCTACCACTGCTCCGGTGGGTTTATCGTTCACGTAAAAATTACCGGCACATCCGCGTAAAGCGTGAATACCTTGCTCAAGCGCGTAGCGATCTGCTGAGAAAAGTGCACCGGTTAATGCATAAGGTGACGTTTCATCTACTAAAGTTAAGGTTGCATCATACTCTTCGGCTGGATATACATATACCGTTAGCACCGGACCAAAGAGCTCGGTTTCCATGGTGGTATATTTAGGATTTGTGGTTACAATAACGGTTGGCTCTACAAACCAGCCTTTTGATTTGTCATAGTTACCGCCCAACACAATTTCTGCATCCGCATCGGCTTTAGCCTGATCTATGTACTTAGCCAATTTGTCAAAAGAACCTTCATGAATAACAGCGGTCATGAAATTTTCAAATTCACGCGGGCTACCCATTTTTATGCTTTCAACTTGCTGAGTGAGGTGTTCTTTAACAGCAGGCCAGAGATTATCAGGTATGTAGGCCCGGGAGGCCGCGCTGCACTTCTGTCCCTGAAACTCGAATGCACCGCGAGTCATGGCCGTAGCCACCTGTTTGGCTTTGGCTGATTTATGAACCATTATAAAGTCCTTCCCTCCGGTTTCTCCTACAATTCTGGGGTACGTTTTATAGGTGTGAATATTGTTGCCAATGGTTTGCCAAATGTTTTTAAATACCTCGGTAGAACCTGTAAAGTGCAAACCGGCAAAATCAGGGTGCTTAAATACAATGTCGGCTGTTTCTTGGGGGTCCGTAATAATCATATTGATCACACCGGGAGGAATGCCTGCCTCTTCAAAAATTTCCATTAATACATGAGCAGAGTAAAGCTGACTGAGTGAGGGTTTCCAAACCACGGTATTGCCCATCATGGCCATACAAGTGGTGAGGTTTCCGGCAATAGCGGTAAAATTAAAGGGGGTAATAGCAAAGGTGAAGCCTTCCAGTGGGCGGTAATCTACTCGGTTCCATAGCCCTTCCCCTGAGCCAGTATAGGGCTGCTCATCATAAATTTCAGTGGCATACTGCACGTTAAATCGCAAAAAGTCGGCCAGCTCACAGGCGGAGTCAATTTCGGCTTGAAAGATGGTTTTGCTTTGACCAATCATGGTGGCCGCGTTTATTTTATGGCGGTACTTGCCGGCTACCAAATCTGCCGCTTTTAAAAAGATGGCGCTTCGGTTGCTCCAGGAAAGATTTTCCCACTGCTCTTTGGCGTTTAAAGAAGCTTCAATAGCATCATGCACATGCTGAGCGGTGCCCATGTGAAAAGAGCCCACATTTTGCTGATGATCATGAGGAGGTAGCACCCGCTCTAGGTTACCGGTAGTTATTCTCTGGCCATTAATAACCATGGGAATCTCTACCTGCTGCGACCACATTTTATCGTATTGCGCTTGCACTGCGGCCCGTTCCTCTGAACCGGGCTTATAAGCCATAACGGGCTCGTTTTTGGCCTGTGGCACTTTGTAAAAACCTTTTTCCATATTGTTGTTTTCTGTCGTTTTTTGTTAAAGTCTCAAAGGTACGAGAAATGCCAGGGCCTAGAAAAAGAGAGCCGCTAAATAGCGACTCTCTTTTAAAAGTAATTATTTAAAAACTACAGCTTTTAGCTGATGCCCAGGTTGAGCGCTGAAATGCCGTAACCGAGTTCTAGAAATCCGGCTTAATTATCTGTGAAGAAATAGCGACCTCCTACAAAAATATTGTAGGTAAAGCCTCCCACTGATGATTCTGGTACATTTCCAAAAGTATCATCACCCTCAAAACTTGTAGAAGCTACATTATAACCAAGCTAAAGACCACCATAGGTATCTATATCCTCTATAAGTTCATAGTGATAAAGACCTCTGACCCCGGCAATTATGTAGGTGTAATTCAACTCATAACTATCCACAAGAGGCGCAGTAAATTCTTCACTGGCAGACGAGTAAGCCAGATAACCGCCAATGCTGATATTATCGCTATAACCGTAATCGTAAGCAATGCTTATGGGCGGTAAGGTACTTTCACCGGTGTAAAAGGTGGCAAAGCCTACTCCTAAACTAATAACAGACTCGCCCTTTTTTTGGGCACTGGCGTTTGTAAATAAGCCAAAGGCTAAAGCTAAGGCTAATGTAATTTTTGTAAAACTTCTCATAATTCAAGTATGGTTGTTAAAATGCCTACTGTGAGTGCTTTTCGGCTTCCGCAAATACTTGAATCATAGTTGAAGATTGAGGGCTTCTCTGGAAATACGTAAACTGCCGTATTTTAAGGTGAGAGTCTGAAGGTGAGAATATTAGAAACAAAAAAAGGAGCGCGTAATGCACTCCTTTAGAATTAAATCAGATTAGAGCTATTTTAGTCTAGTACGTAAACAATACCTAAGTTAATAGGAATGTAGCTAAAGTCTACAGACTCATCAGCACCATCAGGGGTAATGTTTAATATTGAGTAGCCAATGTTGAAATCTAAACCTAACTCATCACTAAACATGTAATTTACACCCACGCGAGGCACTATTGCAAAACCGCTGTTGGTTTGAGTTTCCTCTTCTATCTTATCATCACTAGGGTCTAAGGGATTGCCAATGTCAAAGGTTAGTACGGTTTGGGAAACCATATTCATCCCTAGTCCTAAGCCTGCGTAAAAATTAAACTCTTCATCAGGCATAAAGTGATAATTTCCAAATGCATGAACAGGAATCATGGTAAGAGGATCAAGGCCATCAAAGTCTTCATTTGCCGAAAACGACATAAATCCAACCTGGAGACCAGCCCCAATATTATCGGTAACCATATATTCTCCAGATACTCCAGCTCCAATACCAAACCCATAAACATCTCCAAAGTCTCCCGCCATTGGCAGGCCAGACATAACTCCTGCACCCAACCTAATTTGGGCATTAGCAGTAAAACCTGCGGTAAGAACTAGAACCGCAGCGATTAATAAACTTTTATAATTTTTCATTGTGTGTGGTTTAAAACGCCTACTCTATACGCTTTTCGGCTTCCGCGAATTATCCTTCAAATTTTTGTAATATTCTGATGACTTCCAAAATTATTTGCTGAATTGAAATCCTATTTATTCACAATTCAATTGGTAAAACTTATACCGTAAAATAGATCTAAATTAAACCCTGCCAGAAAAAGTAAATGAATTTTGCTTTCACCTATTTTTCGGCCAACGCTTAAATAAAAAAGCTTTCCTCATCTCAGAAGACTGCTATCACCAAAACTCAAGTAGGGTTTAAGTCCGCTGCTCATAATCTTTTAAGGAAGTAGACTCCCTAACTAATCTGGCCCTTCCTTGATT
>CAJXNI010000010.1 GCA_913057235.1 uncultured Bacteroidota bacterium
GGACAGGATAAAATATATCAACGATTGCGACTGGAAGGCTACTCATGGAATAAAAAGCGTGTCAGGCGCATCTATTTAAAGTTGGGACTCAACCTTCGCAGGAAGACCAAAAAGCGCATTCCTGCCCGTGTGAAGCAGCCATTAAAGCAAATGGAAGTACCTAATCAAACTTGGTCTATGGACTTCATGAGTGACGCATTGGACAATGGTAGACGATTTAGAGTACTGAACATTATTGATGATTATAATCGCAAAGCGATAGCGATAGAGGCGGAGTTTACTTTTCCTGCAATGGGTGTAATACAAGCGCTTAGAAGGGCTTTTGAGCAGCACGGTAAGCCAAGAAAGATACGAGTTGACAATGGGCCAGAGTTCGTCTCTCTAGAGTTGAGTGAGTGGTCTAGGTTACAGCAGGTGGAGCTACAGTATATTCAACCTGGTAAACCCATGCAGAATGGCTACATCGAACGTTTTAATAGAACCTTTAGGCAAGATGTACTCGATGCACATTTGTTTTCAGGCATAGATCAAGTAAGAGTAATCGCTGAAAAGTGGATGGATGACTACAACTTTGCCAGACCTCATGAAGCGCTTGGCGGTATCACGCCATATCAAGCTGAAGCAAAATTTTCATCAAAGCAAGCTTGCTTTGATGAAAATCGAAAAGGATCTAAACAAAAGAAAGTATATTTAAAGCCAGTCTGATTATAGGGGAGGTTACAGTATTGTTTTACTACCTAAAAATGAGAGTTAAAAATCTAGTTTACCTAAAAGTTAAATTTTCAATTTCATATTGCGGTTTCGTTTTTTTTTTTACTCTTACTGTGCAATTCAATTTTTAGGCCTAAACAATTAATTGTCGCGTAAACCCGAAAGCGCCATTTTGGAGAGAGGGTTATAATAAATCCAATGAAAATTAAATATCTTACCAACCTGTCATTACTGGCAGTTTTTATGGCATTTGGCATGGCCTCTTGCTCAAAAGAAGAAAGTCTTATTTCAAATAAGAAGACAACCGAATGGGACGGCACAGTTACCTCAGAAGATTATGAATGCGAATATGTGTTGGAACCTGCACCAACTTCGTTATTGTAAATGATTGCTAATAACCCTACTGATCCAAAGGAGGAAGAGCTTGACACTTACATGTATTACATTGCTAGAGCTATTTCAAAGTATTCTTGTATATCAGAAGATTTTGAGAATGATTTCTACTCTAATGTTTTTACGAGATATGATGGTAGCCCAGGTGAAGGCCCTGCGGAATTAGAAGTAGAGATCCAAGATTTAGTTACTGATTTCCCAGATTTTGCTACTATACTAAACAATGAGCTATCGGCAGTGAATCATACATGGCTAACCGTTAAACCTGAGTTTACATGGGAAGGGATGGCCTACACACCTACAGTTTGGCTTGAAAATCCATCTGTAGCAGATTGGTCTTTTAGTCCTTTAATAGGAGTTGGTACTGATTTGGAATACAGTAAGGAAGTAATAGGGGATTTTATACCTGCACTTTATAATGAGTGTGAGCCTGATCACTACGAGCCTATCGAAATGGTATTAGGAAAAGTAAATCCTATGACCGGACCCGATACAACTGTTTCTTTCAGTTCGCAGTGCGTGGAAAACCCAATTCTAATAGTGCAACTTAGCTGGGAGAAAGGTATGGATGAACAAGATTTAAGCAGCACTGGAACTTTAAAAACAGGTTGGATTGGTGAAGTATATGATACTGTTATACCTGGTACTCCACCCCCTGGTCCAGGCTGTACTATGGCAGATAATTTTACATTATTTCAAATGAATATGGGTTGTAAGAAATTTGAAAGAGGCAGATATTGTGAGCTTTATGTTGGTCACTTTGCCATGCCCTCAAGTTTAGGAACAAGCTACTATCCGTATAAATCAGAAAATAATGATCTAAGAAGAGTCAATAGGAACAAAAAATGTCAAAATTTGGACGTCCACTTTAAATATTATGACCTTCAAACCAAAAACCCAGATTTATTAGGGCAAGGTAGTTATAACCTTTACTCAATTACGTATGAATATGACTGGTATGCTAGTTGGCGAGGTTGGACCTTTCCATTTGACCAAGTAAAGAAGCCACGAATAGGAATGAAAAGGAAGGCCGCTCATCAGCACTACCAAATATCGGTTATTAAGCCAACCGATTGGTGTTTCAATACCATAAAGGAATATACATCTCCAAGGGGCAATGCCAAGATTATTGGAAGGAAATTATAGCGATAGAATGGTAATAAAACCTTCAAAGCAATTGGCCCTTTTAGGGCTGATTGCTTTCTTGTCATTTTTTAGGATCAATAATGGCCTATTTGCGCAAAGCAAGCCGCTCAATTTTAGCTACACGCTGGGCCTAACCCAGTATAGTTATCTTAATGATGGAGCACTAGGCTCAAGTATTCCCAATAGTTATCCTAAATCAATAATTACGGCCCCAACATTTGGGCTAGATCTTTACCACACGAATTCTAAATTTGGTGTGGAAACTGCTTTCTATACGGCTTTTACACCTTCCACAGACAATCTTGAGGTATTTCCCTACGTCAAAAATTTTTGGTTAGCAGGTACTTATTACCGCTTCTATAACTTTAGAGTATCGGCTTTTTATGCCATTTCAGATAATCGAAACAGGTTGTTCTTTAATTCTTCCCAAAGACCTTATAATACTTTTACAAGAGGTTTAGGCCTTGCCGTAAGTTACTCGATTGGCAATGCAGATTTTTCAATTCGAAAAGAATTCGCCTATCTTTTTAGTGAACGGTTTAACTCCCCAGCTGGCCTTTATGAACATTTTGTGTTGAATATACAAAAACGTTTTTCTTTCCAAAATCGCAAGGAATTGGAGGTTAGTAAACTTGAAAGTCCTTTAACTTTTGCTGTAGGTTTAGGTGTAAGTGGTAATGAACTAAGAGGGGTGGCTCTTTCCATGCCGCGTTATAAGTTTTTCCCTACCGTAGGTTTAGAATTCTTAGTGAAATCAATTAATACCTCTCTTTATGCCCGGAGGGCGGTATGGTTCTTCCCTGAAAATCTGAGTGGCTTAAACTTGAATTTAACAAGTCAGCTTAACTATGTAGGTCTGGCTTATCATCATGATTTTCCGGAAAAATGGGGAACCATAAAAATGGGAATGCATGTGTTTTGGAATGCTACCAGAGGGCAACAGTTTTGGGATAATATTCAAAATGACACCATTACTGATGAGAACTTATGGTTTAATTACCAGAATCACGGTCTGGGGCTAGATTTAAGATACAGCCCTTATCAATCCAACTTTGATTTCGTGTTCAATATGGATGTGTATCTCAAAGCGCAGCGTAGAGTAGGCACAGGGTTAAACCGCGAAAGCTTTAGATTTAGCATCCTATACAATTTTTAGGATTTAGGCCACGTGCGAAACGGTACTATCAGATACCAGCGCCTGCACCTTATCATTGGTTTTTTCTAGCGCCAGAAAGAGTTGGGTGATGCCTTACATATTCTAATAACTGGTTTTAAAGGATTTTGTTCAAAAAGTTAAACCTTGCCGGTCTATTTACTTTGTGGTAATAAGCCTGCAAGGTTTTGGGCCGTACTTCATGCTAACTCAATCAAAACCAGTTTAATCTTAACCGCGCGCCAAAACCAATGAGCTAAGGCCTGCCAGCTTTTAATAAGTTCTTTCTCACATAGGAAAACTCAAAAAAGTAGGAATAATATTGCGCAATTCGTTTTTTTTTTTTGCTTTACAGAGCAATTCAATTTTTAGGCCTAAACAATTAATTGTCGCGTAAACCCGAAAGCGCCATTTTGGAGAGAGGGTATTCTAAATTTAAATTATCATGAATAAGAAATTATATTTTTCAGGATTAGTCCTTGTTTTTCTGTGCTTTTTAAGTGCTTGTGAAAAAAATAGTTTTAATCAAAATAATAAAAACCAGTATAAGAATGTTTTAGAGAGCCCCTACGAGGATTATGGAGCTAATCACAATTTAATCTTGAATCAATTTTCACCTGACCCTTCAGATTTACCCACCCTTAGTGAAGTGGTAACAGAACTTTACGACCCATCTTTCGGAATGTCGGAGGCTCAAATGATAAGTATGATTGAAGATAACATTAACCAACATGAAATGACTGGATATGATCTAGGCGTTTTGCTTCCAAATCTCGATTTAACATCTGAATCCGAACAATATTTGCAAGCACTTAATGACATACTCAAGAATGAGGAGTACATTGTTGACTCTTATTTAACTTTGCTAGGTTCTTTAGAAGATAGTCATAATAGAATTGTTAACTTGGAGCAAGAAATACTTAACGACAGTAACTTTTCTTCAAATGCAGATTATGCTCCAACTCTAATAACCATATCCGTTGCGAAACATTCCCTTGCCTTTTGGACCAATGCATATTCGGATAGTTCACATAGTTATCACTCAATACTTTCAGCAACCATTGAAAATACAACTAATAAAAAAATAAATTGGAAAGGATTTCGTGATGCAATTTTAATAGTAGCTGGTGCAGACTTGACTGCTGCACTCGTAATGGCAGAGGGTGGTGTGGTTGAACCAGATGTTTTTGTAGGCGTAACCGCTATTACTTCTGCTATTGCGGCCGGGGCTGTTTTATTATTATGAACTTTTTAATACAGTCTAAATCTTATGAAAGTGAACTTATTTGTCTTGTTGCCATTTTATCTGGTGTTTATTGATGCAAAAAGTCAGGACACTACTCAATCTGCTCAATGGGAGTTGGAAGCCGGTGTGGCAATATTATTTGAAGATAAGCGGCCTTTAGCTTCTGTTTACAGTATGAAAGATGACCTAGTTGGCGATGCTTTTGGAAATACTTTTTTTATAAGTTATGAGCATAACAGTCGCTTTTTTCTCAGAGCAGGCTCAGTTTTAGGGCGAGCTATTAATAGCACAGTAACAGAAGAGTTTCGCCAATCTTCTAGGCTTGCTCAAATACAGTTAGGTTATTCCCTGTATTTGCCTAAATATTTAGATCGTCTTCGTTTTGCTTTCGGTTATCAATTCCGAATTTCAGACTACACATTGGTTTACACAAGCAAACCAGGGGGGGTAGCCATGCCCAATGCTCTTTTTAGTGAATACACAGACTCCTATTTGCTGGCATCTCTAAAATATGATGCTGCTGTTCCGGTAGGTGAGAAGTATAAGAATGTGTTTTTTCTGCCTGCCAGAGTGGGTATTTCGTTAGATTTTGCTCGGAGCATAGATAATCCACAATGGAGTGGTTTAAGCCGCTTATCCTTACCATCAGGCCTAAGCCTTACCGATTACCAATTAATCTTAGGCTTCGGGATAATTTGGAGTTTATAAGATTAGACGCGCCACCATAGCTTTGGCTTATGAGCGCAAGTCATCTTTTGCTAAACCTTGCAGGTCTACTTTTCTTTGTGGTAAAAGACCGGCAAGGTTTTAGAAGGCAATTACAAAATGTAGTATGAAATTTGGAGGTTTCATTTATTTTGCTTTCCAGAGTAATTCAATTTTAGGGCTAAATAATTAATTGGCTAATTTGCCTGCGAAGCAGATAAAAACCTAATTTTACGAAAATGAACAAGTTTTTACCAAAAGATTTTCAATGTTTAAAATTCCTAATAGGGATTTCAACTTTAGCGCTTTGTCTGTGTATTCCCATTAAAGGTGTTGCTCAGTCGGGCGTAGCTCTAAATCTTACCCCACAAACTCTTAGAGTAGACTACCACAATTTTATTGCCGATAGTCGCCATGGAATAGAATTAGGATTCGGTTTAAGGTATGTCGGTTCGCAGCCGGGAGAGGCGCAATGGCCCCAAGGGTACTTTATGGACATTGCTTATAATTATCAGCTTGTTCGTTTTAAGAATTCTACCTTAGGCTTAGGGCTTGGTTATCGTTTACCGAGTGTGCATAACGAAGGCTATTATTCTTACGGAGGTATTTGGCTTCCAATAAGCTACACACATTATTTCTGGGATGATTCTGCGGCCCTAAGGCTTCGGCTGAGCCCCTATGCCGGCACTGATCCGGAAGTGGTTATCCCGTCTTTGGGTTTTGTGTATTTGTTTTAATGTTAGTTCGGTTAATCCGACTTTCTCATGCCTTAAAACGCAATTTATTGATGGGGGACTTTAGCTTCTGGCGGTACTTCAGAAAAAAATTAACCAAGCCTGCACCTTGGCCTTGGTTTTCTCTAGCGCCAAAAAGTTTGGGTAAAGCTTTGCATGGTGCCAATAGGAGGCAATTATGCCTTCTATTTTCTAACCCCATTTTTCGGCATAATGGTAACAAGGCTTTCAACTAAAATTTAACCGTCCTGACACTGTTCTTAGAGTGATTTGGCAATAAAACACGCAATGGCTTAGTTATTAAAAGGTAACCCAATCTTATTGCCATGCTTAAAACTTTCTGTTCGCTCTTGTGCACCGTCTTGTTCTTTTCGGCCCAGGCCTTAGAGCAGCACCAGGTATTTTTACAGTTTGCCACCGCCCGGCATCAACTCAGCCCGCAGGCTCAAGCCGATTTACAAAAGCTGCTTAACCAACTGCCGCAGGCTTTTGACTTTGAAATCTCCATTGCCGGCCATACCGATGACCGCGGCACCGATTTTTACAACAAGGGCTTGGCGCAGCGCAGAGCCCTGGCGGTTAAAGACTTTTTGGTAGGGGCGGGCGTTTCTGAAGAGGCCATTGCCGTAGCAAGTTATGGAGAGTGGCGTCCGCTCCAGAAGAATACATCCGCGGAAGCGCGCCAGAAAAACCGCAGGGTAGAGGTACGGCTCACCATTTACAAATTTGAAAACGTAGAAGAGCTGGAAGCGGTCTTGGCCGAAAAAGACCGCACCCGCCAAATTATTGATGCCAATAGCCGCACTACGGTAGAAGGCAAGCACGGTATGACCTTGCACCTGCCCGCGGGCGCCTTTGTAGATGAGACTGGTGCGCCCTACACTGGCCCCGTATTGCTGGAGTTGCAGGAAGCGCTGGAGATTGGCCAGTTTATTACCAATCAGTTGTACACCCAAAGTGAAGATCAAGTTTTAATCAGTGGCGGCATGTTTAAGATCTCGGCCACTACAGAAGAGGGAGTGCCTTTGCAGCTAGACAGCGGCCAGTCTATTTACGCTACCGTGCCTACCCCAGCGGTGGACCCGCAAATGCAGCAGTTCACCTCCAGCACCGGGGCGGTTTGGCAAGCATCAGACCAACCGGTCAATGGTTTTTTAAACATTGAGATGCCGCCCCGGCCTACCTTGCAATACAATCCCAGCATTTTGCCCCAATACGAGGGCTATAAAAAACCCAAGCCGGTTGAACCGGAAATTTGGGTAGAACCACGCAGGCCTGAGGCTCCTGACCCCGTAGACTTTGAGCCTGAAATTGCCTTTTACCAAAAACCTTTAGCCGCTCGCATCAAGCGCAAGGCGGCCCAGCGCTTACAGCAAGCCCAACGCGAATACGAGGAAAAACTGAATCTATACCAGCGCAAAAAAGATTTGTACGATGACCACGAAAAAAATTACGCCTTGGCTTGTGAAAAATACCAACAGGCTTTGGTAGACTGGCAAGCGGCCCGTGAAGAAGATAGTTTGGCCTTTTTGCAAAGTGAGGATTACCTTTTGCGCAAAGCTTCCAATAAGGTGAAATACCTACTGGCGCTGGAAATATACCGCAAGAAGGTAGACCGTTGGGAAGATTTACGCGCCACTAAAATGGATTCGGCTTTGGCTGAGTTGGACGAAAAGGGCATTGCCAATGAGCAAATGATGAACAGCTACATTACCTCGGTTTCTAAACTGAAGTGGATTAACATTGATCGCTTTTGGAAAATGCGGGATAGCCAAAGGCAAATGGTGGTTTTAAATGATGCCGATGAAGCACAGGAGCGGGTTTTCATAGTTTTTAAAAACCTGCAATGTGTGCTACCCATGAAGAGCGTGCAGGAAGGGCGGAAGACCTTCTACCAAATGGACGGTATTCCCAAAGACGAGCGCTTTGCCTTTATGGCCTACCGCGTAGAAAATGGCAAGCCGCAGGTGTACCTGGAAAATTTTGATCCGCGGAAGACGCAAACCATCCAATACCGTGAGGTAAGTTTTAAAGAGTTTAGAGCCCTTCTGGAGGAAGTGCAGGCTTAAGCCGAAAATCTTCAGAGGGTGTTTCAATTAAAAAGCCCCGGGCCTTCTGAGCCTGGGGCTTTTGTCTTTTTAAGAAATGACATTGCTTTAAGGTTCCAGCAAGAGCGGCTGCGTGCCCCCTCCAATAATCACCTTGGCATTAGGCGATTGCGAGAGTTCTTTGTACACCTCTAAAGACTGGTACTGAATAATAGCGGGGGTAAGCCCTTCGCTAATAATTTGGTTGGCGTCTCGCACACCGGCTGCCTCAATTTTTTTTCGTTCCGCTTCTTGTCGCTCTTTTTGCAGCACAAACTCCATGCGTTGGGCTTCCTGCTCGGCTTCCAGCTTTTCTTCAATGGCCTGGTAGAGGCCGGCTGGTAGAGTTACACTTTTAAGCAACACCGCCTCAATTACAAAGCCCCGTTCACCAATTAAGTCCATCATTTTTTTACGGATGGCATTTTCAATATCCATACGGTTACCCGTGTGCATGTCTTTGGCCATAAACTTGGCGGTAACATCGGCAGCAGCCGCTCTAAAAACGGGTAAAATTACCGTGCTTAAATAATCTTCACCAATGCTACCAATGATATCAGTGGCTTTATCTTCCCGCACGTGGTAGAGAATGGAAATTTCGGTTTGCACGTTGAGCCCTTCTTTAGAGGGTAGCGGTAAATTGACCTCCAGGTTTTGGGTGTTTACCGGCACAATTATGATTTTGGAAACAAAGGGATTGTACCAACGGGGGCCAGCCGGATAGTTGGTTTCATGAATTTTACCAATGGTTCTTTTTACGCCTACGTTGCCTTGGCGCACGGTCACGCAGCTCGTGAGTAGAAAGGAAGCGGCCAAAATAGCGGGGAGAAAACGAATAATTTTTTGCATGTTTACCGGGTTTGTGATTCATTTTGAGGATTAGCAAAAACATTGCCAAATCTAGTGTTAAGCTTCTGAGAGTGAAAAGTGTAGAGCCTAGTGAATGCCTGCATCGCATGGTGGCATCACAGCCTCGCGGGCGGTTGCACCGGATGTAGGTGCATTGCCTTCTTCTGCGCCATTCGCTTTGGGTGCATTAAGCACTACCCCACCCCAAAAGCTTTCGGGGCAACCCTTCTGACAGAAGGGGAATTTGGCCGGTGTCATTTTGCCAAGAGTTTTTTACCCACAATCCTTTCCATTCCTGTGAAAGGGGTGTCACCTGCGCAGCAGGTAGAGCTGAAAGCACAATACAAACGCGCTGCAAGCGCGCTCGAGGTAAGCTAGGGTGATACTAATTCACTAATAACTCCGCACGTTTTTACCCTCATACCAGTTCATGAAGGCCCGGTTTACCACGCGCATTCCCCCTGGGGTGGGGAAGTTCCCCGTAAAATACCAGTCGCCCTGATGGTTGGGGCATGCTGCGTGCAGGTCTTCAATGGTTTGGTAAATGATTTTGACCTCCGCTTGCACCTCTTCAGGTTTGAGTTGCTCGGCAATTTTATCGGAGATTTCCTGAGCGCTAAAGGGCGCGTAAATTTCTTTGACAAAATTTTGAATTTCCGCATCGGGCAGGTGGCTTTGCTTTTGGCACTTTTGGTACACGGCATCAATTAGGCCTTGCTGATTACTTTCCTGCAAAAGAGCAATGGCGGCTCTAAAGGCGGCAAATTCGCCCATTTTACTCATGTTTATGCCGTAGCAATCGGGGTAGCGAATTTGCGGGGCGCTGCTCACCACAATAATTTTCTTGGGGTTTAGGCGGTCTAAAATCCGCAGGATGCTTTGCCGCAGGGTAGTGCCGCGCACAATGCTATCGTCAATTACCACCAGATTGTCATCGGGTTTCACCGTTTCATAGGTGATGTCGTAAACGTGACTTACTAACTCATCGCGGCTACTGTCTTCACTAATGAAGGTGCGCATTTTCACGTCCTTCCACAGTGATTTTTCCATGCGGGGTCTAATGCTCAACAGCTGATCCAGCTTATCGGCATCCAGCTTGCCCTCGTACTTGAGCACCTTGTCGCGCTTCACTTTGTTCAGGTATTCTTCCATGCCCTTCATCATGCCGTAAAAGGAAATTTCGGCCGTGTTGGGGATGAAGGAAAACACGGTGTGTTTTAAATCACGGTCTACTTCCTTTAAAATGTTGGGGCAAATACCACGGCCCAGGGCAATGCGCTCGCGGTAAATTTCCGCATCATTACCGCGCGAAAAATAGATGCGCTCAAAGGAGCAGGCCTTGCGCTCCAGCGGCTTGCGCACCTCTACCATTTTGGTGTCTCCGTTTTTACGGATGATCAAAGCATGCCCCGGATCCACCTCCTTAATTTCGGCAAAAGGCACGTTAAAGGCGGTTTGGATTACCGGCCGCTCACTGGCGGTTACGGTTACCTCCTCATCCTCATAATAGTAGGCGGGTCTAATGCCCGATGGGTCACGTAGCACAAAAGCATCCCCATGCCCAAACAGCCCCGCCATGGCATAGCCACCGTCCCAGTATTTGGCGCTTTTGCGTAAGATTTTTTTAATGTTTATTTCGCTGGCTATGCGCGGACTGATTTCAATTTTGGGCAGGCCTTCCCTTTTATACTTGCGGTATAGCTTTTCGTTTTCTTCGTCTAAGAAGTGGCCAATCTTTTCCAGGATAGTTACCGTATCGGCTTTTTCTTTGGGGTGTTGGCCCAGGTCTACCAGCTGATTAAAAAGCTCGTCTACGTTGGTCATGTTAAAATTACCCGCTAAAATGAGATTACGGGTAGTCCAGTTGTTTTGCCTTAAAAAAGGGTGGCACTGTTCAATGGAATTTCCACCGTAAGTGCCATAGCGCAAATGGCCCAGGTACAGCTCGCCAATAAAAGGCAGGTTTTGCTTCATCCACTCTGGGTTGTTTAGCAGAGTGTTATCGCCCTTGAGGCCATCATTAATGCGGGTGGTTACGCGCTGAAAAAGATCTTGGATGGGCGTTTTGTCATTGGAGCGGTACCGGCTGATGTAGCGCGTGCCAGGGGGCATGTCCAGTTTAATGTTGGCCAGGCCGGCTCCGTCTTGTCCGCGGTTGTGCTGCTTTTCCATTAACAAATACATTTTGTTAATGCCGTACAGGGCGGTGCCGTATTTTTGGTGGTAGTAACTAAGAGGTTTTTTAAGCCGAACCAGCGCAATGCCGCATTCGTGTTTTATGGCGTCACTCATGGTGAAATTCCTTCTCTAAATGAGCGGCAAAATTACTTTTTTTCTACCACCTCGGTAGCCTTGGTATTGCTGCCCCCAATCTCAAATCGGCTTTTGTCTATATTGAGCCATTCCAGTGTGCTGTTGCAGAAAATATCTTCCACCGTTTCCTGCGGTAAATCCATTTCTTCTATAAAGGCGCCAATCTCTAAATCGCCCAACGGAAATGGATAATCGCTGCCCAGGGTCACGCGTTTTGAACCCTGAAGATCTAAAATGTATTGCAAGGCTTTGGGATCATGGGTAATGCAGTCTACCCAGAAATCACCCACGTACTGCCTGGGGTTTACATTGTTATGAATGGCCACCAAATCGGGGCGGCAGTTAAAGCCGTGCTCAATGCGGCCCAGGGTGGGTAAGAAGGAGCCTCCCGCGTGCGAAAAGCAGACCCTTAGTTGCGGTAGCTTTTCAAACACCCCTCCAAAAATCATAGAGCAGGCTGCGCGCGAAGTTTCGGCTGGCATGCCTACCAGCCAGGGCAACCAGTATTTGCTCATGTTTTCCATCCCCATCATATTCCAGGGGTGCACCATTATGGCCATGTCCAATTCCTGCGCGGCTTCAAAAATGGGAAAGAACTCAGGCTCGCTCAGGTTTTTATCATTGATGTTAGAGCCAATTTGAATGCCTAACAAACCAATCTCTTTGCAGCGCTCCAACTCTTTAATGGCCTCATCGGCATCTTGCATGGGTAAGGTCCCCAGGCCCAGGTAATTTTGGGGGTAGCGTTCGCACAGCTCCGCGATGTCATCGTTCAGAAACTCAGCCAAAGCCCGCGTGTCTTTAGCATTGGCCCAGTAGCTAAACATCACCGGAATAGTGCAAACCACCTGCACCTGGGTGTTAAACCTTTCATAATCGGCAATGCGGGTTTCCGCATCCCAGCAATTGGGTTGAATGCGCCTGAAAAACTTTTCGCCCTTCATCATATTGGCGCTGCCATCGGCATTATGGATGAGGTGAATAAAATCGCCATACCCAAATTTCTGCGCAAAATTAGGCAGCTTCTCGGGCAGGATGTGGGTGTGCATGTCAATTTTAAGCATGCCTCAAAGTTATATTTTTTGGAAAGAATAATGTTGGGTGTTGGATGCTGGATGTCGGTTGACCGTGGCCTGCGGACTGCTAAATAATATCTCATAATCAGATTTTGGCTGCTATTTCCCGGACAGTCAGCCTGAGTGACCCGCAGGTTTTCGGGTTGTTTTGAAGGCGGTTTGCCGGCACCCGAAAATTAGTGGGCTTCACTACGATTTTTTCGTTCCTCAAAAATCACTCAGCCTGACAGCTATGCTGATGATGAATGTTAGATGTATTCTGGAAGGTAATGGCTTTTAAAGCATCAGTACAAAGACATCAGTGCAAGTCTGGGCTTCGCGCCTTTGCGTCTTTGCGAGCAACAGAAGTGATGGGCTCAAAATAAGATCACTCTGCGGCTTTGCGCCTTATTGCCGCGTAGCAACAAACCGCTTTAACATGGCTAGCCCTGGCTGCACTACCCGGGGGCGCTTTAGGTCTGCAAACAATTCATTTTCAAAATGCGTGCAAGCCAGAATAACGGTGGCATATCCTTGGGCGTAAAAATCGCGGAGGTATTGCCGGGTGGTTTTTACCTGCTCTTCCGGGCTTAGCCTTTCCAGCTCTTGCACCCAGTCTAGCCGGGCTTCTACCTGTAACTTGCCCTCAGGCTTAAGCCGATGGGCCAGGGCTTCTAATTTATTTTTCAGCTGCACTTCGGCCGTAAGCGCCAAAGCCGGTTGCGCATCTAAGCGGGGTATAATTTGCTGGTAGGCACTTTTTAGCTCCCAAACTTTACCGGGGTAACGCTGCGACCAACTTCCCGCAAAGGAGAGCGAGTTGCAGTAAATAATGAGATGCTGATAGTTTTGAGGCTGAACCTTTTCTTCAAAGCGTTGAGCCAGCTTACGCGGATGGTGATACAGGGCGGCTGTTTCAGGCGGAGAGGAGCTAATGCCAATGGCCGTGCTCTCAATTTGACGTTCTTCTAAAAAGGCCTTTCCCAATTGCGCGTCAAAGGGCGTACCGCCAATTACTGCTATGCGGCCCGGGGTCTTAATTATGGTAGGTTTGAAAAATACGAAGCATCACCGGAGCGGGAATTTGGCCACGCTCATACTGGGGGAGTTCCTGAAAAACCCGGTCCAGCGCTTCGGGGCGCAAACCCAGTTTAAGGCCAAAGCGCTTGAGCTCAATCACCTCCGCTTCGTTTAATTCCTCATCGGCAAAAGCCACCAAAAGCAAACGGTGAAACTGCGTGATGCGCTCAAACTCGTTTTTAGGGGCAATAAATTCTATGTTTTCATCAAAAAGCTGGTCAAAGGTGCTTTTGTCAATTTTAAGCAGCTGCGCCATGCCCAGCATGAGACGGTATTCCTCCTCACGCACTTCTTTATCGGCCAAAGCCATTTGAATGAGGGAGGTGAGAACGCTGAGCTTTTCTTTCATGCCAGATTTTTTACAATAATAGCACATATTGCCCTTTTTTCGGGTACGGTTTAGTGTGCGAAGAAATTGGGGCTTAAAGCAGGGCGGTTTTTTACTTTTGCAGGCTCAGCCACAGCGCTTTAATAAAATTTATACCGCTTCCATTTTTGCCGATAATTTAATTACATTTGCAGCCCTTTTTTAGAGGGGCGTAAAAACATCAATACCAAAGAATTAGAGAATTTGACTCCACAAGCTAAAATTTTTGCTTGCCGCGGTTCGCGTAAAATCGCTGAAAACATTGCTGAAGCCTACGGTTTACCCTTGGGTGAGGTAGTGATTCAGGAATTTAGCGATGGCGAATTTCAGCCTTCTTTTGAAGAAACGGTGCGCGGGGGCCGGGTGTTTTTAATTGGCTCTACTATGCAGCCTACCGAAAACCTCATGGAGTTGTTATTGATGATTGATGCAGCCCATCGGGCTTCGGCCAAGCACATTACGGCTGTAATTCCCTATTTTGGGTGGGCTCGTCAAGACCGCAAAGACAAACCGCGCGTGCCCATTGGGGCTAAAATGGTAGCCAACTTGCTTACCGCTGCGGGCGCTACCCGCATTATGACTATGGACTTACATGCTGATCAAATTCAGGGCTTTTTTGAAGTGCCGGTTGATCACGTGTTTGCTTCCAGCATTTTTGTACCCCACATACGCAATCAAAAACTGGATAATCTCACCATTGCATCGCCAGATATGGGCGGTTCTAAGCGCGCCAACAACTACGCCAAGTGGTTGGAAAGCGAGGTGGTAATTTGCTACAAGCAGCGCAAGAAGGCCAACGTGATTGATAAGATGACGGTAATCGGTAACGTAGAAGGCCGCAACGTGGTTTTAATTGACGACATGATTGATACGGCCGGAACCTTGACTACCGCAGCCGATATGTTGTATGACCAAGGGGCTTTAAGCGTACAGGCCTATTGTACTCACGGAGTGCTATCCGGTAAGGCCATTAAGCGCATAGAAAAATCAAAATTAGACCGTTTGGTGGTGACCGATACCATACCCCAAACCCATGATACCCAAAAAATTGAAGTGCTTTCCATCGCGGGTCTGTTTTCAGACGTGATGCAAAAGGTGCACAAGCACGAATCAATAAGTTCGCATTTTTTAGAATAATTAAATAGTAAACACACCATGAGATCAGTTGCCATTGAGGGTAAAAAAAGAGAAGACCTTGGGAGCAAAAGTGCCAAAGCGCTGCGCAAAGAGGGATACGTACCCTGTGTAATTTACGGTACAGGTGAAAACATTCACTTTTTTACAGAAGAAATTGCTTTTAAAGATATCATTCACACCGCTGAGGCTTTGTTGATTTTGATTACCATTGACGGTACAGAATACAAAACCGTGGTGCGCGACTGGCAGTTCCACCCCGTAACCGATGAGTTGTTGCATTGCGATTTCTATCAGTTCATGGAAGGCAAAGAAATCACTGTTGATGTGCCTATCAAACTAGTGGGTAATCCCAAAGGGGTGCGCAACGGTGGTCGCCTAAAGGTGAACCTGAGAAAGTTACCGGTAAAAGCTACCCTAGAAAATATGCCCGGTGCTTTAGAACTGTTCATTGAAGATCTTAAAATTGGTGACGCCTACCGTATTCAGGATATAGATTCTGAAGGTTTTGAAATTATGCGTGAACCTTCACGTACCATTCTTACCATCCAAACTTCTAGAAACGTTGTAGAAGACGTAGAAGATGAAGAAGGCGAAGATGAAGAGGGTGGTGAAGAAGCAGAGGCGGCTACTGAAGAGTCAGCTGAAGCTTAAAAAGCCTCATTTTGAATAAATACTTAATTACCGGATTAGGCAACGTAGGTATTAAGTACACGAATACCCGCCATAACATTGGCTTTGAAGTGCTGGATTCTTTAGCTAAAGAATCTGGCATTTCTTTTTCTAGCGCCCGCTATGCCGAGGTAGCGGAACTCAAAGTCAAGAACAAATTACTGGTCTTAATTAAGCCCACTACCTTTATGAACCTTAGCGGGAAGGCGGTGAATTATTGGCTGCAGCAAGAGAAAATACCTTTGGAAAACAGTTTGGTGGTGGTAGATGACGTAGCATTGGATTTAGGCGCCATTCGCCTGAAAGGCAAAGGAAGTGATGGCGGCCACAATGGTTTAAAGCACATTAACCAAACCCTGGGGCGGCAAGATTACGCCCGCCTGCGTTTTGGCATTGGCAATGACTACCCCAAAGGCCAACAAGTCAATTTTGTACTAGGGGAGTGGACTACTGCGGAAAGAACTCTTTTAAACCCTCGCATAAAAGAGGCTGCCCAGGCGGTAAAAACCTTTTGCCTGGCTGGCCTAAACACGGCCATGAACCAGCATAATGGGGTTTAGTTCCTTTTGAGTAGTGACAGTTTACAAGCTAAAGTTTTCAGATCAAGCAAGCCTAATGGCAGCTGTAGAAAAGCTACTTAACTTCCACTAGTGTGTGTAAACGCTTTGTCTCAAAATCTACATTGGTGTTTATAGCAATGATTCCAGCACTGGCGTTATAGAGCGTGAAACCATTAGTAGTGTCATTGGGGTTGGTACCGCTTAAATAAAAAACATCCGTGTAAAGGGAGTCATTAAGCCGCAGAGTATCAGAAAAAGAAAAGAAGTTAGCAGGGATGCTTTCATCCTTGGTGTAAGACCATGGGAAGGTTAATTTTGAACTGGTATCCGAGAGCGTTGGTATTTGCACATTAAAAATATTTCTGCTAGAAGTTAAAATCAGCATGTTCAGCTCAAAGGAAGTAATTAAATTAGGGGCAAGGTTGGTGTCTGCGTTGGTGCTCAATAGAAAACTACGTTCTGCTTCAAAAAGCTTCGAACATTCTGTACCGTTCCCATATTGAATTTGCTTGACTATTTCTCGGTAAGGCTCTAATGCTTCAATAATTATAGTATCTCCTTGGGTACTTACTAAGGTCCATCTACTGTTTTCTATAACCCCCGCTAGTTTATTCTGCAAGTTGGGGGTTAGCGTTTCAGGCACCTCATTGCTAAAGGTTTTACACTCATCTGAACAACTGGTGAGGCTGCCAAGGAAAAGCAGAAAGTAAAAGGCTATATACTTTTTCATAATTAGATAATTTAATAGGCCGTATCCAGGGTTGTGGCTTGAGAAGGGAAAAAAGCGTTGGTGGCTATAAAGCCAAAAGACTTATTAAAAGCGTAATAAAAGTTCACGCTATCAATGGGGTACATTTCTTCATAAATAAAGACATCGTAAAACGTTTGCCCTTCAATTTGGATTGAATCCAGCAAAACGCTACCGGCATTGGCTAAACGCGATTGCGTGGAGGCATCGTAGGTGAAAAAGGGATCGACAAGAAATCTGGATCTAGAACCGGAGTTTATTTCCAGAGAAATGAACTTTTGAGAAGATCCAAAGGTAGAGTCTCCGCTGCTTTTTGTTTTGTACTCAAACTGTCTAGTACCCTCATAAAAGGCATTGCATTTTGAGCTACCACCAAATTCTTCTTTAAAGACACCCTCACTGTAAAGTTCCTTAGCAGTGAAAATAATTGTATCACCTTGATCGTTGCTCAAAATCCAGGTATTATAATTTAGGAAACCAAAAAGCTCTTGTTCTAGCTCGGGGGGTATGGTTTCAGGTGGGTTATTAGTAATTTCAGAACAATCACCGCTACAGGAAGAGCCTAGCACAACTAGCACAAGATAAATTAGGACTTTATAGTTCATCAGTAATAAGCTTTAAGCGTTAAAGTGTCGTGGTTTTCATTTAAACGCACGCCCCGGTGGTCTACATAGGCAATGGGGCCAATGCTGGGGGTGTGGTACCAAATATAACCGCGGTCAAAGTTTATTTTCCCCAAGGGGTCACGGTAAAACACGGCCGGGTAGCTTTGGCCACCCAAGGTAGTTTGCCCCTTAAAACGCCATATTTCCGGTATTTCATCGGAGTCGGTGATTTCGTCTTTTTCAATGTCCCACCACATATCATCAAAATAGCAGTACCTGGCCAAAACTAATAATTGCTTCTTTTGGCCGTATGCGTTTGTTAGGTTTACTAGCGTGGCACTGCATAACCCATTTGGAGGGCCATCTTTTTTCATGAGAATCACCTTAACGGATGCTGACTTTACCTGTATGTATTGTGCAGAGTATACTCTCTCATTCGCATTGATATGACAGCCATGCAATTCATGGGGATTAAACTCTTGGGAAAATAGAACTACTGTAGATAACGCGAAGGTTACGGAGGTAGTGAAAAGTTCTTTAATTAGCCTATTCATAATGTGATAGAGTTGCAACCAGCTTACCTTGGTCAAGAATTCCTAAAATTCCGATTTCGGGTTCAAACAAGAAACCAGATTCGGTTTGATGAAAGGCATTGTAATAATACTGCCCGCCTACGATAATAGAGTCAGGAAAAATGATTTGAGCATCGGCTCGGTTATTCCAATCATCTTTAATTAAACTCCACTTAAAACTTAACGAAAAATTTGAACGCACATTCATTATACGATTGTTATAAGCAGAGATCTCTAAAAAACTATTAGCATTATTGGGAAGATCATTGCGGATGGGCAAATCATCACGGTAGAAAAACCTCTCTGCCTTATATTCCTCATAACAATCTGCGCGGTTTCCGCCATTATATGTATATGATACCTCTTCTTCCAACGGCCCACGGGTAGATATTGTAATGGTGTCTCGTGAATCTGTAACAAGCACCCAACGTGAGTTATTCAATAGGCCAAAAAATTGTTTTTCAAAATTAGAGGGAAGTTCTTTTATGGCCGGCCTCACTATAGTTTCGCAGTCTTCTCTACATCCTGAAAATATTAAGGTAAATAGCAATAGAATATATAAAGGTTTTTTCATCAGTAATAAGCTTTAAGCGTTAAAGTGTCGTGGTTTTCATTTAAACGCACGCCCCGGTGGTCTACATAGGCAATGGGGCCAATGCTGGGGGTGTGGTACCAAATATAACCGCGGTCAAAGTTTATTTTCCCCAAGGGGTCACGGTAAAACACGGCCGGGTAGCTTTGGCCACCCAAGGTAGTTTGCCCCTTAAAACGCCATATTTCCGGTATTTCATCGGAGTCGGTGATTTCGTCTTTTTCAATGTCCCAAAGCATATCATCAGAGGCCATCAGTTTAATTTCAGCCGGGCTTTCTGCATCGTTCATAGTTATGGTCATATCAAAGGGGGTAGGCCAGCGCGGTGGAAACATGCCGGTATCGATTGGTTTGTATTCCACTAAAAAATTGGTCTTGCGTAGCTCAAACATATCTGGGCAGTTTTCACAACCCGCGCACTCAGGGTTGGGTATCTTGCTAATGGTGTAGTTGCTATCTGCGGTAATGACAACGCTGTCTCCCTGCGGGTTGGTAAAAAGCCAGTAATGGTGCTCTAAAAAACCAGCCATTAAGCGCTTAAGGTTGGTAGGTATTTCCTCAGGAGGCGCTTCTAAGGCACTTTGGCAGGGGCTGTAGGGGTTATCTTCCACCTCAGGGCCGCAGGCGGTTACGGCTATTAAAAGGATAAAAAACAAGTAAAGAAATTTCTTCACTAATTGAGTTTTGGTATCAGATATTATTCTAATATACATTTTTTTGTCAGAAATATCAGCATTAGATTGAGGCTTTTTGGAAGCTTATCCTAAAGAAAAAAACCGCCATCGGGCTTGACCCAATGGCGGCTGTGCTTGTAAAAGAGTAAGTTGGGTTATTCTACCGTAACCGATTTGGCCAGGTTGCGCGGTTGGTCTACGTTAGCGCCCCGCATTACGGCAATGTGGTAAGAGAGCAGTTGCAGCGGAATGGTGGTAAGCAGGGGCGAGAATTCCTCCAGCGTATCTTCCACCTCAATTACGTGGTCGGCTGTTTTGGCAATTTCACTATCGCCTTCACTCACAATGGCTATAACCTTACCATTACGCGCTTTAACCTCCTGAATATTACTCACCACTTTTTCGTATTGGCCGCCTTTGGGCGCAATCACCACCACCGGCATATCTTCATCAATGAGGGCAATAGGGCCGTGCTTCATTTCTGCGGCCGGGTAACCCTCGGCATGAATGTAGCTGATTTCTTTCAGCTTAAGCGCCCCCTCTAAAGCCACCGGGAAGTTGTAGCCGCGCCCCAGATACAAAAAGTTGCGGGCGTCTTTAAACAAGCCCGAGATGTATTTGCTTTGCGCATCGCTCTCCAGCATGCGCTCAATTTTGTTGGGTATATCGTCTAACTCGGCTAAAAGCTGATGGTAATAGCTTTCTTTTAAAACGCCTTTTTTATGGGCAATTTTTAAGGCAATTAAGGCCAGAACGGCTACCTGAGCGGTAAAAGCCTTGGTAGAAGCCACGCCAATCTCAGGGCCAGCGTGGGTGTAGGCCCCGGCATGGGTTTCACGCGCTATGGAAGAACCCACCACGTTGCACACGCCAAAAATGGTGGCGCCTTTTTCTTTGGCCAACTTAATGGCCGCCAGCGTATCGGCCGTTTCGCCACTTTGGCTTACGGCAATCACTACGTCTTTTTCGGTTATAACCGGATTGCGGTACCGGAACTCGGAGGCGTACTCTACCTCCACCGGAATGCGGGCTAAATCTTCAAATAAATATTCGGCTACCAAGCCAGCATGCCAGCTGGTGCCGCAGCCAATAATGATAATGCGTTGGGCGGTCACAAATTTCTCTTGAAACTGGTAGACACCATCCATTTTAACGAGGCCTTCGTTGGGCAAAAGTCTTCCCCGCAAGGTGTCTCTGATGGACTTAGGTTGCTCATAAATTTCTTTGAGCATAAAGTGATCGTAGCCGCCCTTTTCAATAGACTCCAGGTCCATTTCCAATTGGTGCACGTAAGGGTCAATGGTACGGTTGTCTTTTATGCTTAAAACCTCCAAATCTTCCCCGCGGTTAATCACCGCCATTTCATCGTCTTCCAGGTACACAGCACTTTTGGTAAACTCTAAAAAGGGCGTGGCATCACTGGCAATAAAATACTCGCCTTCACCAATACCCACCACCAGTGGGCTGCCTTTTTTAGCCACCACAATTTGGTTGGGATTATTGCTACTGATAACGGCAATGGCGTAGGCACCAATTACCTGGTTTAAGGCTATTTGTAAGGCCTTGGCCAAGGTGGTGTTCTCTGATTTTTGCACGTCCTCAATCAGGTTCACCAACACTTCAGTGTCGGTTTCACTATCAAAGCGGTAGCCGCGCTTTATTAAAGCCTCTTTAATGGAGTCGTAATTTTCAATAATGCCGTTGTGAATCAGGGTAAGGTCACCGCTGTTGGAAGTATGCGGGTGGGCGTTTACGTCATTGGGTTTACCGTGGGTGGCCCAGCGGGTATGGCCTATGCCGATGGTGGCTTCGTGTAAATCTTTATCGGTCAGTTTTTTTAGATCAGCTACTTTGCCTTTGCACTTGGCTACTTGCAAACCACCGTTTAACACGGCAATACCGGCACTGTCATAGCCACGGTATTCCAATCTTTTAAGGCCCTTTAAAATTACCGGAACTGCGTTTTTGTTACCCAGGTACCCAACAATGCCACACATAAGAATAAATTTTAAGGTTGTGTGTAGTACACAATTAGTTTTGCTTGTTCCCCTGTGCCCCGGCTGCCTTGCAAAATAGTGCGGTTGGCAGCGGTGGTTCGGCTTACGGGAACAATGGCTAAAGTATTGTTTTCAGCGCGGTTAAGGGTGTTAAATAATTCTCTGGTTAAGTCAAAGTTATAGGTATTATTGCGCAGCACGCCCAGGCGTAATTCCCCATCGCCACTATTGTCTTGAAAGTCCAAGCTACGCGCTCCCAGGCCATTGCCTAAAAACTCTCGTATTTCCATGCGGGGACTGGGTGCTACGGATTCGCCCGTACCCACCGCTGTTTTCACTTCCAGCAGTGCCCGGTTAATCACCAAACCTTCCTGCTCCAGAGAGTCCATGCGGCTGGGGTCAAACTTTAGCGCGGTAGCTACTCCGCCCATGGCTTGCACATAGGTAAGCTCTTCGCCTCTCACGGTATCTTGGTTGCTTAAATCCAAAAGGCCTTGGTTGTAGTCGTGTTCAAAAGTGCTAAAGGTAATGGGCACCAAGCTGCGGCCGGGATTAAAGTCTAGCTCCACTACCGAAGTATCCGAATCATTGTGGTAATGGATGCGTAGATTGGAGAAGTTACTGGCCAAGTTTAACGACAGTACTGTGGCGCCTTCTGAAGCTGTTACATAAAGCCCTTTGAAATATTCCAGAAAATTGGGAAAGGTGCTGAGTGGTTCAAACTCTCCGTCACCCACATCGGCAAATTGGCTTTGAAAATAATTGTTGTCTAAAGGGATTTTTACCAAAGGGAACTCGGTACTACCTTCATAACTTGAGGCGGTGTTGGGCGTAGGGTAGTAGTTCTCCAAAATGCCTAATTGCTGCCCCAGGGCTGGTTTAAAATTGGAGAAGAAAATGGAATCCTTCGAGAGGTTTTCTGCTAATTCGTGCACCTCTAAAGTCATGGCTTGGGTGGTATCTCCATAAGCGCCTGTAATCCGTAAAAAGAGATTTACAGAATCAATCACCGCGTTGGTGCCAAAGTCAGGGTTTACTTGCAAGGGTAGAATTTCAGAAATCATGTGTGCTGAAGAAAGCCCCGTATAGAAACTAAAGTTTCGGCCCATGAGCCGGGTAGAGGAGTAGCCACCTAGGCTGCGCTGATTATCATAGGCTAAAGCCACTAAAATGCTATCAATTTGGCGTGTGTAGCTTATTACCGGTATGTGCAGGGTGTCTCCTTTAATGGTGCCGCCAATCACCTGATTAAAACCCAGGTTATCGGTTGGTTTTTCACAAGATGCTAGAAAAACAAAAGGAGCCATTACTAGAATGGCTCGCTTTGCAAGTTTTAGTAGGGTATGAGGCATAAAATGCATTTAGGCCACTGACTCTTCTTCAATGGTAATTTGTTCGTACAGGTTGTAAACGTCATTGGCTATGTTTTCGCTTGCTGAAGCGTCTACAAAATTTCCTGCGTTGTCTTTGGCATAATCTACCAACTCTTGGTCAACCTTGCTGCTGGCATTAACCACGCCATCTACATAATGCACACCTGCTTTGTAAATACTTTGCAGATCGGTGTTTTTGTAGCGAGCCAAATCTTCTTCTGAAAAACCGTCAAACTCCAGATTGCTGGCCAAAGAATCGCCTAATTTCTCATCAGGAGTACTGTAAAGGGAAAGCACAGTTTTACTGTTTGCAAACAGAGGGTCGTCTGCATAGTAGCGCTTAAGGTAGGCCGGTAAAAAGCTGGCCATCCAACCGTGGCAATGAATAATATCAGGACCCCAGCCTAATTTCTTCACAGTTTCTACTACCCCGCGGCAAAAGAAAATAGCGCGCTGGTCATTGTCGGCTAAGAAATTATCGTCTTCATCGTAAAAAATAGCCTTGCGCTTAAAATATTCTTCATTGTCTATGAAATACACCTGCATGCGTGCCTGCGGTACAGAGGCCACCTTTATAATTAAAGGCTGGTCCATATCATTTACAATAATGTTAATACCGCTCAGGCGGATTACTTCGTGCAGTTGATGGCGTCTCTCATTAATGAGGCCATAACGTGGCATGAATACCCGTACCTGATGGCCCTTTTCATTCATTTTTTTGGGAAGCTCCAAAGAAGGTTTAGAAATTTCATTCTCCGGTAAGTAAGGGTGAATCTCCTGACTTACGTACAATATTTTTTTCGTATCCATGAAAAGGTATTAATTCTAAAGGCTAAATTTTTCAGAAAATTGGTGGCAAAATTAGTGATTATTTGCCAATTACTCAATTATAGTAATAGCTTTGGCGGTTTTATAAATGCCAATCTATGCGCATACTAAATACGGTGGAGGAGCTTCATTCCTTTCGCCATGAGTTGGCCGAAAGCGATAGTAGTCTTGGGTTTGTGCCTACCATGGGTGCCTTGCATGAGGCCCATTTGGCTTTGGCCGAAACCAGCATGCAGCAAAACAAGGCTACCCTGGTAAGCATTTTTGTGAACCCTACCCAGTTTAATAATCCTGAGGATTTGGAAAAATACCCCAGAAGGGTAGAAGACGATTGCAAGTGGCTGGCGGAAAAGGGCGTAGACGCTGTTTTTATTCCAGCTGTAGAAGCTATTTATGGCACTTCGGTTCGTGCAGATGCTATAGATCTTAATGGCTTGGATCAAGGCATGGAAGGCACGTACCGCCCAGGGCACTTTCCAGGGGTGGCCACCGTAATCAAAAGATTTTTTGAGTTGATGCACCCTACCCGCGCTTATTTTGGTGAGAAAGACTACCAGCAATTGCGCGTGATTGAGTACATGACCGAAAGCCTTGGTTTGGGCGTGGAGATAATTGGTTGCCCCACTGAGCGCACCCCGCAAGGTTTGGCTATGAGCAGCCGAAATTATCGGCTTAGCGAAAAGGGTTTGGAGCAGGCTTTAATCATCAACCAGAATTTAAGGTGGGCCGCCAACAACCATCGGGCCTTGAGCCCAAAAGAATTAAAGAAACAAATTAGGGCCAACTTTGCGCAAAGCCCTCTGGAATTAGAGTACGTTGAAATTGCAGACCCTAAAACCATGAAACCCTTGCATGAATGGGGTGCCGAAGAGCATGCCCGCATTTTTATGGCCGCCTTTTGTGAAGGGGTGCGTTTGATCGATAATTACCGCCTTTTTTGAATAATTTTGCGCCATGCTAATAGAGGTTGTTAAATCAAAAATTCACCGGGTTTCGGTAACCGGAGCTGACCTGAATTACATGGGCAGCATTACTATAGATGAAGAGTTGTTGCGGGCCAGCAATATTATAGAAGGGGAAAAGGTAAGTATTGTAAATGTGAACAATGGGGAGCGTTTAGATACTTATGTGATAAAAGGAGCAGCCGGTTCAGGTGAAATTACCTTAAACGGCCCCGCTGCGCGCAAAGTGCAAAAAGGCGATGTGATTATCATCATTGCCTACGCCCAAATGAGCCCTCAAGATGCGCAAGCTTTTAAGCCTGCCATTGTATTCCCCAATGAAGAAACCAATCGCCTAAACTAATTGGCTTTGACACAAACCCTAAAAAAAGTATTAAGGTATTTACTCTTTTCCGCTATTGGTGCGGTATTTCTATACTTGGCCCTGCGTAACACTGATTTTAAGAAACTGGCCTATGATTTTGCCAATGCTGATTATGGCTACGTGATAGCCTCCATGGTCATGGGCTATTTGGCTTTCATAAGCCGGGGCATCCGCTGGAATTTGCTACTGGCCCCCCTGGGTAAAAAGGCCAATACCTGGAATGCCATTCACGCCATTTCAATAGGTTACCTGGCCAATGTGGCCGTGCCCCGGGCAGGCGAGGTAGCCCGTTGCACCTCTTTAAAGTCTACCGATGATATTCCGGTGAACCGATTAATTGGTACGGTTGTGCTGGAGCGCGCCATTGACGGCCTCTTGCTTTTAAGCCTCATGCTCTTGACCGTAATTTTAGAATTGGAGAATTTCCTTTCATTTTTTGACGAGGCCTTTGCTCGCAACCAGGGGGATAGCGGTAACAGCTGGATTTGGAAAGCCGCGCTTGCTCTGGTGTTTTTGGGTGGAATTTTGGTGCTGTACCTGATGCGGGAACGGTTTCAGGCCCTGCCTATTTACGCTAAAGTGCGCGAGTTCTGGAGCGGCTTTAAAGAAGGTTTTAAATCACTGAGTCAGGTAGAAAATAAAGTAGCCTTTTTTGGTCACACGCTTTTTATTTGGGCCATGTATTACCTCATGATTTACGTGGTGGTTTTTGCCCTGCCGGCTACTGAAAATATTGACCCCAGTAGCGGCCTGTTCATCATGATTGTGGGGGGCTTAGGCATGGTGGTGCCATCGCCAGGAGGCATAGGCTCTTACCACTATTTGGTCATGCTGGGTTTAGGTGTGCTGGGCGTGGCTAATGCAGATGGGGTTAGTTTTGCTACCTTGGTGCACGGAGGTCAATTTGTAATGACATTAATAGCTGGGTTTATCGCAGTGTTTTTTGTGTATCGGGCCCGCAAGAAAAATAAAATTAGCAATGAAGCTTAGAGAATCACTTTTGGCTAAAATCAAAGAGCCCAAAGAACTGGGCTATCAAATAAACATATGGGGCATTTACGGAGAATCTACTCTCTTGCTCTTTTACCAAGACTTTACCATTAACACCTCAGTACTGGATAAACTTTTGGACTACCGCGCCTTAGCCGATAAATTGGTGATAGCCCTGCCTAAAGGCACGCCACAGGCTCTGCTGTTTGAAAGTGCCAACCTGCAGGTGGTAGATGCCATTGTGTTGTTTGAAGATGCCACCGCCTTAGCCCAACAAATAGATCAAGCCCAGTTGGCTTTTGAAGAAGTGCCGCAAGCTGGCCTTTCGGCCGAGGACCAAAAGCGTGTTATTACTCTGTAAATGGCCAAAGCCAAAACTACTTACTACTGCCAAAATTGTGGCGCTCAGCACAGCAAATGGATGGGGCAGTGCTCGCGTTGTGGCGAGTGGAACACGGTGGTGGAAGAGGTGGTTAGCGCCCCGTCAAAATCTGGATGGAAAGCCCATACCTCCAGCAAGCCCGGCAGTTCAAAAGTTACCGCAGTAACCGATTTCAAACCAGAGCAAACCCAACGCACCAGCACCGCAGACGATGAACTAAACCGCGTATTAGGCGGTGGCTTGGTAGCCGGTAGCGTGGTGCTAATTGGCGGTGAGCCGGGTATAGGAAAAAGTACCCTCATGCTGCAAACGGCTCTGCGCTTTAAGCAGCGTTGCTTGTACGTTTCCGGAGAAGAAAGCGAGCAACAGGTGCAGCTACGCGCCCAGCGCATAGGCATAGAAAATGAAGACTGCTATCTTTTAACCGCCACGCATACTCAGGAAATTTTCAAGCAAATTGAATTGAATGAGCCCCAGGTTTTGGTGGTAGATTCCATTCAAACTTTACACTCGCAACTGCTGGATTCAGCCCCTGGTTCGGTATCGCAAATACGGCAGTGTGCGGCCGAGCTTATTCAGTTTGCCAAAGAAACGCAGACCCCGATTTTTCTTATTGGGCACATCACGAAAGACGGACAATTGGCGGGGCCTAAAATTTTGGAGCACATGGTAGACACGGTACTGCAGTTTGAAGGCGATCGGCACCACGTGTACCGCCTGTTACGGGCCCATAAAAACCGTTTTGGCTCTACCCATGAAATTGGCATTTACGAAATGTTTGGAGAGGGCTTGCGCAGTGTCACCAATCCTTCTGAGATCTTAATCTCTAAACGCGACTCTGAGCTCAGTGGCAATGCCGTGGCTGCTACCCTGGAGGGCATTCGCCCTATGCTTTTGGAAGTGCAGGCTTTGTGCAGTACCGCTGTGTACGGCACTCCCCAACGCAGCACCACCGGGTATGACGTACGCAGGCTCAATATGCTTTTAGCTGTTTTGGAAAAGCGTTGCGGCTTTCGCTTGGGTCAGAAAGATGTGTTCCTCAACATCACGGGAGGTATCCGCGTAGACGACCCCGCTATTGACTTGGCGGTAGTAGCGGCCATCCTTTCCAGTAATGAAGATATTGCCCTCTCGCCCAAAATTTGCTTTGCAGCCGAAGTGGGCCTTAGCGGGGAGCTCCGTCCGGTATCACGGGCAGAACAACGCATCAGCGAAGCGGAAAAACTGGGCTTTGATGAAATTGTGATCAGCAGCCATACCAAAACGGCCACCGGTAAATTTGGCCTGAAGGTAATCCGCTGCGGCAAAATTGAGGAGGTTTTCCAGCATCTTTTTGGCTAAGGCCTGCTGCAAACTTTGCCCCGCCTAAGCCGTTCCCTTGGCATGGCGGAAAAGAAAACGTTGGTAATTGCCGGGGCTACCGGATTCATAGGGCGATGGTTCATCAAAGAATACAAGCAACACTACCACATTATTGCCCTAAGCCGTAAAAAGGTGCGGGAAAATTATGATCCTGAGGTCGAGTGGCGTCAAGTAGAGCTTTATTCTATCACCAGCACCGAAAAAGCTTTGGCTGGGGCCGATTTAGCCCTTTACCTGGTGCACAGCATGACTCCTTCTACTCGCTTAAATCAAGGTAGTTTTGATGACACCGATTTGCTTTTGGCCGATAATTTTGCCCGGGCCGCTGAGAAGCACCAACTGGAGCAGATTGTATTTGTGGGGGGCATTTTGCCCAAAGAGTCTGATCACTTTTCGCGGCACCTGAGAAGCCGTTACGAGGTAGAGAAAACTTTAGGCGGCCGTTCCGTTCCGCTGACCACTTTGCGGGCCGGTATCATTATTGGCCCGGGCGGCTCCTCCTTCACCATTGTGCAAAAACTGGTGGAGAATTTGCCGGTAATGGCCTGTCCTAAATGGTGCGAGTCTCTTTCCCAACCGGTAGCGGTTGATGATGTACTGCATATTTTACACCATGCTTTTGGCAACCCAGCCTGGTACCATCAGGCGGTTGAGGTGGGTGGCCCCGATGTGGTGAGTTATATGCAATTGCTGCGTTTAACCGCTGATATCATGGGCAAAAAACGCCTGATTTTTTCCATTCCGGTGTACACGGTGGGCTTTTCCAAACTTTGGGTGGCCCGGTTTACACAGAGCAGCACCACCCTGGTTTCACCTTTGGTAGAAAGCCTGCGGCACACCGTTACGGTGGAGCCCAATCCGCTTTTAGAGGACTTAGACTATCCCCGCAAGGGTATTGAAGAAATGGTGCAAAACGCCTTGGCCAAAGAACCGGAAATTTACCAGCTCCCCGATTTCTACCCGCGTGAAAACAAGGAGCGGAATACCGTACGTAGTTATCAGCGGTTGGGAAATCCACGAAAAATTCCGGCCCACCGGGTAGCTACCCTTTACCAGCGTTGGTTGCCCAATCGCTTGAAGTATATCATCAGCGCTAAGCTCAAGGGTCCGGACGTAAGTTTTTATTTATTTTTTCTAAAAAGGCCCATTTTAACGCTCACCTTGGTGAAAGACCGAAGCACGCCCCAAAGACAACTTTTTTACATTACCGCGGGGGCCTTGGTTAAGCGTAAAGATTATGGCTGGCTGGAGTTTAGGCAGGTTTTGAATGGCCGCTACATTATTGCGGCTATTCATGAGTTTGTGCCTACTCTGCCTTGGTACCTTTATGTAAACACGCAGGCCCGCATCCACCTTTGGGTGATGAAGCGCTTTGGCAAATACCTGCAAAACTTGTAGGTCTAGCTATTTGGTTTCTTCCAACAGGGCAGAGAGTTCGCTCAAATCTGGTGTAATGATGATTTCTGTTCTGCGGTTTTTGGCCTTGCCTTCTGGGCTGTCATTGCTGGCAATGGGCACGTATTCACTGCGACCCGCTGCGGTAATATTGGCCTTGTTTACCCCCGGATTATTGGTTAGAATTTTTACAATGCTGGTGGCGCGCATCACGCTAAGGTCCCAGTTGTCTTTAACAGCGGTACGTCCGTTAAAAGCATCACTGTCGGTGTGGCCTTCTACCATTACGTTGAGTTCTGGGTTTTCGGCCAGTACTTTGGCTAGTTCTTGCAAGGCCTTTTTACCTTCGGGCTCTACCGTCCAGCTGGCACTGGGGAATAGCAAACGGTTTTCTAATGAAACGTACACTTTACCGCCTCGGTTTTCAACCGAAAGGCCTTTCCCTTCAAAGTTGAGGAGCGCATCTTTCAAGCGGTTCATCACAGAGGCTACGGTGCTGTCTTTACGGGCAATCAGCGATTCCAACTCGTACACGCGCGCTTCACGTTCCTGAAGTTGCTGGCTTAGATATTCCAGGCGGTTTTGCTCAGTGCGTAAGGAGTCTTCTTTGCTACCTAATTCCCGTTGCAGATTGTTTAGTTTTTCTACCAGTTGCTTATTTTCCTTTAGGTTACTGGCCAATAGCGCATTGTTGTTTTCCAGCAAATACTCGTAACTGCGGTTGAGGTCTTGGTATTTTTTGTTTAAGGCCGCCAATTCTTCTTCGGTGCCGGTATGTTCTTTTTGCAGTTCTGTCAGCTCCTTGCGCAGGCGTTCTAACTGACTTTGGGCCTGAGTGAGGTCTGCGCTTAAGGTTTCCTTGTCTTTGCGTAATTGCGTGTTTTCGTCCTGCAAATCGGCATACTTAGCCTGTAAGTCTTTGTGAATTTTACTGCTTACGCAGGAAGAAAGCCCAAGGGCCAACACTAAAAAAAGCGCCAGTTTTTTCATACCAAATTTATTTGGGGCAAAGCTACATTTTGCCCCTGCGGTAAAAACAAAAAAGGTAAAGAGTAATTAACCGCAGGCTGTAAATAGCGGCCCGGGCTATGAAACCTCTTTCGCCTATTGGCTTTAGGCCTCTGGCTCAGCCTATGTTAGCCCATTTTTAGGGTAGTAGAGTGTAACACTACTTTTGATTATTCAAGCGTTTCAATTCCTGAATATCTAATAAGTCTTTTGCACGGGCCGCCTTTGCTTTGCTGCTTATGAGCTCGTCAAAACCTAAAACTTGGTAGTTTAAAGTTTGGCCCTTATAGGTAATTTCTGAAGTACGGCTATTTTGATAGCATTCCTCAAAACTTTTGCCAGGGTTAAAGCGAGTAATAAGTTCTAGTTCTTGTTCAGGAGAAATGTTGATGGAAATATTCTGCTCGCTTTTAAGCACAGGCAAGGGTAATTCATTAATCTCGTAGTCGCAGTCCTGCAATACTTTTAAAAGGCACTCAAAGTTCTCTGGCAAAGGATTGATCCAAAAGTCCACATCAGCAGAGTGTCTACGGTAACCGTGAAAATTTACGGCACCACCGCCCACCATTAGCATTGCCAGGCCACGTTTTTGGGCAGCCTGTATAAATCGATATACATCTTCTTCAAACTGCATTTTTCTTCTTTATTACAAAGTTGCCTTGGTTCTTTTTGGGCGCCCCACTTTTAAAGAGGCCGTTACTGCCCACCATGCGTATAAAAACCTGCACCCGCTCGCTGGGCGACAGAGCCAGAAACTCCTTTTCTCTGCGTTGGTTGGCTTCTTCTTTGGTTTCAAAATGTAGGCGGCCCATAATCACTTAGCTTTTTAGTTCTAGTAAAACGGGGCAATGATCACTGTGCATGGCTTTGCTTAGAATTTGGGCCCCGGTAATTTGTGGAGCCAGTGCTTCGCTTACCATGTGGTAGTCTATACGCCAGCCCTTGTTGTTGGCGCGGGCGTTGGCGCGGTAGCTCCACCAACTGTACTGGTGGGGCTCAGGGCCGTGCACATGCCTGAAGGAATCGATAAATCCCGTATTTAAAAACCCGCTCATCCAGTCGCGTTCTTCGGGTAAAAACCCACTGGTGTCTTTATTTTGTTTGGGGTTGTGGATATCAATTTCGGTGTGGCAAATATTGTAATCGCCCCCAATAATTAAGCCGGGTAGCTCTTTTTTAAGTTGGTTCACATAGGCTTCAAAGTCGGCCAAAAATTGCATCTTCACTTCCTGACGGTGGTCACCGCTGCTGCCGCTGGGAAAGTACGCACTGATAAAAGAGAAGTTTTCAAAGTCGGCACGAATCACGCGGCCTTCCACATCTATGTAGTCGATTCCCGTTCCGTACTCCACGTGTAGAGGTTTGTGCTTGCTTAAAATGCCCACCCCACTGTAGCCTTTTTTTTGGGCGCTGTGCCAGTAGCTCTGGTAGCCGAGCTTTTCAAAGGCCTCGGTTTCAATCTGCTCTGGTTGTGCCTTGGTTTCCTGCAGGCCCAAAACATCAGGTTGAGCAGCGGCCAGCCATTCATCAAAACCTTTGCGCTTGGCCGCCCGTATGCCGTTTACATTGTAGGATATGAGTTTCACAAGTTTGCTTTTGCTACAAATGTAAGGGATTGCAGCGTTTACCATCGGCCTTGAGCCGTACACAAAAGCGCAGTATTTCCCGTTATTTGTGCCTGGCTTTAAAGGCAAATACCGGGTTGAAGTATGCGTTGAAAATAGTGGGGTGGTTGGTGCTGGCTTTTTGCCTGGGCCGGCAAGCGCAAGCCCAAGCCGACAGCACGGGCTTTAGCCAAAAAATTATTCCGGCTGGTACCGATACATTTGCTTTGGATAGCGCCTTGGTGATTCCCGGTAGTTTGGTTTTTGAAAGCCTTTCGGGCGAAAGCCAAATGCCTACCTACCGGTTTAAAGGCACCCGCCCGGCTCTGCTTATTTTTGAGCCCTCTTTGCGCGATACCTTGCGGGTGCGCTATCAAAAAATTGAACTGAACCTTTTTAACCCCTACCGGCATAAGGATACCAGCCTGATTTTACCCCAAACCAATTTTGATGCCCGTAGATTGGAACAACAAACCTACAGCCGGGCTAAGGCCGAAAATTTTAAACCCTTTAAGGGATTGCAGTCGCAAGGTAGTATAAGCCGCGGCCTTTCTGTGGGCAACAACCAGGATGCGGTGCTCAGTTCGGATTTAAATTTGCAATTGGCCGGCAACCTGGGCGACAACACCACCCTTAGCGCCAGTATTAATGACAACGCCCTGCCCGTGCAGGCCAACGGCTACACTCAACAATTACGGGAGTTTGACCGGGTGTATCTGGAATTGGAAAATCCCAGTTTTGGGCGTTTACGGGCGGGCGACTACAACATGGAATCGCAGAACAATTATTGGCTTAATTTTCAGAAGCGCATTAGCGGGGCAGGCCTTTTTACTTCCGTAAAAGTGGGCGATGGCCAATTACCCATTCAGGCCCAGGGCGGTATTGCGCGGGGTAAGTTTGCCCGCAACCGCTTTCAGGGCCAGGAGGGCAATCAAGGGCCTTATCGCTTGCGCGGAGCCAATAATGAAAATTTTATAGTGATCATATCAGGCTCAGAGCGGGTGTACATTGATGGCATTTTACAAAAGCGTGGGCAGCAGTACGATTACGTGATTGATTACAACGCGGGCGAGATTACCTTCACTGCTTTGCAGCCCATCACCAAAGACAAGCGGATAGTGGTGGAGTTTCAATACACCGAGCAAAATTACCTGCGCTCGGTAGCCTATGCCCAAACTGGCTATGAAACCGAGAAATGGCAAACCCGCGTGCAATTTTACAGTGAGCAAGACAGCAAGAATCAGCAGCTGACTACGGAATACACCGATGCGGAAAAACGCACACTGGCACAAGTGGGCGATCAGTTAGACCAGGCCGTGGTACCCAGCATAGAACCAGCTTCCTTTTCAGATGCGGAGGTGCTCTACCGCCTCACCGATTCACTGGGATTTGATACCGTTTTGGTTTTTAGCACTGACTCAACCCGGCAGTTGTACCGGGCCAGTTTTTCGTTTGTGGGCGAAAACCAAGGGAATTACCGCCTAAGCCGCAGCACCGCCAACGGCCGCGTGTTTACCTGGGTGGCTCCCGAAAATGGGGTGCCGCAGGGCAGCTATGAGCCGCTAAGGAGTTTGGTGGCCCCTAACCAGCTGCAAGTACTTACCCTCAGTACCACCGGCCAAATTTCTGAGAATCAAAAGCTACAGGTAGACCTGGCCACCAGTAACAATGACATCAACCTTTTTTCAAATGCCCAAAAAAGCAATGATGTGGGCACGGCCGGGCGCTTGCGGTATCAGGCTAACTTTCCACTTAAAAAGGGCCAGCTTTTAAGCCGGGTGGGTTTGGAGTTTAATGAAGACCGTTATGTAACTCTAGAGCGTGTGCGTCCGGTAGAGTTTGCCCGCGACTGGAACTTGCCCCTGAATTACAATGGCCAGGTGCAGCTCGGTCAGGCCGGATTGGGCTACCAGCAAGACTCGAGTCAGGTATTCTACAATTTTCAATTTTTAAATGCCCAAGGCACCCAAGGGCAAAAACACGCGCTTAACCTGAAGCATCGCGGGAAGCGGCAGGTAGGGCAGTGGGCGCTTTCTTGGCTCAACAGTGAAGATACCCTGCGCAGTACCCAGTTTCTGCGCGAGCAAGGCCGCTACAGGTTTTTTATTGACAGCGCCTGGTGGGTGGGTGTAGAAAGTGTGGGGGAGTGGAATCTCCAAAGCCTACGCAACCGTAGCGATAGCCTCACCGATTTCAGCTACAGCTTTTTTGAATACCAGGCTTTTACCGGCTTTGGCGATACGGCCGCCAATTTTATGGAGTTTGGCTTTTTACAACGCTTGGATGATACCGCCCGGCAAGGCAGCCTGCAGCGATTCTCAGTAGCCAACACCTATTTTGCCCGCGGCCAGCTCAAAACCAATTTTAATAGCCGCTTAAAACTGAGCGCCAATGTGCGCAACCTTAAAATTTTGCAACCTAGTGAAAGCCCTCTGGAAAGAACCATCACCAGCCGCGTAAGCTATTTGCAGAAACTGTTTAAAAATGCGGTGGTGAGCAACACCTTTTATGAAACCGGTGCCGGTAGCGAACCACGCAGAAGCTTTAGCTACATTGAAGTACCAGCTGGCACCGGAACCTACACCCACACCGATTACAACAACAACGGCATTAAAGAACTGGACGAGTTTGAAATTGCGCCTACGCCAGACCTGGCTACTTTTATAAGGGTGTTTACGCCCAACAATGAATTTGTGCGCACTAACCTGATTAAGTTGGGGCAAACCTTAAATCTCAACGCGCCCTTTAGCTGGCAACAGGCCGAAGGCCTTAAGAAAACCTTAAGCAAGTTTTCGGTACTCTTTAATTATCAGGTAGACCGAAAAACGCTGCTTACCGGCAACACCAACCGCCTGAACCCTTTTAGTGTGGTGGAGAGTGACACCCAAATAGTGGCGCTGAACAACACCTTTAGAAATACCCTGTTTTTCAACCGGGCCCAAACCAGCTTTGGTGCTGATGCCACTTTCCGCCAAAGCGATAACCGTGCCCTGCTAAGTTTTGGGGTAGAGCAGCGTAAAGTACAGGAAGGGGTTTTAAACGTGCGCATTGGTCTAGGGGAGGCCTTTATTTTTAGAGTACGCGGCTCGGTGGCCGATAAGCAGAACCGCAGCGGCAATTTTGAATCGCGCAATTTTGGGATTATTGGCTACACCAATCGTTATGCCTTGAGTTACCAGCCGGGCAACACTTTTACGCTAACCGGAAGCTATCAAGTGAGCAGTGAGCAGAGTAGCGGAGAGGTATCTAATCTTCTGGTGAGCCAGAATACGGGTCTAGAGCTCAATTACAACCTGGCCCAAACTGTGGCGCTCTTGCTGGAAACCAATTACATTTTCAATGGGTTTGAGGGGCAGGAAAATTCACCCGCTGGTTTTGAAATGCTGCAGGCCTTACGCCCGGGGAATAATGCCACCGTAAACTTGAGCTTACAGCGCACCTTTCTGAAAAACATCGTCTTAAGTCTAACCTATGGGGGCCGTTTCAGCAATAGCGTAAATGCCATCCACACAGGAAATGTATCGGTGAAAGCCTTTTTTTAGAAAAAGCAATGCGCGGTTTTTTTGTAGTTTAGAAAGACTAAACCGCATTTTCGTGAAAAACTATCTGCACGCATTTTCCAATTTGTGCTACCCCAGCAGTTGCCTGGGCTGCCAGCAACCTTTGGCCGCCCAAGAAGAACTGGTTTGTTTGAATTGTTTGCTAGACCTGCCCTTAACCCATTTTCACAAGCGACTTTCCAATCCCGTAACAGGAGCTTTTACCGGCCGGGTACCCATTCTGCGGGGTACAGCGTATCTATTTTTTCAACAAGGTGGGGTGGTGCAACAGCTTTTGCATCTTTTAAAATACAAGAACCGGCCAGAGGTAGGTGTTTTTTTAGGCGGCTATGCGGCCAGCACCTTAAAAGCAGGGTCTTTCTTTAGAACGGTAGATGCGGTAGTGCCGGTTCCCTTACATCCTGCCAAAGAAGCGCAAAGGGGTTACAATCAGGCCTTAAAAATAGCTCAAGGCCTAGCCGATGAATTGGGCCTACCCGTGGCACCGCTTTTGCTAAGGGAAAGTGCCAGCGAAAGCCAAACCCGCAAAGGGCGCTATGACCGGTATTTAAATGTAAACACCATTTTCAGTCTACTGGAAAATGAGGCGGCAGAATGGGAGGGCAAGCATTTAGTGGTGGTAGATGATGTGCTAACAACCGGGGCTACTCTCGAAGGTTGTTTACTAGCACTACAAGGCATACCGGAGGTAAAACTTTCAGTGTTTACGCTGGCTTATGCGCCTTAGGTAAAAGAAGCGAGTACTTAGAGGGCCTACCTTTAAATACTACTATTTTTGCCCTCTCAGCATAAATGAAAATCCATGCGAAGTGTAATTATGAGGTTTCGACTTTTTTTAACGGTGGCCCTGCTGTTTGTTTTAGTCGTGGTCAGCAGTTATGTGTTTACCGGTTGCGCCAGCCGTTCGGCCCCCAGCGGAGGGGAGAAAGATACCCTCGCGGCCGGTCTGGACACCAGCTTTCCGCCTAATCAGAGTATTTATTTTACTGCCAAGGAAATTACCTTAATCTTTGACGAGTACATCAACCTTAAAAGTGCCCAGCGGCAAATTTTAATCTCCCCACCCTTGGCAGAGCCGCTGGAAATTGAAGCCCGCGCCCGGGAAGTGATCATTACGCTTAATGATTCTTTAAGAGCCAACACCACCTACATTATTTCTTTTGGGGAGGCCGTTACCGATTACACCGAAGGCAACGTGACAAAAAACCTGAAGTATGTTTTTAGCACCGGTAGCTACATAGACAGTTTAAGTTTATCTGGCACCGTAAAGCAGGCCTTTAGTGGCACGGCTGATGAAGACTTACTAGTGGCGCTTTACAACGTAAATCAAATTGAGAAACCCGATTCTTTTTTATACCAACAGCTGCCCAACTACTACGCCAATCTTACCGAAGAGGGCACCTTTACCATGACCAACCTTAAAGCAGGTCAGTACCGTTTGGTGGCTTTTGCCGATAGAGGAGGAGATTTCAAGCTCAATACAGGTAAAGAGCGCTTCGCCTTTTGGCCAGAGGTAATAAACTTGCAGCCCGATAGCACCTACCAATACAACCTACGCAGTTACGAGCCAGCGCCTGAATTTAGGTTTTACAACGCTCGGCATAAAGCCAAAGGTAAAATAGTCTTTGCTTTTTCGGCTCCGGCCGATAGCTTCTCCATTGACCCACTAAATATTCCTGCCGACAGCAGCTTTTTTGAAAGTAACGCCAAAAATGACACCCTCACTTTTTGGTTCAATTGTGCCAGAGATTCGGCCAAGTTTCGCTTGAACGGAGCAGGTTTCACCGACTCGGTAATCACCGTTTTCTTGCGTAAATACCAAGAGCCCAACTTAGAATTAAAGGCCCAAAAAACAGATCTGCGAAGTTTTGACACCCTGGTGCTAGAGAGCAATTTGCCTCTGCTGAATTTTACCAAAGACAGCATCTTTTACTACGGCAAAGACACGCTTAATCAGGCGATAGTTCTAGATTCGGCCAGAGGGTTTAAAGGCTACGTGTACCCACCGTTTCGGCAAGACTTTTCTTTGAAACTGATGGGTGGGGCCGTGCAATCTTGGATAAACGCTCAGTTTGACAGTGCCGACTTTACTTTTAAGGTGCTAAAGAAAGACGACCTGGGCACCTTAAATTTTACCGTAAAGGCCGATACCGGATTTGCCTATGAATTAAAGATGCAAACCGAAGGTGGTAAATTACTGCTCACCCAGCACTTTGAAGACAGCCTAACCGTGCAGCTAAAGAATTACCTCCCTGGTAAGCTCAAAGCCTTTTTGGTGCAAGATCTCAATAGAGATAAAAGCTATACCCCTGGTGATTTTGAAACCGGTCGCTTGCCTGAGCCCCGCATTATTTACAAAGAAGAGATTGAAATAAGGGCCAACTGGGAGTTGGATTTACTTTGGCAGGTAAAATCACTACGTGATTAAAAAGCGGTCTTGATCATTTAAAAAAGCGAAGCGCTTACGCGTTCCTTGCAGGTGCTGGTAATTCAATTTAGTGATGTGTACAATTGCTTCACCGGCTGGCGCTTTCCAAACCAACTCGCCTAAGGGATCCAGCACCCGGGAGTCTCCGGAATGATCCACGTTATTCCCATCTGGGCCCACCCGGTTTAGGCCGGCTACGTAGCATTGGTTTTCTATGGCGCGGGCGGTTAGTAAACTTTTCCAGGCAAAACTTCTACGAGCCGGCCAATTGGCTACAAAATACTGCAAGTCAAAATGCTCTTGGTTTCGGCACCAAGCCGGAAAACGCAGGTCATAACAAATTTGCGGATTGATACGCCAGCCTTTGTATTCCAACACTAGTTTTTCTGTGCCCGGTTGGTACGCCTTTTCTTCTCCCGCTAAGGTGAACAGATGGCGTTTGCGGTAAATATGATAATGTCCATTGGGCTCCACAAAATAAAGCTGATTGTAAAATTTACTGGACTCTTTAATAATAACGCTTCCGCTGAGTGCCGTGCTGAATTTTTCAGCCATTTCCTGTAGCCATGCTAAAGTAGTTCCATTGGTATGTTCAGAGAGCTTTTGCGGATTCATGCTAAAGCCCGTGGGAAACATTTCGGGTAGCAAGGTGAGATCTGCTCCTTGAACTTGAGGCAGAAGATTTTCAAAATGCGCCAAGTTCGCTTTTTGGTCTTCCCAGTGCAGGGCAGACTGAATGAGGGCTAACTGAAAATTTTGAGGTTCTGGTGCGGGCATAACCTATTATTTTTGGATTTTCAAGGACCTCATTTTAACCAAATTTTGGCTATCTTTGGGCAAAAGCTCCAAAAAGTTTTTTCATTTTTATGTTTTAGTTTTCGTTTAAGCCCTCTGTAGTACAGGGGGCTTTTTTTAGGTGGTATAAAAGTGAGGGCGCCAAGGATTTTTTCACATTTATTTGGTGGTTAAAAAATTTATAGTACTTTAGAAGGACTTAACAGGGTTCTTCATTTTTATAGGGAAATAGGGTTAGTAATCTACAGATTCCAAATAACACTGTTAAGATGTGAAAGCGGGAGTTGCAGAGTCTCCCGCTTTTTTTTGCCTTAATCTTAAATCTGGCGCGTGTTGATTTCTTTAAGATTTTGATGCAGTGTTTTCACCAAATCTTTTTTCTCAGGGTGGTAAGCCCATACATTATCAAATTGACCAATTACTTCCTCATTGGCTTGGTCTGTAATGATGAGGCTATGAAATTGCGTGCCATGGTTGTGTTGCTGTTTTTCCATGCGTTCCAGCAAGTCATCACTAATTTTATACATGATAAAATCAGAGATTACCAATACGTCAGCATCGCGGTAACGGTGGTTTTCCAACTGAGTGAGCGCTTCATTCAAAGCCAGGCTAATATCTGTACCCCCGTGAAAGGATTTTTTCAAGAAGGCGGCTACCTCATCAATGCTGTCTACCAAATTGTACAAATCAACGGTGTGTATGCCGCTGCTAAAATTGATTAAAAAGGCCTGCCGGTCTTCTTCGGCCGCCATTTTTAAAATGCCAAAACACAATACTTTTGCAATGCGCTCCGGCTCACCTTCCATGCTTCCGCTGGTGTCAACACACACAATAAACGGCCCTTTTTCTTTCTTTTTTATACGTTGAAAGCTTTCGCTGAAAACTTTGTTGCTGCTTACCAGCTTGCGGTCTTGGTAGCGATTTACGTTCAATTGATCGTCTGCAAAGCGCTTTAAAAACTGCCATTCTGTAGTGTCACCAAAGAGGGCCACCTCCGTGGGAAGAAGGTTGTTGAGGTCATCACCGGAGCGTACGCCCACAATTTCACTTTTAAGGTTGGGATCTTTCACCCATTCTTTACGGATTACAATTTTCTCGTAGGTTTCCTCTTCGGTTTCAATTTCAGCCTTACGCAAGCGGCCTAAAAGCTGAGCTAGTTTTTTGAGTTCCTCTTCATTTTCCAATAGTTGGTCGTAGCGCTCTACCAAATCTAAGGTTTGGTCTTCCCAAAGGGCCCGGCTCATATCCCAGTAGCGCGAAATATGCTCGGTAAAAGGCTTCACCAGGCTGGTCAATTTTTTATACTCCTGCACTTTAGCTTCAAGCTTTTCCTTGTAGTCCTCTTTTTTATCGCGCAGCTTAGTCATCTGGTAGGTGAGAATTTTACTTTGCAGGCGCGCGTCCCATTGCCCCAAAAGATCGGTGTAAACACGTTCTATGGCCGATCGATCATCTTCGGTGAGTTCTTCGTAGTCTTTATCACCAATCAGCTCTTTCAGCTTGCTTTTATGAAAACTAGGATCCAATTCTTCTTTAGGATAAAAGCTGCTTACTTTTTGAATGAGAAAAGTCCAGCTGCGGGTAAATTGCCGCAGGTGCCTAATGCCCCAGCTTTCCAGTTCACGCTGCTCATCTTCATAAGGGTGTTTTTGAGCTACTTCTTTATAGGCTTTTCTGAACCAGGCCAGTGTGTCGGCCACCACTTGTTGGTTGAGCAACTGATTTTGCTGCGCCAACTCTTTTAAATCCGGGTCATCAAAAAGATCGTCTAGCGCCTCTTTGAAGTAATTAAAGTAGTCGCTTTTGAGTTCTGCTAAATCTGCGGGCTCACCGGTAAGTAATTCTTTTAGGTAAGCCACAAAATATTTTCGGGTGGGGCGGTCCAGCACTTGCCCAAATTCAATAAAGCGCTGGTATTCTTCTTCTATTTTGTCAATTTTTGCTGTAGCCATTAGGCTTGTACATTTTCATACAGGTGCCGCAATTTTTCCAGCTTCAGCTGAAGTTCTTCCAGGCCTTCCAACACTTCTCGGTGGTTGGCCTCTACTACGGGCAGTAGTTTCTCATCAATAAAAATGTTGCCGCGACCCTGGTCTAACTCTTGGGGTTTTTCGTCTTGCACGCGCTTTTTCTGTTTTTTGAGGAAGGCCTCAATTTTTTCGTAGCGCTCATCCCAAAACTCCTTTACCAGCTTATGGGGCTTTTTAAAGAGGTACTCGTTTTTTTCTTTTTGGTAGGTAACCAAGGGTAGGCGGTGGGTTTGCGCATTGTGCTTAATGCGCACGGTAAACTGCTCGTTGGCTTTTTCGGCTCCCAGCCGGTTTACCAATTTAAAATCCTGATCGTAAATATTAATAACCTCAAGGTTGTCTACCTGCAGCCGGTTGTAGTCCTTAACTTGAATGTACCTTCCGGCAAAGTCTTCGCCATTTTTTTGCAAGGCGTAGTATTGCTCGTCTACCGGGCGAAGCACCTCTTCCGTAACGGTGTTTTTAATTTTCACCTCTTCCTCTACCTCCTGTCTAAACTCTTCAACTTCGCGTTTAAGCATACTTAAACCAATACTTACGCTGTAACCGTGCTTGCGAATAGTTTCACTAACCATGTCTTGCACGGCTTCAATTTGACGAGGCTCGTTCCAGAGGCAATGCACCATAATAAAGCAGTCCATCAGGTCTACTTTCTTACGTTCATTCAAAAAAGCGGAGGTCCGTAGCAGACGAATGATTTTTTTCCAGCGTCTGTCATACACTTGAATATGGTGCAGCGGGTCTTGCTGTTTTTGGTTGTATTCTTCTATTTTTTTCCGAATAATCTGAATAACGCTGAGCACTTCATCCTCAACCTTAATTTTATCAATGGCTTGATGCCAGCTTTCCAGCTCCTGCGTACTCAGTTTAAAGTCGCTTTGCACCGTGTCATCGTACACGGGCTCTGTACCGGTAATCATTTTTAAGAAACGCTTACCTTGGCTAATACCCTCTAAATTGTAACGTACCAACAGGCGGTCGTACAAGGGGCCAAAGTTTTCCCCTTCCGGGGGAAGTTCATTGCTGGCTGTAATGAGGCTTTTAAGATCTACCTGAATTTCCTGCTCGCCATTACGGTAGACTTTCTCATTAATAATGGTCAGTAGGGCGTTTTGTATGGAGGAAGAGGCTTTCCAAATTTCATCTAAGAACACAATATTGGCACCGGGCATATACTGCTCGGTTTTACGCTCGTACTTATCTTCCTCTTTTAGCTTTTGAATAGACACGGGCCCAAAAACTTCTTCAGGAGTAGAAAAACGCGTCATGAGATACTCAAAACTCTGGGCATCCTTAAAGGCGTATTTCAGTCTGCGCGCTATTAAACTTTTGCCTACTCCGGGTGGGCCCAGAAGAAAAATACTTTCTCCCGCCACCGCAGAAAGGAGCGCTAACTTAATTACTTCGTCACGTTCATAGAGGCCTCTGCTTAAATTCTCAAGCAGGCCAGTAATCTTTTCTCTTCGGGTCATACAGGGCTAAAACGCTTTCGCGCGACAGCGGTTCAAGCAAGCCTTCCTTTTTTCTCAAAGCGCCTGAAATTCCTGCCAAAGGTTATGCCAAGCCTATGGAATGAGATTAAGGCAAATGCCGTATTGTAGGGTTAAGCTGATGAACTTAGCTTAGCTCTCAATAACTGATTAAACAAATTACCATGAAAAAATTGGCATGCCTATTAATGGTTGGCGCAGCATTAAGCCTAGGCGCTTGCGAAGAAGAGAGCAATGACGACAACTCCAATACTAACAATAATGGCGGGGGCGGAGGTGGCTCCGTTTCTGTGGAGAATAACACCGTAGTGGCTGGTTCGGATAAGGGAACGGTTACTAAGTATGCGGCCTCCATAGGTCAGGATGTGAATACAGGCGGGGCAGAATTTATTGAAATCTACTGTTATGACTCCAATGCTTTGAGCTCAACCTCTGGCTTTCGCATGAATTTACATGAAATACCAGCGGCTAGTACTACTTTAAAATGGCAATCTTCTGGAAATGCCCCTGGGGCTATTGGGCCTGGCGAATTCATTGTTCAGATTAAAGTGGATGATCAATGGTGGTACGCGCCATTTACCAGTGATGGTTACGATATTACCGGTGGTGAAATGCAAGTAACGGTGAACGGAGATAAAATAACTTTTGCCTTTGAGGACACGGAGCTTGCAGATAACTTGATTATGCCAAATGTTACCGAACGCAGAGCCTGCGGAGGTAAGGTAACCATGCTTCTTAGTGAATTACAAGATTTACAGAATCGCCCTGTAGAAAATGACTTGGTAGATGAATAGTTAATGGTTATTCAAGAGAAAGGCCCCTGAAAAACTTCAGGGGCCTTTTTATTTAGAAGTGAATAGCGAAATTAATCTGCGCTAATGCTCGCTTTAAGGTAGTCTCGTTTCATGCGGGCAATATTCTCCAATGAAATTTCTTTAGGACATTCCTCAGAGCAGGCCCCTACGTTTGAGCAGTTGCCAAAACCTTCAATGTCCATCTGATTCACCATATTCATAACCCGTTCGCTCGCTTCTACTTGCCCTTGAGGCAATAGCGAAAGCTGTGAAACCTTTGCCGATACAAAAAGCATGGCTGAAGCATTGGGACAGGCAGCCACACAGGCGCCACAGCCAATGCAGGTGGCCGCATTAAAAGCCTTGTCTGCATTTTCTTTTTTCACAGCAATGGCGTTGGCATCCAGCGTGTTACCAGAAGTATTGGTACTTACGTATCCACCGGCTTGAATAATGCGATCAAAAGCACCACGGTCTACCATAAGATCTTTAACTACGGGGAAACCTTTAGCGCGCCAAGGCTCAATGGTAATGGTGTCACCGTCCTTAAACTTACGCATGTGCAACTGACAGGTTGTGGTGGCCTTTTCTGGGCCATGCGGCTCTCCATTAATATACATGCTGCACATTCCGCAAATACCCTCACGGCAGTCGTGGTCAAAAACAACCGGATCTATATTTTTTTCAATAAGCTCCTCATTAAGGCCATCTATCATTTCCAGAAAAGAGCTGTCTGGGCTCACGTCTTTCACTTGATAGGTTTCAAAAGAACCTTTGGCTTTTTCATTGGCCTGACGCCAAACTTTTAAAGTTAAATTCATAACACCAATAATTTTAAAGCTTATTTGTAGCTACGGGTTTTAAGTTCAACGTTTTCAAAAATGAGTTCTTCTTTGTGTAATTGGGCATCCTTTGGTTCACCTTTAAATTCCCAAGCCGAGACAAAGGCAAACTCCTCATCTCTTCGTAGCGCTTCACCCTCTTCGGTTTGGTATTCTTCACGGAAGTGACCTCCAGCCGACTCTTCCCTTTCCAAGGCATCTTTGCACATCAACTCACCTAATTCCATAAAGTCTGCCACCCGCAGCGCCTTATCCAACTCTGGGTTCATTTCATTTTTAGAACCAGGTACTTTCACATTGGCCCAAAATTCTTCGCGTAAAGCGCTAATCTCCTTCATGGCCTCCTTAAGACCTTGCGCGTTGCGGGCCATTCCGCATTTATCCCACATGATTTTTCCCAATCTTTTGTGGAAATAATCTACGCTGTGGATCTTATTTTCATTGTTGAGCAAGCGCTCTATTTTGGCATTTACTTCTTTTTCGGCTTCCTCAAATTCGGGCGTGTTGGTATCTATGGCACCGGTTCTAATGTCGTCTGCCAGATAGTCCCCTACCGTGTAAGGAGCTACAAAATACCCATCGGCTAAACCTTGCATTAAAGCCGAAGCCCCCAAGCGGTTAGCGCCATGGTCTGAGAAGTTGGCCTCGCCCAAGGCGTACAAGCCGGGAACGGAAGTCATTAAGTTGTAGTCTACCCACAAGCCCCCCATGGTGTAGTGCACCGCGGGGAAAATCATCATGGGCGTTTGGTATGGGTTATCGTCTGTGATTTTCTCATACATCTCAAAGAGGTTACCGTATTTAGCGGCTACCACCTGAGTGCCCAACTCTTTAATCTCCGCAGCACTGGGGTTTTCAATACCCTTTACGTTTGCTTCGGTTTTACCATAACGCTCAATGGCCGCAGCAAAATCTAAATACACGGCCTGGCCTGTTTTATTTACGCCAAAGCCTTCATCACAGCGTTCTTTGGCCGCGCGTGAAGCTACATCGCGGGGCACCAGGTTACCAAAACTGGGGTATCTGCGTTCCAGGTAATAGTCTCTTTTTTCTTCGGGTAAATCAGTAGGTTTTAATTTTCCTTCCCGGATGGCTTCTGCATCCTTACGGTCTTTAGGCACCCAAATACGGCCGTCATTCCGCAATGATTCACTCATCAGCGTAAGCTTACTTTGGTGCTCACCTGAAACGGGAATGCAGGTAGGGTGAATTTGCGTAAAGCAAGGATTGGCCATTAAAGCTCCCTTGCGGTGGGCGCGCCAGGCCGCAGAGCCGTTAGAACCCATGGCATTGGTGCTGAGGAAAAACACGTTTCCGTAACCTCCAGAGCATAAAAGGACAGCATGCGCTCCATGCCGTTCTACTTCACCCGTCACTAAGTTTTTAGCAATAATTCCGCGGGCCTTACCGTCCACCTTTACAATATCCATCATTTCATGGCGGTTGTAAAGCTTTACTTTGCCCTTACTTATTTGGCGGCTCAAGGCCGAATAGGCGCCCAGTAACAACTGTTGACCGGTTTGACCTTTGGCATAAAACGTACGGCTCACTTGTACTCCGCCAAAAGAGCGGTTGTCTAATTGGCCGCCATAATCGCGGGCAAAAGGCACCCCTTGTGCTACGGCCTGGTCAATAATATTAGCCGATACTTCCGCTAAGCGGTAAACGTTGGCTTCGCGCGAACGGTAATCACCTCCTTTAATGGTATCGTAAAAAAGACGGTACACTGAGTCACCATCATTCTGATAATTTTTGGCAGCGTTAATACCACCCTGTGCGGCAATGGAGTGCGCTCTGCGCGGAGAATCCTGAAAGCAGAAGGCTTTAACGTTGTAGCCCATTTCGGCTAAAGAAGCCGCTGCTGAGCTTCCGGCTAGACCGGTACCTACAACTATCACATCAATATTTCGCTTGTTGGCAGGGTTTACCAACTTAATGTTGCTTTTGTGGTTTTGCCACTTTTTTTCTAGAGGTCCTTCAGGTATTTTAGAATCAAGCTTCATAAATCGTTCTATTATAAGTGGTTAATATAGTGGTACAGAGCAATGAAAATAAAACCGCCCGGTACAGCAATGGAATAAATTTTACCCAGTTTTTCAACTATGGGTGTGTACTTGCTGTGGCGCCAGCCCATGCTCTGAAAAGAGGACTGAAAGCCATGCAAAAGGTGCAATGCTAAAAAAACAAAGGCCAAAACGTACACACCTACCCGCCACGGATTTTCAAACATGTGTAACAGCTCGGGGTAATATCTGTTCGGATCTTCAGGTTTGAATTCAATGTACTTGTACACCATCTCGGGCACCCAAAAGTCATTGAAGTGAAAACCCAAAAAGAAAAGGATAAACAGGCCGCTAAAAATCATGTTACGGCTGGTCCAGCTAGAATGGGCAGAGCCGTTGTACTGGGCATATTTAACGGGCCTGGCGCTGCGGTTACGGGCCGTAAGAATAAAGCCCATTACAAAGTGAAACACCACACCAAACATTAAAACCGGCTGCAGTAAAAACTGTACTACCGGGTTGGTGCCCATAAAATGAGAAAGCTCGTTGAAAACTTCGGCACTTATAACCGAAGAAAAGTTGATGGTTAGGTGTTGAACCAAAAACACCATTAAAAATAGTGCGGAAAGGGCCATGGCCACTTTGCGCGCTATGGAGGTATTGATTAAACCGGATTTTTTTGCCATGAATAGTTTCTGTTTACGGATTTTACAAAATTACGTGGATGATAACGGAACCTCAAAAGTAGCAGCAATTTAGAACCATTAAACAAAAAGTTACTCCTATCCCGCTTGACGGTTGCTAATTTTTAAGTTTGTGCCTCAATATTAAAATTTTAACATGAGATACGAGCCCATTGATTCCAAACTTTTTGTAACCAATAGAAAGCGGTTCACCCAAGAATTGCCAAAGGGGGCCCTGGCGGTTTTTAACGCCAATGATATTTTACCTAGCAATGCCGATGGAACTTTAAAGTTTATTCAGAATAAGGACTTATTTCACCTATCGGGTGTGGATCAGGAAGAAACAATTCTTGTGCTTTTTCCAGACGCTTACAAACCTGAGCACCGCGAGATTTTATTTGTGGCGGAAACCAATGATCATATTGCCCGTTGGGAGGGAGCCAAACTAGACAAGCAGCAAGCTACGCAGGTTAGCGGAGTACAAAGTGTGTTTTGGCTAAAAGACTTTGAGCTCATCTTTAAAGATTTAATGAGCCAGGCACAGCAGGTTTATTTAAACACCAATGAGCATTTACGGGCTAAAGCCGAAGTAGAAACGCGTGACGACCGCTTTAGAAAATGGTGTTTGGAAAAATATCCGCTCCACACCTACCAACGCAGTGCCCCCATAATGCATAAACTCAGAGCCATTAAAATGCCTGAAGAAGTAGAGCAGCTGCAAAAGGCTTGCGACCTAAACACCCAGGCTTTTAAAAGGGTGCTTAAGTTTATGAAACCGGGCGTTAAGGAGTATGAGCTAGAGGCAGAGTTTTTACATGAGTACGTAAGCCATGGCTCACCGGGTTTTAGCTATGAGCCTATTGTGGCTTCGGGTGCTAACGCCTGTGTATTGCATTACGTAGAAAATAATGACGTTTGCAATGATGGTGATTTGGTACTTTTTGACTGCGGATGCTGGTACGCCAATTACGCCAGTGATGTAACCCGCTGCTTTCCGGTAAACGGCAAATTTACCGAGCGCCAAAAGCAACTTTACAATGCCGTACTGCGGGTGCAAAAAGCCTCATTAGCTATGCTACGCCCGGGCAACCAGCTGCATGAATACCACAAAGAGGTGGGTAATCTAATGACCGATGAACTCTTACAGCTGGGCCTTTTGGATAAAACCGATGTGAAAAATCAGGACCCTAATTGGCCGGCCTATAAAAAATACTTCATGCACGGTACCTCACACTACATTGGTTTAGATGTGCACGATTCTGGCCTTTGGACCGAGAAAATGGAGGTGGGTAATGCCTTTACCTGTGAGCCTGGATTGTACCTGCCTGAAGAAGGCATTGGTATTCGAATTGAGGATGACATAGTAATTGGCGAAAAGGAAAACCTAAACATGACCGCCAATATTCCCAAAGAAGTGGAAGAGATTGAAGATTTTATGAATAGCTAAGCGCACTCCTTACCAATAAAACACTGACTCCCGGAGTTTTCACTTCGGGAGTTTTTATCGCTTTTTTGGCTTAGACAAACTACCAACTTGCAGTCTTTAATTTTCACCCATAAAAATGCCCGTTTCTCAGCGGTAGATTCTGGAAAAGGCGTGGCCTTGATTTTTTTGCATGGCTTTTTAGAGTCTAAAAACATGTGGCTTCCGCTGATGGCGGAGCTGCCTAAAAAGTACCGCTGCCTGGCGCTGGATTTACCGGGCCACGGAGAAAGTGAGAATTTGGGCTATGTGCACACCATGGAAGAAATGGCCGAGGTGCTGCGCAGCCTCCTGCGCACTCAAAAATTACGGAAGGTGGTTTTAATTGGCCACTCTATGGGCGGGTACGTGGCTTTGGCTTTTGCCGAAAAATATCCGGACCTGGTGAAAGGTCTGGTATTGCTCAATTCATCGGCCCGAGCGGACAGCGAGGAGCGTAAAGAAAACCGCGACAAAGCCATTGCTCTGGTAAAGCGTCAGCACAAGCGTTACATACGGCAAGCCATTCCTTTACTTTTTAGACCCAAAAACCGCAGCAAACTGCGTGATGCGGTAAACGCAGCAAAAGAAGAGGCCTTGCAAACTTCTAAGCAAGGCATTGTGGCCGCGCTAGAGGGGATGAAGCAACGGCCAGACCGTGAAGTTCTTTTGCATTTTGGCGCCTTTCCCTGTTACCTTATTGCCGGAAAAAATGATCCGGTAATTCCCTTTGAGATCAGTAAAGAGCAAGTGAATTTTAGTCAGCTCCGCCATTTGTACTTAGAGAATGGCCACATGAGTCACTTAGAGGACTTTGAGCCTATGAAGCAAGGGTTGCTTCAATTTCTGGCTGAGGTAAGCTAGCGAATGAGCGTAAAAAACCCCTTTTCTTCCCGAAACTGCTCTACGCCATAGATGCGCCATTTGTACTGCATATGGTAGAGGTACACCCCGTTGGGCATTAGCTCCCCATTAGCCCGGCCATCCCAAGGTTTATCAGGGTTGTTACTTTGGTATACCTGTTGACCCCAACGGCTGTAAATCCGCCATTCAAAGTCTATAAAATCGCAGGAGTGCACTACTGGGTACACATCATTGAGGCCGTCATTATTAGGGCTAAAGGCTTTGGCCATAAAAACCGGGCACTCACAATTAGAAATATCTACGGCATAAGTACGGGTACTTTCACCGCAAAGGTTATTGATGATCACGGGTATTTCTCCGCCTGTGGTAACAGGGTACATGGCTTCAGTGCTGCCATTAGGCCATTGGTATTGGTAGGGTTTGTCGCTTAGGTCAAGCCAGAGTGTGTCGCCATTGCAGAGTAGTTTATTCAGGGTTGTATCGCTCAGACTCTCGTGCAAGTATACCGCCACACTATCGTAAAACACTCCGCAGCGGTTACGGCTGCGCGCCCAAAAAATACCGCTTCTGCGGATGGTGCGCAACTTAGTGGCCTGGCGATTTTCCCAGGTAACTGGGTGCGGAATTTGACGCAGATCCAGTACTAAAGGCACAAGCTCACAAATGCTGGTGTCTTCTGGCAGGTTAAATTCAATGGGGTAATGCGGGAGCAACCTAAAGGTATCCGTATAGCTAAAACACTGATTGCTAACGGTAAGCCAATAGGTGCCGGGCGAATTAAACTGTGCAAAGGGAGTGCGGGCGCCATTGCTCCACAGATATTCCTTCATTTGGGGTGGCCCATTTAGGGTTAGCGAGTCGCCTTCAAAGCAAATGGCGGTATCCGGCAGGTTAAAGACCGGAGTGTCTTGGACTTCTACAAAAACGGTATCTCTAAAAGTGCCGCAGAGATTGGTGGCTCTAAAGCTGTAATAGCCCGTGGAGTTGACTAAAAGGGTGGTGTCCTGGCTGCCCGTAGACCAGCGTATTTGGGCTCCCGGGGCATGTGGGTCTATTCTGTAATTCTGGCCGGCACAAATAATTGTATCGGCCGGAAGGCCAAAATCAAAGAAGGGATATTGCGGAATCACCTGCACGGTATCGGTTAAGGTACCGCAATCATTGGTAATGGTAACCCAATACTGGCCAGGCTGCGTAACCAAAACACTTTGGGTGGTATCTCCGGTATTCCACTGATATCGGCTACCTGGGTTTTGGGCATTCAGGTAAAAGAAATTGCTGGCGCAATACTCTACACTGGTGCCCAGTACTGCCTTGGGCGGCCCGGTTATGAGCACCACAATGGTATCTCTAACGGTGCCACAGGCATTAGTGAGGCGCACGGAGTAGGTACCCGAACTGCTTACTAAATACGTTTGGCTGCGTAAACCGTCTTGCCAGCGGTATTCTGCGGTGGGAAAGCTGCCAGCGTCCAGAAGCAGCGTTCCTTCGCAAAAAATAGTGTCGGCTCCTAAATCTATAGCGGGTAAGGGTTGATGTACTTCTACAAAAGCCGAGTCTCGGATGGTGCGGCACCTGGAAGTAATATCTACAAAGTACCACCCGGTTTGGCTTACGGTGAGTGTAGCGGTGGTGTCTCCGGTGTTCCACTCATATTGGATGGCCTGCGGCTGAGAGGCATCCAGGGTAACGGAACCGCCAATGCAGAAAGCAGCATTGGATACTTTGGCTACAGGTGCCGTAAAGAACTGTACGTTTAAGGTATCTTCTTGAATGCCACAGTGGCTTTCGGTTCTAAAGATGTAACTACCTGGGCCGCTAATGAAGGCAAAGGGAAACGGTAGTTCCTGCCCATTTAAGTAATTGGTATAGCCTCGTTGTGAAGGCAGGGTGATGAGGAGGGAATCACCAAAACATAAAACCGTGTCTCGCGGGATGTTTTGCGCAACCGGATTAATTTCTTCTACCCGTAGAGTGTCATAGATGGTGTCACAGCGGTTGTAAATTTGAATCCAATACGTGCCGGTGTCGCGGGCTACCAGCGTGTCAGCTGTGGTGTTATCGCTCCAGAGGTAATTAACGTTTTGCTGGCTGTAGGCTCTAATCACCAAATCCAGGTTGCGGCATTTATAGAGCACACTGTCTGTAAATTCTTTGGGCACGTCATATACGGTAACATTTACGGTGTCGTAAACCGTGTCGCAGGTATTAAAAGCCGTTACCCAATATTGCCCGGTGGTGCGCGGTATTAGAGTATCGCCACCTGTACCTACATTCCAAATGGCAGAGTCAGTGCTGTTACTCCAGTTGGGAATTATTAAGTAAAGGGGAACACTGTCACAAAATGCGGTATCGCTAAAATTCAGATTTATGGGGCTATCGGGCCGTACGTAAAAATCAAAGGTATCACTCCCACAGCTGTTGCTGATGTACACCCACTCCCAACCGGTGGTGTTGTAGGTGGTCACTTGCTGGGTGCTGTTATTACTCCAGAGATACTGGCTGCTTGGGCCCCAATATCCAGCATCTACGGTGCCCGGTGTATTTTGGCAGTAGCCTACAGTATCCAACTCGGGCATGGGCGGATTTTTAATAGTAATGTACACGCTGTCTTGGCCATTGCTGCAAGGGGTGCTTACCTGCACGGAATACCATCCTGAAGCTTCAACCGTGATGCTTTGCGTGGTTTTCCCGTTGCTCCACTGGTAGGTACTCCCCGGATTACCGGCATTTAAGACAGCAAAAGAACACACCGTAGTATCAGGCCCCAGGTTTACGTTTACTGCGTTGCGGTGGGCTGCCACAAATGTCTTTTGCAAAGTGCCACAGGGGTGTGTAACCGTAACTGAGTAAGTGCCTGGCTGGCTGGTTGAAAACTGAGGTCCGCTATTGGTGCTGTTACTCCACTGGTAAGTTCCCACCATCTGGCCTCGCAAATTCAGCGTGCTGCCTGGGCAAAAATAGGCTGTATCGGGTATACCCAAATCCAAATCTGAAACATGCTGTACGTAAACTGTGTCGTAAAATGTACCGCAGGGGTTGGTGACTTTTACCCAATAGTTGCCAGAGCTACTGACAATTATACTGCGGTTACGACTGTTATTGCTCCATAAAAAAATACCATTTACATTATTGGGTACACTCAGGGTAACGGGTCCACTTGAGCAGGGAAACAAATCGGGACCTAAACTCACACCGTTAGCGCCTGTACCGGCCACCACCTGCACGGTGTCTGAAAAAGTACCACAGGCATTGGTCAATTGCACCCAATAAGTACCGGGGGTAGTCACGTTTAAGTTGGGGGTAGTATCTGTGGTGTTCCAAAGGTACTGCGTACCGGGGGTGGCTGGGGCCGAAAGCGTTACAGCGCTGCCACAAAGAGTTCGGGTACTGGGCAGGTTCAGGTTTACCGGTTGGTGCGCATACACCTGCACCGTATCCAGAGTGTAGCCACAATTATTGGTCACTTTCACCCAGTAAGTTCCTGTGGTGGTTACGGTTAAGGTAGGCCCCGTTGAATTGTCACTCCACAGATAGGTGCTATTGGGATAGGTTGCGTTTAGTACTAAAGAGTTGCCCTGGCAAAAAGTAACTACATTTCCCAAATTCACTACTGGCTTACATTGACTGTAGCCTATTGAAACTAGGAATGCAAGCACCAAGGTGGCACCGTATTTTTTGCAGAGCAACATTCTATCAAAAGTACGAAAAGTTTTAACTGTTTGATTCAGTTACACTTATCGCAGTAGATGTAAAGTGCCTTGTCTTTCGCTCCGGTGATTTTCATCCAGTTGATCCCATCCGTAATCTAAAAAATACGAGTATGTGCCACTGGGCGCTTCTTTGCCAAACTGAATGCCATTCCAATGCAGAGTAGGGTCTTTGCTTTCAAAAACCAGGTCTCCCCAACGATTAAATATGCGTAGGTGGTAGCGGGTATAATTACAGGTACTTTTTAATTCAAACAGATCGTTGCGCCCATCGCCATTAGGCGTAAAAGCATTAGGGATATGCACCGGACAGTCACAGCTTTCGGTCTCAACCCAAAACTCTTGTTGGTACACATCACAATTGTTGGCAAAGTTGAGGGTATAGGTTTTTTCTTCAGTAAAACTCCGCAGGGGTAAAGCTGCTCCATCTTCCCAAAATGCATCATATTCAGACAAGTCAAAGCTTTGATTATGCAGCCAGGTTTCAAGATTAAAAAATAGCGAGTCATTGGCGCACATTACCAACCTCTCGGCTGTGAAATCAGGTGCTAGCTGGTACTCAACCGTAAGCGTGTCTGAAAAAGTACCGCAGGCATTTTGGGAAGAAGCAATGTAGGTGCCGCCTGTAGTTATTAATCTTTGGGTACCTTCAAAACCATCATTCCAGCGCACAGTAGTAGTGAGGCCCGTATTTAGCCAAAGCTGATCGCCAGGGCAGAGCAGAGTGTCCTGGCCAAGGTCAAAAAACAAGGGTTCATCTTCAACCACGTCTACAATACCTATGCTGCTTGCTCCGCAGGGATTGGTCACCGTTAAGGTGTAACGACCAGACTGGTTAACGGTAATACTTTGGGTGGTATCCCCTGTATTCCACAGGTATCGGTAGCCCGGCTCAGGGGCCGATAGCCTTACACTGTCATTGACACTGCAAATGTGCCGGGTAACTCCCAAATCAATGGGTCCGGGGTTTTGGTGGTGGTAGATTCTTATGGTATCATAAAAGCTGCCGCAGGAGTTATTTACCTCGGCCCAATACAAGCCTGGCTGACTCACCCACAAAGTTGGGCCCGGATCGCCATTGCTCCAGTTGGTTAGTAAGTGAGGGTAATTGGTGTTTAAGAGAATGGAGTCTCCAGGGCAGATGGTGGTGTCATTGCCCAGCTCAAAGTTTTGGGGCGGTTGGTCTATTAGGGCCTGCACGCTATCTACGGCCACACCGCAGCTATTGGTTACTTGCACCCAATACAGGCCGGGCTGTCTTATGGTAATGGCTTGCGTAGTATCTCCCGTATTCCATAGGTAACTGCTACCCGGGTTTTGAGCGTTAAGTGTTAAGGTATTTGTTACACAATATCGTACAAAAGTGCCTAAAACGGCCGTTGGCGGTCCGGTAATGGTTACGGTAATAGAATCCGAAATTTGTCCGCAGCCATTGGTAACCGTAACATAGTAGGTGCCACTTTGGTTAACCGTAAAATAGCGATTGGTAGAGCCGTCTTGCCAGCGTATTAAGGATTGGCTGTGGTTTCCGGCATCTAAGGTGAGGGTTCCGGAACAAAAAACGGTATCGGCTCCCAGGTTTACCGTACCCAGTGTGGTATCTACAGAAAGGTAGAAAGAGTCAGTAATGGTTATGCAGTGTCCGGATGTTTTCACCCAATACCAGCCGGCTTGGGTTAAACTTATCTGCGGCACTGTATCCCCTGTGCTCCAAAGGTAGCTTTGACCTTGGGCCTGCGTTGCGTCAATGAGCAGAGCATTTCCCTGGCAAAGGCTGGTGTCTCCTAAAAATGCTTGCGGATTATGTTGAATCTGAACCTGCACCGTATCTGAAAAAGTGCCACAGTGGGTGTAAATGTCTACCCAATAGGTGCCGCTAGAAGAGATGGTGCGCTGGGCGCTTTTTAGGCCGTCACTCCAGCGCAGGCTATCATGGGGGTATGGATTTAGGTTAAACCTTAGGCGGCTACCGTTACAAATAGTTCGGTTGGGCCCTAGATTTATGCTCAGTGGCGAAGCCTGACGCACCACTACGGTGTCTAAGAGGGTATCGCAGCGGTTGCGTATTTCCAACCAGTAGGTGCCCGGGGTGTATACGCGAGTATGACTTAAAGTATCACCATTAAACCACAAGTAGCGGCTATCTTGTTTGTTGGGTACTGAAAGGCTAAGGCCATTGGTATTAGAGGTACAAAGGGTAAGTGTGTCAGAGTCAAAACCTTTAGCAGGCTTCAAAAGTTCTACTTCCAATGTATCATAATAGGAGCCGCATTGATTGTGCACCCTTACCCAATAGGTGCCGGTACTGGTGGCGGTAAAATTGTATCCTTGGGCGCCCGTACTCCAAACAATAGAATCGGTGCTGCGGGCTCCTTTGGCCTCCAGCATTATTACAGTGTCACAAAGTACCAGGGTGTCTGCACCTAAATCGATGCTGCGCATAGAGTCTGCTTTGAGATAAAAATGAAAGCGTCTGGAGTTACAGGCATTGGAAATTTCTACCCAATATGGGCCTTCGGTTGAAAGGTGATTAATTCTGGCAACAGATGAGTCACTCCAAAGGTATTGGGTACCCGGGCCGTAGAAACCGGGATTGGCGTTTCTGCCAGAGCCGGGGCAAAAAGTGAGAGTATCTTGAAAAACCCGGGAAGGGAATACGGTAGTCTGGACGTTTATAGAATCGGTGAAAACCCCACATGGCGTGGTCACTTGTACCCAATAGAGCCCAGGCTGGTTGACCAGAATGTTTTGGGCGGTAGAATTATTACTCCATAAATAACTGGTAGCTGCAGGATACCCGCTTTGTAATAAAAGAGGACTGTTGGAACAAATGGTGGTGTCTGCTCCTAAATTTATAACGGGATCAGGTTTTAATTGTACGATTACAGAATCAGTTATGATGCCACATGCGGTAGTGAGCTGTAGGTGATAAATGCCTGGCTGGGTCACGGTAATTGCGGAATCTGTTTGGGAGGTACTCCATAAATAAGCTGTGCCAGTCACAAAGGGTTCTAGCGTTAAAGAACCATTAGAGCACAGTTCCAAAGTATCGGATTTAAATAATTGGTTTTGCTGTTGAAAACTTACGTTGATGGTATCGCTGAAAAGCCCACAAGCATTAATGGCTTTTACATGATAGGAACCACTTTGGGTTACCTTGAGCGTGCGGGTGGTGTCTCCGGTACTCCATAAAAGTTGTGCATGGGGCAGGTTAGGCTGCAGCGTAACTATGGTATCAGTGCATTCTATAATATCGTTCCCTAAGTTTGGTTGTAAAGGTGCATCTTGGGTGAGGGTCACCGTATCTGTGTACACACCGCAAGCATTGGTAGCGGTAACATAATAAGTTCCTGGAGAATTGACTACAATGCTATCTGTAAAGGCTCCAGTGCTCCATTGATAAACTGTGCCATCACTTGGGCTCATTCTAAGAACGGTGCTCTGATTGGCACATATAGCACGGTGAGGTCCTAATTGAGATACAATGGGTTGACTGGTAATGATTTGCACGGAGTCAGTTACGGAGCCGCAGCTATTGGTAACAGTTACCGAGTAAACCCCTGAAGAAGTAACTGTAAGGGTGGCGGTGGTATCACCAGTGCTCCAGAGGTAGGTGGCTCCGGGGTTCAAAGCACTTAGCTGCAGTGTGTTGCCTGAGCAAAATGAAATGGTGCTACCTAAGTTAACACTGGGAAGGCAGGGCTGTGCCCCAATTGTTGCAAACGAGCAAGTAAAAACTAATATGTGCCAAAATAGGCGCAATTCCCCCAACCTTTAGATGCGCCCAAAATTAGCAAATAGACCAATATGAATCATAAAAACCTTGTTTATAGAATGTTAAGAAATGAAAATAACTATAATAAAATCTTCATGGGTGAAAAATTTGAATTGAAAATCAAATCTTAGTAAGGAGAAGATACTTAGTAGTTTTTTTCATTAATGGAATTCCAGCCTTGCGCGTTCAGCGGAAGAAGCTTGTTGTCTCGGGTGATGAGCTTACATTCTCCCCCTTTTTCGGTTACGTGGCCGATGACAGTAAGGTTAGGATTACCCTTAATTTTGTCATAGTCTTTAGGGTCAATCGTAAATAGTAGTTCGTAATCCTCCCCCCCGTTAAGGGCTACGGTAGTGCTGGTAAGATTAAACTCTTCGCAAAGCTTGTAGATGGTGGGGTCTATGGGAATCTTTTCTTCATAAAGCGCAAAGCCGTACCCTGAGCTTTGCGAAAGGTGGAGGGTTTCGGAGCTAAGGCCATCAGAAATGTCAATCATAGAACTGGGAATTACTTCTAATTTCTCCAGTAAATCCACAATGTCCGTGCGTGCTTCAGGTTTTAATTGTCTTCCAAGAGCGTATTCGTTGCCCTTAAGCTCAGGCTGGATGTCGGGGTTTTCTTGAAAAACACTTTTCTCCCGTTCTAAGATTTGCAGGCCCATGTAAGCGCCACCAAGATCACCGCTAACTACTACTAAATGGTTTTCTTGAGCACCGCTACGTTTGGTTATTTTTTGCGCATCGGCTTGACCAATGGCTGTTACGCTTAGATTTAAACCACTGTAGGATGACACTGTGTCGCCTCCAATTAAGTCTACATCGTATACATCACAGGCCGCTTTAATGCCGGCATAGATTTCTTTTAAAAATTCTAATCCAAAGCGATTGCTGATGCCGATGTTTACCAATACTTGAGTAGGAAGGCCGTTCATTGCGCAAATATCTGAGAAGTTCACTACCATGGCTTTATAACCCAGGTGGCCAGGAGCAACATAAGTGAGATCAAAGTGGACGCCCTCCACTAAAGAATCTGCGGAGATAAGAGTTTGTCCGGTCAGTGGTTCTAGAATAGCCGCATCGTCACCAATTCCTAAAATAGAGGAGCCTTGGTTGAGGGTAAAGTTTGAGGTAAGCTCTTCTATAAGTTTGAACTCCCCAAGTTTGCTCAATGGGGTAAAATCTTCTTTTTTTGCCATAAGGCAAAAGTAGGTACTTATTAACGCAGAAGCGTAATGGTGCCTACTCTTTCTTCTTCAAAGGTTTGCTCAAAAACCTCCCATTCATAGGTTAGTCTAAAAGTGTAAATACCGCCAGGTGCTTGCTCATTGAAAACAGTGCCATCCCAGGGAGCTTTAAGAGTATGAGCTTCATATATTTTTTGGCCCCAACGGTTGAAAATAATCAGATTCACATTTTTCAAATCACAGGGAGTACTGATTTCAAACCGCTCATTTTTACCATCAGCATTAGGTGTGAAGGCATTTGGAATGTAAACCGGACATTCACAGAGAGCCGATTCTACAGAGAAGGTTTTTGCATAATCATTACAGCGATTGCGTAATATTAATTCATAGAAGCCTTCCTCGGTAATAATCCGAACGCTATCGGGAAAACCGTCTGCCCAGCTTATTTGGTAGCCATCCGTGCTACCTCCATCAAAAAGATCTTCATTGCTCAGATCTATAACCACTGTATCACCTTCGCATAATTGGTAATGCGTGGGGTTTATTTCAATGTCTTCTATAATTTCAATTTGGATGCTGTCTTTATAAATGCCGCATTGATTGACCACCGTGGCAACGTAGGTGCCAGAGCCCGAAACAACACGGTTAGGGTTGCGAGATCCGTTTTCCCAGTACACATCATAATCTGTAATCCCTGTTTGCAATAGCAGCCCTTCCCCTTCGCAGAGAATGGTATCACGCCCCAGATCCAATTGCACAGGGTCATGGGTAGTTATCTGAATGGAGTCAGTGGTGGAGAGTCCGCAGAAATCTGTGATTGTAAGCCAATAGATTCCAGGTTGGCTTACATTGATGGTTGAATCGGGAGAGCCGTTGCTCCATAAATAAGTGTAATTGCCTGGCGGACCATGCAGATCAATGCTTCCACCTACCGAGCAGAAAAGAGTATCTGGGCCTAAATCAAGATTTGGCGGATTTCGAAAAGAGACTCTTATGCTATCTGTTACGGTTTGGCAGCTATTGGAGAGGGTGCAGTAGTAAGTCCCAGGGCTGGTAACGGTAAAATACGGTGCTGTGCTAGAGTCTTGCCAAAGTGTATTGTCATTGGGATAGCCCGTAAAAAGCTGAATACTATCTCCTGGGCAAATAGCCGTATCACTGCCCAAATCGTAATTAGCAAATGGGTATTCAATAATAACATCCACCGTATCCGTTATTGTGTCACAATTGTTCATAATGGTTACCCAATAGGTGCCAGGAGCTGGAATCGTTAGGGTTTGTGTCGTATCGCCCGTATTCCACAAATATTTACTGCCAAAATTTTGCGCATTTAGGGTTAGTGTATTGTTGCTACAGTACTTTACTTGCGTGCCAAGTATTAGTCGCGGATTCCCTGTGATGACCACATTTATGGTATCTGAAACGGATCCGCAGCTATCAGTTACAGTTACGTAGTAGGTGCCTGTTACCCCTACGGCATAGGTGGGGTTAGTACTGTTATCTTGCCAAGTATAGCTTAGGTTTGCTCCGGTTAAACCAGGATCAAGAATGAGCACTCCTGAGCAAAAAACGGTATCTGGACCCAGATCAATCTGATCAAGGGCGCTCCTCAAATTCATATAGGCGGTATCCAGTACCGTGTCGCATTTATTGCCCAGCATTACACTAAGAGGGCCACCAAACTTGGCATAGGTGCTGGCTGTAGTATCTCCATTACTCCAGGCATAAAAAGTAGCATTAGGGTGATAGGCATCAACAAATACAGAGTCTCCAAAACAGAAAGCGGTGTCTTCTAGATTTACATTTACCGGCCGCACTCTTGTGACGGAAATAGTGTCGTAAAAGATTCCGCATTTATTGTAGACCTCAACCCTGCCTGCATTACCCAAAGTGCGTGCAAAACGGGTATATGCCACGGTATCTCCTGGTAAGGCTGTTAGGTTAAACCATTTCACGCTGTCTGCGGGAAAGGATCCAATATTTACAATAACGGAATCTCCTAGACAAGCGGCCGTATCAGCACCTAAAATATTCTGAAATAGGGCTTGATTTAGTTCTATAACATTAATGTCAAAAGTGAGTGTGTCACAAATATTAGAGGCTATCAGCGTGTATGTTCCATTTTGGCTAGCGTAGATAAAGTTACTAGTATCGCCAGAGGCCGGCCAAAAATAAGAAACACCTGGTTGAGGATTGAGATGTCCAATTCGCACGGAGTCTCCCGGGCAATAATAGGCTTCTAGAGCTGGCTTCACAGGTGGCCGCTGATGCTCAAGGTAAATTGAGTCAACGTATACGCCACAATTATTGTAAATACTTACACTGTACCAGCCGGTATCTGTAATTACAATAGAGTTGACATTGGTCATGCCATTAGACCAATAAATTGAGTCGGTATCAAAATAGCCACTGTCTAAGAAAATTAACTTGGCGGGCACACAGTTGAGGGTGTCTGAAGCTAATACTGGATTTCTGGGGGCATCTTCAATTACAGTAAATTGCTGTGAAACTATCCCGCAACCTTCAATTCTTTGTACCCAATAGTCTCCGGGCTGGGAAAAGGTTTTGGTGTTGGAGGTGCCTCCTCCTTTCCACTGATAGCTTCGGTTGGCATTAGGGGGAGGTCCGGCATTGGCAGTAACACTATCGCCCTGGCAAAAGCGAAGGGTGTCAGGCACTCCAGGTCTGGGGGCTACTACCACCCCCACCTGAATAGTGTCAGAATAGGTGCCGCAGGTGTTGGTTACCTGCACCCAATACTGCCCAGGGTTAATAACATTAATAGTTCTGTTAGTAGAGTTATTACTCCATAAATAAGAAGTACCACTAACGCCAGGGTCGAGTGTTAGGGGCGCATTATCACAAAATGTGGTATCCGGGCCTAGATCTACATTGAGCGAGACATTGGCATTCACCACAACTACGCTGTCATAAATTGTGTCGCAGGCATTGGTATACATCACCCAGTATGTACCTGCGCCTGTAACGGTAGTATTAGCGGTAGTGGCATTGTTGCTCCAAAGTAACGTACCATTGTTCAGGGCAGCTGAACTTAGGTTAGACTGCAATAGCACGGGAGAACCTGGGCAAGTGGCGATGGTGTCGCCTATGTCTAAGCTTTTGCCATCATTAAAAGTTACCGTTATTGAATCAGTAACGCTGCCGCAGGAGTTTGAGGCTGTGGCGTAATAAGTGCCACTTTGAGATACAACCAAAGAGTCATCTGTACTTGCGTTACTCCAGGTAATTGCTCCATTAAATGAATTAGGCTGAATTACAAAGGTAGAGTCATTACAAATGGCAGTATCGCCTGGAAGATTCATACTGGGCGGTGAATCATGGCCAATGGTAATAGTATCTGAAAAGGTCCCACAGCTATTGGTTACGTCTAAATAGTAAGTACCTGGCTGGCTTACGTTAATGGTGCTAGTAGTATCAGTGGTATTCCATAAATAAGAATTACCGGGTATATAGGCTAAACCAAGATTTATACTACTACCAATGCATATGTTTTGGTCAACGCCTAAAAATACTTGAGGCGGTTGATCTACAGTAATAGTAATTGAATCTGTAGCAGTATTGAGAACATTGGTTATGGTAACGTAGTAAGTACCAGAGGTAGTTATGGTAACCGAGGGGTTGGTGGTAATGGTGGGGGTTCCTGGGCCAGTATTCCACACATAAGTTGCTGCTGGGCACGCAGGGTCAAAGGCATTAATGGTGATTGAGTTTCCTGTGCAAAAAGTAATGTCAGATCCCAAATTAGCCGTAGGACCACATTGCCCATGACCCAGAAAAGACCAAAAACAAAAAATTAATACTGTGAATATGAGTTCTCTGCTCCCTGTAAACTTCATGTAACCTCCCTATATTCAAGCAGGTAATTTTCAGGTTATTAACAAAAGTAAAAATTAAAGATGTAAATATTGAATTTCAGCGTTTTAAAAATGCGTAAATATTAACAATTATTTCTTAATAAGGTTATAGAACATTCTCATGAGTTTTCTCTTGAGAACCTTATAATATATTTTTGCATTAAATTTGACTAAATCCAAATAAGATGGTTAAAATTTCTGAAACTGCTCAAATACAGCTTAGTCAACTGATGCAGCAAGCTGGTTTTGATGCCCAAAACGCTTATGTGCGAGTAAGTGTGTCCAGTGGAGGCTGTAGCGGCCTGTCTTACAATTTAGACTTTGATACTACCTTAAAAGCTGAGGATAAAGTTTTTGAGGATAAGGGTATTAAAATAGCAGTAGACAAAAAGAGTTTTTTTTACCTGATTGGTACTACCTTGGAATACAGTGGCGGGCTCAATGGAAAAGGCTTTTTATTTAACAACCCCAATGCTTCACGCACCTGTGGGTGTGGAGAAAGCTTCGCGGTATAAAATATAACGACAATGAGTGCAGAAGATCAATTATTAGAAGAAGTTACCGGTTCAGAGTATAAATACGGATTTTACACCAATATAGAGTCAGATAAAGCTCCTCCTGGGTTAAGTGCTGAAATAGTGCGTTTTATTTCAGCTAAAAAAAATGAGCCAAAGTGGATGTTGGAATGGCGGCTAGATGCTCTCAAAACTTTCATGAGCATGAAGGAGCCTTCATGGGCCCACATCTCTTATCCTGAGCCTGATTTGCAGGGTATTTCTTATTATTCTGCTCCAAAAAAGAAGAAAACTCTTGAAAGCTTGGATCAGGTAGATCCAGAGCTTTTGGAAACCTTTAAAAAACTAGGTATTTCGCTGGAAGAGCAGAAAAGACTCACAGGTGTAGCCATGGATGTGGTAGTGGATTCAGTGTCAGTGGCTACCACTTTTAAAGAAAAGTTGGCCGAACTTGGCGTTATTTTTTGCTCTATTTCGGAAGCTATTCAAGAGCATCCAGAATTGGTTAAAAAGCATTTGGGTACCGTAGTGCCTAAATCTGACAACTACTATGCAGCTCTAAATTCTGCGGTTTTCACCGATGGCTCTTTCTGCTACATACCCAAAGGCGTGCGCTGCCCCATGGAGTTAAGTACTTACTTCAGAATAAATGAAGCAGGTACGGGGCAGTTTGAGAGAACCTTACTTATAGCCGATGAGAATAGCTATGTGAGTTACCTGGAAGGCTGCACTGCTCCTATGCGTGATGAGAATCAGTTACACGCAGCGGTGGTAGAATTAAAAGCTTTAAATGATGCGGAAATAAAATATTCTACCGTTCAAAACTGGTACCCAGGTGATAAAAACGGCAAGGGTGGCGTTTACAACTTTGTGACCAAGCGTGGCCTCTGCGAGAAGAATAGTAAAATCAGTTGGACCCAGGTAGAGACCGGCTCAGCTGTAACATGGAAATATCCTTCTTGCATTCTTAAAGGAGAAAATTCGGTAGGAGAATTTTACTCGGTGGCGGTCACCAACAACTATCAGCAAGCAGATACTGGTACCAAAATGATTCATTTGGGCAAGAACACCAAGAGCACCATTATTAGTAAAGGTATTTGCGCAGGCAAGAGTAACGGTTCCTACCGTGGTTTGGTCAAAATTGGTCCCAGAGCCGAAAACGCCCGAAACTTTTCTCAATGCGACTCGCTATTGATGGGTAGTAGCTGCGGTTCCCACACCTTCCCTTATATAGAAACTCAAAATAAGAGTGCCAAGGTAGAGCACGAGGCCACTACCTCTAAAATTGGGGAGGATCAGATTTTTTATTGCAATCAGCGCGGCATAGGTGAGGAAGAAGCTATTGCCTTAATCGTAAACGGCTATTGCAAAGACGTGCTGAACCAGCTTCCCATGGAGTTTGCTGTTGAGGCTCAAAAGCTTTTGGCCATATCATTAGAAGGTTCAGTAGGTTAAATAGCGTCTGATTCATCCAACGAAAGTTGACAACTATTTTAAAACACATTACATGCTTAAAATAAAAAACTTGCACGCCCACATTGAGGGTAAGGAGATTTTACGAGGTATCAACCTAGAAGTGAAGCCGGGTGAGGTGCACGCTATAATGGGCCCCAATGGCTCGGGAAAAAGCACCCTCTCTTCGGTTATTGCTGGTAGAGAAGATTATGGAGTAAGCCAGGGAGAAATTGACTTTGAGGGTGAGGATATTTTAGACTTGGAGGCCGATGAACGTGCTCATAAAGGCGTTTTTCTCTCCTTTCAGTATCCAGTAGAAATTCCGGGGGTAACTGTAACCAATTTCTTGAAAACGTCTATTAATGAAATGCGCAAAGCACGAGGCTTGGAACCCCTGCCAGCCAACAAGCTACTTAAGAAAATGCGCGAGAAAATGAGTTTGCTGGAAATGGATAAAGGTTTTTTAAGCCGCTCATTGAATGAAGGTTTTTCGGGTGGTGAGAAAAAACGCAACGAGATTTTTCAGATGGCTATGCTGGAACCCAAATTAGCCATTTTAGACGAAACTGATTCAGGTTTGGATATTGACGCGTTACGGGTTGTGGCCAATGGTGTGAATAAGTTGCGTACTAAAGACAATGCCGTGATTGTTATCACCCATTACCAAAGACTTTTAGATCATATTGTGCCTGATTACGTGCATGTTTTGCATCAGGGGAAAATTGTGAAAAGCGGTGATAAAAACCTGGCGCTTCAATTAGAAGAAAAGGGTTATGACTGGCTTAAAGCCGAAACAGCAGTATAAAATGGAAGCACTTAAAGACACTTTAGAGTCTTCATTTATAGTATTTGAAAACGATCTGAACGGAGAGGCGCACAGCCCTATTCATAAAATTAGGCAGCAGGCTTTTCAGCGTTTTGAAAAAATGGGTTTCCCCACTAAGCGTGATGAAGAATGGAAATACACCAATCTAAAGCCAATTTTAAAACCTAACTTTAGGATTTTCCCGGGCACTGAAAACAGTATAGACTTTGCGCATATTAAGAAGTACTTTCTTAGTGATTTAGACTCGTATAAACTGGTTTTTGTAGATGGGGTTTTTAGCTCTTGGCTTAGTGAAACCACGCACGATAAATTTGATATCTGCACTTTTAGTAGCATGCTTACCAAGTATCAAGATGTGGCCACTAGATACTTCAATCAAGCCCTGCCAGAATCGGAGTCACTCTCTGCTGTAAATACGGCTTTCGCTAAAGAAGGGGCCTTTATTCGCATCAAAAAGAATAAAGTTGCAGATAAGCCCATACAGTTGTTATTCTTTACCACTGAGCACGGCCATGAGGTAATGACCCAGCCCAGAAATCTGATAGTTTTAGAAGAAAATGCCGAAGCCGTAATTACTGAGCGTCATCAAAGTTTGAGTGAGCATCCGGTGTTAACCAATAGCGCTACGGAAATTTTTGCCCATAAAAATGCCCGTTTGCAATATTATAAGGTGCAAAATGATAATGACCAGGCTTCGCTCATTGATAATACATCATTGGTGCAATATGGCCACAGTAACGTTGGCATTGGCACTTTTTCTTTTGGTAATAAGTTTATCCGCAACAACCTCAATATATTTTTAAGAGAAGAGCACACAGAAACCATGATGGATGGTATTAGTGTGGGGTCTCATAAACAACATATTGATCATCACACCTTAGTAGACCATAAAGTGCCCAATTGCTACAGCAATGAGTTGTACAAGGGTATATATGATGATGCCGCCAAGGGAGTCTTCAACGGTAAGGTAATGGTGCATCCGCACGCCCAAAAAACCAATGCTTTTCAGCAGAATAATAATATTCTGCTAACCGATAAGTCATCGGTAGACACCAAACCACAATTGGAAATTTATGCCGATGACGTGCAATGCTCACACGGTTGCACCATTGGTCAGTTAGATGAGGAGGCCATGTTTTACCTAAAGTCCAGAGGAATACCCGAGAAGGAAGCCAAGGCTCTACTCTTGTATGCCTTCGCCAGCGATGGTTTACGCAACGTGAAAATTGCCGAGCTGCGGAAAAAGCTTAATCGGCAAATAGCCAAAAAGCTACACGTTAATTTAGATTTTGAAATATGACCGCTACGCTTGACATTCACTTGACGCCTGCCGAGATTAACCAAGGCATTACCATCCCTCAGGCGAAAAGTTCAAGCCCGGTTTCGCAAAGTCAGGCGCAAACCATCTATGATTTTTTAAAGGCCAGGCCAGAGCTTAAAAAAACCCTTGAGGTAGGCTTTGCCATTGGTCGTTCGGCCGCCCATATAATTGCGGCAACACAGTCTCATCATCAGGTAATTGATCCCTTTCAAGAGGACTACGGCAGTTGGGGCATCAAGAATTTAAAGCAGTTAGGCTTAGAGGGGCACTATACTTTGCATGAGAAACTTTCGCACGAAGCGCTACCCCAACTACTGGCAGAGGGCCTAAAATTTGATTTTATTTTCATTGATGGCGATCACCGTTTTGATGGGGCTTTCATTGATTTTTACTATTGTGACCTGTTGCTTAAACCCGGGGGCTTTGTGCTTTTGCACGATACCTGGATGCGCCCCATACGCTTGATCATGAGTTTCATCAATACCAACCGAGCTAACTACAAATTAGAGCTTGACGCTGATAACATGGCGCTTTACCAAAAGACCCAGGCGGAAGACGAGCGCGATGGCATGCACTTTAAGGAGTTTTACACTTCTAAATCGTATGCTCGGCATCATCTCACCATGCATGCTTATGAGCATCCGCATGGCTGGATCAACCGGCTAAAGGAAGGCCTAAAAAAACTAATGAAGAAGTAAGAGATATGGAAGCTACCAAGACGTTGGAATTAAATGTAGAGGAGATACGGAAAGACTTTCCCATACTTCACCAAAAGGTGGAGGGTAGGCCTTTGGCTTATTTTGACAATGCTGCCTCAACCCAAAAACCGCAGGTGGTTATTGACGCCATAAGTGAGTATTACCAAACTATTAATAGCAATGTGCACCGTGGCGTGCACCACTTGAGCCAGAAAGCCACGGATGCCTTTGAAAAAGGGAGAAGCATCGTGCGCAAGCACTTGAATGCGGCTCAAAACCATGAAATTATTTTCACCAAAGGAGTTACCGATAGCATTAATCTGGTAGCCAGTTCTTTAGGCAAAGGCTTAATTAAAGAAGGTGATGAAATCATTATCTCCACCCTGGAGCATCACAGTAATATTGTGCCCTGGCAAATGCTTTGCCAGCAAACGGGCGCAGTGCTAAAAGTAATCCCTGTGAACGATGCAGGAGAACTCGTTCAGGAAGAGTATGAAAAGCTCTTGAGTCGTAAAACCAAACTAGTAGCGGTAAATCACGTAAGTAACGCATTGGGGACGGTTAACCCGATAGCGGATATGATTGCCAAAGCCCATGCTGTGGGTGCTTGGTTCCTGGTAGACGGAGCCCAGTCGGTACCGCACATGAAGGTAGATGTGCAGGCACTTGATGCAGACTTTTACACCTTTAGTTCGCATAAAATTTTTGGCCCCACTGGTTTAGGAGTGCTGTATGGCAAGGAGTCTATTTTAGAAGAACTGCCTCCTTACCAGGGCGGTGGTGAAATGATTGCTGAGGTGACTTTTGAAAAAACCACCTATGCCGGCCTACCCCATAAGTTTGAAGCCGGCACCCCACACATTGAGGCCGGGGTGGTTTTAGGCAAAGCCTTGGATTACGTTAATACCATCGGCTTAGACCGAATTGCCGCTTACGAGAAAGAGCTGTTGGATTACGGTACTGAGCAGTTGAGGAACAACTTTTCCAATATCCGTTTTATTGGTGAAGCCAAAGAAAAGGCCAGCGTAATTTCGTTCTTGTTGGGTGATATTCACCCGTATGATATTGGCGTGTTGCTGGATAAAATGGGCATTGCTACTCGTACCGGGCATCACTGCACCCAGCCGCTGATGAAGCATTTTGGCATACCGGGCACCATGCGCGCCAGCTTTGCCTTTTACAACACCAAGGCCGAAATTGATCAAATGGTGGAGGCTTTGGCTAAGGCCGAAATGATGCTGAGCTAAAAGCAGCTTTTATTACTCTTTCTTTTGGAGAATAAAGGTACCGTAGGGGATGTCTAAATCCTCTATGCCTTCCCAATCCTTGTGGAGCTTAAGGCGTTCAATTTCCCCAGGTTCCGGGTCATGAAAAATTTCCTCTTTCGGCTCTAGCCCGTGGGATTTAAACAGATTCCTAAAATACGAGAGCCGCAAGCGATTTTGAGGTTGAATGGTATTGTCAATGAGCTGCCAGGCTCTTTTTGAGAAGCGCAGGTAATTGAATTTTGAAATTCCCGCATCTACGTGCACAAAGTGATCGTAAACCCCAATGGCGTGGTAACCATAGCCCTTGGGTCGGGTAATACGGCTTATTTCCCGGGTGATGCCAGCCAGGGCTTGCTCGTTGATGTGCTCATACACATTTACGGAGTAGCACAAATCAAAATAGCCATTTTCAAAAGAAGTTTTAGCGGCATCGGTAATGTGCTGTTGAATGCCAAAAGCCTTTAAAGTAGCCGCAATACTTTGGTGTTTAGCCTTAGGGCGATGGCTCTCAAGAACCTTCCAACGGCTATCATCAAGCTGCGGTAGCCACTTTTTAAGTTTCCCCGCTTGCTGATAGTCGTAAAACTTTTGCAGCAGCTGAGCCAAATTTTCTGGCCGTAAATGCCCATTCAGGTCTACGGTAACTACCTCTTTAGTACCGCTTAAAGCGAAAGCCATGGGTACTATGGCGTGCCAGCCTGTACCAATTTCAAATACCCGGCTGTTTTCATTTTTAAAACCCTGGGCCTGGCAGTGTTCCTGCAGTTCTAAAAAATGATCTAACATGGTATCAAAAAAAGCGTCACTCAGTATAACTGCTTTAGACACATATTTTTGAAACAGATAATTCACTTTAAAGCCCCCGGGCATAATGCCCAAAACCTTCTGAATCACCGCTTTTAAAACCCATTTTCGCATAGAAATTTGAAAGGCGCAAGTATAGCTAAAAATAGCGTATTGGTTAAGGGAGGCTAACCCCAGAACAGGGGTTCTGTAAGAATTTTAGTAGCTTTAAAGCAACCTTTTGAATGCCTTGCGTCCTAAACTAAGGTTAACCTAAAATTCACCAAATGAAACTTTTTATTACGCTCGTCCTTTCCTGTCTATTCTTTTCCCACTCGTATTCTCAGTGGATTGAGGTGGAAGGCGTAGAAGGTTCCGTGCAAGTGTCAGATATGGTAGAGTATCAACAGTATCTTTTTGCTGGAACCCAATGTGGTCTTTATGTCAAACACTTAAATAGCTCAGAATGGGAACGCCTAGATTACTATTTTGTAAGGCATCTTTCTATCAATGGTGATACGTTAATTGAGTCTGTCTCTTCTGGAATAATTTACAGGGACTTAACCAGCACTACGTTTGATACGCTGTCGGCAGTTTTTGATCCTTATTTGTATAGTGCTGCGGCTACAGTCCAAGTAAATAATATAACCTATGCCCCCTCTAGCAGTGGCGTAATTGCTATAAAAAACAGTGGCGACTCTGTTTTTTATTTCAATGATGGGTTCCCGCTAAGTTACTATGTTGAGCCTTCTGGAGATAGTATTCCGTTATGTGATGTTTTTCGACTTTTTAGAAACAACAAAACGCTGTATGCTTTTTCAGATAGCACCTTGTATAGGAGAAATGTAGATAGTGCTAAATGGCAAGTGGTGAGTACCAGCCAAGCCATTTTTGTGCCTTTACATGCAGCAGCAAGCAGCCAAGCCTTTTTTTCGCTTACGCGAGATTCACTTTACCGTAGCTTAGATACAGGTAAAACTTGGAAGGGGATTTACCCAAATAATTTAACTCCCAACTGGTTAGGTGATTTTACGGTAGTGAATAATGTGCTTTATATGTTAGATGATAATCAAAGGGTAATGCAATCTGTAGACCAAGGTTTTACTTGGTTGCCGGCTTCAACCGGATTACAACAAGTGCCCTTTAATTTAGCGAGTACACAAAATAGCCTCTATGCCAGTACTGAAAGAGGTTTAGAAAAGTATCAAGCAGGTTTGTGGTTTGTTGAAAACAGTAAAGGTATGGCTTGCACTCAAGGTGTCACTGGCATTATAAATAATTCTTTCGGTCTATTTATGAGTCAGTATTTAGGCATCTACAAATACATGGGCAGCAACGGTTGGCAAAACGTTAGCCCCAATGACACAGTCATAAATGTGTACGGCCCTTTATATTCCGCTGGCAATTCGTTAGTAGTAGCTAGTTATCAAAGTTCAAGTAGTTTTAACCCTACTGTTGATAGTGCCATTGTAAATGTTAGTGTAGATGGCGGACAAACCTGGCAAAGATACGGCTGGCCATTTGGGCGTGTAAGGGACATCCATTTTCTTCATCAAGGAGCTACGCTTTACGCGCTGGCAGGCGGTGACCTTTTTGAATCCTCAGACATGGGGGCCAGTTGGAGTGCTCTTGGGCCTCAACTATTAGGCTTATGGGCTAGCGAGAATAATGAGCTGGTCATTTATGACGGAAAGTATTGGTCGCCAGATCCTTGGAACGGGGAGATTGAGAGTTTTGACTTGACCACCGGACAAACTAAAGTTTGGCAGTTCTATAATATCTCGCCTAACGATGGCCATTTTGATTTGGTTTTTTCAAAAGATACTTTACTCTTTTCACATAATGGAACTAAAACCTATTATAAAGGCAAAAACAGCCAGTGGCAAGCCTTTGCCAACCCACCGCTCTATTTAGAGGATACGGAGAACTTTGCTAATCAAATTTTTGCTTATGGCCGCGAGGGTTTTATTTCTCAGAGTAAAACAGGTTTACAGCCTTGGCAGGTAGTTACCGATACTTTACCACAAGGCGTATGGCCTTCTGGAGCATTAACTATTTACCAAGACACTTTTTTTGTATCTACACTAACCAATATTTTTAAACACCCCGTACCAGACTCGTTGCTTTTAAACTTGGCCGAAATAGCCCAAACCAAACAGTACGATCTTTATCCCAACCCGGCCAATTCCAGCCTCACCTTAAATGGCCCAGCGGGCGGGCCGCTGCTGCTGGAAATACACACGGCCGAAGGTCGGCTTTGCTTTCGTGCAGCGGTGCAAACCAAGCAGCGCATAAACTTGCCAGAACTCCCAGCGGGGCTTTATTGGGTGCGCCTCACGGGCGATGACGGTTTACGTGAAACGCACCGGCTGATAATAAAAGACTAAAGAAAACCACCTTAAAGCAAACTGACACACGCTATGAAAAAAGAAACAATCGTTTTAGTCGTATCCATTTTTTTCTCTTTAAACCTCCATGGCCAATGGATTGAAGTGGAAGCAGCCGAAGGCTCAATTCCGGTTAGAGAGTTGATTAGCCACCAGCAAAACATTTTTGCCAGCAAGCAATGTGGTTTGTTTGTTAAGCGCTCCGCGGCCGCTCAATGGGAACGCCTCGACTTTACATCTACCAGAAACTTTCAAATTAGAAGAGATACCATGGCCTATACCCATACCGGGTTTTGGGGTGGTTTTTTTGGTATTAGGTTTCGGGATTTAAGTACCCCAAATTTTGACACCCTAAAAACAGTGGAAAGGATTTTTAACCAGAATTTCTATTCCCATGATTTGGTTTTTTATGACTCCTTGCTTTTGGTAGCAACAGATAATGGGGTGGTAGCGCTGCACAACTTAGGTGATTCAATTTTCTACTTGAATAAAGGCTTACCGGTTTCCTACACTTTAAGCCCAACCGGTGATTCTATCCCTAATCTGACTGTAAGGCAAATTGAAAAACTAGGCCAGAGTGTGTATGCATTTACAGATACCGCACTCTACAGACATAATTTAGATACTAATGGCTGGCAACAAGTTAGTGGAGCTTACATCAGCAGTTCCTTTGGCCCCACAAAGGCCACCATCGCTAGCAATGGTATGTTTCTTATGGCCATAAACAATGTGCTTTATCGCAGTATTGATACCGGAAAAACCTGGCAAAACATCTTTCAAAACAACTCTACCTCAGCCAATTTAGATTATCAACTGACCAGTACTTCCATAATTGCAACCAATGGCCCTAATTTTCTGGAGCGCTCCAACGATTTTGGAATGACTTGGCAGAGCGCAAATAATGGCTTGAGGACAAGACCGCTATACCTAACTTCTGCTCAAGACACATTTTACCTAAGCACCCAAGCAGGGTTCAAAAAAGATATGGGGGGCCTATGGCAAGATGAAAGCCAGAAAGGTATGGCATGTGTACAAAGTGTTTCTAACCTAGCTAGCAATGGCATGGGACTTTACATGAGTGATGATGTAGGGGTGTACCGCTATAATGATACCAATGCCTGGAAGCGCATTTCGCCATTAGATAGCCAAATAGTAAGATATACTTCACTAGCTGCTCTACCCGGTGAGGTTTGGGTGGCAGGCACTTACCTTAGCGGGCCTAATAATACTAATGTTGATAGTGTGTTCATTAGAAAAAGCAATGATAATGGACAAACCTGGCGAAGCACTAAGTGGTCTTTTGGAAACCCTAGGGAATTAATTATAAGAGAGAGAGGCAATGCTGTATATGCTACAGATGGTCAAAACCTATATCAATCATTTGCGGGTAGTTCGGTTTGGCTTAATCTTTCTCAGCGGTTTTATAGTGAGGAGCTCAATTTTTTCAATAATAAATTATGGTATCTCCAAAGCCGCACGAACAACAGAATTGTGAGTTTTGATCTCTCTACCAATCAAAATACCTTTTACACTTTGCCAACTCCTACTAACGTACCCGCCTTTAGTAGATTTTTCACACGTGATACTTTGTTATATATCACTAATGGCGATACCACCTTTGCCAAGGGCCCTAACTCAGGTTGGGTACCAGTACCAGGCGCCCCAGCAGAGTTAGTTTCAGGGGTTAGTTTCAGAGACCAGTTATTTACCGTTACGTTCACCGGTCCAGTGTATAAGGCTGATACTAACCAGCAAAATCAATGGTACCCGGTAGCCGATACCATTCCCAGTGGGGGCATAGTAACTGGGCAGATAACCATTTACCGAGATACCTTTTTTGTAACCACGGCCGACAATATTTTCAAACTGGGTATACCCGATTCGTTATTGGTCAGCTTAAATGAAGAATCACCATCAAACCTCTATTCACTTTATCCCAACCCCGCCAATTCCAGCCTCACTTTAAATGGCCCCGCGGGCGGCCCTCTGCAGCTAGAAATTCACACAGCTGAAGGCCGGCTTTGCTTTCGTGCATCGGTGCAAACCAAGCAGCGCATAAACTTGCCAGAACTCCCAGCGGGACTTTATTGGCTTAGCCTCAAGGGCGATGAAGGTTTGCGAGAAACGCACCGGCTGATGATTGAATGATGAACCCTGTACAGATAGTTTTTGTCAATTAAAAACAGAAACTAATTTTAAGACCTTTGCACTAGAAATTGCTATGGAAACAATACAGGAAAGACAGAACGAAATCATTGAGGAATTTGAGCTCTTTGACGATTGGATGCAGAAATACGAGTATCTGATTGAATTGGGCAAATCACTACCGCTCATTGATGAGCAGTTCAAAACGGAAGATAACATTATTAAAGGCTGCCAGAGTCAGGTTTGGCTGCACGCCACTAATAATGGTGAGTTAGTGCGCTACACTGCTGATAGCGATGCCATTCTTACCAAAGGCTTAATTGCCTTAATGATTCGAGTTTTAGATGGGCAGGCCCCTAAGGAAATTGTAGACGCTAAGATGGATTTTGTGGATGCAATTGGCCTAAAAGAGCATTTAAGCCCTACCCGTGCCAATGGTTTGTTGAACATGATTAAGCAAATGAAATTTTATGCTTTGGCCATGCAAGCTAAATAAGAGCCTTAACAGTTGAAACCATGACAGACGCAGAATTACAAAAAATAGGAGAGGATGTAGTGGATGTGCTACGCAGCATCTATGACCCTGAAATACCCGTTGATATTTACGAGCTGGGGCTCATTTATGACGTTCAAGTGAGCTCTGAGGGAGACGTTAAAATTCTAATGACGCTCACTTCGCCTAACTGCCCGGTGGCCGAAAGTTTACCGGAAGAGGTAAAGCAAAAGTCCGGTACGGTAGATCAAGTAAGGGAGGTAGAGGTTGAAATTACCTTTGACCCGCCCTGGACCAAAGACATGATGAGCGAAGAAGCCATGTTGGAACTGGGTTTTTTATAAACTGAAAACACCTTTAGTTTATGGAAGAAATTAAAAATAAAGTGGCCCAGTCGGGTCTAATCACGCTAAGCCTTGATGAATACTATCCGCAAGGTGAACGAAAAGAACTTGATCTAAAGCCTTGGTTGTACGAGGGTTTTATGCTGAAAGAAAAAGACTTCCGCCAAAGCGTAAAAGAGCATGACTGGGAGCAATACCAAAATGCCTATGTGGCGGTGTTTTGCAGTGAAGATGCCATTATTCCGCAATGGGCCTACATGCTTATTGGCGCGCAGCTGGCGGGCAAGGCGCTACAGGTGGTTTATGGTTCTCCGCAGTCTTTAGAAGTGGTTTTGGCCCAAAAGGCTTTAGAATCTTTCAATGCAGAAGCTTATCGCGATAAGCGGGTAATTTTAAAAGGTTGTGGCGATTTACCCATTCCCCCGCAAGCCTATTTACAGTTTGCGGCATTATTACAACCGGTAGTGAAAAGTCTCATGTTTGGAGAAGCTTGTTCTACCGTACCCATCTACAAAAAGCCTCGTAAATAATGGTTGATTTTGACATTTTAGGCATTCAAGAAAAAGTAGCTCCCCTGCGCGAAAAACTATTAGGGCATGAGTTGTACCGCAACCTGGAAACCCTGGGCGATTTAAAAGTCTTTATGGGCAACCATGTTTTTGCGGTTTGGGATTTTATGGTACTGCTTAAAGGCCTGCAAAGACGTTTAACTTGCGTGGAAGAGGTTTGGGCACCTAGCGCTGATCGCCTAGCCCGCAGGCTGATCAATGATATTGTTTTGGCCGAAGAAAGTGATGTGGATATGAACGGCAATCCGGCCAGTCACTTTGAAATGTACCTAGACGCCATGAAGCAGGCGGGAGTGGAAACCCAGCCCATTAACCGCTTTATGCAGAAAGCTCAGGAAGGGTATAGCCATAAAAATTTGGTAAAATATAATGTGGCCGAAATGCCCAGGGCTCAACAGCAATTTTTAGAGGCTACCTTTCGGTTGATGAAGCGCAATAAAAGCCATGAAATTGCGGCTGCCTTTACCTTTGGACGCGAAGACCTCATTCCTGATTTATTCACAGAAATAGTCAAAGATCTGGACCAAAAGGTGCCAGGTAAATTAAGTGCTTTCATTTACTATTTAGAACGTCACATTGAAATTGATGGAGACGAGCACGGCCCTATGGCTTTAAAAATGATTAGAAGCCTTTGCGGCAATAATCAGCAAAAATGGCAAGAGGCCGGTAATGCAGCTGTGGAGGCCTTACAAGCGCGGCTGGAATTTTGGGACGCCATTAATGCCCAGGTGCAATCCGAAAAAAGCAAAGAAACCCTAAGCCTAACCTAAAAAGTTATTCCGGCTGGGCAGGGTTTACACTTTGTAAGATGCTATCAGCCAAATACATGTTTTGAAAGGTGAGATTTTCAATCTCAATCATTTTGGCCTTTTGCTCCATTAAGTACTGCGCTTTTTCTTCCTCACTCCAATCCTGCTCGTCTGGTGCTTTAAAATTGTGCATCCATTCCATCATGCCGTCATCCGCTTTTTTCAGGTTGATCGCCACTTCCAGGTAAAGGGCAGAATCCGGAGAGGTTTGGGCCATTTGACGCAGTTGCTTTTGCTGACGCCTCATTTGCCCCATAGAGGGCATTACCCGGTCATGGGCAGCCATTACTTCCTGCTTTAAAATAGATACCCTTTGTCCGTCTTTTTCTTCTGAGTCAGAATCGGCTGCAGCCTTGTTAGAGCCAGCATTTTGGCAGGCTACGGCTAAAAATAACAAGCTGTAAAACAATACTTGCTTCATGGTGTAGAATTTATTTCAAAGATACACACCCTGGATTAAAAAAAGCGTAAAAAGCTTGTTTGTTAGGGTTTGTTTCTAGCATCTTTACGTTATGAAATTACAAACGGCCGACTGGCTTAAAATTATTTTGCTTCTAGTGATTTTGGGAGGTGGAGTGGCCCTCTCCTACCAGATATTAAAACCCCAACGCAAACTACCCATTTACAACCCTAGTGATTTAGACCGCAGGCTGGTAGATGAAAGTCTGCAAAGGAAGGGCATCAACCATCGGGTTATACCCTTTAAACTGGTCAACCAAAACGGTGATACCATTACCGAAGAAAACTTGGAAGGAAAGATTTATATAGCGGATTTCTTCTTTACCATTTGCCCCGATATTTGCAAAGACATGGCTGTGCAAAAGCGCAGGTTGCAAGAAGAGCTTAAAGAAGCCGCTGATTTTGCCATTGTTTCACACAGCGTTACCCCAGAAATTGACTCCGTACCGGTTCTGCGGGCTTATGCCGATCGGCAAGGAGCCGTAACCGGAAAGTGGCATTTGCTTACCGGAGACAAGCCGCAGATTTACAAGCTGGCCCGTGAAAGTTATTTTGCCGTTTTAGATGAAGGCGGTGAGGGCGATGAAAGTGACTTTATTCATACCGAGAATTTTGTGTTGGTAGACAAAGAGAAGCGCATTAGAGGCTTCTACGATGGCACCAGTGCAGAAGATGTGGATCGGCTGATCGAAGATTTTTACGTATTACAAGCAGAATACGAATAATGCCTACGTAAAAAAGAGGCCGGTCAGCATCACCATCGCTGACCGGGCTTTATGACTTTTAGAAGGGCGGATGCTCCGGCTTGTTTTCCAAAATCGCCTCAATTTTGTCCATTACTTCCTGGTTGAGCTTGTGTTTGGCGCGGCTGGCCATTAGGTTTTCTTCCAGCTGATGGGTTTTGGAAGCACCTAGAATAGCGGTGCTTACATTCGGGTTTTTAAGCGTCCAGGCTATGGCCATTACGGGCATGCTCATACCCAACTCTTGAGCCAACTCAGTTAGCTTACTTACTTTATCAAAGTATTCTTGCTGCAAGTTTTTATCGGCTAGCCACTTTAGTTCGCTCAGGTTTAAGCGGGCGTCTTCAGGAGTGGTGTCATTGTACTTTCCGGTAAGTACTCCACTGGCCAATGGTGACCAGGTGGTGGTGCCCAAACCTACCGTTTTATAAATCTGGCTGAACTCCACTTCTACCTTTTCGCGCACCAGCATGTTGTACTGCGGTTGCTCCATGGTAGGGCCAATTAGGTGGTTTTGCCTTGCTACCATGTGCGCTTCCATAATTTCCTGAGCACTCCACTCACTGGTACCCCAGTAGAGAATCTTACCCTGCTGTATGAGATTGTGCATGGTCCACACCGTTTCTTCAATGGGTGTTTTTTTATCGGGCCGGTGGCAAAAAAAGAGATCCAGGTAATCTACTTGCAGGCGCTCCAAGGCTTGGTGACAGGCTTCTGTAAGGTGTTTGCGGGTATTACCCTTTTGCATGGGTTTAGAATCTTTCAAGCCTTTTATGCCAAAGTACGCCTTGCTACTCACCGCAAAACTATCGCGGCTCCAACCCCGGTCTTTAAGCACTTTGCCCATTAATACTTCGCTTTCGCCTGATGCGTATACCTCAGCATTATCAAAGAAATTTACGCCATGGTCATAAGCCATAGTCATTAATTCGGTAGCCTGCTTTTGGCCAATTTGCGTACCAAAGGTTATCCAGGAACCAAAGCTCAGTTCACTTACTTGCAAGCCGCTGCGGCCTAAATTGCGGTATTCCATTTTTGATTCAATTTTAGTTAAAAAGGCGGTGCTTTGCCGCATTGTTTAGATTCAGCTAAAATTTATGTTTTAAAAATACATGGGTCATCGGGTTTAACCCGATGGTTCTCTGCTGCCATTAAAAAAGGTTGAGAAGCTTAAATAATTACCTTCGTGGTACCTCAAAACATAAATTATGGCTTTAGCTAGACCCTTTAACTTACACCAATGGATTGAAGAAAACCGAGACCTCTTGAAACCGCCCGTGGGTAATAAGAATTTGTACCCTGCGGGTAAAGATTATATTGTAATGATAGTGGGCGGCCCCAACGCCCGTAAAGATTACCACTACAACCAAACCGAGGAACTCTTTTACCAGTTAGAGGGCGAGATTACGGTGCGTATTCAGGAGAATGGTAAGCCAGCCGATATTCACCTGGGCCCTGGCGATATGTTTTTATTGCCAGCTGAGGTGCCCCACTCACCCATGCGCAGTGCCGGTTCAGTGGGTCTGGTAGTAGAAAGGGTGCGCAAGCCTGAGCATGAAGATGGCTTACTGTGGTTCTGCGATAATTGCAATCACAAATTGCACGAGACCTATTTTCCGCTCAACAATATTGAGAAAGACTTTCTACCGCGCTTTAAAGAATTTTACAACTCTAAGAACTTACGCACCTGTGCCAACTGTGGCCATGTGATGGAAACCGATAGCCGCTTTACAGACTAACTCTAAACAATGGGTGGGGCTTCATGTGTTGGTTTTATATAATTAAAAATCAACATGTTATGAAAATTTTTACCAGAATAATTCCGTTTGTCGTGTCTGTTTTCTTTCTCGGTTGCAGTTCATCTGTTCAAATGACTGCTACCTACACTGCCCCTGAGATTAAAGCTGAAAATACCTGTAACAACATTTTTATCAGTGGTGTTTTTGCTGGAGACACCGCCCGAAAATTGCTTGAAGAAGCGGTTGAAACTGAATTACAGGAGGAGGGCGTTAGCAGCTTGGCCAGCCATGAAATTTGGGCAGGCACCCCAGAGGACATTGATCTGTCAAGCGAGGCACTTTTTAAAACCTTAGACGCTGCTGAAAAAGATGCGATTTTAACGGTAAGTGTGCTGGCAGGTGATAGCGAAAGTCGTTTTGTGCAACGCGGTGTTACCTATGAGCCCATAACCATGAATCCTTGGTACAGAACCTATGATGGTTATTATAACCACGTAGGTAGGGTGGTGTATAATCCTGGTTATTACGCCTCAGGAAAAGATTACTTTGTAGAGATTAATCTTTATGATGTAGACTCGCGAGAATTAATTTGGTCAGCCCAAACCAATACCTATATAACCGCAGATTTAATAACGCTAACGGAGAACCTTGCCGATCTAATTGTAGATGAATTGGAAGAGGAGCAATTAATTTTAGATAATGAAGCCTAAAATCAAATCATTAATTTTTAAATTTGCCGCCCGCTAGAAATAGCGGTTAAGCCCAGGTGGCGCCCGCCCGTACCGAACGATCCGTTCGGGCGGGGAATTGGAGGAGCAAGTAGCTGTTCCAGAGCTTGGGAAAAGAGAATTCGAAACGGTAGAATTACTGTTTTAATATATTGCCCAGGTGGCGGAATTGGTAGACGCGCTGGTCTCAAACACCTGTGCCTTCGGGCGTACCGGTTCGACTCCGGTCCTGGGCACCTTAATTAAAAAGTAGCCTCACTCTTACCGGTGAGGCTTTTTTGTATTTAATTTTCGAATCAGCCACAATAGCTAACTTTCAAATAAGCTTCTAAAACCTCTAACTTCAGGCTTTAGCCGATGACTTAACTAGCAGTTGTTTAAGCGTGTCTTCCATCTTTTCAGGCTTGGTGGTGGGCGCAAAGCGCTTTACCGGCTGGCCTTCAGCATTGATAATGAATTTGGTGAAATTCCATTTAATAGCACTACCCAGGATACCTCCACTGAGCATAGATTTTAAATACTTGAAAATAGGATGCGCATCTTTTCCGTTCACGTTTATTTTTTCAAACATGGGAAAGCTTACGCCATAGTTCACCTGGCAAAACTCCTCAATCTCATTGCTATTGCCCGCCTCCTGTTTGCCAAACTGATTGCACGGGAAGCCTAAAATGACCAAACCCTGATCTTTGTATTTCTGGTACAAGGCTTCCAAACCTTCATATTGTGGGGTTAATCCACATTTACTGGCAGTGTTTACCACCACTATTGTTTTGCCGGCGTATTGGTCCATCTTTTCAACAGCACCATTAAGTCTTTGGGCCTTAAAATCGTGAAAGTTCATCATTGGAATATTACTTTAACAGGGAAATAAATTAAAATAAACCCAGACACGCAGAGTTGTTCTTTGGGTGATTAAAACAATTGTCGCAGAGGTACTTTTGTTAAGCTCTGAGGTCTTCCATCGGCAATAGCCTAGATGTCTTGGTTTCTCTCTAGTCCATAACATACACAAGGCTTTAGATGCGGATAAGCAGTTAGGTTAGGGTGGTTGAAGTACCCCAGCTTGTGCATTCCTATTTTTTGCATAACCCGCTCTGAAGCTCGGTTTATTGCAGGGCAGGTTGAGATTAATTGGGTGAGTGTATGGGTTTCAAAGACCCATTTTACGCAGCGTTCTGCTCCTTCCGTAGCGTATCCTTTATTCCATATTTCGGGCATCAGGCGCCAGCCCAGGTCAACCGCTGGGGTAAAGGGGGAGGGATATTTTTGATAGGCCAAACCAAGAAAGCCGATGAGTGTCTGGCAACTTAAAAGCTCTACCGCAAAATACTGGAAACCATGCTTTTGGTAGTGAGAAGCTAATCGCTCCAAAAACTGTTTTGATTGCGCCATGCTTAGCGGCTTAGGGAAATGTTGCATCACTTCCGGGTGTGCGTTGAGTCTGGCGAAAGCCTGGAGATCAGCGCTGCGCCAGATTCTAAAACCCAATCGAGCCGAAGAAAAGAGGTAAGACATTTAGCCATTGCTTAGGTTGGCTAAGTTCTGCATTTTTCAAAAATAGGGGCGGGCCCTTTTGGGCTTCAGAGGAAATTCCAAAACGTTTTGTATCTGTGACTGTTGATAATAGGTAATTTAGAGATTCAAAATCAAGCTTTTTTATGCAAGCCAGCAACCAATCATTTACCGAAGAGGTAGCCTTGCGCTACCAAATTTACAACTCTCTGTTCCTTACCCTTAATTTGGATGGCGTGCATCAAACCGGTATTTGGCTGCCGGTGCTGGCTGAGGTTTGCAAAAAAGGCTTTGACCAGGCCAAAAACCCGCAGGAAATAATGGATCAGTTTTTCACTGAAAACAAGTCTGAAAGTTCGGAAGAGCAACGCTTGGACCAGATGTTTCGGTTTGTACAATACATAGAGCGCCAAGTGGTTTTGATTGATGCTTTGGAAGATGCGGCCTTTACCAAGGTGAATGACGTTAGGGGAAGTGGCAGCTACCGTGCCTTATTGCAGAGCGCCTCCAATCGCAATGCTTTGCCTAAGTTAAAAAAGGCTCTGGAGAACTTCCGGGTGCGCATTGTACTTACGGCACACCCCACTCAATTTTACCCCGGCCCCGTTTTAGGCATAATCTCTGATTTGGATACAGCCATCCGTGAGAACAACTTAAGCGCCATAGAACGCTACTTAGAGCAGTTGGGCAAAACGCCCTTTTTTAAGAAAGAGAAACCCAGTCCGCTGGATGAAGCCATTAGCCTGGTGTGGTATCTGGAAAATATTTTCTACCACTCCATACCTCAAATTTACCAAGAGGTTTACGAAAGCCTCGGCTCAGAGGCCGATGCCATTTTAGCGGATAACCCACTGTTGCAGTTGGGCTTTTGGCCTGGAGGCGACCGCGATGGCAATCCTTTTGTGAATACCGAAATTACGCTCAAGGTGGCTGACCGTTTGCGCAGCAGCCTCTTTAAATGCTATTTTAGAGACATCCGTAAACTGAGGCGCAGAATCACCTTTAGGGGAACCGAGGCGCTGATGACGCAACTGCACGATAATTTGTATTGGGCCATGCGAGAAGGGGTGCCGCCATCGGGTTTTACCCTCACTTCTTTTCTGGCCGATTTAATGGCACTCAAAAAAATTCTGGAAGAGCAGCACAACAGTCTCTTTGCGCCTGATGTGCAGGCATTCATCAACAAGGTGAAAATTTTTGGTTTCCACTTTTCTACCATGGACATCCGTCAGGATGGTCGCGTAATTCATAGCACTTTAGAGGCCTTGCAAGATGCCAGTCCCAAGGCGTTTCCCAATGACTTTGCTCAGCTTGACCGAGAGGCGCGTATTAATGCGCTCTTTACCCTTAAAAGTACCGCGCAGGCTCCAGCCGATTTAGACCCCGTTTTGAAAGACACGGCTGAGACCTTTTCAACCATTAGGGAAATAAAAGCCCGCAATGGCGATTTTGGCGCTTACCGCTACATCATTAGCAACTGCCGCGGAGCCGAAGACATTGCCCGAGTGTATGCGCTGGCCCGCTTAAGCGGATGGGAAGAACCGCTGGCCCTAGATATTATTCCGCTTTTTGAAACCATTGAAGACCTCAAACAGGCCGGTGAAAGCATGACCGAGCTTTACGAGCACCCGGTATACGCCCGTCACCTGAAACAGCGTGGCCAAAAGCAGGTGGTGATGTTGGGTTTTTCCGATGGCACTAAAGATGGCGGCTATATTTCAGCCAACTGGGGCATTTATCAGGCCAAGGAAAACATTACTAAAGTTTCACGAGACTATGGCATTTCAGTCACCTTTTTTGACGGCCGGGGCGGACCACCCGCACGTGGAGGGGGCAGCACCCATAAGTTTTATGCCTCACTGGGGAATCAAATTGAGAGCAACCGGATTCAGTTAACCATTCAAGGGCAAACCATCAGTTCTAACTTTGGTACGGTAGATTCCTCTAAGTACAATTTAGAGCAATTGATGAGTGCCGGATTAGAAAACTCCGTTCTGGATGACCCCGATAAAAAACTCACCGAATCATCCCGGAAATTGCTGGAAGAGCTTTCGCAAATTAGCTACCAAACCTACAGTGACTTTAAGGCTCACCCCTGCTTTGTGCCCTATTTAGAAAAAATGAGCACGCTTAAATATTACGGCAAAACCAATATTGGCAGCCGTCCCTCCAAACGCGGTAAAAGTGAGGCCTTAAAGTTTGAAGATTTGCGGGCCATTCCTTTTGTGGGCGCCTGGAGTCAGCTCAAGCAAAATGTACCGGGCTTTTTTGGCTTGGGTACGGCTTTGGAAAAAATAGAACAAGCTGGGCGCCTGGCTGAGGTGCAAGAGCTCTACCAAAACAGTTTGTTTTTTAGAACGCTCTTGGAAAACTCCATGCAATCGCTCAGTAAAAGCTTTTTCCCATTAACAGCCTACATGCAAAAAGACCCTGAGTTTGGGGAGTTTTGGACCTGGATTTATGAAGAATCGCAGCGGGCGCGCAAATACCTGAAAATGGTATCGGGTCATAAGGAGCTGTTGGAAACCAACCCGGCTGCACGCCAAAGCATAAAACTACGCGAGCAAATTGTATTGCCCCTACTCACTATTCAGCAGTATGCGCTTATGCGGATAAAAGAACTGGAACAAGCAGATACCCCGGAAACAGATACCCAATTGCAGGCTTACCGCAAACTGGTGGTCCGCTCCCTTTATGGAAACATTAACGCTGGGCGTAATTCGGCCTAGAGCCAAAAAAACCCTCTGGAGGGGGAGGGGGGGTCCAGAGGGTTGCCACTTTTGAATTGAGCTCAATTCAACAGCGCTAGTGTAATTAGGTCGGAAGCTCTAGTATTGCTTAAGCTCCTGAATATCTTTACTGCGTTCAAAACTGGTACATTCAAAATTTGCTGGCAACCGTGGTTGAGTAACAGGTGTTCTTCTAGTGATAACTGGTAGGCATTAGTTTGTGATTACGGTTCTGTATTGAATGGGGCTGTTTTTTCCCAAGTGCCATCGGCTTAAAGCCATGCACGCTAAACGCCTGAAAAGGATTTTAAAACTCTAATTTTGGGGCTCTTAAATGGTAGAAGAATCCTATGAGTAAAAACCAACTGAAGCAACGTAAATACGATAAAGCCTACTTGCGTATGGCGCAGGAGTGGGGAAGCTTAAGTAATTGCCAGCGCAGGCAGGTGGGCGCCTTAATAGTAAAAGACCGGATGATCATTTCAGACGGTTACAACGGCACCCCCAGTGGTTTTGAAAATAAATGCGAAGATGAAGACGGAATTACCAAGTGGTACGTTTTGCATGCAGAGGCCAACGCCATTCTTAAAATTGCCGGTAGTACGCAGAGTTGCAGTGGAGCCACTTTGTATTTAACCCTAAGTCCCTGCAAAGACTGCAGTAAACTGGTACACCAGGCGGGAATCAGGCGTTTGGTGTACATAAATGGCTATAAAGATGACAGTGGTTTAAACTTCTTACGCAAAGCAGGGGTTGAGATAGAACAAATACAACAGCAAGAGCTTGAAGAATAAAACTTTATATCCGGTCTACCTGGCCCTGGCAGTTTGCGTGGGCATCATTGTAGGCATGCTTTTCAATTTTCCCGGCAAGGGGCTGGCCTTAAACTCACAAAGCAAACGTGAGCAAAAGGTGCGGCAAATCATTTCCTTTATTGACAATGAATACGTAGACTCGGTTAACACCGATAGCCTTTTAGACGAAACCGTTTCCAGTTTACTGCAGCAATTAGATCCGCACTCTACCTACATACCCCGTAGCGAGGTACTGGCCAATCAAGAGGCCATCAGCGGAAGCTTTGTAGGCATAGGCATAGAATTTAAGTTGTTTAAAGATACCCTTACCGTGGTGCGGGTAATTGCCGAGGGACCCAGCGCCCGGGCCGGCTTGCAAAGCGGTCAGCGCATTTTAAGGGCCGATACCACCTCCCTTACCGGGCCAGCTGTAAGCAATAAAAAAGTGATTCAAACTTTAAAAGGCAAGTCAGGCACACCGGTGCAATTAGAAGTGTACGACCCGCTGCAAAGCCGCACCCTTTCTTTAACCGTACGTAGAGGCGAGGTGCCGGTAAACAGTGTGCCCAGCGCTTTTAACCTCAATGACACCGTAGGCTATCTTAAACTCACCAAATTTACGCAGCGCAGCACGCAAGAGCTAAGGCAGGCGCTTAAAAGGCTCAAGGCCGATGGGGCCAAACACCTCATTTTAGATCTGCGCGATAATCCGGGGGGCTTGCTTACCGCAGCCGAAGAAATTGCCGATGAATTTTTAGACGATGACCAACTCATAGTTTTCACCAAAAACCGTAAGGGGGTTAAAACCGAAGTATTTGCCAGCCGTAAAGGTCTCTTTCAGGAAGGGAAAGTGGCGGTTTTGATCAATGAAGCTTCTGCTTCGGCCAGTGAGATTGTGGCCGGGGCCTTGCAAGACAACGACCGGGGCGTAATTGTAGGCCGCAGAAGTTTTGGCAAGGGGCTGGTGCAGGAAGAAATTACTTTAAGTGACGGCTCACGCATGCGCCTGACTACCCAGCGCTACTACACGCCCAGTGGCCGCAGCATTCAAAAAGATTTTGACCATTACAACCAGGATTTTTTAAAACAGCATAATTTTCACGGGCAGCTACCCATAGACACCGCCCAAAAACAAGGGCAGTCTTTTAACACCAAAGGCGGGCGCACCGTGTACGGTGGAGGCGGCATTGCCCCTGACATAACCATTGAGCAAGACAGCGCCTCTTACAACCGCCTGTTGTACCACCTGGTTATGACGGTGAATTTAGACCAACTGGCCTTTACCTACGTAGATGTGCACCGCGATTCTTTACAGGATTTAACCGTGGCTAATTTTGCCGAGAACTTTACTGTAAATGAAAAAGTGCTCAACTATTTCACCCAGGGGCAAAGCCTGAAACAGCTGAGTCCACAGTATGAGGAAGAGTTGCCCTTGGTAAAAAACCGCATTAAATCTTTTATTGCCTATAATCTTTTGGGCAGTGACGCTTACCAACGGGTGTACGCTCAGGAAGACCTTTATTTGAGTAAGGCGCTGGAAGCCATGCAAAAGCCTGTGCTAAGCCCCTAAGCCCTCTCAGTTTCGCAATGGCCGTGTATGCAGCAATCTCATAAATGGTTTAAAAAGTTAGGCTGGCAACCGGCTAAATTTCAACAAGAAGCCTGGCAGGCTTTTGCCGATGGCTACTCCGGACTGGTGAATGCGCCCACCGGTAGCGGTAAAACCTACTCTTTGTTGCTGCCTATCTTGGAGGCGCAGCCGGCTCCTAAGGGTTTGCAAGCCATTTGGATTACCCCCATCAGGGCCCTCTCCAAAGAAATTAAGCAAAGTGCCGAGCGGGCCATTGAAGGCTTAGGCGCGCAATGGACCGTAGGCGTCCGCACGGGCGATACCACTGCCAGTGAGCGGGCCAGGCAGAAAAAAAGCATGCCCAATTTGCTCATTACCACTCCAGAAAGTTTGCACCTCTTGCTGGCCAGCAAAGGCTACCCCAAAACCTTTAAAAACTTACAAGTCTTAGTAGCCGATGAATGGCATGAGCTCTTAGGCTCCAAAAGAGCGGTGCTTTTAGAGTTGGCCCTTTCACGCTTACGCGGATTGTCGCCCGGTTTTCAAACCTGGGGCATTTCGGCCACCATTGGCAATATGGAAGAAGCGGTAGACGTGCTTTTAGGTTCGCAGGTGCCCAAAGAACAAACGCGCCTCATCAGGGCTAACTTGACTAAGAAAATTGAAGTACAGTCCATTTTACCCAAAACGGTAGAAGTGCTTCCCTGGGCGGGCCATCTGGGCATAAAAATGCTGGAGCAGGTCATCCCCATCATCCACCAAAGTGAGAGCACCTTGCTGTTTACCAACACCCGCAGCCAGGCCGAGATTTGGTACCAACGCATTTTAGACCTGGCTCCTGATTTAGCGGGACTCATGGCCATGCACCACGGCAGCATTAGCCGTGATTTGCGTTTTTGGGTGGAAGACGCTTTGTACACCGGTCAGCTCAAGGCGGTGGTGTGCACCAGCAGTTTAGATTTGGGTGTCGATTTTCGTCCGGTGGAAACCATTATTCAGGTGGGTTCTCCCAAGGGTGTGGCGCGCTTTATGCAACGGGCCGGCCGTAGTGGGCACCAACCGGGGGCCACCAGCAAAATTTATTTTGTGCCCACCCATACTCTAGAGCTGGTAGAAGCAGCCGCTTTGCGCGAAGCCATTAGCCAGGAAGTGGTGGAAGAGCGCGTACCCTATTTCCGCAGCTTTGATGTACTGGTGCAGTACCTGGTTACGCTGGCCGTTTCGGAGGGTTTCCGCCCCAGCGAAATTTTAGAAGAAGTACGGCAGACCTTTTCTTACCAAAATATTAGTGATGAAGAGTGGCAGTGGTGCCTCAACTTTATCACCCAGGGCGGGGAGTCGCTGCAAGGCTATGACGAGTTTCACAAAGTAGAGGTAGAAGACGGACTTTTTAAGGTAACCCGCAGGCGCACTGCCATGCGCCACCGTATGAGTATTGGCACCATTGTGAGTGATACGGTGCTGCGCGTTAAATTTCAGGGTGGGGGCTACTTGGGTACTTTGGAAGAATACTTTATTTCTCGCCTCAAGCCGGGCGATGTGTTTTGGTTTAGTGGCCGTAACCTGGAATTGGTGCGGGTAAAAGGTATGGACGTGACCGTGCGCAGGGCCAAAACCACCAAAGGGGTGGTACCCAGCTGGCAGGGGGGGCGTATGCCGCTTTCGGCCCAAATGGGTAAAATGCTGCGCTTAAAATTAGAAGAGAGTTTTAAGCGCCAGCCTAAAGACCCCGAGCTTCAGCTGATTGAGCCGCTTTGGGAAACGCAGCGCGAGCGCTCGGTGATTCCCCACCAGCATGAATTCTTGATTGAAAAATTGAAGAGCCGCGAAGGCCACCACCTTTTTTTCTACCCTTTTGAAGGGCGGGCCGTGCATGAAGGTATGGCCGCTTTGCTGGCCTACCGCTTGTCTTTATTTACCTCCATTAGTCTTAGCATTGCCATGAATGATTATGGCTTTGAACTTCTGGCCAACAAGCCCATCCCCATTGAAGAAGCTTTAGACAGCGATGTGTTTACCACCCAGGATTTGCGGGAAGACATTATGCAAAGTGTTAACGCGGTGGAGTTGGCCCGTAGGCGTTTCCGCGATATTGCCGGTATTGCCGGTTTGGTCTTTAAGGGCTATCCGGGGCAACCCATCAAAGACAAGCACTTGCAAAGCAGCAGTCAGTTGATTTTCAATGTGTTTAATGATTACGAGCCCGACAACCTGCTGTTGCAGCAGGCCTATGAAGAGGCGCTGGAATTTCAGTTGGAAGAAGGCCGTATGCGTCAGGCGCTGGAGCGCATTGCCGGCCAAACGATTTTGATCCAGGAAATGGACAAGCCCTCTCCCTTTTGCTTTCCCATTATGGTAGACCGTCTGCGGGAACGTATGACCAATGAAAGTTTAGAAGACCGGGTGAAGAAAATGAAGTTGTCTTTTAAAGGTTGAAAGCTTTTAAGTTCTACCTGTAAAAATTAGATCAAAACCTAGCGTTTCTAAAATTATATTTTGCGATTTCGTTTTTTTTTTTTTTTCTTAGTAATGCAATTCAATATTAGGCCTAAACTATTGATTAATTGTCGCGGAAACCGAAAAGCGTTTAAGAGTAGGTTTGTTTTAAATTTTCAGCAGAATGAAAAGTTTATTTAATGTATTAATACCGTGTTTATCATTAGCCATCATTTCGTGTAATAATGATACTAAGCAGACAAGTCCAGATAACCAGTTTAAGTCTGCAGGGCCTGGTTATGAGTATATTTTAACCTGCGAAGGTGGGTGTGAGGTTGAAACCAATGAATGCACGCATGAATTGGTGGGTCTTCAGACTTATGAATGCAATTGTGATGATTGTTATTTTGTCATTGAGCTTGTTGGTGAGGATGGTTTGACAGAGGAGATTGTGAAAGGTGATGCCGCTATATCTTTAGCCAATGATCTTTTTCAAGGCTACGAACACGGTTTTTTAGATAATTTCAAGGCCTTTTTAGCAAAGAACAAAATTTCAGAAGAGAGTATTGTAAGCATAGACCGGAGTATTTTACGCAGGGGAGGTTTTTTTGGAATCAGATACGAAATAAAAGATAACTTAGACGTTATTACAACTGTATCTTACATGACGTAGGGTGAGTTTGCCTACTTACGAAGTAAGCTGTACTGGCGGCTGTGAAGCTGCTGGTAGCACCTGCAGGGAAAAGTGGACACTTGGTAACCCACCATCTACTGAATGTACCTGCCAAGGAGATTGTCACATGACCATCGTACAAACTAGTGGTCCAGGGTTTGGCGGTGAATAATTTTTGCTCACATAAAATCCACAAAAATGAAGTTTTTATTATTTGTTGTTTTATCATTTATGGCTTGTTCAAATCAAGCTCAGGTAGCCATAGAGTATAGCACTAAAACTGAAAATCGATTATTTAATTGTTCGGATGCATCATGCGAGAACTTTCAAAAAAGCGCTAATGCTTTGTACCAGTTTTCACCTCAGGAGCAGAGTTTAGTGTTTTCAGGAAACAACGCTGAGGTAGTTAAAAGGGCTGAATCGATTTTAAATCAGTCAAAACCCTTTAAAAACAAAAATCTTAAAGTAGAAGGTGTTTTGAAACTGCATGAAAACCATTTCAAAGTGATTATTAGAGCGAATAATCGAAAGGGAGTGGTGCTGATGACCAACGTCCAGGATTAGCAACAAAAGATTAAAGCAAGGTAATTTGAGCCGTTTCTAACCTTAGGAACGGCTCCCTTTTTGTTATTCGTACTTTGTCTAAGCTACAGCCAAATATTTTGCCGGTTTGGTTTTTAAGGGCTATCCTGGGCAACCCACCAAAGACAAGCACCTACAAAGCAGCAGTCAGTTGATTTTCAATGAGTTTAATGATTACGAGCCCGACAACCTTCTGCAACAGGCCTATGAAGAGGCGCTGGAGTTTCAGTTGGAAGAAGGCCGTATGCGCCAGGCCCTGGAGCGCATTGCCGGCCAGACGATTTTGATCCAGGAAATGGAAAAGCCCTCTCCCTTTTGCTTTCCCATTATGGAAGACCGCCTGCGGGAACGTATGACCAATGAAAGTTTAGAAGACCGGGTGAAGAAAATGCAGTTAGCTTTTGGTTAAGGAGTACAGAGTCACAGCGCGTTATGTTGGAGTTAAGTACTAAGAGATATGCTGGTGGAAATCAGAAAAAACCTACAATAAATTGTTAAAGTCATTTTTTTTTTTTGCTTTGTTATTGCAATTCAATGTTAGGCCTAAATAATTAATTGCCGCGTTACCCCGAAAAGCGATTTAGAGTAGGGAAATTTATTATATGATTTTGTGTTATGAATTTTAAGCAAATAGTATTTGGTGTATTTATTCTTTCTGCGGTATCATGCTCCGAAGAAAATATTGAATCAAACAGTGATATTATTAATAAATCTACTGATTTAGGTTCCTTAACGTACCGAATAGAGTATAACGGTGGGGGTGAAGCAATAATGACAAAATTAAGTAATCATGAATATGATGGAAAAATATCTTTAAATTCTGAAATTGATTGGGGTTCTACTTTTTATTATCGTGCTGAGGAAAATTCTAGTATTAAGATTTACGATGAGAGTAATAACGAGGTATTAGACTTTGATTTCCCAATTATCAGCAGTGCTCCTTTTAGTTACCCCGGTGATTGCAATGAACTCGGACCTAGGAGAGCGGGGGAAGGTTTTAAAGATTGTGTTGGTAGAAATTTTACTAACTTTTGTTGTGATTTAACGGGTTGTTTAGTTGTTGGCACCAATCCTCAGGCAGTTGCAATTGCTTCAGCTTTAGTTTGCGCCCCAAGTTCATCAGGGAACATATATGACTATGTATCTGGTATTTATGACATCCCCGCAAATAATTATATTTATGAGGATGACACTAATTAATTAAAATTAATGCTATGTTAAAAGTAAATATTGAATTAAGAAAAGTAAGAAAATACGCGGTTTTAGGATTAATAGTCTCTTTTATTGCCACTATTTTCGGGTCGATAGTAAAGATTAACAGTCAGGCCGAACACGGTAATTTTATGTTATGGACAGCAGGCGTATTGGCTGCTTTATCAATATCGGTGTTTTTTCTTAGTTTTTTAAAGGAAAAATAAGTAAAAATTAAAATTATATATTTGAGATTAGAAGTTAGAAAAAGGTGGGCACTGTGCCAGCCTTTTTTTCTGTTAAACCTTTTGTTTTGTATTTAGAAGAGGACGTATTTTATGCGTATAAATTATACCTTTAACCCTTTTTTGATATTTGTTTTTTGAATATCCGTTATCACACCTAAACTCCTGTAATCGCTGCAACCAGTACACGGTCAAATAATCGCTCCCCAAAGTATCTGCGGTTTAGCTTGTAAGCAAACTCGTTTAGATAGAGCTGGAGGTATTTTCCTTTTATTTTATGGTAGTTGCCAAGTAAGTTTCGTTTAGCGTTACCGATTAAAATATGGACCCAGCGCAAGGTTTTGGCAGTAGATACTTTGGTTGACTTTTCCGTTACATGCAGCTCTACATAATCGGCTATATCAACATAAGATGTGCTTTTATCTGTAAAAACAATCGCTTTTTCATTAAATGATTTTTCTATCTGTTCATTGACCTGGTCAGCACTATGATCAGTAAGTACTTTGGCTTTGAAGTAGCGGACCTGTTTCGATTTTTTACCTGTTTTTAGATCTTCTAAAGGCGTACTTTCTGCACTAACCATAACGTTTTGTTTACCAGCCGCACCACGCCCTCGTTTACCTTTAGATTGTTCTATCTCACTTGAGCTAACCGTAAAGTAACCTTCATCCATCTCTATCATACCCTCCAGGGTGTAGCGCGCGTCTCTATTACCCATAGCCTTACGTAACTTGTGCACCATGGCCCAAACCGGCTCGTAACGCTTTAAACCCAACTGGCGCTGCATCTCTTTAGCTGAAAGCCCCTTCTTTGTAGTACTCATTAAAAACATGGCGAGATACCATACCAGAAACGGTAGATTAGAATTTTCCATGATTGTTCCACTGCGCAAGGAGGTGCGAAAGCGACACTTCTTACACTCATAAACTTGCTTATCCTTTTTCCAATAATGTGACCTATGGCTACATTTCTTGCAGGTAACTCCTTGCTTGTCTCGTTCTGATTTGAAATGATCACGACAAGCCTGTTCGCTATCAAAATGAGCTGTAAAAGTAAATAGGTTCATTTCGCTATACTCTGTTGATTTGCTGGTAAATAGACAACTTACAGGTAAGATTACGGATATTCAATTTGTTTATAATTTTACATTATCATCAATAGTTTGTTAATAAATATCGGTATGATTATCTAAAAATAGGTGTCTTGTAAACTGCCTCTTTTCTAGAGCCAAAACTGGCTACACTTTTAGGCATGATAACAGAAGATATAATTCAAAAGAGGTTGATTGCTATGGTAGAGGGTGGTTGGTTGGCCACTGTAAAGCCCTAAAGCCTTTTGCATTTGTGAGACTATCAATACTAAAGCTAGCCGATTTATACAAAATGCCTGGCAAGAAATAGTCGTTCAAGAACTAGATAACGTCACCCCTTTTGCTGCCCCATTTTAGTAGACCGCCTAAGCCGCGAAAAGCTGAGCAATGAAACTATTGAAGATTGGGTAAAGAAAATGAAAGTGGCTTCTGGGGGGGTGAGGTACTGCTAGAATTGAATAAAGGTTAAGAATATAGGCAAGAGAGTAGCCATATTAATGCTCCGGGCTGGTAGCGGATTGTAGTGAAAGGTAAGAACTCAAAACCTGATTTTTTCAGCAATGAGGGCTTTTAAAAGCGAAAAGTTTAGGAAGTGAAAACTAACAGCTGCATTTTAAAAACACCTAAATCATAACTTTGTAATAAATACACAATGCATGAAGCCCATTACCGATATATCCCAATTAGATTTTAAAAAGCGCTACACCTATGCAGATTACCTTACTTGGCAATTTCAAGAACGGGTAGAGCTTATAAAAGGGTGGGTTTACAGGATGAGTCCCGCGCCACGCAGGGTGCATCAAGAAGTGGAAGGAAATCTTTATTTTGAAATCCGCAAGTTTACCAATACACAATCGTGTAAAATATACCAATCGCCTTTTGATGTGCGCTTAATTAAAAACAGAGGGTTAAAGAATCAAGAAATTAACACGGTAGTGCAACCCGATATTTGTGTAATCTGCGACATGAACAAATTGGATGACGCTGGCTGTATAGGGGCGCCCGACTTGATTGTGGAAATATTATCTGACAGCACCGCTAAAAAAGACTACAACGAAAAGTTTAACCTCTACGAAGAAAATCAAGTTAAAGAATACTGGATTGTAAACCCAGCCACCCAAACTATTGAGGTGTTTAGCCTTGCTGAAGGCAAGTACGTGTCTTTAGGCTTATTTAATGAAAAGGAGGGGACCGAAAAGGTAGGAGGTAATCTGTTTCCAGACTTACAAATTGAGTTAAACAGCATTTTCAGCTAGGCCTATGGCGCTTTGGATGGGAGCTTTTCAAGTTCCAAGCCCTCTCTTTATGCTTTCCCATAATGTTAAACCGCCTGCGGGAGTGCATGCCCATTGAATTTTGGAAGACCGGGTGAAGAAAATGCAGTTGTCGTTTAAGTAAGAATTGTAGCACATGTAATTCCTTACATTTTTTTCAATATTTTGGCGCAAAACGTATTTCAATGAAAAATCTAAGCATCAGCGTTCTCGCATTTTTTATGCTTACCAGCTGCATAGTAATTGAGTTTCACGGCTACCGCAGTGGTTACAGAAAATTAAGCCCTCAAGAAAGGAGCCGGGTAAAAGTACTTCCTCAAAACAGGCCTATCAATGCCTTGGTCACCAATGATACCATTTATCAAATTAACGCGGGTCAACTAAAGGCGTTTCTTGCTTCTGAAGACTCGGCCTTGATCTATTTTTGGTCGCCTCATTGCCCTGGTGAAACTTGCTATCCGGTGAAAACCGTGCAAGAATTAGCGGATAAACAGGGTAATAACCTGTTGGTGATTTGTGATTATTTTGATTTTGAAGCCGTGCAAGCACAAAGTGTGCAGGCCTTGCAGTACCCGCTGTTGGCCATTAACAGTGATTACTATAATTCAGATATATGCGCTAAATATCAGATGCGATTTAGGTTGGATCTTTTTGATATTGAAGCCAAAGATGATTTAGAAGCCAGCCCAAAGTACAGTCGCTATTTGTGGTTCTACCAAGGCGAACTTGTGACTACAGGCGCACGCCCGCTTAAAACAGCCAGCAAATTTTAGAATGTTTAGAAATAAAAAAGGCGATCCAGATGGATCGCCTTTTTTAATTTCTTGTAAGACCTAGCTTACATGTCGCTGTGGTCATCACCGCTGTGGTCGTGGTCACCATCGGTCATTTCTTCCATGGCGTCACCGGCTTCTTCAGCGGCTTCCTCAGTAGAATCGGCCATTTCTTCCATAGCGCCTTCTGCGTTGTCAGCAGCGTCTTCAGCAGCATCTTCCATGTCACCGGCAGCGTCATCCATGGCGTCACCGGCTTCTTCCATACCTTCTTCTACTTGTTCTGCGGCTTCTTCAGTTGACTCTTCAGCTGAAGAACCACTGTTACAGGCTACAGCACCAGCAAAAATAAGGGCAAAGGCAAAAAAACTTAGTTTTTTCATTTTCAATCGAGATTTGGTTGTTAAACATTTAAGACACAAATGTATACAAAAATTGATGCCTTCAATAGCCTAATTTATTAAGATTTATTTGTTAGTAAGCTACTGATTTTCACTAGTTCGGAAACCTTGGCCGGTAAATCCGGTATGGATATACGCTCTTGTTGCATAGAATCTCGGTGGCGGAGCGTCACCGTTTGGTCTTCTTTGCTTTGATGATCTACCGTAATGCAGAGTGGTGTGCCAATGGCATCATGTCTGCGGTAGCGCTTGCCTATGGCGTCTTTCTCGTCATACTGCACGTTATGGTCTAGCTGCAGGGTACTCAAAATCTCGCGGGAAATTTCGGGCAAACCGTCTTTTTTAACCAGCGGCAGAATAGCGGCTTTTACGGGAGCCAGCGCTAAGGGTAATTTCAGTACGGTGCGGGTGCTGCCGTCTTCCAGTGTCTCCTCTTGATAAGCGGCTGACAGCAGGGCCAAAAACATGCGGTCTAAACCTATCGAAGTTTCCACCACGTAGGGCACGTAATTTTCGTTCAGTTCCGGGTCAAAGAACTGCAGCTTTTTACCGCTGTATTTTTCATGGGCCTTTAGGTCAAAATCGGTGCGGCTGTGCACGCCCTCTAATTCTTTAAAGCCAAAGGGAAAGTCAAATTCAATATCGGCTGCCGCATTGGCGTAGTGGGCCAGTTTTTCGTGATCGTGCCAACGGTATAAGTCTGGGTTTAGACCTAAGGCCTGATGCCATTGCATGCGTTGATCTTTCCAGTATTCGTACCACTTTAGCTCCTCGCCCGGGCGCACAAAAAACTGCATTTCCATTTGCTCAAACTCCCGCATGCGGAAGATAAACTGGCGGGCCACAATTTCGTTTCTAAAGGCCTTGCCGGTTTGGGCAATACCAAAGGGAATTTTAAGACGGCCGGTCTTTTGCACATTCAAGAAATTGGTGAAAATACCCTGAGCGGTTTCCGGGCGCAGGTACACCTCGTTGGCGCCATCGGCTGTAGCCCCCATTTGGGTGCTAAACATGAGGTTAAACTGACGCACCTCGGTCCAGTTTTTAGAACCGCTAATGGGGCAGGCAATGCCTTTTTCTTCAATGAGTTCCTTAACATCGGCCAGGTCATTTTTTTCCAGACTTTGGGCCATGCGCTGCACGGTTTCTTCGGCTTCGGTAAGGTAGCGCTTTACGCGCGGATTGGTTTCGCGGAACATGGCCTCGTCAAAATCTGCCCCAAAACGTTTTTTGGCCTTGGTGATTTCCTTCTCGGCCTTTTGGCGCAGTTTTTCAGCGTAATCTTCGAGGAGTACATCCGCGCGGTAACGCTTTTTACTGTCTTTATTATCTATTTGCGGATCGTTAAAAGCATCTACGTGGCCACTGGCTTTCCAGGTGGTGGGGTGCATAAAAATGGCCGCATCTATGCCCACAATATTTTCGTGCATTTGCACCATGGCCTTCCACCAGTAATCGCGAATGTTGCGCTTGAGCTCGGCTCCGTTTTGCCCGTAGTCATACACGGCCTGCAGGCCATCGTAAATTTCACTACTCTGAAATATAAAGCCATACTCTTTGGCATGGCTTATTACTTTTTTAAAAAGGTCTTCTTTGTTCATGGGGGCAAAAGTAACTAGCTGGTTTTAGAAATGGTAGCGTGGGGTAAAGGCAGTTTGGGAATTTTCTAATTTAGGAACGTTAAGCCCTTGGATCAAGACAACTTAAATGCTGACTTTGGCTATTACAATTTGGCAGATGGTTAATCGGTTTTAATCTCTTTTCTTTTTTTGGGTAAGTTTGAGGGAAAATAAATTGCCTAATGCGCTATTTGCTTTTCATTATCCTTACCGTAGTTTCCTTACCTCTTGAAGCTTTTTCCTACTCAGGGAATTCAGGAAGTCCCATTTATATACAGGAGGCTCATGGAAACCCTCCTAAATTAATTGGGATTGTAAGTGGCCATTTACGTTCGGCCGGTAGTGATAATATGGGTTTAGCTACTTGCATTTGGTATGATGAGATAGATGAAGTAGTAACAAAGCTTGAATCCATAGCTGACTCTCAATTAAAATAAATAGTTGAAATCCATATGAGCCTTTACCAATCCTCCGTTCTCAAGAAGTTTCTTGCCGGGCAAGATGACGAACAGATTCAAAAAGCCTATGAACAGTTCAGCTCTTATTTCCTGGATGCCTCCATCCAAGAGAACATCCGCAACAGCAAAGAAGAACAGTTTCAGGAAGGTTTTTTGCGCGAATTGTTCGTGAACATACTGGGGTACACCATCAATCCTAAGCCGGATTTCAACCTGACCACCGAGCTCAAGAACATCAAGGATGCCAAGAAGACGGATGGGGCGATTCTGAAAGATGGGAACGCTTTGGCAGTCATTGAACTCAAAGGGACCGACACCAAGGACCTGGAAAAGGTGACGGAACAGGCCTTCAATTACAAAAACAATCAGCCCGAGTGCGTCTATGTGATCACCAGCAATTTTGAAAAGCTGCGCTTTTACATTCACAACGCTGTAGAGCACCTTGAGTTTGACCTTTTCAACTTAAACCTGGATGACTTCAAACTACTTTGGCTATTCCTGGAGAAAGACAATTTGCTGGGCGGGATCCCGTTCAAGGTTAAGGAAGAGAGCTTGCTGGAAGAGGAAAAGGTGACTCAACGCCTCTACAAGGACTACTCCAATTTTAAAAGTGACCTATGGAAAGATCTCTGCCAACATAACCCGGACGTAGACGAGCTGGAGCTCTACAAGAAGAGCCAAAAACTACTGGACCGTTTTCTGTTCATCTTCTTTGCCGAAGACAAAGGTCTATTGCCGCCCAATAGCACTAGCGTTATTGTGGACGACTGGAATAAGCTGAAAGACCTGGATGCCTATAAACCCTTGTACGCCCGATTCAAGAAATACTTTGGGTACATGAATGATGGCTTTAAGGGCAAACGCTATGAGATCCACGCCTATAATGGCGGACTTTTTAAGGCCGACCCCTTACTGGATGAGTTGACCATTAGTGATGCCGTACTGGAAAAGCACGTACTCAAACTTACCGAGTACGACTTTGAGACCGAGGTAGACACCAACATTCTGGGGCACATTTTTGAGCATAGCCTCAACGACATTGAAAATGTACGCGCCCAATTAGCGGGCGAGGAAGTAGATAAGAGCAAAACCAAGCGTAAGAAAGATGGCGTATTCTACACCCCAAAATACATTACCAAATACATAGTAGACAATACCGTGGGCAAACTCTGCGAAGAGAAAAAGCAGGAACTCGGTATAGATGAAGAGGAATTTGCCAAAGACCGAAAGGGTAGGAGAAAGGACACTCTTATAAAACTGGATGATCAGCTAAAGGACTACCGCCAGTGGCTTTTGCAACTGACTATTTGCGACCCCGCCTGTGGTTCGGGTGCATTCCTTAATCAGGCCTTGGAATTTCTGATGGCTGAGCACCGCTATGTAGATGAGTTGGA
>CAJXNI010000011.1 GCA_913057235.1 uncultured Bacteroidota bacterium
GCTTATCCCATGCTCACGACTTAACTCCTGGGCGCTCTTACCTTGATCAAATTCCTTCAAGATCTTAGCAATCTTCTCTGGTGAAAACTTACTCTTTCTCATAATCTACTGTTTAAAGTTAATCCTATTTCTCTACTTTTAAACAGTTCATATTTTGGGGAAGCTTACACTTGCAGAACTCGAACTCAAAAATATAGCCGATGATTAGCAGGGCAAATACCGAGTTGTAATACAAGTACTGGCAGAAGAACTGCGAGAAGCTCACGACCTAATTGTTATTCACAGGATCGGTACGAAAAATAACCTGCACTAACTGCGCGGTTGAGGGCCATTAGCATCAAATCAGGAAAGATACTAGAACTAAAGGGGCTATTACTGATGATATGACCTTACAGAAAATCGTAAACCCGGCTGCGCGAAATAGCAAAAAATAGGAATTCACCATTGCAAAATTGAGGTTTGATCGTTCAGCAATGAACCATTAAAATTAGGCACCGATTATCAATGATAAATATAACATCCCTGCTGAGGAACTAGCTCCTCAGCAGGGATGATTAAGTAGGTAGACGGAGTTTTATTTACGACCGACTATTTAGTGGTAAGATATTACTAAAAAGCACGAACAGCACGAACGTAGTAAAAAGAAGTTTTAGTTACGATAGATGGTGAGCCATCGGTAAAGAGCACCACCCTAGCGAAAGTACTACCCCAACTGAAATCAGTGGAGGCATAATAATAGTTTGGAGCAAAACTACTACCTCCGTTGGCCAATGCGATAGAATCAATGGTCGCCATGTTATTATACATTTCTTCCAATTCATCTTCGCTTGGTAAAAACCAATCATTGTAAGTTTGGCCGCCTCTGGTCACAGAATGATTATCGCATGCAATTGCCGCATAATCCCCGGCACCCTGATCGTTAATAATAGAATCGGTGTTAGCTGCCCCCGTTCCAAATCCTGTTGCTGTAGCTCCTGTAAGCGAAGTAGTTAAAGCCCATCGTTTATATCCGGTATCTTCAATGTCACATACCAAACCATGCGTTTCTCCGGCAACATATCCTGGGTCACCATTTTGGAAAATATAAAAAACCACTCCACCTTCTGTAAAATCTCCAACTTGAGGGGGGGGAGGGCCAGCCGCTGCAGCACTACCAATCATATTGGTCCAATTCGTTCCGTTATAAACCTGCATTTCTCCCGCACTGCCGCAGTTGGTGCACCATACCATTAATCCCGCAGGGGGCGTGCTAATGTTATCCCTTTGGCTTTCGGTCATACGCGGTGGTAATAAACCCTTATTCGTAGAATTTATATCCAGGGCGGCGGCATTATCAGGATTGGTAGTGCCTATACCTACTTGAGCTAATGTTGAATTTAAGCCTATAACTGCAAATGTCAGGCTTAGCAATACATTTTTCATTTTCTTTTTCATTTTAATTATTATACTTATGATATTATTACGTCTCTTTGCCTCTGGGCCCATTTCTATCTGTCTTTAGGGCCCAAACAACAGTTTTAGTCCTGTTTCTTATTAAGATTGTAAGCTTTAGAACCTAAAGCTGCACCTGCTATAGCGATTAATGCTACTCCGCCTAGAGGGGTAGGGCTCCTCGGGGGCTGGGGTTGTGCCCAAAGCATAGAAGAGCCTAAGAGAAATACTAGTAGCGCTATTTTTTTTAACTTATTTTTCATCGTAAAACTGAGTTTTATTTTTATAATTTTATTAAAACTGTTTGCCTGTAACTGGTTGATTTTTCTTGGCTGTGCAGTAGATATATCCCCTCAGGGATAGAGTGATTCATCTGAATTCTAGTGATTTTATTTTTGTCAAAACTCACTGGACTATGCCATAAGATACGGCCACTTAAATCCATTAAGGATAATTCGGTTCTTCCCTTATAATTGGCAATAAAATGTATTTTACCTTGATGATACCACATTTCTAAGGAAGCTTGGTTGCGCTGCAAAAGCTCCGCTAAACCTACGGACTGACTACTGAAATGCAGCACAAAGCGACTTATATGGGTGCTATCGTAAAGAAACTGATAAGGCTCTTTATTCAAATCGGTGAATGAGGCTAGTTTCTTATCTTCCAAGAAAACGGCGTAAGGATAAATCATAAACGATTTATCAAATGAAATCTCATAAGCTTGTCCATGATGTGCTGCGCGGTAGGAAATAGCAATAGAATCTGCCTCTGGATAATTGGGCCCAAAATCAATTGCATTAATTGATAAAGCATCCCTTTCGTCACTGTAAATGTTGGGTATATCGCCCGAATTCAATAGTTTATAAGCATCCCATTTGCTGTCGAAGGATTTGCTGGTATGCTCAACAAAAGATACTACGGTATAATCCTCTATACTGTCCGACCCAAGTGGGTGAGTGCGTAAAACTAGCCGGTCAAAGTTCTTGGTCTGCTTAAAAAATTTAGGACTGCCTGCTAGATTGCAGTGATTCTTCATGGACAATGTTCCTAGACTTGGCAACCCTGAACCGTTCGCCCGAACCCAAAAAGACTGCTTTGGGGCGATGGTTGTTTCCCCAATTCCCGCAGCACTCATCGACTCGTATCCGGCACCCCCCGTTTTATTAGGGTCATAAATGTAGAAGGAATTGTCTAAGCCAGTCCTTCCTAATAGATCAAAATCTATGGTACAGGTAAATGGATTAGCCACTAAATTCCAACCTTGATTGGCTTGACCATTTTGAATTGTAATATTGGTTGCTGCGGTACTATTAAACAAATTACCTAGTGCGATACTTGAGTTAGGAGAGCCTGTAAAGCTGTAAGTTCCTGCACCCGTATTATTGGTATTGTCACCATCGTCGTGAAAACCATAATCCCCTACGTATCCAAAATACCCCACTCCGGGTGTAATGCTAGCGCTATTATTGGCTACATTAACATATTGACTGCCGTCCCAAAAGAAAAGGTTTTGAGTGTTTATAGTGCCTCCAACCGCGTTGCTACCTACGTTACCAAAATATCCCGCAGTCGTAGCATTCATCGAGGCCCCCACCATATGCCAACCCCCGGCAAAGTACATTTGGTGCTCTACGGTACCGCTACCTGAATAACTTCCTTCGAACTGTAGCTGGGCATATTTAGTGCTGTTCGCTTCTAAAGTAAGACCAGCCGAAGCACTGTTGGTTACATCTCCCTTGATTAATAGATTAGCGCCGGGTTGGGCGTGTAGATCCGAATTATTGTCTAAATTCAAATCTCCACCCACGTATAAGGGTAGGTTTTCAAACACCCTTAATGTGGTGTTCACATACAAGGCCTCTTGCGCCTTTATAGTGTGATTAGGACCAAAAATTAGGGTAGCTAAAAGACAAATAGAAAATTTAGTGAGCCTGTACATAATCGCTTTTATTAGTGTCTAACTGATTTCTGAATCGGGACCAAAACAGTGGTTGATTTCGTTTGGTAAAAGAAAGTTTTACCAGGAAGGTTTTCTGGTAAAACATCAATGGGGAATAAGCAATTATCAGGCTCATATTCTCAATTATCGAAGTTCAAAAAGGCAGCATATTTGGCAAAATGGGTATGGTTTTTCAGCAATACCTGAGGCTTAAAGCACACACCATCAATTACTTAATAGAAATCAGCCGGTAAGGGATATCGGGCTTAATCATAGCCTGCTGGATTGGCGAAGTCCATCCGGCCAAGCCTGACTTTTAGAACGAATTGTTCTTCTAAGGATTTAGCTCCACAATCTTAACATAGCATTTCTACTATTGAAAGCTTAGAACGAAAACCCGCTCAGCAAAGTAATTTGCGCTCCGTCCAACGTAGAAGGCTGTTCTTATCTAGTAGGATATAAACGCGCTTTCATCTTAGAAGTCTTAGATAAACGCAGACCTGCCAAATCAGCTTAAAATAGAAAGCCGCAAGACGGGCTGTGCAATACTACTGCGAGGAAGCCCATTCTTATATGCAGAGGCTAGTTAGTTGGATTAAGCTCCTTTTTACTGCTTACACGCACTCTTATCCCCTTCCTTTTAATGGGTGTAATACCTTCGTTTTTTAAAAAATCACAATTAACTCAGAAGAGAAGCCATTCCTTCAGATGGAGCATTTGCTCTCCAAACTCGGAGTGCTTTTAAGCAAACACGGTTTGTAAATAAGATCAGGTAGATAGATATTCATTACCCTGAACCTCAATTAAACACCATCATTTTTTGGAGCGTTGCGGGCTTCACTTGGAGCGTGCCCGAATTCTTTCTTATATTGTTTCCGAAAGTTTTGAAGATCACTAAAGCCAACCGCATAGGCCACTTCTTTTACCGTGGCATATTGGCGATTAAGTAATAAAACTTTAGCACGGTTTAGGCGAATTCTTCGCAGATAAGCCGCTGGACTTAATCCTGTTGTCAATTTCACCTTGTTGTAAAGGCCTCTTTCCGACAGGTGAAGCATATCAGCTAGATCCGGAACTTTTAAATTAGAATCATTCAAATTCTCATCTATCACAGTCTCTAATTCTCTCAACCATTTTTCATCAAAGCTCAAAAAATCTTCTTCACCCTTTCGGTTCTTTTTTGGTGCAGCGGTGATTTGTGCGCGAAACGATTGGCGCAGTCTTTGCTGATCGAGCAGATTCCGAACGCGTAATTTCAATTCCTGCGGTTCAAAAGGTTTAACCATATAAGCATCTACCCCCAATATTAATGCCTTTTGCAAATCCTCTTGATCCCCCAAGGCTGACAAGATCAAAAAGGGCTTAGCCTTTAGAAGTTTATCCTGTCTTACTTTTGATAGTAAAGTAAAACCACTGACTTTAGGCATCATGACATCACTGATGATTAGATCAATCGAAGGGTGCTTCTGTAAAAGTCTCCAAGCAATATCACCATCGGCAGCCACGCTCACTTGACAGTTCTTGTTCAGCATACCCGATAAGCTTTTTAACATATCCAGATTATCCTCCACCACTAAAATATGAGGAAGTTCAGAAGTTGGTTCAGACCTGTATGCTACGGGATTATTTACTTTAGGTTTATCATCCAAGACTTGAGAGCGCACCGGTAAGCTTAAAGTAAATGTAGACCCCAATTCGGGTTCACTCTCCAACTCGAGTTGACCACCAAGTAGCTCAGCAGATTGTTTGCAAAGCGAAAGTCCAAGACCAAAGCCCGGATTTGCATTGTTCTCATTAAGACTTCCCTGGAAATAGCGTTCAAAAACTTTTGCTTGCTCTGCTATAGCTATACCTGGGCCATTGTCACTTACCTTAAGACTAAGCTCATTTGAATTTAGCTCCAGGTCAACGGTAATTCGCCCCTGCGCAGGGGTGAACTTGAAGGCATTGCTAATTAAATTGTTAGCAATCTTTTGGAAGTGCTCTTGATCAAGCCAAACTTGATAAGGCTGGGTTGGATTAATGTTTAGATTATATATTTGGTCTCCTTTCAGCGCTACACTTTCGAATGATCCGAGGAATTCTTTGAAATCGTTGGGCCAAGCTAATTCTGTTTCTTTGCGGCTCAACTCTAGATTATTTTTATCACTGGAAAGACTTGCAATGTCATTAACCATTTTCTTCAGATGACCAGTTTGTTGCTCTATAATAGACAAATCGGCTTGCTTTAAGGAAGAGGCTTGGCTAATTTGATATAATTCACTGCTGATAATGCTTAAGGGGGTTCTGAACTCATGGCTAATGTTACGAAACATTTGATTTTTAGACTCACTAGCCTTGGCTAAGGCTATATTTTTTTGTTCAATAAGATCATTTTGCTTTTCTAGAGTTCGAGTTTGCTCCAGTACTTCCTTACGTAAACGCTCCTTCTGAGCTAAAATAAGCCTTGAGCGATGTCTAATAATTAAGAGCATCGCAGCAATTAAAAACACAACCATTAAAACAATAAACCAAACGGTTTCATAAAATAATGGTTTTCGGTGAAAATGGTAGCTAAACACACGCTCTGCTAGACTTCCAGCAGGACTGCTAATTTTAAGCTCTAGATCAAAATAATTTTTTGGGGGGTCAAATAGAGTCAGTTCATTGTTTAAATCAAAGCTTATCCAAGCGTCACCTTGTTCAGGAATACGCCAAAAAAAATTGAGTTCCTCTTGCCGGTAATGAGGAAAATCAAAAGTAAGGCTGAGAACAGCATTATTAGCGGGGAGTTCTATGATTTGTGATTCGAGAGCCGAAAAATTAAGAGGTGGTACTTCGATTGTCTTTCCGTTGTAGTCTTTCGCTTTTAAATGAAGGAATTTTAATGAGGAACTAAGCAGCGTGTTTCCATAATCATTGATATTGGTACCATTTGGATCAAAAATGACTAAGCCTTCAAGACCGCCAAAATAAAGGACACCATCCTGCCCCTGCTGATGGGCTAGGTAGTTTTGTTCGCTATTAAGCAAGCCATCCGCTTCGGTGAAGTTTCGAACTTGACCAGTATTAGTGTCTAAACATATAATCCCTTCATTAGCACTCAACCAAAGCCTACCTAAGGTATCCGGGTAAACCGCATGAAGGCCATTACCTGCTAAACCGCTATCGATATTATACCAAGCCATTATATTAGAAGCAAAGGGACGCCATTTAAGCAGTCCCCTATTAGTTGCCAACCAAAAGAATCCATGTGGGTCTTTATAAATGTGGGCTATCTCTAGGTTTTGATTTCCCAATTCGGAGAGGTAAATACTATCTGTTTCGGAATGGTAAAGCCCGTCACGGGTTCCTACCCAAAGGTTCTCATCGATTAGACTAAGACAAAGTCCCTCTTGATTAGTTGGAAAACTCTTTATGGTGGAAAAGTCTTTGTTAAATCTGTTTAAAAGGCTAAGATTATGCTCCCAAAGGATAGCAAAAAGACTATCGTTGAGAAAGTTCAGAGTCCTACCTTCACCGAAGGAATTAGGTAAATTTTTAAGAATGGTATCAAAACCATTGGCTTCTGACCAGGAATAGAGGCTCTTTTTGATGCTAGACTCTAAAAACAACTGGTCCTCGAAGCTACCCATAAGTTTAGAATCTAAAAATACAGATCCTTCAGGTCTCAACCTAAACCCTGAAGCGTTTTCTTCGTAAAGAAGAGTTTCTGTTTTTGGAGTTAATTGAGTTATTGCCAAGTGACTATTGTGCAAAAGATTGATATGCCTCAAACTTTTATCCCTTATTACTGGCCACCAATTTTGCTTCTGGATTCTAATCTCTAGGATGCCTCTTTGCTGACTTAAGGGTATTAAGTAGTGGTGATCATCAAGTTCTACAATATTATGAGGCAGCCCCCAAGTAGCACCAAGCGGCTTAAGAGAGACTTTTAAAGCTTCTGATAGTAGTACCTTCCTTGAGTCTTTTGATTGCAGTATAATTTCGTGATTCGCATGATCCTGGATGATATCGTAATTCGGCCTTTGTATAATTGGGTTTAAGCTAACTGCTCTAGGTACGGTAAAGCTAAACTGCAAATCCCTAGTATTAGCAGAGAGTGGTTCTGGCTGTGACGATATAAAATAAGAAGAGTCACCCTCAAAGACATCCTTCATATAGCCTGCCTCACTATTGGTCAGTGCAATAGTTTTTAGCACCCGATCTCTTTTCTGATCTATAAAACTAAGTGTATCACCGCTAAAATGCCACCAAAGACCAGCGCCTTTAGGTAGCATAAATGAGGGGCTATAGGCCTTTGTAGAGCTTCGTTTTTGAGGATGTAGCAACAATTTCCACTGCTCACCTTCAAAGATCCAGAGTCGAGACTTTTCGCTATCATACAAGTGGACTAGGCCTTCTACTGAAAACAATTGACTTTCAGGCTGAAGCTCAAAGGGAAGTGGCTGATCGTAAAGTTCATGATAAGGGAAAACATTATCTTGATCCTTTAAAATTAAATGCAGCCTTTTCCCATCTAAAGTCCAAATATTATGATATTGGTCCTCACCAAAATAGGTTAGCCAGTTGTCATTACTCGGAATAGTATCTATGGTACATAAATTTCGACCATTAAAACGCAATAAGTAAGGGCCCGATTTTAGATACACAAAACCAGTTTGTGCTCTAAAAACTCCTTTAGTCTTCCAGTGAGGTAATTCGTTTTTAATGTCCCATAAGCGATGTTTAATCTGAAAAGGTCCTATCTCTGATGTTTGATAAAACTGTCCTCTTACTTGAAGCCCCAGTAAAATAAAAGCCAAGGTTAAAATCTTTCTAAAAAGATCCTTACCAATAGCTATCTTCTGGTATTCAATAATGTATTGCATGACTTTCCAGTCCGAAATAAATAAAAGAGGGCATGAAGTTTTTCCCATTTTTGGGGTGCTTTTAAAACCACAAAATCGTGCCCCATTCAAAACTAAATCTTTTTGCTCAACTTTTAGGACGCATTAACCGTTCCCGTTTCAAAAAGTTGGTTAACAAACACCAAAGCGACAAGCATTCCAAGGGCATTAACACTTGGACTCACTTCGAGGCCTGATCTTCATGCAGATGGTCCTGGTGGACTCTCTTTGGGACAGTCTAAATGGTCTGCGTAGTCTTTCCAAATCCAAAACCACATAAACATTGGTAAGGTACTTAATAAGTCGGCCAATAATTTTCGTTAAGATACATCTGTAAGCTTCCCCTGTTTAGAACCGTTAATTAATTGACATTATCAAAGATATCATTGTTTTCAATCAGCCCGAGGGTACCCTCGGGCTGATTGCGTTTTGCATAAGCTTTAGGAGACATTTTTCCTAGTGATTTATGCGGTTTAAAGTGGTTGTAGTCATGCATCCACTTCTCTGTTTCTTCACGCACCTGATCTATTGATTCAAAGATGAATTTGTCTAGCACACCCCTGCGATAGGTTCCATTAAAACGCTCTATAAACGCATTTTGAGTGGGTTTACCTGGTTGGATATACTTAAAGTCAATGGCATGCATCTTACTCCAGGTTCTGGTTAACTCAGCAATAAACTCCGGACCATTATCCATACGGATACAGGTAGGTTTATCTCTTCGATTAATTAGGTGGTTCAAGACATAAACCACACGATTTGACGGTAATGAAAAATCAATCTCTATATGCAGCGCCTCACGGTTGTAATCATCTAGAACGGTAAATGCACGGAACTTTCGCTTGTTCTCCAATACATCGTGTACAAAGTCAATACTCCAAGTGTGGTTAGCTCTTGGTGGAACTTCTAAAGGTTCTTTTACTCTTGCCGGAAGACGTTTTTTTGCTTTGCGTCTTAAGGGTAGACCTAATGCATATGCGGTGTAACCGCTTATGATTCCATGACTTACCCTCATTACGTAAATGATAATAGGCACTCCAAAAGCCTTCTTCACTATGTTGCTCCGCTTTATCCAGCAATGCGCTTTCCAGCTCGCTATCATCCTTTGCTAAGGCTTGGTAATAACAGACACTCTTGCTCAAATTCAATACACGGCACGCCCTATTGATGCCGTAACTTGGCGATAATTCTTGGCCTATCTGTTTCTTAACACAGGGCTCTAATGCTTTTTTTCTATGATCTCTTTGGCAAGTTGATGATCTAGTGCTAAACCCGCATACATCTGCTTTAGCTTCCGATTCTCTTCCTCTAACTCCTTGATCCGTTTGAGCTCTTTACCGCTCATTCCAGCATAACGCTCGCACCACTTATAAAACGTAGCTGTGCTTATCCCATGCTCACGACTTAACTCCTGGGCGCTCTTACCTTGATCAAATTCCTTCAAGATCTTAGCAATCTTCTATGGTGAAAACTTACTCTTTCTCATAATCTTCTGTTTAAAGTTAATCCTATTTCTCTACTTTTTAACAGTTCGTTTTCAGGGGAAGCTTACACACCCATTAACTCCCAGCACATCATTTCTCTTAAACTTACGTGGAAAGTCAATATTTAAGAGTAAGTTCATTTAGCAATTCTTGAGCTACCCTAGCGGTATTGAACAGTTCATTTGCTATACCGGGGTATTCCTTCTAAAAGAGAAAAACCCTTGCCAATCACCTGATCAACAAGGGTTTTAAAGCGGTTAAAAGTGCCCAGGACTGGAGTCGAACCAGCACAGCCTTGCGGCTACCACCCCCTCAAGATGGCGTGTCTACCATTTCACCACCTGGGCTTGTGCAAAAATTAGCGCTTCGCGGTAACGCAAAATACGCCCTTTTACTCTAATCAAAAAAAGCCCCCAAAGGAGGCTCTTTTGGTGACTCAGCAGGGGCTCGAACCCTGGACCCTCTCCTTAAAAGGGAGATGCTCTACCAGCTGAGCTACTGAGTCAGTCACCGTTTCCGTAACGGGGCGGCAAATATAAGACGTGTTTTTTTCATATACCAAACGATTGCTATAATTTTTTGCTTTTTGAGGATCCCCTTTTCCGCAGGCAAAATTTCACCCTACTTAGTACTTTTGAAGTCAACAATTTAACCATGAAAATTAGTTTAGTAGGTTACATGGGTAGCGGGAAATCAGTTTTGGGAAAAGCCCTGGCCGAAACCCTAAATCTCCCTTTTTTGGATTTAGATCAGCTAATTGAAAAGCAAACGGGTTATACCGTGGCTGAAACCATTTTCAACAAAGGCGAACTTTTTTTCAGAAAACTGGAGAGGCAAACCTTAAATAAAGTGCTGGAGCGGGAACAATTTGTGTTGGCCACCGGAGGTGGCACGCCCTGCTATTATGACAATATGGACCAGCTCAATCAAAACTCCCTAACGGTTTATTTGAACATGACGGTGGCGCAGTTATTTGAACGCCTGAAAGATCATCAGCAAGAGCGACCTCTCATTGCGCACCTTAAAGAAGATGCGCTTAAAGAATTTATTGCCAAACACCTTTTTGAGCGCCAGGCGTTCTATCAACAGGCTACTTTTGTTTTGCCTACCCAGGTTGCCCAGGTAGAAGCTCGCCTACAACACCTTAAAAACATACTCACATGAATGATCATTTGCACCTGATTCAAGACCTAATTGCAAACCGCAGAACCATTAAGCCCGCTCAATACACGGGCGAACCCGTAGAAGATGCCTTTGTAGAACTTATTTTAGAGGCCGCTAACTGGGCACCTACGCACGGCTATACAGAGCCCTGGCGCTTCACCGTTTTTAAAGACGAGGCCTTGGAAGGTTTGGGGCGTTTCTTAGCAGAACTCGATCAACCAGATTCCAAGGCCGAAGATTTTAACCTGCAGCGTTTTGAACGCCTGCGTAAACGTCCTGCGCAGGCTTCCCACATTATTGCCATTGGCATGGTGAGTGGCAAAAACCCTAAAATACCGGAAATAGAAGAGATTTGCGCAACGGCCATGGCGGTGCAAAATATGTGGCTCACTGCGCACGCCATGGGGTTGGGAGCTTATTGGAGTACGGGCCATTTGGCTTTTAAAGATGAAACCCGCGCTTATTTGGGTTTCCCCGATGGGGCTAAATCGCTGGGTTTCTTTTATCTGGGAAAGAAGGCTGTGGACAACCCGCAGGGGCGCAGGCTAAGCCCTATACAAGATAAAGTTGCATGGCGCACTAAAAATTAAGGTGCCAATACTCCAGCTGCTGCCCGCAGCTTGGCTTGTATCTGATTTACTTTGGCTTCCAGTTGAATAAGTTTTTCCTGGCTATCTAGGTACTTGAGCTCTCGTGAGTTGATCAAAAAGAGGGAACTTTCGCCATTTTGAAATTTAATGTTTTCGGCCCTTAAGAGCCTTTGGTAATTGTTAACCATGCTCCTCATTTCTAGCAGCTGCTGGGTGGTAAGCCTAAACTCTTGTTGCAGGGCTTCTACTTTGTTGTTCACTTCCAAACGCTTTAGATCCAGATCTAATTCCGCTTCCTGAATTTTCACTTCGGTCTTGGCAATTTCGCCTCGTTCCTTCCGCAAAAACAAGGGGAAAGAAGCCGTAACCGCCCAGCTGTAGTTGTTAATAGCGTATTCCGCAAAAAAGTCGTTGGTAGTGGGTTGATTCAAGAATTTGTAGCTCACGTCTACCTGCGGTTTTAAGGCTTCGCGGTTAAGCCGCTGAGTAATGTCTAAGCGGTCAATTTTTAGACTCTTGGCATTTAAAATGGGGTGATTGATGAGCCAGTCTTGCGGCAAGTTCACCAGGGCCGGGTTCTCAAAGAGCGGAGTGGTACCGGCCTTTAGCTCCAGGGGCACAACGCCATCTAACCACAAAAAGGTTTCCAGGGTATTGCTTTGGGTAATAAAATCGGCCTGGGCTTTTTGCAGTTTCAATTGGCGGTCTTGCACCTGAATGGCGGCTTCCAGCGTATCTACCAAAGGTTTGTCGCCCACTATGGCTTGTTGCTTTACCCCATTAAAACGAAATTGAGCAGCCTCCAGGGCGTTTTGGTAGACTTGCACGGTTTGGTAGCTTTGGTGCCAATTCCAGTAGCTTTTCAGCGCTTCTTCCAAGAGGTTATTGTAAGCGGTCAGTACCTCAAATTCGGCTGCTTCTTGCAACAAACGCGCTTGTTTGAGCATGGCTCTGCGCTGATCAATAAACAAGCCTTTTCCCAAGGTTAGGGAAAGATCGGCATACCAGAGCCCACTGCCGGGTACGGTATTTTGGTTATTAAGAAAAAGCCCTTCATTTAGCTCATATCCCGCCTTGGCCTTAAAGCCAAACCAAGCTGGTATTTCTACGCCTGAATTTTGGAGTTGGAAGTACTCTTTTTCATCAAAATATTTTTGACTCACATCGCTGAAAAGCTTAGGGTCAAAAGCCCCCGAAGCTTTTAAACGCTCCGCATCGGCTTGCGCCCGAATTAAACGTGCTTGCAAAGCCAAAGGGTGGTTTTGCACCACCAAGGTGTAAAACTCATCTACCGCTAATATGCTGGAATCGGACGCGGCAGGTGTAGCCGATTGCGCCCACAAGGAGGAAAGCGCTGCGCAGCTTACAAAAAGAATCAGCAGATACTTTCTCACTTCTTTTGGCTCTTTTGATTGGGTCCTTTAGGAGCTGATTTCAACTGGTCTTCCGGTTGGTAATAGTCGGGCGGGAAACCGTTAATTTGCCGCCAGATTTCATACCAAATGGGTACATCTTTCAAAAGAGTGAAAGTTTTGGCTCCGGCTCCTACGCGCAGTTCCTCTGGCCAGGCCTGCTCGGCCGGGTCAGGTGAAACCAATACCCTATACAAGCCATTTTGGCTGGTGAAGTTGTCAATGGCCACTACCTTACCACCAAATGTACCTACTGATACGCCCGGCCAACCGCTGAAGAAAATAGCGGGCCAACCGTCAAACTGAATACGCACGTCTTCACCCGGATGCACCAGCGGTAAATCCAGGGGCTTTACAAACATTTCTACCGCCAGGCTAAAGTCAGCAGGCATAATGGTTACTAGTTCCTCGCCTTCTTTAATGGTTTCACCAATACCGGTTTTTATGGCGCGTGTTATGTAGCCTTTTTGCGGGGCTGTGATGTAATAATTACTCGTGCGCACCTGGTAGTTGCTAAAGGTGTTTTCCAGTTTTGTAACATCCGCATCAGCGCTATAACGTGCACTTAGTGTGGCAAAGCGCTCACTGCGCGTTTTGGCAATTTTGTCTTGATACTCGGCTTCAACCGCGTTAATTTCAACCTTAGCATTTAAATATTTATTCCTACTGCTCAATAACTTACTTTCTTGCGAAATGCGTTTGGCTCTGCTTTCTTGTAGTTTTAAGCGTCTTTTTTCTATGTCCGTTTTGGAATTTAGCCCCTGTTCAAAAAGGCCTTCCATACGTTCTACCTGAGCCTTGGCAATTTGCTCATTGGTTTCAGCGGCCACTAAGTCTATACTATCGGCAATAACATTGAGCCGGGCCATTTCCAGCTTGTTGCGGGCTTGTTGCAATTTTAGTTTACGATTGGTTTCCAAGGCCTCAAGCTGTGCTTCCAGCGCTTTTGCCTTCTCATCGTAATTGTTAAGCGAGGAGCGTTTCGCGTTTAGCTGGGCCTCGGTGCGCTCTAACAGCCGGGGGTCAAAATACTCGTCCTTTACCTCTGAAATAAAGAGGATGGTGTCGCCTTTATTGACTAGATCGCCCTCTGACACATACCATTTCTCAATTCGTCCGGAAATTACAGACTCCAGATTTTGGGGGCGCTTTTCAGGCTGTAAGCTGGTTACATAGCCCTTGCTCATGATGTTTTGGGTCCAGGGAAGAAATAAGGCGCCTATGAGCACAAATAAAATAGTGAAGAGCAGCTTTTTTCGGTTTTTACGATTGCGTTCTTCATCCAGGAAAATTCGCAGGGAACTGAAGTTTCTGCGATTGATTTTATCGGAAATATCGTTGTCTGAAATGTTTAACATGGCAGGTCTTTTTCAAGTTCTTCAAAAGTTCCTGAACGGGTAATGGTGCCATTTTCCAAGAGGATGATGCGGTCCATTCTTTTCAGTGCTTTACGGTTATTGGTAGCCATAACAATGGTTTGCCCGCACTCTACACATAAGTAATCCAGCCATTTCTTACGGATGTCTTCATTTACTTCAAACCAATTATCTTCTATGAGTAGCAAACCGTGGTTACCCGCCAAACTGCGGGCCATTAAAATACGGTTACGCACGCTGCTGGCCAGCCCCATGCCAGAGGAAGGCAACACGGTATACATGCCGCGCGGCAGGTCATCTACAAACCTGGTTAGCCCGGTAAGTTTGATTAATTCACGCACTTGTTGGTCACTAACACTTTCACGCTGCAGTGAAATATTATCCAACAAACTACCTTCAAAAATATCTTCCTGTTTAAGGTTATCGCCCACGGTATTGTGCAGGCTCTCCAGGTCTACCTCACTGTGGGGAATACCATTGTATTGCAGGCTTCCGTCAAATTTATCGTACATACCGGCCAATAGTTGCAAAAAGCTGGTTTTACCGGCTCCCATTTCACCGGTAACACCAATTCTTTCACCGGCCTTAATGTTAAAATTTATATCCTCAAGAATGGTGCGTCCCCATTGAGGCGACTGCAATTTAATTTTATGTAATTTTAGATCTATGGGCGCTTTGCTTTCAAGGGCTACCTTGTTTTCATTGTTGTGATTCTCTAGTTCTAAATCGGTGACAACCCCCACTTTTTCCAGCCCGGTAAGTACATCGTAAATGGTTTCTAAGCTGTAGACTAGTTTTTCTACGGAACTGATGATTTGTACAATTACAATTTCAGCCGCCACAAACTGACCAATGTTCATCTGCTGTTCAAAAACCAAAAGCCCTCCTAAAAGCAATAGCCCCCCGGCAATAAGAACTTTAAAAACAATTAAAGAATAGTATTGACGAATGAGGATGCCAAAATGCTCTCTTCGGCTGCGTAGATAATTTCCACTTAATTCATTGGTACGTTTTAAGGGCATCGGGGTAACCCCGGCCATTTTAAAGGTAGAGAGGTTGCGTGCCATCTCTTCTAACCAACTTACTACCTGGTATTTATTATTGCTCTCTTTAAGGCTGGTAATCAGTCCGCGGCCAGAGGTTAGCCTTAAGAAGAAAATAACTGATAGTATTAGGAAAAAGCCAAAAGCTATGAAGAATGGATGATACAAGGAAAGTAAAATGAGCCCAAAGAAAATTTGTAAACTGGCCACAGAGAAATCAAAAAGAAGCTTGTACAGTCCTTTTTGCACCGTCATGATGTCAAAGAAACGGTTCATGAGTTCTGGTGGGTAGTAAGACTTTAGGGCGCTTAATTTTATACGAGGTATGCGGTAAGCAAACTCCATACTGCCATTTACGAAGAGGCGCTGCTGAATACGTTCCGCAATCACCAGTTGGTAAATCTGAAATATTCCGGCCAGGGTTAAGCCTACCAGCACCAGAATTACCAGAACTACCCAAGAGGTAGAGGTGGTACCACTTTGAATTAGGTTTACAATAGATTGTATGCCCAAGGGAATGGACAGTGAAAGAAGGCCATTAAAAAGGGCGTAGACGTAAATATTAATCACATCTTTACGCTCAGAGGTAATGAGGCGCCAGAATCTTTTTACGGGCGTTACAGTGTCTGTAGTATTAGCCATTTTTAAGCATGCTTAAAATCATAGTTTCAAAAAAATGCTGAACAGTGCGGTCATCTTTATGGCTTACGTTGGTTAAGCTAGGCAAATGTTCACCGTAAAATTTTTGCAAATGAATGCCTTCTAACAATGTTGAAACTAAAGTGTGCGAATATTTAAATTCAGGATTTAATTCCTTTACAATTTCCACCAAGCGTTCACACAAATTTTTGTAGGAGCTAAAGTAGCCGTCTTTGTTTTCCTGATCTATTTCTTTGGTGTAAAAAGCCTTTGAAGATTCTGAGATGACTATTTTTTGCAGCTTTTCTTCATTAATGTGATCGTACTTCTGGTCTTGCTGTACCGTTTCACAAAGAGCCTCTAGCGCTTTCTGCAGCCTTTTTTTATGCGAGGTAATGTTAACCGTTGCAAACACTACTTTGTACTCTAACCACGCCCAGTACCAACTGCTTAGGTATACCAATAATTTATGCTTGTTTTCAAAGTAACGGTAAATAGTACTTTCAGGAGACCCAATTTTTTGACCCAGTTTTTTAAAGGTGAAAGATTCAAACCCCAAGGCATCTATCAGCAAAATTCCTTCACTCACAATTTTTTTACCCAGGGCACTGCTCTCTGGGTCTTTGATGTAAAGCTGTGGCGGGACTTTTATTTGTAAATTATTGAACAACCCACGCATAATGACAAATTCTTTTTTTCAGTTCGCGAATATAATAGTAAAACTATTAATGTGGCAAATATCTATATTATTTCTGTAGGTGTGTATTTTGTTTAATGGTGGCTTAACTTGGAGATTAATATCCAATAGCATCTCGTAAATTGGCAAGATCAAGCATTGCTTAGAACTAAAATCCTGTTACACACTTTTTTGCACTATGGAACAAGAAAACACACCTTTTCAAATGGGCCTTTGCATGGCCGGTGCGGTCTCAGCCGGAGCTTACACTGCGGGCGTTATGGATTTTCTCTGGGAGGCGCTCTCCAATTGGGAACAACAAAAGGGTCAACCCGATGTGCCTACCCATCAAGTCCAAATTCCTATCATGGGGGGCGCTTCGGCCGGTGGCATGACCACTTTAATAGCGGCCGCGGTGGCGCATAAAAAATTTGCCCCGGTGAGGTGGGAGGAGGTGCAGGCCAATCCCCTGGCGCAGCAACCGCAAAATCCGTTTTACCATGCTTGGGTAGATTTGGAGGGAGACGATATGTTTTCAAAAATGATGAGCCTAAGCGATCTCAAGGGTGAAGCTACGCCCAGCCTGCTCAACTCAGACTTTATTGACCGGATAGCGGCTAAAATGATTCAATCCGATGGGCAACCGGGAGTACTACCGTCTTTTGTGGCGCATGATCTGGAGTTTTTTAGCACGCTTACTAATCTGGAAGGTTTTGAGAAAAAGGTCAATTTTAGAACCGCCAATCACGCTTTTGATCCGCATTTGATCAGTTGGCATAAAGACTACGGCTGTTTTCGTTTGAGTCAGAAAGGACCAAAGGATGCGCTGGCCCAGCGGCAGTCAGGTAATTACGATGGCTGGATACCCATAAATTTTGGTCAGGCCGATGCTGAAACCCTGCAAATAGTAAGGGAGGTGGCTATGGCCACAGGCGCCTTCCCCGGAGGCTTGAAAAGCCGGAAGGTAACCCGCAAGGCAGAGGATTTGAATGCCAATCCTTGGATAGAGGCTGATGATTTCCCTGCCGGCTTTTACGAGGGCTTTTACGTAGATGGCGGGGTAATTAACAATGAGCCTTTTGAGCGGGTAAAAGAGCGTTTGTATCTACGGACCGGCCAAACGGAAAAAGAGGCCAGTAACTTTAGTCAAAGTAAAGGCACGGTGGTGATGATTGATCCTTTTCCTAGCAAAGACAAAAAGTTTGAGGGAACTTTTGATGTGCTGCCTAATTTGAACCAAACGCTAGGAGCTATGCTGGGGCAATTGCGGGTAAAAAATGAGGTGCTGGATGCTCATTACGACCATCAAACCATTTTCAGATATTTAATTGCCCCAACCCGAAAAACGGCTGCCGGAGAAAACCTGAAAGGGGAGCGGGCCATTGCCTGTGGTTTTATGGGGGGCTTTGGTGGTTTTTTAAGCAAGGCCTTTAGAGCGCATGATTTCTTTTTAGGCCGCGCCAATTGCGAGCGCTTTTTGCGTGAGTATTTTACGGTGCCGGTGCACGCTGAAACTCTGGAGCCGTTGAATCCCATTTTCAAAGCGGGGTATGCACAGGTGCAGCAAAAAGAACGGTATTTAAGTGAAAGTGGGCATCTGTCCATTATTCCCGTTTTAACGCCTCAAAGAAAGGAAGGGGCAGACTTTAAAATGGATTGGCCCAAGCAAGCGCCAAACTTTACTGAAACTTTTCAGCCCGCGGTTAAAGGTCGGGTGAACGCGCTTATAAAAAAACAAAGCGCCCAGCTCAGTTGGTGGAAGCGTTTAGCGGTAGCCGCAGGCCGATGGATAATTTTACGCAGGTTGGGCACTAACGCAGTTTTAAAAACCATTCAAAATTCAATGGAGGAATGGGGGCTACTGCCTAAGCATTAATTTCAAGCTCTTTGCTTTTTCGGTTTAACCGGAAGGTGTGGCCTTCTAAAGCAAGATAACTGTTTTTAAATACTGCTGCCGCCTCTTCTTGCAGCGGTGTTAAATCGTTAAAGCGTACTGAAAAGTGCCCCAGTAGTAAGTGCCGGGCTTTTACTAAATGAGCAATGCTGGCTGCCTGTTGAGCTGTGCTGTGCTGTGTTTGCTTAGCACGTTTTTTCAGCTCTTCCGTAAAGGTAGCCTCGTGATAGAGTAAATCTGGATTTTGAAAATACTGGTCCAGATCTTTAACCGGTGCGGTATCGGTACAAAAGGCGTAGCTTAAAGGGTCTGGGGCGGCAGTGGTAAGTTCTTCATTGGCGATTTCTTCACCGTTTTCATTTTCCCAATTCGCTCCTTTTTTGATGCTGCGTATTTCAGCTACTGGTATATTGTATTCTTCAAGTTTGTCTTTGCGCATGTTTCTAGGGCGGGGCTTTTCTTCAAATAAAAACCCGCAGCACGGCATGCTGTGCTTTAAGGGGAATGAATAAACTTTTAGAGCCTCGTCTTCAAAAATCCGTTTTTTAGAGTTTGGGCTGGTGTGATGAAAAATTAGCGGAAAGCGTAGGCGGGCCCCGCTTAGGTCTAACATGGCCTTTACGGCCTGTTCCAGATCTTCGGGACCGTAAAGATGCATTTCTTTTTCGCGGTCCAGGAGGTGCAGGCTGGTAAGCAAGGGTACCAAGCCGTAGAAGTGATCACCGTGCAGGTGACTGATAAAAATATGGTTGATACGGCCAAAGCCAATGTTATGCTGGCGCAATTTAACCTGGGTGCCTTCTCCGCAATCTATTAAAAAGTGACGGCCACTTAGCGTGAGAAACTGGGCCGTAGGGCTCCGGTTACCTACGGGTATAGCTGAACTGGAGCCTAAAATGGTGAGTTCCAAATCTTGCATAAGGTATTCCTGCTTTTCAGAAGAGTTAGTGGTCAATTAGCACTCAGCCGTTAATAATGTTTAGCCCTGTCCAAATTCTACTTCTTTTTTGGCGGCTAAGAGGTATAATACCGCCATGCGTATGGCAACTCCGTTTTCAACCTGATTCAGAATAATAGATTGATCGCCATCGGCTACAGCCGAAGAAATTTCTACCCCACGATTAATGGGCCCGGGGTGCATAATTACAATCTCTTTACTGAGACTCTCCAGTGTTTTTTGGTTAATGCCAAACTGCCGTGCGTATTCACGGATAGAGGGAAAGTATTTCAAATCTTGCCGCTCATGTTGTACCCGCAGCATATTGGCCACATCACACCACTCCAGTGTTTCCTGTAAATTGTAGCTTACAGAAATCCCCAGGGTTTCAATCGGTTTAGGCATTAGGGTAGCCGGGCCACACACCCGTACTTCAGCGCCTAGCTTTTGCAGGCAGAGAATGTTGCTGAGGGCCACACGTGAGTGTAAAATATCGCCCACAATGGCAATTTTTTTTCCTTGTAAGGAGCCCAGCTTTTCGCGGATGGAGTAGGCGTCTAACAAAGCTTGGGTGGGATGTTCATGCGCGCCATCACCGGCATTCACAATAATGCTGTTTACGTTTTGCGATAAAAAGTAGGCCGCACCGGGTTGGGGATGCCGCATCACCACCATGTCTACTTTCATGCTGAGGATGTTGTTGACCGTGTCAATAAGTGTTTCGCCTTTAGAAACCGAAGAAGAGGAGGCTGAAAAGTTAATCACATCGGCTGAGAGCCTTTTTTCAGCCAACTCAAAAGAGAGTTTGGTACGCGTGCTATTCTCAAAAAAGAGATTGGCAATGGTGATATCACGCAGGCTGGGTACTTTTTTTATAGGGCGGTTAATCACTTCTTTAAACTGATCGGCAGTAGAAAAAATAAGCTCAATATCAGTTTCTTGCAGGTATTTGATACCCAATAAATGATTTACACTAAGTTCACTCATGTGATGATTTTAAAAGATAGACGGCATCTTCATCATGTTCAGCGTTTTTCCATTCTACCGAAACGCGATCACCAGCCAGGCTGTCAACCTGCTTACCGGTGTAATCAGGTTGTATGGGTAATTCCCGGCTGAATCTGCGGTCAATCAGCACCAGTAATTCAATTTCAGAGGGTCGGCCAAAGCTTTGAATGGCGTCCATGGCAGAACGCACGGTACGGCCTGTGTACAAAACATCATCAATAAAGACCACTTTTTTACCTTCCAGCAGCACGTTTATGCGCGTTTTACTGGGTTGCAGGGGGCTGGTGCGCCTCCTAAAATCATCTCTGAAAAAGGTAATGTCCAGGGTGCCCTGCGCTACCTCTTCATGACCTTTTTTTTCTAATAATTTTAGCAGGTTTTCCATTAAAAAATGTCCTCTTGGCTGCAAGCCGATCAGTACGGTGCTGGAAAAATCTCCGTGATTTTCTATAAGCTGGCAAGCCAGTCTGTTGAGCAGTATTTGCACCTGTTTGGCGTTGAGCAATTGCTTTTTCATTGAGGCCGTGGGGTTATTAAAGCGCGGATAAAGGTACGGATAAGCTCAGCATTTTAAATTATTGCAGTTCTTCTTTCCAGTTAATACCGTTAAAGTTACCCGAGCTCATCAGCAACAGCACGCTCTGATCATTTTGATGCTGTTTTACAAAATTCTTCACCTCCTCGGGGCTGTTGGCCACTTTAAGATTTTCATCGGCAAAAGCCTCCTGAATAAAAGCTTTACTTAAGGGAGGTAGTTTTTTGTGCTCCAATACTTTGGGGTTAAAGTACACCAAAGTTTCATCGGCTGCAGCCAGGGCCCCACGGTATTGTACCAAAAATTCTTTGGTAAGGCTGCTAAAGGTGTGCAACTCAAAACAAGCGATTACTTGGTGTTGAGGGTAGGTTTCTTTGGTGGCACTGGTGGTGGCTTGTACCTTAGAGGGGGCATGCGCGTAATCGCGGTAGGCCAACCCCCGTGTTGTCTTTAGGGGCTCCAAACGACTGCTGGCTCCTTCAAAAGAGGGTATAGCTTCGTAAAACTCCTCATTGGTAAGCCCCATTTGCTGGCAAATCCAGCGGGCGCCCTCCAGATTATTCATATTGTGCTTACCAAAAATTTGCAGGGGAATTTCCCCTTCTTCGGTTTCCAGAAAAACTTGCTCTTGCTCTACCCGGTAGGATGGTAGGGAATAGGGGAATTTTTTAATGGTATTTTCCGTGCCTTCTACCACTTTCACCACTGCTGGATCAGTTTCGTTATACACCACCGCCCCTCCGGCTACCTTGGTATCTAATAGGTTTTCAAATTGACGCACATACTCTTCATAGCTGGGAAATACGTTTACATGGTCCCAGGCAATACCGCTAATGAGGGTAATATTGGGTTGGTAATGCATAAACTTTGGCCTGCGATCAATCGGTGAGGAGAGGTATTCATCACCTTCCAGCAAAATAAACTCATTGTGAGGGCTAAACTTTACCATGGTGTCAAAGCCCTTTAATTGGGCGCCAACCATAAAGTCTACCTCATGATTATGGTAATGCAGCACATGCAAAATCATAGCCGTAATGGTGGTTTTGCCATGGCTGCCAGCTATAACCACCCTTGTTTTGTCTTTGCTTTGCTCGTAGATAAATTCAGGGTAAGAAACCACCCTTAGCCCTAATTCCTGGGCTTTGGCAAGTTCGGGGTTATCAGGCCGGGCGTGCATGCCCAAAATGACAAAATCCAGGTCTGTGGTAATCTTTTTGGCACGCCAGCCAATTTCTTTAGGCAGTAAACCTTTTGCCTCTAATCTGGAGCGGCTGGGTTCAAAAATTTCATCATCACTACCGGTTACCTGGTGCCCCATTTCAGCCAGTGCCAGTGCCAAGTTGTGCATGGCGCTGCCGCCTATGGCAATAAGGTGTATGCGCATAAAAAAAGCTTTAGCCGACAAAGCTAAAGCTCTTTTTAAATTTTATAGAATAATTCTGCTACTCTAGTTCTAGTTTGACGGCAGCCTGCAAATTATTCATGAATTTTATGGCGGTGGCAATATCTACCGGCTCGCTGTGGGTTTGGGGTTCATTAACCATATCTATGGCGGGCGCATTGGTGAACAGCTGATCTATATCTACCACAATTTTAAGATTGGGGCTATTGCTATTATCCAATTGTTGATTGAAACCCTGGGGCAGTGGAAGTGTCACTTCCTTATAGAGCGGGTCTGTGCCCGGATGGTACGCGTGTAGCACATCGCTTTGGGTATTACCCAGGCTATCGGCTACATTGCTACGACCTTCCACAATAGCGAAACGATATTTGAGCATACTCCAGTACATCTGATTAAAAGTGCTGAGGGGATGTTCCAAAGGAAAAGAAGTAGGGTCACTGTCGTTTTGAACAGAATCTAAACCTAAGCCAAATTCAATGCTTTGGTAATTTTCTTCACTTGAAATTTCAGAAATACGAATGCGGCCCGTATTGGCATCGCCTACATCGGCCAGAAAAACGTCACTAAGCTTGGTCTTTGAGCCGTTGACTTTTACCAAGTTGATGTTGGAGAGGTATAATTTAAATTTTCGGAGCACAAAGTCACGACCGTTGCTTAACCTTAAGGTATCATTAATAGAGGCTGGCTGTCCTTGGTTTTCAAGCACCGTTGCTAAATCCAGAGCGCTTGTATTACCTTGAGATTCTGAATCTTTGCGACAACCCGAAAGAACCAATCCCGCAGCTAGAACGAGGAAGGTAATTTTTTTGAATGGAGTAGGCATAAAAAGAGTTTTAAAAGAGTCCAAATTTTAGACTGTCACTGAACCGCTTCGCCATTTCAAAATCTTGAAAATCGCTCGGGTCTGTCAAAATAGTTTGATTCAGAAACAAGTCTATTGAGTTTAGAGCGGGTTTAACATCGCATAATAAAACCAAACGAACATCCTTGGTATCATCTACACTAAATGCCATGGTACCCGTAGTAATGGTGTCTGTTAAAAGTGTGGTACCTATTTGGTAGGCAATAGGAATTGATGGTATAGAATCATCCGTATTGGGTTCCAAAAGTCGCCCGAATATTTCAAAATGATTGTAAGCCGTATCACCAACGCGTTTAAATTTTTCAATTTTCTCGGTAATCTCAGCATCGGCAAAAGCCTCATAATAGGCGGCTGTATCCAGGCCATTAATAATCATAAAGCGGCCATTATAGCCACCGCCCGGTAAAAAAGCTATTTGCTGGTTTTCAGGCTGATTGGTAGAAAAGGAGAAAAAGTTACTTTCTTCTTCAAGGGTATCACGCTCTACATTAACAAAGTAGAGGTCACTGATGAGCAGGCGTATACTATCAATTATGAATTGATTCCCTAAGATATTGGTGTATAAAGAATCTCTTTCAACCGCAGAGTCACCGTAAAAAGGCACAAAGGAAACATCAATATTATTGGGAGTAGGCGCGGGGTTTCTATTCACCAAGCTTTCCTCCTCACAGGCTACTAAAACACCTACAAGCAATAAAACAAAAAGAATTCCTTTTTTCATCATCGTTAATTTGCTAACAAAGTTAGTTTTTGCGGTGAAACCACCTACTATCATTTAAACAACGCTAAGGAAACACTACAGGTTGGCCTTTTCCACTTTTTCCTGAATCTTTTTCATGGTATTAAAGTCTTCGGTTTGCTCAATGGAGTTCATGATTTGCTTTAAAATAGCTTCAGAAGAATTGTTGTAGTCAATATCTAAAGGCTCTTTAAACCGAATGCTTAGGTCTACGTCTTTCTTCTTAAGTAAGAGTCCTTTTTTGTCAAAGGCTCTGCGAAAGCCATCAATCACCACGGGAATCACTACGGGTTTTGTGTCTTTAATGATGTGGGCTGTACCTCTGCGGCCTGGTACAAATGGAGCAGTGGTGCCTTGCGGAAAGGTTATCACCCAACCTGACTTAAGGGCCTTGTAGATTTTATCAATATCGCGAGGGTCTACACCCCGGTCTACTTTTTTACCAGCCGCGCGCCAGGTGCGCTTGATAGAAACGGAGCCCACGTAAGCAAAAAGCTTAGGTAAAATCCCAGATTTCATGGTTTCCATAGCGGCTATGAAGTAAATATTCACCTTAGGATTTACTACAAAGAATGGAAAGTTGATGCGATCATAAATCCCCCATTTAGCGCAACAGAAAACCTGATACATGCCAGTAACATCGGCAAAGTAGGTTTGGTGATTACTTACAAACAACACATTACGATTTTCAAGGCCCTTGAGCACTTTAGAACCGCTAACTTTGGTTTTATTGGCAATGTTAAAACGATAATAAGCCACTAAGCCAAAAGCGAAAATGAGGATTCGCTTTATGAATAAGGAGTTACCAAAAGCATCAAAAAATTTTACTCGCATACCTTTCAAGTGCCGGGCGCAAATATAGGTAAACCGCTAATCCTGCATCTTAGTCACGCAAAACCACCAGCAACTCATTCAGCATCATGGCGGTGGCTCCCCAAATAGTAAGCTCTTGCCAAACAAATGCAGGCACTTGCAGCAGCGCTCCACGGTTAACGCTCACTTTGGTTTGTTGTAAAGTGTTTGGGTGCATTAATTCACGCAAGGGCAATCTGTAAATGACTTCTACCTCAGAGGCCTGAGCTTTTAATTGCAGTGGTTGATGGGCCAAAGCCACAAAAGGTTTCACGTAAAAATTACTGGGCGGTATGTAAATAGGACTTAAAGCTCCGGCCAACTCAAGGTGATCCCGGGTTACCCCAATTTCTTCCTGTGTTTCGCGCCAAGCGGCATCTAAAAAACTGCCGTCTATTGCTTCTAACTTACCGCCAGGAAAGGAGATTTGGCTGCTATGTACACCGGGATAACTTTTACGCAAGGTGAATAAAACTTTGGGGCAGTTTTTACCGTTCTCTATTATAACTAAAACAGCGGCCTTACGGGCATCAGCAATTAAGGGCTCGTAGGCCGATGTGCCTTTACGCTTTAGCGGAGCAAGTTCGGCATGAGCTTGCTCACCTGGTAATTGCTGAGACAGTAAAATAGGGAGTTTAGCAACTACCTGATCAAAAGTAATAGAGTTATGAAGCATAAAAATGAAAAGTGAGCTTTTGAACCTTTTTCAATAATGTGATTTATGTATAATAGTTTTATACTATTGCTTTTTAATACCAATTAGATGCTTCAATTATGACCATTACACAACTGCAATATTTGTTGGCGGTAAATAACCACAGGCACTTTGCCCGTGCGGCAGAGTCTTGCTTTGTAACCCAACCTACTTTGAGTATGCAGATTCAAAAGCTGGAAGAAGAGTTGGGGGTCATGCTTTTTGATCGGAGTAAACATCCTGTAAAGCCAACGGCCATAGGGGAGAAAATTATAGAGCAGGCCCGTGTTATCACTCATGAAGCCGAGCGGGTATTTCAGATTTTACAAGAATCAAAAAATCAAATGGAAGGGGTTTTTAAATTAGGAATCATCCCAACCGTAACAGCTGATTTAGTGCCGCGCTTTCTTTCAAAGTTCAATGCCACCTTCCCCGATATTCAGCTACAAATTTCAGAGTTAACTACTGCTGAAATTGTGGAGCGTTTGCGTAAAGATGAATTGGATGCCGCCATAATGGCAACGCCCATTGGTGAAAAATCAATTATTGAAAAGCCTTTGTATTATGAGCCATTTAGAGCTTTTATTCCCCATGATCATAAATTGAGTAAAGAGCAGTTTTTAACCAACTCTGAACTGGATATTAATGATATACTATTGCTCAATGAAGGGCATTGCTTTAGAAACAGCGTAATTAATCTTTGCAATCAAAAACCTACGCTCAACAATCAGGCTTTAAGTTTGGAAAGCGGCAATTTTGATATTCTTATTAAGCTGGCCAAAAAAGGTTTTGGAATGACCCTAATACCTTATTTGCATGCATTGGATTTAAACAAAGAAGACGCCAAGATGGTAAAGCTTATAGCAGAGCCTCAACCCACCCGTGAAATTAGCATTGTGTATAGCCGAGCCGAACTAAAAATTAAAGTTATTGAGGCGCTCTCAAAAATTATTAAAGAAGCCGTACCTGAAAAACTGCTCAAAGAGAAACACAAAATATTAAGCCCTGTAGCACAGGTGTAAAGTTGAGTTTGAAGTATGCGCGAAATAGCCCTTTTTCCTCTTAATTTATTTCTTCTACCAGGAGATTACACCCAGTTGTATATTTTCGAAGATCGTTACAAACAGCTCATTAAGCACTGTTTAAACACCCATAGCCAATTTGGTTTACCTTTTAGTAATAAGCTCAATACCAAAAATTACGGCACTCTGGTAAGCTTGGTAGAGGTAGTTAAGGAGTATCCTGGCGGTGAAATGGACGTGGTGATTAAAGCCGAAGGGATTTTTAAACTTGAACAATTTTTCTATCAGATAGACAATAAGTTGTATCCAGGGGGTAGAGTCACAGATCTTGAAATACCAACTGAAGCCAAGGCGAGCGCCAGTCTTGAAGCCAGTTTTAAAAACTATTTAATTCAGCATGAAATCTACAATTCAGAACTTTTAGCTAAACAGAAGCTGGGTTTGTTTGAAATTGCCAACGCTTTGCAAATGAACGACCTAGAAAGACTGGAGTTGGTGAGCCTAGGCAGTGACCGCGCTATGGATCGGTTTTTAATCAATTACCTTCGCTATTTGGAATTATTGCACGAACAGGAGCAGAATGTTTTTCAAAATCTCTATCTCAACTAAATCTATTGTACTCCTTACATTTTTAGCCATGGTTGTGGCTTGCGGGTCACCCAGCAGCAAGGCAAGAAATGATCAGTCCAAGCGAGCTACTGAGCAAACTCCTGGATCCAACAGTAAAGCTAAAAAGTCTCATTCACCCCAAGAAGAATCTGGTGAAAACCAAGCGCCTCTTACCAAAACATCTGTGCGCACATTTTATACGAAATATGCCGCCCAAAATTCCAACAACCAAATCATTATTGAAACTGATTTTGGGTCCATTACCATTAGATTGTACCAAAACACGCCCTTGCACCGCGCCAATATGTTGTACCTTACTGAGCAAGATTATTTTAACGGTACCTGGTTTCATCGCGTAAGCAAAGGGCACGTGATTCAAGCAGGCAATAATGATGAGCCCGCCACGGTAGAAAAAAGAAAAGCCTTGGGTGAATACACCATACCGGCTGAGGCTCTAGATAAAAACTACCACAAGAAAGGCGCAGTGGCAGCCGCCCGTAGTTACAGTAACAATCCGCAAAAGCGCTCAGATCCTTTTGAATTTTATATCGTTTTGGGGAGCACCTTCACCTCGGGTCAGCTTAAGGCTATGGCCGATAAGGAAGGGATATCATTCAGCCCGCAACAAACGGAAATCTACACAACGGTGGGGGGTGCCCCGCACCTAGACGGTGAACACACGGTGTTTGGCGAAGTATTAGAGGGCATGGATGTGGTAGAGGCCATAAGCAAAGTAGAAGTAGATAGCGGAGAATGGCCCTTAAAAAATGTTCCCATTAGGGTGCGTATTCCTTAAATTAATGTACATTGAATTTATGTTTAGACCAAAGCACTATACTCAGACTTGTAATTGGATGCGCAAGCAGCCAAGGGGGGTATTGATGTGCTAGGTGTAAAGCATGGAAAGTATTAACTAAGCCCCCTTTGGTTTTAACCCTAGGGGGCTTTTTTTATTTTAAGCTATGAGCGGTTTTTTACAAATGCTGGAAAGGCAAAAAAAGAGAGAGAGGCAGCAAACTTTTGATTTAGGCAATCAAACCAAGATCGGGCAATGGTTGGCGCTTGAAAAATGTGAGCAAGAAGCCACTGCTTTGTGCAAGGCCGTGGCTTTGGCCTTACCCCAAAAAGAAACGCTAGTTCGGCAAAGCGTAAGTATGGAGTCGTACCGCAAGCCTAGTAGTAAAGCCCACATTCGGGTGAAAACCCAAGTGAGTGCCCTTAGCCGTAAAACCTTGCAAATTAAGGTGCACTGCCATGAAGTTGATCCCAAAGGGCGCTTCAATAAACTATCTAAAGCAGTGTACCACTATCAACGTGAGCGTAAATAGCGCAGGTTAATTATATTCGCTGTTCTTAGCCCTATGAGGCCGTCTACTGAACAATCTTTTAACCCGTTAAGAATGAAGCGAATAATTGGTTTAGCCTTTTGCTTGGTGTGGATAACCACCCAAATAAAGGCGCAAGAAATCACCTTTGTACGCAAGGCAACCCTTGATCCTGAGGCGCAAAACATGGCTTTTAGCTACCAAGGTGATATTTGGATTCTAAACTTTGAGAAAAATATTCCCCAGCGGCTCACGCTGCATGAAGCCTATGAAAGTAATCCTGTTTTTAGCCCTTCCGGGGATGAGCTAGCTTTTAGCGGCAACCGTTTTGGCAGTAATGACCTCTATAAAATATCGGTAAAAGGCGGCCAACCGCAAAGGCTTACTTACCATAGTGCCAATGATCAAATAAGTGATTGGGCCGCCAATCAAGAAATATTCTTCTCTACTGAGCGGGCCTTTCAACAAGTAGAGTGGGATGCTGAAATTTACAGCCTTCCTGAGGGAGCGCACACACCCAGTCGTAAGCTGGATGCATTAGGAGAAATGGCTGTGCAGTCGCCTAACGGCCGCTACATAGCGTTTGTAAGGGGCGCTTGCCGTGTTACCCGCGAGAATTACGTGGGCCCGGCTAACAAGGAAATTTGGCTGTACGATTTGCAAAACGAAAGCTATCGCCAAATCACCCAAAATGAGGTGAATGATATTTTACCCCGTTTTAAAGACAATGAAACGCTCCTGTACCTTAGCAGTATAGATGGTCGTTATGGAATTGTAGAACAAAGGCTTAGCGGTGATGAAGATTTAAAAGTATTGGTGCATAATCCTAAAGAAGGGGTGCACTTTTTTGATTATGCCGCTGAAACATTGCTGTATGCGCAGGGCCCAAAGTGGTTTAAAAAGGCAAAGTCTGACGCCCCAAAAAGTATTGAGATTAACATTCCAACTGACTACCGATTTTATCCCATAGAAAAGAAAACCTACGGCAATCGCATGGCTAATTATGCCATTTCGCCTTCAGGCGAATATGCTGCCCTGGAAATTAGAGGCGAGATCTTTTTAACCGAGTTAGACGAGGAAGAATCACGCACCATTAATATTTCAGATCACCCATTTTACGACCGCGAGCCAACCTGGTTAAATGATAGCACGCTACTTTACACCTCAGACCGTAAGGACGGTACCTACAGCTTTTACCAGGTGAGCTCTACCGACCCCAAGAAGCCGGCCCTTTTTAAAAGCCTCAAGCGTGAACAGAAATTGGCGCTAAAAGAGCAGTATGATTTACGCAATCCTGAGCTATCTCCCAACGGAAAAAAAATAGCGTTTACCGGAAATGGGGAAAAGTTGCTGGTGGCAGATGTGGAAGACGGAAAGCTCAGTAATGTTAAAACTTTATTGGATGATTGGCATGGCGCAGATGGGGTGGCCTGGAGTCCTGATAGCCGTTACCTGGCCTACCATTACAGCGATTTGAATTTTAACCGTGAGGTCTACATTCAAGATGCCGAAGGCAAAATGGAGCCGGTGAACGTGAGCATGCACCCCGGTTCAGACTACAGCCCCTTCTGGAGCCCGGATGGGTCTAAGCTGGGTTTTGTTTCAAACCGTAACAATAGAGATGCCGATATTTGGTTTGTTTGGCTGAAGGAAGAAGATTGGCTTAAATCTGAAAAAGAGCGCGAAGAAGGATACTACTTTGAGGAGCCTGAGGAAGAAGAGGCTGATAAAGATGACAAGGAGAAAGACCAAAAAGAACCGGAAATGGAGCCGGTTCAAATAGACTTCGAGAACATTTACGACCGTTTGCAGCAAGTAACTTCACTCAATGGCAATGAAGGAAATCTGCTCATTAGTAAAGATGGGGAAACCTTCTATTTCACCTCCTACAATGCCCTCACCAAAGGCTCTGATTTGTACAGTGTACAGTATGACCGTAGCGAGCTAAAACAAATCACCAAAGGCGGAATCAGCCCATCTGGCCTGCGCTGGGACAAAGATGTGAAGGGAATGTATTACGTTAGTAAGGGCCGGCTTTACCATTTAGATCCTGCCAAAGGTAAGCCTACGCGCTACCCACATAAGGCCAAAATGACCATTGACAAGCACCAGGAACGACAGCAGGTTTTTGACGAAGCCTGGAAATTACTGGATCAAAACTTTTACGACCCTGATTTTCATGGAAATGACTGGTCGGCCCTCAAGGCCAAGTACCGCCCCTGGGCCCTGGCCGCCAGCACCGATCAGGATTTCCGCCATGTATTTAATCTCATGCTAGGCCGCCTCAATGCCAGTCACATGGGTATTTATGGCGGTTCACCCGAAGATGTGCAGCGCGAACAAACCGGCCTGCTGGGCATAGAAGTGAAGCCCGTAACAAATGGGGTTGAGGTTACGCGCGTAATAGCTCGTTCTCCCGCTAACCGCACTAAAAGTGAGCTTGCCGTAGGTGATGTTATTACAGCCGTAAATGGCCAAGAAATGGGCAACCATAACTTTTACGCCCTGTTAGAAGATGCTACTGAAGAACCGGTTTTACTGCAAGTTGAAGGGCAGAAAGGGCAACGCGAAATAGTGATTAGACCCACCCGCAGCCTAAGCACCGAGTTGTATGAAGAATGGGTAGCCGAGCGCAAGCGCCTCACCGAAAAGTACAGCCAGGGTCGCCTGGGTTACATCCACATCAAAAGCATGAATAAAACCAGCTTTGAGCGCTTTGAAAGGGAGCTCATGGCCAGCGGCCATGGCAAAGAAGGCATTGTAATTGACGTGCGCTTTAATGGCGGTGGTTGGACTACCGACTATTTGATGGCCGTGCTAAACGTGCGCCAGCATGCCTACACCGTGCCCCGCGGAGCTACTGAGAATCTCTCTAAAAATCATCCCAAATTCAGTGAGTACTACCCCTACAGTGAGCGCTTGCCTTTGGCAGGATGGACCAAGCCCTCGGTGGCCATGTGCAATGAAAGTTCGTATTCCAATGCAGAAATTTTCTCCCATGCCTACAAAAGCTTGGAGCATGGCACCTTGGTGGGGCAACCTACTTTTGGCGCGGTAATCTCAACCGGTGGGGCGCGGCTTTTAAACGGCTCCTATGTGCGCATGCCCTTCCGGGGATGGTATGTGAAAAGCACCGGCCAAAACATGGAAAATGGTCCGGCTGTACCGGATGTGTTAGTTGAAAATCACCCTACCTCTAAGGCATCGGGCGAAGACCCCCAACTAAAGAAGGCGGTGGAAACCCTTTTGAATGAAATGAGTACAAACAATTAATTAAACACAAACTAGATGATTAGAAAGTATGGCCTAACGGCCGCATTTTTGGGCGCCAGCTTGTTAAGCATGGGCCAGGTTGATTTAATCAATAAGGTCAAAGACAATGGTTCGGACAGCTCTTCTGCCGGCTATGAATTTGAAACCGTGGTAGACCTTGAAACTACCGATGTGCGTAATCAGGGGCGCAGCGGTACTTGTTGGAGCTACGCCACTACCAGCTTTTTAGAAAGCGAGCTGTTGCGTATGGGCAAAGAGCCAATTGACCTTAGCGAGATGTTTACCGTACGCCAGGTTTACCTGGATAAAGCGGAGAAATACGTGCGCCTGCACGGGCACCTTAATTTTGCCCAGGGCGGTGCTTTACCAGATGTGCTTTACGTTATTAAAAAGTACGGAGCCGTGCCCCAGGAGGTCTATGAAGGTTTAAACTACGGTACCGATATTAACAACCATGGCGAGCTAGAGGCCATTTTAGCGGCTCAGGTAGAAGCGGTAATCAAGAATAAAAACGGAGAAATCACCCCCAACTGGAGGGAAGCTTTTGAGGCCACTTTAGACGCTTACTTAGGCGCCTATCCTGAGCAATTCACCTACAAAGGCAAAGAATACACCCCTCGCAGTTTTGCTGATGAGTATCTGGAGATAAACCCAGACGACTACGTGCAATTAACTAGTTGGACCCATCACCCCATGAATGAAGAGGCCATTATTCAGGTGCCAGACAATTGGACCTGGGCCAGCAGTTACAATGTGCCACTTAATGATATGGTAGAGGCCGTAAACCATTCTTTACAGAAAGGTTATACCGTTTCCTGGGCAACCGATGTTTCAGAAAAGGGCTTTTCGCTCAAAAATGGTTTGGCTATTGTTCCTGCCAAAGCGGTAAAAGAAATGTCTGCTGAAGAGCGCAAGAAGCTTTTTAGCGAACCTATTGAGGAAAAAGAAATTACCCCTGAAGTACGCCAGGCTGCCTATAATAACTACAGCACCACAGACGACCACGGCATGCAAATTACCGGCATGGTAAAAGACCAAACCGGCACCGTATTTTACATTGTAAAGAACTCTTGGGGTGAACGTCAAAACGACAAGCGCCCCGGTTACATTTACGCTTCAGAGGCCTTTGTACGCTATAAAACCATTGGCGTGCTGATGCACAAAGATGCTTTACCCAAAAGTTTGCAAAAACGTTTTGACCTTTAGAAAAGCGCTGCGCTAAAACTTTTAATGCCCTGATGCCTTTTGGTATCGGGGCTTTTTAATTAGCAGAAAAGTGAGTAACCAAAATCATTATCAAATTGCCGTTGTTGGAGCAGGCTTAGGGGGTTTAGTCAGTGCTTTTGAGCTTGCGCAGAAAGGCTTTAAGGTACTACTGCTAGAGCGGAAAAGTTTACCGCGCCATAAGGTGTGTGGAGAGTACATTTCCAATGAAGTAAAACCCTTGCTGGAAAGCTTTGGTCTTTTTCCACAAGATTTGGATTTACCCTCTATCACTCAGTTACAACTTACCGCCCAAAACGGACAACAGGCGCAAAGCCCCTTAGCTCTGGGAGGGTTTGGGGTGAGCCGCTATTACTTAGACCAGTTTTTGGCACAAAAAGCCGAAGAAGCAGGAGCCCAAATCTTACTAAAAACGGAAGTTACCAACATTCAATTCGAAGGTAGGCAGTTTGAAGTCAGCACAGCTAAAGGGGGCGTTTTTACCGCAGACCTGGTGATTGGTGCCCACGGCAAACGTTCTAAGTTGGATAAGAACTTGGGGCGCAAATTCATGAAACAGAAAACCCCTTACGTAGCCGTAAAACAGCATTTTAAAGCAGACATTCCCGGAGAATTGGTAAGTCTGCACAATTTTGAGGGCGGCTATTGCGGAGTTTCTCAAGTGGAAGAGCAGCGCGTGAACGTGTGTTATTTAACCACCACCCGTACTTTTAATGCGTATGATTCCATTGCAGATTACCAACAAAAGCACCTGGTGAAAAACCCTTTTCTTAAAACCTTTTTTGCCAAAGCTGAACCACTTATGCCCAAGCCTTTAGTGATTTCACAGGTTAATTTTAGTGCTAAGCCCCAGGTTGAAAATCACGTCCTGATGGTAGGCGATGCGGCCGGCTTAATTCACCCGCTCTGCGGTAATGGCATGGCCATGGCCATTCATGCTGCGCATTTGGCCAGCTATTACATTGCTGCATTTTTAGAAAAGAAAATGAACCGGGCTGAGATGGAACTGGCCTATCAGCGGGCCTGGAAGGAACAATTTGCACAGCGTTTGCGCTTTGGCCGTATAGCCAGCCATACTTTAGGTAAAAGTACCTTGAGCAACACAGCCGTGCGGTTAGCTAAAAGCTGGCCGGCCCTACTGCACGGAGTGAGCCGTTTTGCCCATGGCCAATATATTTCGGTGTAAACCCATTTAGAAAACCTCATGTTTAAATGAAGTTAATTGCGAAGACTTGTACTCTATGAAAAACTTATTTCTCCTTCTGTTCCTTAGCAGTTCCATGGCCGCCCCTTGGCAATTGAAAAAAGAGCAAGCCGGCATTAAGGTTTACACCCGCTCAGTAGCAGGCTCAAACCTTGATGAGTTTAAAGGCGTGGCTACCTTACCCGTAAGTCAAGAGGCCATTGTAGCCGCCCTGAAAGACGTAGCCTCTTTGTCCAAATGGCTTCCAGACAACAAAGTGGCGCGTGTGCTCAAACAATCGCCCAATCATATTTACTATTATTCAGTTACGGATGCTCCTTTTCCCGTAGACGACCGAGACGCCATTTTACACTTTCATTTTCGGCCGGAAGGCAAAAATATGCGGGTTAGTATTGAGGGTTTACCCGATTATTTACCCGAAGAAGAAAACCGGGTGCGGATACCAAGCCTCAAAGGTTTCTGGTATTTAGAACCCAAGGGAGCTGAGCAAACGCAAGTAACCTATCAGGTTTTAGCTAACCCCGGGGGGAGCATACCTGCCTGGTTAGCCAACGCTACAGCCGTAGACCAGCCTTTTGAAACGTTGGCTAACCTCAGAGACTATCTTTCTAAATAACCTTAGAATTTGCTATTTCACTTTTCACATAGAAGCCTAAAACCTGAAATACTGGACGACTTTGAGTTGCAGGGAAACAATTTGGCAGAAAATTTAAAGGAGCTGGAGTGGGTAAACCGCTATCTGGGTGGCTACAGCCAATTAGGGCAGGCCTTGCAGGAGGTAGTGGAAACACAATCAAATCAAAAACACTGGCACGTGGCTGATATTGGCTGCGGGGGAGGCGATACTTTACGCTATCTCGCAAAAAAGACGGCCGCCTGGCCCCAGAAGTTTCGGTTAACCGGGGTAGACGCCAATGCTCACGCCATAGCCTACGCTAAGTCCCTTTCAGAAGGGCTAAACATTGGCTACCAAAAAGCCATGCTTAGCCCAGAACTATTGAAAGCCATGCAGGCCGATGTGGTGCTGTTCAACCTTTTTCTTCATCATTTTAAGGATGAGGAGATTATTGAATTTTTAAGCACCTGCCAAAAGCAAGGCGTTAAAGTAATTATTACCGATTTGGAAAGAAGCAAACTGGCTTATTTCCTGTTTAATATGCTCACTAGAATCATAAAATTCTCCCATATTAGCAGACATGATGGACTCCTGAGTATCCAAAAAAGTTTTACGCAAAAAGATTGGGCCTACCTGTTTCACAAATCTAATTACAGCCGTTACACGGTGAAATGGCGTTGGGCCTTTCGCTGGGTCTGTTGCTTGAATCACTAGATACCGAATGATGAAGACTAAAATATTAGCTACCGCCAAGGCCCTTCCGGCTCATACGCGCTCCACCCAAGAAATTCTCCCTTTCGTAGAAGCATGGCTAGATGGGCAGCCTGAGCGTTTTCAAAAGAAAGTACTCCGCATTTTCAAATATGCCCAGGTAGACAGGCGCTACAGCATTATGTCGCCCGAAGAGGTTTTTACCGCCACTAGCTTTGAAGACAAAAACGCGTTGTACGCAGAGCGCATGACCGATTTAGCCGAAGAAGCCCTGGCGAAAGCTTTAGAAAAAGCCGGGGTCAAGCCCGATGAGTTGGACTACATCATCACCACTTCCTGCACCGGCATAATGATTCCTTCGGTGGATGCCTACCTCATCAATCGCCTGGAAATGCGGCAAGATATTATACGCATGCCTATCACGGAAATGGGCTGTGCAGCCGGAGTTTCAGCTCTTATTTACGCCCATGATTTACTGCGGGCGCAACCGCAAAAAAGAGCGGCCATTGTTTCGCTTGAATCACCTACCAGTACTTTTCAGCTCAATGATTTTAGTATGACCAATGTGGTAAGTGCGGCCATTTTTGGCGATGGGGTAGCGGCTGCCATTTTGGGTCCTCAGCCCGATGCCCTAAAACCGGTTATTCAAGACCATGGCATGTACCACTTTTACAATGAGCTGCATATGATGGGGTTTAACCTTAGAAACACGGGCCTGCAAATGGTTTTAGATCCTGAAGTTCCGGCCAAAATTGAAGAGCATTTTGAAAGGATTCTTTTTCCATTTTTAGAGCGCAACCAATTAAGCGTGGCTGATGTAGAGCACTTTATTTTTCATCCGGGAGGAAAAAAAATTGTGCAAATGGTAGAGAGCTTATTGCATAAATTAGGCAAAAACATAGATGCCACTAAAAAGGTATTGCGAGAATACGGGAACATGAGCAGCGCCACGGTACTCTATGTTTTGGAGGAGTATCTAGAACACAAAACCATTGAAGAGGGCGAGCGCGGATTGATGCTCAGTTTTGGACCCGGTTTTTCAGCGCAACGCCTACTTTTACGCTGGGAAAAATAAAACCTATGAATCCATTGTTTCAGCAAATAATCATTAGCACTGCTAAACTTTACTATGGTAAAAATGCCAGGGGTAAAGAGCAGCTAAAACAGTGGGCCATAGAGCTACGAGATGAACTTAAAGATGCCGTATATCTGGCCGTGGGAGTGGCCTCGGCCGCCTTTGGTTTAGAGTCTTTTTTAATACCCAATGGTTTTATAGACGGAGGAGTCACCGGTATTTCACTCATTACTAATGTGGTTACTCAAATACCTATAAGCATTCTACTGGTAGTGCTTAACCTGCCCTTCCTAATTATGGGTTGGCGCACCGTTTCTTCGCGCTTCGCATTAAAAAGTATTGGCAGTATTTTTCTGCTGGCGCTTACCGTACAGTTTGTGCACTTTCCGGTAGTCACGGATAATGAACTCCTGGTAGCCGCTTTTGGCGGATTGTTTTTGGGCCTGGGCATTGGTATGGCCGTTAGGGGTGGCGGAATTTTAGACGGTACCGAGGTTTTGGCCATTTACCTAAGCCGCAATTCCAGCCTAACCGTGGGCAACATCATCCTTATTTTTAACATTCTCATTTTTGCTGCGGGCGCGTATTTTATTTCAGTAGAAACGGCCCTTTTTGCTATACTTACCTACTTTACGGCTGCTAAAACCATTGATTTTGTAATAGACGGCATTGAAGAGTATATGGGAGTTACCATAATTTCACCTTTTAATGAAGAAATTCGTAAGGCCATTGTAAATCATTTAGGCCGGGGTTGCACCATTTACCGCGGAAGAAGTGGTTATGCTCCCACGGGTTCAGCACTTAAGGATATTGATATTTTATACACCGTAATTACCAGGCTGGAGATGAGCAAGCTCAAAACTGAAATCAATAAAATTGACGAAGAGGCTTTTGTAATTATGAACAGCATTAAAGATACCAAAGGGGGCATGGTAAAAAAACGTCCCATTTCAAAATTTAAGAAGGCATGAAACCGGTAGCACTCATTTTAGGAGCAAGCAGCGGTATGGGTTACGCTTCGGCTGAACTTTTAGCCCAAAATGGCTATGACCTCATTTTGGTCTACCGGGCTCGCAAAGCGGAGCGCCAAAAAGTGGAGGCTAGCTTTGAAAGCTGGCGCCATGAAATTGGCATTCGTATTTGGGCTTACAACCAAGATGCTTTGGATGAGGCCGTCCGCAGTGCCATTTTACAAGAGGTACAAGCCAATGGCTTGCAAGTGAAATTGCTACTACACAGTTTGGCCAAGGGAAATCTAAAACCCATGGTAGCCCAAAATGAGGGGGAGCGGCTTTTAGCACCTCAGGACTTTGAGCTTACTCTTAATGCCATGGCCACCAGCTACTACACTTGGGTGAGTAGTTTGTATCAAAAAAGCCTGCTGGCTCCAAGCGCTAGTTTTTTAGCCCTTACCAGTGAAGGCGCCCGCAAAGCATGGTCGCATTACGGAGCAGTTTCAGCCGCTAAAGCGGCCCTGGAAGCCATAAACCGGCAGCTGGCGCTGGAGTTGGGTGCATTGGGCCATCGAGCAAATATTTTACAGCCAGGAGTAACAGATACTCCGGCTTTACGGCTGATACCGGGTAGTGAGCGCTTGCTAAAGTTGGCCGAAAAACGAAATCCCCGTGGGGAACTAACCACTCCTGAAAAGGTAGCGCAGGTGGTTCTGCTCATGGCATCGCGCGAAAGCGAATGGATCAATGGCGCGGTAATACCGGTAGACGGTGGTGAATCTATTGCATGAAAACCAAGGAAGAAATACTAGCTCTTTTGCCTTACGGACCTGGATTTACTTTTGTAGACGAGCTCAATTATCTGGATGAGCAGCGGGTAGAAGGGCACTATCACTTTAAGCCCGAGAGCTATTTTTACGCGCACCATTTTAAAGACAAACCGGTTACCCCTGGGGTAATTTTAACGGAGTGCATGGCGCAAATCGGGCTGGTAAGTTTAGGTCTGTTTTTACTCCTGAAAGAAAGGCCAGAAGAGCCCGAAACCAAGCCTTTGAAAATTGCCTTTACGGAGGCCCAGGTGCAGTTCAAAAAGCCGGTGTTACCCGGTGAAACGGTATCGGTAACGGCAGAAAAAATATATTGGCGCATGGGAAAACTGAAAGTGAAGACCGAAATGCGAATTGACTCCAATAAGGTTGTGTGTAGCGGTACTTTAAGTGGAATGATTTTTAAATGATGGCTTCCAAAAACCACCGAGTAGTTATTACGGGCTTGGGCATTTGTGCGCCCAACGGGGTAGGCATGACCAACTTTGAGGAAGCCTTGCGTGCTGGGCGTTCAGGGATTCAACACATTAAAGAGCTGGAAGAATTAAACTTCCGTTGTCAAGTGGGCGGCATACCCCCTCTAAATTCTGAAATTTTAGAGCAGAACTTCAGCCCTCTGGAGCTTAAAAGACTCAGTGCCAAGGGTGTAATGTACGGTATACTTGCTGCCTTAGAGGCCTGGCAAGATTCGGGTTTGCCATTGCCCAATCCTGACGATGAACCGCGTTGGCAATGGGGTACTGTTTTTGGGACGGGTATGAGTGGAGTGCAAACTTTGCGGGAGGCTATTTACAAAACGGATGAAGGGAAAGTAAAACGCTTAGGCGGATCTGTAGTGGAGCAGACCATGCCCAGTGGCATTAGCGCATTTTTAAGCGGAAAATTAGGTTTGGGCAATTGGGTCACCAGCAACTCCAGTGCCTGTAGTACGGGTACTGAATCCATCATTATGGCGGCTGATCACATCCGGCAAGGCCGCGCTGAAATAATGCTGGCTGGTGGCTGTGATGCAGATGGCCCCTACGTTTGGGGAGGATTTGATGCTATGCGCGTGCTTAGCAAAAATTTTAATGAAGCGCCCACCAAGGCCAGTAGGCCCATGGCTGCTGATGCCAGTGGCTTTGTGCCGGGCAGTGGTGGTGGAGCCTTGGTTTTAGAATCTTTGGCTTCAGCCGAAAAACGAGGCGCCACCATTTACGGAGAAGTGGCGGGCGGTTATGTGAATAGTGGTGGCCAGCGTGGCAATGGCAGCATGACGGCTCCTAATAACCTAGGCACCCAAAAGTGTATTTCGGGTGCCATGGCGCAAGCCCAAGTGAAACCCCAGGAAATTGATCTGATTTGTGGCCACCTCACTTCAACCATGGGCGATGTGCTGGAAATCCAAAACTGGAGTACTGCTTTAGGTTTAAAAGGGAAGGATTTTCCCAAAATCAATGCCCTAAAGTCGCTAACCGGCCACTGCCTAAGCGCAGCCGGGGCTATTGAATCGGTTGCGGCAATCTTGCAGTTGAAACAAAACTGGGCGCACCCTAGTTTAAACTGCCAAAACTTACACCCCGACATTTTAGCACAAATTGATGCGAATTGTGTAGTACGTGAAACCGAAGTCTTTCCTATGCAGGTGGTGGCCAAATCAAGCTTTGGCTTTGGCGATGTAAACTCCTGCGTGATTTATAAAAGTTGGAAATTATGACCGAACAAGAAATACAAGATCAGCTAAAAACAGTGATTGAGCCCTATGTGCAAAATCAAGAGGCTTTTGAGAATCTCACCAAAGAAACCCAACTAATGGAAGATTTGGAGGTAAACTCGGCTCACCTGGTGGATATTATTTTAGACCTGGAAGAGGCTTTTGATGTAGAGATTGATGACGAAGCTGCCGAGAAGATGCTCACGGTTGGGGCGGCTTTAAACATTGTGCAAGAGTTGCTTAACGCGAAGGATTGATTGGCAATGATTTAATTTATCTGCCAGACTGGCCGCAGCGTCAGGGCCTGCGTTTGAAACGCTTTCGGGCTAAAGTTTTTACGGCCAAAGAATTATCCTTAATTGAGGAAGCTGAGCAGCCTTATTTTATTGAGGCTTTGCTGTGGAGCGTTAAGGAAGCAGCTTACAAAGTATGGCTTAAGGCCACCCATAGGCCGGCCTACAATCCAAAAAATTTTGAGGTACAAACGGAGCTTTCACCATCGGGCGGAAGCCAGGCCAAACCCACAGAAGGCTTAGTTTCATTTGAGGACGGTAGCCTTTCTCCTTATCCATTTTACAGCACTCAAGAAAATGATTTTTTGGCCACCTACGTTTTGCAGCAGACCGAGCAGCCTTTTTCAGAATCTTTTTGGCGAACCAAACAACAGTGTATTCTGCATCAGGCCCGCACCTGGAAACTGCAAAAAAACACTTTAAACATTCCATACGCTATTTACCAGAACCGGTACCTAGAACTGAGTCTAAGTCATGATGGAGGCCTATTCTGGTACATCTGGTTTACAGAGCCTCAGCCACTACCAACCCAGGAATTTTTTAGTCAAACCAATAATCACAAGAATTAGGGTTAGCGCAATAGCTTGTAGAACAAAACCAAATAGTACAATTACCGTGTTGTCTAAAATTGTACGCCACCAGCTTTTCTTTAAAAATTGCCGGTAGCCCTAGAGGTAAAAGCCAATAGATAGAATCAAGCCTATAAAATAGGCCGCCTGCGGTCCAATAATCCGGTCTAGGCCATACACCAGGGTGATAAAATTGGAGGCTGAAAACATGAAGGTGTGAAATACCAAATGCTCGGTAAAATTGTAAATGGCTTTACGGTTGAGCCATTTTTGAAGCAAGGCAGCCATGGGGATAAAAAACCACAGGATTACGTTAAAAAAACTATACAAACTTTCCAATAATTCTCTGCCTTGTGATTCGTTTTCATCGCCATACTCATTAAAACCGGCCATAAAGGAATTGCCAATTGAAGTGTAATTAATCACCAGTAAGGCCAAGGTGGTGGTTACAAAAAGCAGTTTAAAAGGAGCAACGTAGCGCAATCTGCCTGCGCTCAAATAGTTATTTACCATCATATCTCCTGGCAGTGTGAGTAGGTTTTTGAGGGTAAAGAGATAGCCTCGTTCCAGGTTGTAAGCTTCAATAATGCTAGTGAAGTAATACTTTAAGGAAAGTCTTTTTATGGTTTTGTTTTCAGTGACAACCAGCGGTGATTCTTCAAGGGTCTTCAGCGGTTGGCTTATGCTCCAGGTCTTGCGTTTGGTTTTTAAAAATAAAAAATAATTCTAGCGCTAAGCAATAGTTTACACGCGGTGCAACCACCCGTGAACCCTCTAAACCCTCTAAAACCAGAAAACCTATAATCTCAATAAACCTAAGACCTACACCTGTTTTAAGCTCAACTGAATACGCTTGCGTTCCACATCTACACTAAGCACTTTCACGCGCACTTCTTGCTGTAATTGTACCACCTCATTAGGGTCGCTTACAAAACGGTTGGCCAACTCACTTACGTGGATGAGCCCGTCTTGCTTTACGCCAATGTCTACAAAAGCGCCAAAGTTGGTAATATTGCTCACCAGGCCGGGCACCACCATGCCTTCCCGCAAATCTTCTACCTTGCGCAGATTGGGGTCAAACTGAAACACTTGAGCAGTACCGCGTGGGTCGCGGCCGGCTTTTTTTAGCTCCTCTAAAATAGATTGCACGGTTAAAAACCCGGTGGCTTCTGAGGTGAATTGTTTGGGGTTTACATCTTGCAGCAGTTCTTTTTTACCAATGAGTTGTTTCACTTCAGCCGAAAGACTTACCGCTATTTTCTTTACCAGCGCATAACTTTCAGGGTGCACTGCCGAATTGTCCAGGGGATTTTTACTTACGGGCACCCGCAAAAACCCCGCACATTGCTCAAAGGCTTTTGGGCCCATGCCGCTTACTTTTTTCAAGGCTTGGCGCGATGGGAAAGGACCTACTTCCGCACGGTGCTTCACAATGTTTTCGGCCAATTTAGGTCCTAAGCCTGACACATAACTGAGTAAATGGGCGCTGGCGGTATTCACATTTACGCCCACCTGATTCACCACACTTTCCACTACCTGATCCAGACTTTCCTTTAAAAGCTTTTGATCTACATCATGCTGGTATTGCCCCACGCCAATGCTTTTAGGATCAATTTTCACCAGTTCAGCCAGTGGGTCCATAAGTCTGCGGCCAATACTTACCGCACCCCGCACCGTTACGTCATAGTTGGGAAACTCTTCACGGGCAATTTTAGAGGCCGAGTACACGGAGGCACCCGCTTCATTGACTACAAAAACCTGCACCGGCCTTTTAAAGCGCACCTTCTGGCTAATAAAGTCTTCGGTTTCTCGGCCGGCTGTGCCATTGCCTATGGCAATAGCTTCTAATTTATAAGCTTCCAATAGCTGGGCAATTTTGGCAGCGGCTCGTCCCTTTTCATTTTGGGGTGGGTGTGGGTAAATGTTTTCATTGTAGAGCAATTCGCCTTGAGCATCCAGGCAAACTACCTTACAGCCACTTTTAAAACCTGGGTCAATGGCCAAAATTCGTTTAGGCCCCAAAGGCGGGGTAAGCAAAAGTTGCCGCAGGTTTTCTGCAAATACGGCAATGGCCTGTTCATCGGCTTTAGCCTTGCTTTTATTTTTAAACTCGGTTTCCAGTGAGGGCTTTAAAAGCCGTTGGTAACTATCGGCCAAAGCCAGGGCTATCTGATGGCTGCTCTCCGTAGCATTCTTACAGAAAAACCGTTCCAATTGCTGCAAGGCGGTTTCCTTTTGGAGAGCAATATTTACACGTAAAAAACCTTCTGCTTCGGCACGTCTTATGGCCAGTAGGCGGTGGCTGGGAATCTTCCTCAGCGGTTCTGAAAAGTCAAAATAGTCGCGGTATTTTGCGGCTTCTTCCTTTTTGGTAGAAACCACTTTAGCACTAATCACCGCGTCTTTGCCAAATAATCTGCGCAAACCTTGCCGGGCGCGGGCGTTTTCATTCACCCATTCAGCAATGATGTGGCGCGCTCCCTCCAAAGCCTCTGAAACATCGGCCACAGCCGAAGTGCAAAAGTCATGCGCCAGATCTTCGGCCGGGCGCGTAATGCTTTGCTTCATCAATACTTTCGCCAGGGGCTCCAAACCATTTTCGCGGGCAACCGTGGCCTTGGTTCTTCTTTTTTGTTTGTAGGGCAGATAAAGGTCTTCCAGTTCGGTGCTGCTCCAAGTGGTCTCAATTTTTTGTGCTAATACATCGGTGAGTTTTCCTTGCTCCTCAATGCTCTCCAAAATACTGACCTTACGCTTTTGCAGGCTTTGGAGTTTTTCCAGATTTTGGGCAATGTTCAATATTTCCACCTCGTTTAATCCTTGCGTGGCCTCTTGACGGTAGCGGGCAATAAAGGGTATGGTAGCCCCATCATTAAGCAGTTGCAGGGTGGCCTGCACCTTTTTTGGGGCTAGGTTTAAAGCTTGAGCAATTTGCGGAGTTAAGGGCGTGGGCATAAAATTCTTTAAAGCCACGAAGGTAGGCTACTCCATTTGTTTACAAAACCGGAAAAGAGCGCCCTTCAATTCAAGTAATACCGGTGGGTGTAATGAAAGGAAGGGGACTACTTACGCTGGCCATTCTGCTTGTTTCTTTTGGCCTATGGGCGCAAAAAGCGCAATACGAATTTTGCGTGAGCAGCAAGGAACTTTAGACTTTTAAGGCGCGGGTTACTTTTAACAGCCTTGACTTTGGCCGCAGCGCGGCCCGCCAAATGGTGTACAATAAATTGCAAAAACATTTGGGCACTTCCGTACAAATTTCAGCTAACCTGGCCACTTATGCCTGCGCTGATTCTTGTGCATTATTGGAAGTGAGCGCCACCGATTAGGATGGCCACATGAGTGAAAATGGCTTGAGCACCTCTACTGTTTTAGGCACGGCCGCTGAGGTAACAGACAAGATGGTTATCGAGGCCAAGAAGCTGTGGTCCAATCCGGGAGGCTTTCTGAAAATGTACTTGCCAGCCCAGGTAAAGGCCTTAAGGCCCGTAAAACCTGAATTACCTCTTCTAAGCTTTCACAAATAGTTCCGCTAGATCTTTGGGTACCCGCTGTGGTTTGTGATTTTGTGCGTCAACCATCACCCAGGTGGTAAGGCTTTCACAAAGCAGTGTTTCGCCTCGTGTTATTTGCACTGTGCGCTTACTTTTTGCGCCTTGCATCGCCTCTACCCAAGTGCTAATTTCCAGAGAATCAACGGCAAAAGCCGGGCGGTAGTAATTGATCTCATGCCGGTACACCACCCAAACCCATTGGTCTTGCACGGTTTGGGGAGCTACCTCTTGCCAGTGGGCTTTGGAAATATCCTGTACCCACTGCAAATACACCAGGTTGTTCACATGGCCCAAGGCATCGGTGTCTTTAGAAGTTACCCTCAAGGTTTTTGTAAACTTTACGGCCATTCTATAATTCTTAGTTGCAGGGGCAGCTAAGTTCTGCAAATAAATTAGCTTGAAAGCTCAAAAGAAATTATGGCCAAAAAACATACTTACAACTTCGGTTTATTGGGGAACTGCTCTTTTTTAGCCTTGGTAGGCTTAGATACCAATGTTGAATGGATGTGCTTACCCCGTTTTGATAGTAGCTTCACCTTTGGGCGACTTGTGGCGGGTGATAAGGGCGGAGAGTTTTCCATTAAACCAACCACCTCTGAATTTCAAAGCAGCCAGCAATACCAGTACAACACCAATATTTTAGAAACTGAGGTACGCACCGCACAAGGCAGTTACCGCGTCACTGATTTTGCTCCGCGCTTTTTTCAATTTGAGCGTTATTACCGGCCTTTAATGCTCATTCGTAAAATTGAGCCCATGCACGGTTTCCCGGAAGTAGCCATAAATTGCCGGCCCGTTGGTGGTTATGGCGAACAGGAGCTGAGTTCTGAAACGGGCAGCAATCACATCCGTTACAACGGTTTGCCTGAGACGCTGCGGCTAAGCACCGATATTCCCTTAAATTACTTGAAAAGAGGTGACGGTTTTGTGCTTACCCAAACCCATTACCTCATTTTAACCTACGGAGTGCCTTTGGAGGGCCCTATTGCGCAAACGGCTGAAAACTTTTTGGCACGTACTTGCCAGTATTGGCAAAAGTGGGTGAAGAGCACCAGTATTGGCACCCTTTACCAAAATCAGGTCATTCGCTCGGCACTTACTTTAAAAATTTGTCAGTATGAAGATACAGGAGCCATCATTGCGGCCCCTACCAGCAGTCTACCAGAATCGCCTGGTAGCACGCGTAACTGGGACTACCGTTACTGCTGGATGCGCGATACTTTTTATACCCTAAACGCCTTTAACAATATTGGCCATTTTGAGGAAATGGAAAAATACTTTGCCTTCATTACCAATATTCCTATGAAGGATGCCCAACGCGTACAGCCGCTCTATGGAGTAGGTGGGGAGAGCCAATTAACCGAGTTGGAATTACCCTTACCGGGATACCAGAACAACCAGCCCGTGCGGGTGGGTAATGATGCCTATACCCACATTCAAAATGATGTGTACGGGCAAATCTTACTGGCTATTTTGCCGCTATATTTAGACAGCCGCTTTCGCGATAACCCAGCCGCCAGTAGCGATACGCTTCTGCGCAACGTTTTGGAGAAAATGGAGTCTACCATAAATGAGGCCGATGCAGGTATTTGGGAGTTTAGAAACAAAGCCGATCACCATGCTTACACCAACCTATTTCAGTGGGCAGGCGGACAAGCGGCAGCGAAAATGGCCCGTTGGCTCAAAAAAGAAGATTTGGAGACACAGGCCCAAAAGATTACCCGTCAGGCCCAGGCATGGATTGAGAAATGTTATTTACCTGAGCGCAATGCTTACGGGCAGGGGACCCATTTCAAACACATGGACGCCAGCACGCTGCAGATGATTATAATGCAATATTTGCCCCACCATTCTCAAAAAGCCAAAGACCATCTTAAAGCTCTGGAGGAAGATTTAAAAGCAGGCAAGGGTTTGTTTTACCGCTACCGGGTGGCTGATGATTTCGGGCAACCGGAAACCACCTTTTTAATCTGTGGATTTTGGTATGCCGAGGCCCTGGCCTGCGTTGGCCGGGTAGAGGATGCCATGGCCGCTTTTGAGGAATTATTGAGCTTTAGCAATCACTTGGGTTTGTTGAGTGAAGACGTAAATGAAAAAGACGGTTCCATGTGGGGCAATTTTCCGCAGGCCTACAGCCACGTGGGGTTGGTAAATGCGGCCACTCGCATTAACAACAAGTTGGAGAAGCCCATGTACGGCTAATGATCTTTTCAATCAGTTGAACGGCCAAAACCTTCATTTTGGTTTAGGCGGCTTTTCGCGTGTAATACTTTTTGCGTAACCAAAAAGAAACACGCACCAGGGCAATTAAAGCCGGTACTTCAACCAGCGGACCAATAACCCCTGCAAAGGCTTGCCCAGAGTTTAGCCCGAAAACGGCTATGGCTACGGCTATGGCCAGCTCAAAGTTGTTGCCCGCAGCCGTGAATGCGACCGAAGCAGTTTGGTCATAAGGGGCGCCCATGGCTTTGGAGAAAAAGAAACCCAGCACAAACATCACCAGGAAGTATACCAACAAAGGCAAGGCTATAGTCAGCACATCCATGGGTAATTCTACAATCAGTTCACCTTTGAGCGAAAACATAAGCATAATGGTAAAAAGCAAAGCTACCAGGGTAAGTGGGGCAATGCGGGGTAAGAATTTTTGCTGATACCAGTCCCGGCTTTTGAGCGGCACCAAGATAATGCGGCTTAGTAGCCCCAGCAAAAAGGGAACGCCCAGATAAATGGCCACGCTTTGGGCAATAGTACCCATGGAAATTTCTACAATAGCGCCTTCAAAACCCAAGTAGGGGGGTAACACGGTGATGAAAACCCAGGCGTAAAAAGGATAGGCAAAAACCTGAAAGAGGCTGTTAAGCGCCACCAGGCCCGCTCCATACTCGCTGCTTCCTTCTGCTAAGTCATTCCAAACCAGCACCATGGCAATACATCGCGCCAAGCCAATAAGAATGAGTCCTACTAGATATTCGGGGTGGTTTTCTAAAAAAAGAATGGCTAACACAAACATCAGCACCGGGCCAATTACCCAATTGAGCAGCAAGGAAATGGAGAGAATTTTAAGGTTTTTAAAAACCTTGGGTAGTAAGCGGTAATTGACTTTGGCCAGCGGAGGATACATCATTACAATCAGGCCAATGGCTATGGGCCAGTTGGTGGTACCACTGCTTAAACTCTCAACCCTTTCGGGTATCTGGGGAAAGAAATAACCCAAACCTACCCCAATGAGCATGGCAAGGAAAATCCAAAGAGTGAGGTAGCGGTCTAAAAAGCCTAATTTTTTTAGGGCCATTTTATAAACTTAATTGGTTGAACACGTAAAACCACTCACTGGCAATTTGCCTATTGCACTCCTCGTACTTTTTTGCGGCCTGGGGGCTTTCATCAAAGGCCTTTGGATCCTCAAAAGGTATGGATATGCGTTTTTCCGCTCCGGCCACAAATGGGCAGTCAGCATCGGCCTGGGCACAGGTGAGTACGGCCGCAAAATGCGATTGTGGATTGAACGGATTTCCAAACTGCTTGGAGAAGCCAATGACCGCTGCCTCGTTAGCTGAAAATTTTAAGCTGTAAACTGGGTTGATGCCTTTAGAAAGCTGACTCACTGTAAAACCTGAGGCCGCTAGGGTTTCTGCTATACGCGGGAAAAGGGCGGTGGCCTCTGTACCACCTGAGTAACAAGATACCTGGGGTAAGGCAAAATAATGCGCCAGAGCCTGCGCCCAAACCTGGGCCAAGTGACTTCTGCGAGAGTTATGGGTGCAAATGAAATTCAACCGAATTTCTTCCTGACGGGCTAGCTTTCCTTGCAGGTAGTCTATGAAAGGTTGCAGAATTTTTCTGCGTTCCAGGTCAGTGCTTTCCCGCGCCAATTCATTCACTGTTTGGGCAAGCTTTGGAAAGAGGGTAGGTGACATTATTTCCATTTTAGCAACAGTTACCGCCTGGTGTGCAGCCAGGGCTTTTTTGCAAATCAGCCAGCGCTACTTTGGGTTTGGCAGCAGGAATACCACACTGGTCCTTGGCCAAACAGTCGGTTTGCTGCGCGGTAAGTTCAAAATCCTTCCCGTTAAATTGCAGCCCAAACTTTTGAATAGTAGCACCTTGGTATTCTACTTCAATTTCAGCATCCGGCAAATCCAGAGATTTTTCGGCCATTTCAATTATGGTCCCTAGTTTTTCCGGCTGCAGCCGATGGTCATAGTCTTCAGCCACCCAGAGTTGAAAATTTACGACCGTTTCCTGGCGCTCGGTGCCGCCACAGTCTATGAAGTGCTTGTTCACTTTGCCAATTTCTGTGACGTGAAAGTGGGAGGGCACCCGAGTGCCATCGGGTAACCGAAAGTTAAGGTCTGATACTTGAGTTAAAATGGATTTTACTTGACGAAGCTTCATTTAGATGGATTTAAAGTTCTTAAAAGATTTTAGCAGCAGGCTGGATTATCAGGGGCTGCCTGTTCCAGAAAGCGCGACAAAATGGCTTTAAACTCCAGCCATTTTTTTTGGTCTATGCAGTAGCACACGCGGGTGCCTTCAATTTGCCCTTTGATTAAGCCGGCCAGTTTCAGTTCTTTTAAGTGTTGTGAGATGGTGGGCTGGGCCAAGCCAATTTCGGTGACTAAATCACCACATACGCATGACTGCAGCTTAAAAAGATGCTGCAAAATTTTAATCCGGGCTGGGTGGCCCAGCGCCTTGGCCATTTGGGCCAGTTGGTTTTCCTGTTGGGTGAAAATTTCAGACTTGGTAAGCCCCATGCTTTTATTGTTTAATTGCAATATTACGATAAATAACCTTTTCGCGAAAAATAAACCCGGTCTTAAGGAACGGGAGTTTACCGGGCGTTTTCGATAAGCCTTTTGAGATTAAGCCCCTCTTCTTTCATGTGTTGTTGTACGGCTGCAAATTCTTGGCGGTGGCCCCATTTTCCTAAGGGGCCTATACCCCGTAGAAATACCTGGGCGGTAAAAAGACAATTGTTTTCTGCGACTGTAGGTGTGAAAGTAAAGGTCATTTTAGGAATAAACCAACGGTAGAACCAATTCACCATGGTAAATTCAATGTAGCGGTGGGGCTTAATTTTGGTAAAGCGGGTTTCTTTTTTCAGTAATTGTCCGCCATTTTCTTCTTCAAAATAAAACACGTTACCCACAGCCAAGCCTTTTCTGTGCCGCCATTCAAAAGCCTTATGCTCTTGATGTCAATTGAGGTAGTTGGTCTCCATGTTTTCACAAAAGGCATACACCGTGGGGCAACTGGCTTTAATTAAAATGGCGTCTCAAATTTCATCAGTATTTTATTGTAGAAAGAAAAAGAAGGCCAGCCCTAGTAAAGCTTCAGCGCGGGCATCGCTGCCTTTAACTTGCAATAACATTTGCCCTTGTGGGTTCACTATTTGGCCGTGCTTTAGCGTACCTAGCTTTTGGCATTGATAATTGAAGAGCTCGCCTTGCTGCACATAGCACAGTTTCTGTTCTTGCATATTGTAGAGGGCATTTTCCTTGGTGTATCCCAGGCGCTGGCCCGCGCTGTTTAGCACTTGCTCATCTTGCAATACCAACAGGGTTTGTTTTTGCTTATTTAAAAGTTCCGATTGATTGGTTTGTTTCATCGCAACTTTAGCTGGTTCGTTTAAGAAAGCTGTTTTTTACCCTTTAAAAATAAAGAATTTAGTTTTCCCATTGGTCAGCAAGCGCTGAGGTGGTTTTAGGTAATCTTGTGCTGCTTTTCATGACATGAGCGGCAAATGGAGACCAGCCAATTAATGGGTTCTTTGCCAATTTTTCTTTTGGCGTAGCGCTTGTGATGTACCTGGGTGGCTTTAGCACCGCAGTACACACATTTCCAGTTATCGCGTTTAAGCACAACATAGCGCTTACGCTGCCAGGCATCTGATTTCAAATAGACTTCGCGGTACCATTTCCTTCTTCGTTTGCGCTTCACATGGAACAACCAACGTCTCGTTAGCCCCAAAACTAAGCTGACCAGCAAAATGAGAATCAAGGACTTCAGTTCCCTTCACAAATCTTGCAGGCTCTTAAGCAGATTGCGCACCGCCTGGTAATCCTCTACCGAGTAGCGGGCGCGGCTGGCGCCTTTTCCAACCTTTAGGGTGTAGGCTGTTTCAGGCAGGCTGGCAAAAGTGTCTTCATCAGTGCGGTCATCACCTAAGGCCAGGGTAAAATCAGGTTCTAGTTTCTGGTGTAATTTCTGGGCAATGGTGCCTTTGTTTACGGCATTGGGTTTTACTTCTACCACGTGGTTGCCGTGCAGTACCTGTAGCCTTTGTTGCTCCATAAAGTGCTTGAGGTGGCTGTTAAGCTCGGCACTACGCAACTCTCCTAAACCTTTTTCCACTTTGCGGTAGTGCCATACCAGCGCATGACGCTTCTCTTCTAAAAAGGACCCCGGGGTACGGTCTACGTAAAAATTAATGATTTTTCGAGCCTCTTCTTTCCACTCAGGCTGCACCAGCTCCGGGTTTAGTTGCCAGTCGGCATCTTTTTCTTTGGTCCAAATACCGTGTTCGGCCACCAGTTTTACTGGTAAGTGCGCCAGCCATTCGCCAAGGGTATCTGCCTTGCGGCCACTAATGATTACCAAGTGATTTTTAGGGTCATTACCCAGCTCCTGCAAAAGGCTATTTAATTCCTCATCGGGCTTGCAGGCTAAAGGGTCAATGTGAAAAGGCACCAGCGTACCGTCATAATCTAGCAATAATAGCCTAGTGGCACTTTTCTGGTATTCTTTTAAAAGTTGTGCTTGCCGCGATGGTGCAAGCTGCAGTGTATCAAGGCGGTGTTGTTTGCTTTTCACCCATTGCAGGTTGCCAATAAAGAGTTCTACCCAATTAAAAATGGTGTACTTCTGCAAACTTTGCTGCATCACTTCAATATGCTGGCGCTGCTCTTCTTTAGGCATGGTGAGGGCCTTTTTAAGGGTATCGGCCATAGCCTGTAAATCATTAGGGTTAACCAACAAAGCGTCTGATAGCTCTTTGGCTGAACCTGCCATTTCACTTAAAACCAACACCCCGGTTTTATGCGGCCGCGAGGCAATGTATTCCTTGCAAACCAGATTCATACCATCCCGCAAAGGGGTAATCATAGCTACGTCACTCAAGCGGTAAAAAGCCGACAGGGCCGGTAGGGGGTAGCTGCGGTAGAAATAGTGAATGGGGGTCCAGCTAATGCGTCCGTATTTAGAGTTTATTTGGCCTACCAATTGGTCTACTTCCTCTTTTAGTTCTTGATAACTGGGCACGGCATCGCGCGAGGGAACCACTATCAGCAGTAGTGATACTTTTTCTTGGTACTGCGGGTTTTGTTCTAAAAACAGGTCAAAAGCTTGCAAGCGCTTGGGAATACCTTTGGAGTAATCGAGGCGATCTACCGATAGAACCACCTGTGTGGCGCCAAAGCTTTTACGGTACCGCTCCATCCGTTCTTCGGTTGGAGAACTTACTGCGTTTTGCGCAAACTTTTCATAGTCAATACCCATGGGCAGTGAGTCCGCCACTACTAAACGGTCTTCCAACTGAATCTCATTGCGGTTGTAATCATAGCCCGCTAAACGGTGTACCGAACTAAGAAAGTGGCGCATATCATCATAGGTATGAAAACCCACATAATCAGCGCCTAGCATGCCATCTAGCAGCGCCCTGCGCCAGGGGAGCATTCTAAAAACCTCGTAAGAAGGGAAGGGGATGTGCTGAAAAAAACCAATGGTGATATCAGGTTGCGCCTGGCGTAGCATGCGGGGAACCAGCAAAAGTTGATAATCATGCACCCACACAATGTCGCCTGGCTCTAGGCTTTCTAAAATACGGTTGGCAAATTTTCGGTTAGCGGCTTCATAGGCCCGCCACATTTCCTCGCTGTAGCGGATGTACTGCACAAAATAATGAAAGGCGGGCCAAAGGGTTTGGTTACTAAAACCCAGGTAGTACTCATCCACTTCCTGCGGAGTGAGAAATACGGGTTTCATGCTTTCCCGGGCTAAGCCAGCCGTAATTTCCCCTTTTACCGAATCTTCCTCAAAGGCTGCTCCGGGCCAGCCAATCCAAATGTTGTTGCCCTCTTTGTAAATGCTGCCCAGGCCGGTGGCCAAACCGCCTTCACTGGCCTTAAAACGGTAGCCTTCCTGATTTCGCTCAATTCTAACCGGTAGGCGGTTAGAAACAATGATGGTTTTTCCCATTTCCTTTTTTATCTATCTCAATAATAAGAAATTAAGGAGGGAAAGCCTTTCCCCAGAGCCGTTAAAATTAGATTAAGCTCTAAGTCAAATTGCGACTAGCTAAACTTGGTTTTATAATCGGCTATAGCCTGATTAATTACTTCATGGGCGGTAACATGGTCTTGGAAATCTTCTACTACCACTTCTTTGTTTTCTAATTTTTTATAGTCTTCAAAAAAGCTACGCAGCTCCCGTAGAGAGTGTTCCGGCAGCTCATTAATGTGGTTAAAATGATTCACGCTCATGTCATTGGCGGCCACGGCAATAATTTTGTCGTCCATCTCACCCCCGTCCATCATGCGCATAACACCTAACACCTTGGCTTCCACCAGGCACATGGGTACAATTTCAATTTGGGAAAGCACCAGAATATCCAGGGGGTCGCCATCATCGCAATAAGTTTGCGGAATAAAACCGTAATTGGCGGGGTAGTTTATGGAAGAGTAGAGCACACGGTCTAGAATAAGCATGCCCGATTCTTTGTCGAGCTCATATTTAGCACGGCAGTTTTTAGGAATTTCAATAATGCCACGTACCGTTTCCGGGGCATTTTCACCTATGGATACACTGTGCCAGGGATTAGTCATTTTGGGTGTTTTATTTAGACCTGCAAACTTAGCCTCTCACTGCTTAAAAACGGGAAAGCTTGCTGGTTTTTTTAGGGCAAACCACCAATGTTTAAATTTGTGGTAATTCTGCCAGCCGCTAGGCTTGTACTTGTATTTTAACTAAACTGACAAATTTCCTAAACCTTTAACCCCAGTTTGTAAGTTTATTTTAGCAATTCCTATTTTCTATGTCGTATTCTAAAAAGAGATCCCGAGAGTCCAGAGCCGCCATAGAGCGCTTGTATATTACCATGCGTCAATTAATTATACGCGGTAGTTATAAACCCTCGGGTATTAGTGGCCAGGCGCTAAAGCAGGCCTTGTACAGCTTAAACCCAGAGATTTACGGAGCCATAAATGATCCTGAAAAAGTGGAATTAAACGGTTTGTTGTATGTGGCTGAACGCTTGCCCAAAGGCATAGAAGAATGTGCCATTTTAAAGCTTACCGCCAGAGAAGGATACGAGCAGGCAGGGCACGCTGCGGTAATGCCTTCTAAACGCAGGCGTAATTGCTACCGCATTGATGAAACCCGCATGTACGTTGAAATGAGCCGTGGCCGGTCTGATATCTACGACATTCTTACCCACCTCACTTTCTTATTTATAGAAGCCGATAAAATTAAAAGACACGCCATGGACGCCAAGGGGCGGGTGACCAACAACTGGCGCTGCCTGGAAAAAACGGTTGAGGCTGAATCGGCTGGAGAGGCCATAGACCCCAAAAAAGCTTTGGTATACCTCAGTAATGTTTTGGGTCGTACCATGGGCGAGACCCGCAGGGCCGTAGAACAATTTGAAAAAAGCAAAGGCACCAACAGCCTTTACCATTTTGTGTACTGGCTGGGCCAGATTTCCGTGAAAGAAAGTAGTGAAGGTCCCACGCGTGAAATTTTCTTCTCGGCCAAATTACGAGACGTAATTGGTCACCACGTGTATGGAGAGGCCTGGGCCAATAATATTAAAAGCTTCTTGCACCAAAAAGGCTGGCTTGAGCGCCCACTGCACATCATTAGTGCCAATTTGCACAGCTTTAAAAATACCCTTTACGGTTTAGGGTCCTTGCCCGATGAGGCCTTTAGCAGTCTGGCAGACCTGGCGAAACAAACGGCTAAGAACCCTCAGTTGGAGCAAACAATTACGGAGTTTGCTTTGAAGAATGGTTTAACCACTATTCAAGACGTGAATGGCACCAATTTAGACGTGCAAATTATAGACACAGAGGCGTTGGAAGACCTCCCTTTACCAAAGGGTCTTGTTTTAAAAACCCAGGAAAAGCCACTGTTGTTAGTGATGGATTATGCTTTTGGTGAGCAGGCCTTTGAGTGCATGGACGAGCTTCTTAAGCCTTTTGAACCTTCGGATGAAGAGTCCATTTCCATGCCCGTGCAGTCTGTTTCCGTAATGGGTAAAGCAGGTATTCTAGCTGGGAAAAAAGGCGATATAATGATCCCCACCGCTCATGTTTTTGAAGGTACGGCCGATAACTATCCTTTTTACAATGAGTTGAGACCAGCCCAGTTTAAAGATTTGGGATTGGGCATTTTTGAGGGTCCAATGATTACCGTGTTAGGCACTTCGCTCCAAAACCGCGATGTGCTCAATCATTTTTTAAGCAGTACCTGGCGGGCTGTGGGTATTGAAATGGAAGGCGCCCATTATCAAAAGGCTATTCAAAGTGCATCTCGCATCCGCAAAAGCGTGCCCGAAAATGTTTCATTACGCTATGCCTATTATGCTTCTGACAATCCTTTAGAGACCGGCAGCACGCTTTCATCGGGTAGTTTAGGAGCCGAGGGCATTGTACCTACCTACGCCATTACTCAGGAAATTTTGAAACAAATTTTTACAGACGCTTAGAATTTAAAATCGTAGCCGCGTAAATTAAGCTTGTTGTACCGTTTTTCATTGAAAGAGTACAGGTGCGAGGGTTTATTGCTGCCGTCCATCTTTTCAGCTTTATGCTCATCTATGAGCAGCTTGCTGCGCATAAGTTTTTTATGAAAATTACGCTTATCCAGTTTTTTGCCTAGCGTTTGCTCATAAAGCAAGTGAATTTGATTGAAAGAAAATTCCTTCGGCAAAAGCCTAAAACCTATAGGGCGGTGCTTTACTCTGCGTTTAAGGCGCTCTTGGGCAAAATCAAAAATCTGGTTGTGGTCATACACCAAATCAGGCATCTCTTTTGGGCGAATCCATTGGTAACCGGCTGCTGGCTTACGCTCCATAAGCTCATGCTTTATTAAGCTGTAATGGGCAATATTTACCACCCGGCCTTCTGGTTTTCGGTAGAGCTTAGAAAAGGCGTTGAGCTGCTCCAGGTAGTAATCACTCAAACCCAAGCTTTCCGTTAAAACTGCTGCAGCTGCGTCCTCTACAGATTGGTCGGGTTTAACCATGGTGGTGGGTAGCATAGGGGCACCTTTGTAAGGTTCCTGAGGCTTTTGCCCAATCAGCGTCAAGAGGTTTTCACCGTCAAAACCATATACCACCAAGCTGGTACTCAGGGCTACTTGAAAATAAGAAGAATCGTGTGTACTCATAAGTGTAAATATTACACTAAGTTAATTAATTAAAGAAAAGGGCTGGTTTCAATTACTTTATAAAACCTATACCGCTACGTTAAATTCCCGCAAGGCTTGATTGAGCGATGTTTTTTTATTCGTACTCTCTTTGCGCTCCCCAATAATAAGCGCGCAGGGTACATTGTATTCACCCGCCTTAAATTTTTTAGGATAGCTGCCGGGTATCACTACGCTGCGAGGGGGTATATGCCCTTTAATTTCTTGGGGCTCATCACCGGTAACATCAATTATTTTGGTGGAGGCGGTGAGCACTACATTCGCTCCCAGCACCGCTTCTTTTCCTACCCTAATGCCTTCTACCACTATGCAGCGTGAGCCAATAAAACAGTTGTCTTCAATTATTACCGGGCTGGCTTGGACGGGTTCTAAAACACCCCCAATTCCCACACCTCCGCTAAGGTGCACGTTTTTACCTATTTGCGCGCAACTGCCCACGGTAGCCCAGGTATCAACCATGCTGCCTTCGCCTACATAGGCACCAATATTTACATAGCTGGGCATTAGCACCACTCCGGCACTTATGTAAGCCCCGTAACGAGCTACAGCGTGCGGTACCACGCGTATACCGAGTTCTTGGTAATTGTTTTTTAAAGGAATTTTATCGTGAAATTCCAGTGGACCTGCTTCCAAAGCTTCCATTTTGCGGGTAGGGAAATAAAGAATCACCGCTTTTTTAACCCACTCATTTACCTGCCAGCCTTGGCTGGTGGGCTCTGCACAGCGCAGTTTTCCTTTGTCTATTTGTTCCAGCGTGTTTTCAATGGCTTGCAAATATTCGGGTTGCTTGAGCAATTCGCGGTTTTCCCAGGCCTCTTCAATCTTTTTAGCAATGGTTTCCATAAAGCTTTTTTTCTCTCCTTATTTTAGCCGCAAAATAAAGGCTTTGGCGCAACTTATTGCCCTAGATATAGGTGAAAAACGTACGGGTATTGCAGAAACTGATGAACTGCAAATTATTGCCTCCCCTAAAGAAACGGTGCTTACCAAGCAGCTTTTAACCCACTTGCAAAACTGGCTTTCGCCCGAAAGGGTAGAAGCCTTTATTCTAGGGTACCCGCTAAACTTGCAAGGCCAAGCTACTGATAATACTCAGCGCGTATTGGATTGGAAAGCACGTCTAGAAAAGCACTTTAAACCAGTGCCAGTAGTTTTGCACGATGAGCGCTTTACCAGTAAAATGGCCGCTCTATCGCTGGTGAAAAGTGGGGTGAAGAAAAAGAAGCGGCAGCAAAAAGGCGCTTTAGACGCGGTGAGTGCAGCTCTGATTTTAGAAGACTATCTTAAAGCAAAAGGTCTTTAACGCACTTTTTTATTAGACCATGGTTACTGTACCTTTGCCAAAAGAATTTTTTGAATGATTTACCCTATTGTTGCCTACGGAGATCCCGTTTTACGTGAAAAATGTAAGCCGGTTGAAAACAGCGAGGAACTGCAAGCGATAATTGAAAATATGTGGGAAACCATGCAGGCAGCGCATGGAGTTGGCTTGGCGGCCCCTCAGATAGGCAAGGCTATTAGGGTTTTTGTGGTAGACACCAGCGGTTTTGTAGAGGAAGGTGAGCAAGACCCAGAAGGGCTAGGTGATTTTAGGCAGGTGTTTATCAATGCGCAAATTGAAGATTCTTCTGAAGAAGAGTTTGCCTTTAATGAAGGTTGCTTAAGCATACCGGAGGTGCGCGGAGATGTGGATCGTCCAGAGGAAATTACCATCCGATACCGCGATGCCGAATGGAATGAGCATGTAGAAACCTTTAACGGTTTAAAGGGGCGCGTTATTCAGCATGAGTACGATCATATTGAGGGTAAGCTTTTCACAGATTACCTCAGTCCGCTGCGCAAAAACATGTTGAAAAAACGCTTAGGCAATATTTCAGCCGGAAAAATTAACGTAGGCTACCGCATGCGTTTTCCAAAAGCAAAGCGATGAGAAAGTTAGGACTTTTGTTGCTGGCCTTGGGTTTGAACTGGGCCTGCAGCTCAGGTGGTAATAATACTGATGCCAAAACCCAGAGCGAGCAGTTAACCCAAATTAATGGTTACGAGGAGCAAATGTTGGCACAGGAATCTTTAGATACGCTATTGGCCCGTAAAATGGCTATGGCCTATACCCGTTATGTAGAAGATTTTCCGCAAGATACTTTGGTGCCCATCATGCTTAAAAAGCAAGGCGATCTTTATGCTGCCTGGCCAGGGCACAGCCAAAAAGCACTAGCCGCTTATCAAACTTTAGTGGAAGAGCACCAAGACCACCCAGTAACCCCACCCGCTCTTTTTGCTGCCGCTTTTGTGTATGAAGCGCAAGGTGATTTTAAGCGTCAAGCGGGCGCCTACCGCATGTTTCTGCGTCAATACCCCAACCATCCGCTGGCAAGCGATGCTAAAAACCTTTTGGTGATGGCCACTGACCGCAAACAAAGCGACCTGGACCGGGTAAAACAGTGGAAGCAACAGGCAAAAAAAGATACTACCCAATAAATAAGTAAAAATGGATTTAGAAGGAATTTTAGCCATTGGCGGCAAGCCAGGGCTTTACAAATTAGTGGCGCAAAGCCGCACCGGTGTGATTGTGGAATCGCTTACCGAAAAAAAACGCTTTCCGGTGAGTCAGGCCGGTAATGTAAGTGCCCTTAAAGATATAGCCATTTACACCTACAGTGAAGAAGTGCCTTTATCAGATGTGTACCAAAATATTGCTGAAAAAGAGGACTGGGGCACTACTATAAACCCTAAAAAAGTAGGGGCAGAGGAGCTCAAGTCATACATGGAAGAAGTGCTGCCAGAATACGACCGCGAGCGAGTGTACAACTCTGACCTTAAAAAGCTTTTTAATTGGTACAACCTATTGCACGAGGTTGGCCTGATTAAGCCTGAAGAAGAAAAATCAGATGAAGAGGCTAAAGCCGATGAAGAAGAATAAATGAGTCATACACGTCAGGAAAAAATGGAGGCCTTTGGCCGTTTGCTGGATATTATGGACGACCTGCGGGAGAAATGTCCGTGGGATCGAAAGCAAACTATGGAAACCCTGAGGCCCTTAAGCATTGAAGAAACCTATGAATTGGGTGACGCCATTTTAGACCAGGATTTGGAAGAAGTAAAAAAAGAGGTGGGTGATCTCATGCTGCACTTGGTGTTTTATTCCAAAATTGGTGAAGAAAAGCAGGCTTTTGACGTTGCGGATGTCATTCACAGTCTTTGTGAAAAATTGATTTCGCGCCACCCCCATATTTATGGCAATGTAGAGGCTAACGATGAAGAAACCGTTAAAGCGAATTGGGAGAAACTGAAGCTTAAAGAAGGCAAAAAAAGTGTGTTGGAAGGCGTGCCACGTTCACTCCCCGCCATGGTAAAGGCAACCCGCATACAGGAAAAGGCCCGTGGCGCTGGTTTTGATTGGGAAGAAACCCAGCAAGTTTGGGAAAAGGTACAAGAAGAGCTCAATGAGCTTAAAGCTGAAGTGGTGGCCGGTGATGCCGCTAAAACAGAGGAAGAGCTAGGAGATTTCATGTTTAGCCTTATTAATTTGAGTCGGTTTTTAAAGGTAGACCCAGAATCAGCCTTAGAGCGCACCAACAAAAAATTTATAGACCGCTTTACTTACATGGAACAGAAAGTAGCTGAGCAAGGCCAGCAACTTTCAGATCTAAGCTTGACTCAAATGGATGCTTACTGGGAGGAGGCTAAAAAGCGGTAATCGTTAATTTTTGATTAAGCTTTAGCCTGAAATTTTAGTATTGCTTAATTTCTGCCTTACTTTTAACCCAAATGCATTTTTAAGGCAATCATGAAGCAATTATACTTAGTGCGCCATGCCAAAAGCTCCTGGAAAGATGAGGGCATTTCAGATATGGATAGGCCCCTTAAAGGGAGGGGTATACGTGACGCATACAGCACCGCTCGCTGGCTGGCCCAGCAAGGCTACCAGCCAGATTTAATTATTTCAAGCCCTGCTACCCGGGCTTTGCACTCCGCTTTAATCTTTGCCAAAGGCCTCCACTACGCCTATTCAGATATTCAAATTGAAGGGGAAGTGTATGAAGCCGGTACTGATGATATGTGGCACATTGTAAAAACCATTAACGATAAATTTACAAACGTCTTTTTGTTTGGCCACAATCCTACCATCACCAACTTTGTGAATCTCTGCATAGATCATAAAATTGACAACGTGCCCACCACCGGAGTAGCCTGCTTAAAGTTTGATACCGAATCTTGGAAGGAAATTGACACCAAAGCTGAATTGGTGTTTTTTGATTATCCGAAAAGACGAAAGAAATAGTGATTCCACAAGCCCAACAAAGAATTATTGCTCGTGATATTTCCTGGCTGGCCTTCAATGAACGTGTACTACAGGAAGCCTTAGATGAAAGTAATCCGCTGATTGAGCGCCTGCGCTTTCTAGGAATTTACTCCAGTAATATGGATGAGTTTTTTAGAGTGCGCTACGCCAGTATTAAACGCCTCACCCAAATTACCGATAAGTCGCAAGAGCGCATGGGTAATTTGGCGCCTGTTGAAGTTCTGGAACAGATTTCTGCCAAGGTAATTGATATGCAGGCCAGGGCGCAGGAAATTAATGATTTATTACTGGAAAAGCTGCCTGCAGAAAACATTGAGTTTGTAACCGAAAAGCAGCTGACTGATGGCCAGAAAAACTACGTGCGGAAATTTTTTATTGATAAGGTGAGTCCCTCGGTATTTACCCTAATGCTTAACGACCAAACCAAAATTCCTGAGTTACGCGATAAGTCTATTTACCTGGCCATACGCATGTATAAAAAGGCTAGCGATGAATCTAAATTTGCCTTAATAGAAGTGCCGGCTGATTTGGTAGGACGCTTTGTGGTTTTGCCGAAATACGGCAAGCAATACGTAATGTATTTAGAGGATGTGATTCGTTACAACTTGGAGTACATTCTTTTTGTGTTGGACTTTGATAAAATTGACGCGCACACCATTAAGATTACCCGTGATGCCGAGCTGGATTTGGATGATGATGTTTCCAAAAGTTTTTTGGAGAAGATGACCAAATCGGTGAAAAACCGTAGGGTAGGAGACCCCGTGCGCTTTGTGTACGATAAAGATATAAGCAGCGAAATGCTGCGCTTTATCATCCAAAGAATGGACTTAGATAGTTACGACAGCCTCATTCCTGGCGGACGTTACCACAACAAAAAAGATTACATAAAATTCCCCAATATTGGCGAAGATCATTTAGAATTTGATTCCTTAACGCCCTTAAACCATCCTGATTTAGACATGGATCGCAGCATTTTGGATGTGATTCGGCAAAGGGATGTAATGCTCTTTTTACCCTACCATAACTTCAGTTACATCATTCGCTTGTTGCGTGAGGCGGCTATTGATCCCAACGTTACAGCCATTCAGGCTACACTCTATCGCCTGGCCGATAAGTCTAGAGTGATTTCGGCTTTGGTGAATGCCGCCAAAAATGGTAAAGAAGTAACTGTAGTGATTGAACTACGGGCGCGCTTTGATGAGGAAGCAAATATCAAGTGGACTGAAAAGCTGCAAACCGAAGGAGTGCAAGTGATATTTGGTGTGCCCGGCTTAAAGGTGCACAGTAAGCTCATACTCATCAGCCGTAAGGACGAAAATGGCAAAATTAAAAACTACGCCAGTATTGGTACCGGTAATTTAAATGAATCTACCGCTAGGTTTTACACCGATTACCACCTGCTGAGCTCAGACAGCCGCATTACTAAAGACGTGGTAAAGGTTTTTAAGTTTTTAGAAAAAAACTACGCGGTGCAGAAATACAAACACCTCTTGGTTTCACCGCACTACACGCGTAAGGAGCTCATAAAGCTTATAGATAAAGAAATTGAGTTTGCCAAAAGGGGCAGTGAAGCGGGCATCAGCTTAAAGCTCAATAGCTTATCAGACGTTAAGCTGATTGAGAAACTGTATGAAGCCAACAGTTATGGCGTTAAAATCAGACTCATCATTCGAGGTATTTGTTCTTTAATTCCCGGTGTACCGGGCATGAGCGAAAACATTGAGGCCGTAAGTATTTTAGATCGATTTTTGGAGCATTCACGTTTGCTCATCTGTGAAAACGGGGGAGACGCCAAGTTTTTTATTGGTTCTGCTGATTGGATGCCGCGTAATTTAGACTACCGCGTAGAAGTAACTACTCCGGTTTACGATCCTAAAATTAAACGGCAGCTGCGTGAGCATTTTGATATTATTTGGAAGGATAATGTGAAATCGCGCTGGCATAATGAAGCGCTCAATAATGAGTACCGTGTAATCAAGGGCCCAAAAATTCGCTCGCAGTATGCGCTCTACGATTACACCAAAAAACAATTAAAATACGGTAAGTGAAAATTCACAAATTAGCGGGAATAGACATTGGCTCTAATTCCGTACGACTTCTGGTTTCCAATATAATTGAACACAGCGGGCAGGTTACCTTTAAAAAATCCAGCCTAACGCGCTTGCCTATCCGTTTGGGAACCGATGCTTTTGGGCAGGGCGAGATTTCCCCTGAGACTCAAAAAAGATTAGTGCAGGGCATGAAGGCATACCATCACATTATGCAGGTGCACGGTGTACAGCGTTACAGAGCCTGTGCTACTTCTGCTTTGCGCGAAGCCCAAAACGGACTGCATGTGGTTGAGGCCATTGATAAAGCTACTGGCATTAACATAGAGCTCATAAGCGGTAAAGAAGAGGCCCGTATGATTTTTAATACGGGCTTTTTGGAAAACATTAAAGACCAAGCGGAAACCTTTCTGTACATAGATGTAGGGGGAGGGAGTACGGAGTTAACATTATTTCATAAAAACCAAATTGCGGCCAGCCATTCCTTTAAAATCGGTACCATCAGGCTTTTAGCCGATAAAGTAAAAAGCAAGCATTGGCAGGAAATGGAAGATTGGGTAAAGAAGAAAACCCTTGGCATGAGTGATATTTTGATGGTAGGCTCCGGAGGTAACATCAATCGCACTTTTAAACTGGCGCAAAAGCGAAAGGGAGAGAGTATGAAGTATGGCGCATTAAAAACCATTTACACGGATCTTAAAAAGCTGGAGTACCAAGACCGTATGATCAACTACGATCTAAATCCTGACCGGGCGGATGTAATTACCCATGCCCTAAAAATTTACACTCGCGTTATGAAATGGAGCGCAGCGCCTAAAATGATTGTGCCTAAAAAAGGCCTTGCCGATGGGATTGTACGCTTTTTATACAGAGAGCACTTTGCTTGAACTTTTAAAATAGCTTTAAGTTATTAGATTATAAATTTAGTAAGAATAGCTTATATTAATTTTACCAAAAATTTAAAAAAATGGCAGTACATAAAGTAACCGATCAAGAGTTTAAAGATCAATTAAGCAACAATCCTAAAGTGGTAGTAAAGTACATGGCTGATTGGTGCGGTAATTGTAAACTTTTTGCTCCCAAGTACAAGCGCGTGAGTAACGAAGACGATCACAGTGATGTGGTTTTCTTGGAGGTAAACGCAGAGCAAAATCCTGAGGCCCGCAAAGCAGCCGGTGTTGACAATCTTCCCTTTTTAGCCGTTTTTCAAAATGGAGAGCTAGTAGAAGGTAGCGCGAGCAGTAAAGAAGAATATCTAAGAAGTTTACTCGCCAAATTAAATTAATGGTGGGGTTCCTAAACTAAAAAAGCAGGCTCAATAGGCCTGCTTTTTTTAGCGCTAAGGTTAACTTTAAATAGTTTTTAAAGCCTCATCGTATTTGGGTTCTTCGCCAATTTCGGGTACTTGCTCGCTGTAAAGCACTTTGCCATTAGAATCTGCTACAATTACCACTCTGGAGAGCAAACCTTTAAATCCTCCATTGGTGATTTCGGTTTGGTAAACATCGCCAATGTGTCCGTATCTGAAATCCGAAAGTGTCTCCACGCCCTCTAAACCTTCTGCTGCGCAAAAACGCTTTTGGGCAAAGGGTAAATCCTTACTGATATTAAGCACAACTGTGTTGTCTTTAGAAGCGGCTCTTTTGTTAAACTCCCGCACCGACTGCGCACACACGCCCGTATCAACACTGGGGAAGATGTTTAAAATTAAGTTCTTGCCGCGGTAATCGGCTAGGCCAACTTCCTGCATATCGCTGCGTACTAAAGTGAAATCTTTTAAACTATCACCTGCTTGAGGAATGGTGCCTTTGGTTGAGATGGCGTTTCCGCCTAATGTAATATCTGCCATAATTACTAAAATGTTTGAGTGCATAAAACTCTTATTGAAGCGGCAAGTTCAAATCAAATGCGCTTATTTTAGCGCGCATGTTAGAAGAGCAGTATGACGTTGTTATTGTAGGGGCGGGTCCGGCTGGGGCTACTTGCGCCATGGCTTTAGAGCATACCGGTTTGCGAGTGGCTGTGGTAGATAAGGATGATTTTCCTCGTGATAAAATTTGTGGCGATTTTATTGCCGGTAAAGGTGTGCGAGAGCTGGTAGCGGTAAAACCTGAGCTCAAAGAACGCTTGGCTAAATTTCCCCGAAAGGTCATTAATACCAAAACCCACTTTTACGTAAACGATCTAGAGGCTCTGGATTTCAATTGGGTACTTAAGTCGTATACCATCAAACGCATGGATTTTGACCATGAGTTGGTTCAGGTGATGGTACAGTTGCCTCATGTTTCTTTCTTTCCTAAGCAACGGGTTAAAAATGTGCGCCTTACGGCTGATGGCGTTATTGTAGAAACTTTAGGCAAGCGATTAAAAGGCAAAATAGTAGTAGGAGCAGACGGAGCGCATTCTCAGGTGGCCAAGCATCTGGCCGATTTTAAGGTGGATAAAAATCACTACGGCGGTTCGGTGCGGGCATATTTTAGTAATGTAAAAAATATCAGCCCAGAAATTAACGAGGTCTACCTGCACCGGGACGTGATTCCCGGCTACTTTTGGCTGTTTCCGGTATCGCCCACCGAGGCCAACGTTGGGGTGGGTATGCACTCTACCTACATCACTAAAGAAAAAATTAATCTAAAAGAGCGCTTTTATGAGTTTATTGAAAACTCACCGCGCCTTAAAAAAAAGTTAGGTGATGCCACTTTAGAGGGAAAGCTGGAGGGATTTGGATTGCCCTTCTTCTCTAAAAAGCACGTGATTTCAGGTGAGCGCTTTTTGCTTTTAGGAGATGCCGCCAGCATGATTGACCCCACTAACGGAGAAGGAATTATGCCGGCTATAGTAAGCGCTAAACTGGCGGCCCAAGAAATAGAGCAGGCATTTATCAAGGATGACTTTAGTGCACAACAGTTGCATAATTACACTAAAGCCTTGCACCAGCGCTATTGGACGGAGATGAAACTTAAGGGCTGGGTGGTAAAGTATTTTGCCAATCAACACCGTCTCATCAACTTGGTGGGTTGGGCTTGTGTGAAAAGTCCTTTTCTAAAGAGGCGCTTGCAGAAACTTATGTAAGCGCTTGTGTCGTTCAAATGCTAAGCTCGCAAAGGCCACAAATACAGGTTTTAAGGAATCATCAAATCTTTGTCCCCTTGCAGTGCGGTAACTCCACATTCATCGGCTTTAGCCTGATATGTTTGTTCTATGACCCAAGAGTCTTTGTAAAATGCTTTAAAAATCACGGTTTTAGTTTTTTTAAGGTCTGAGTTCCTCAAGACAGTATATCTGGTGTTAAAAATAGTATCACCGTAGAGTGTATCTCTTTGGTAACAGTGTACTACAGAGCCATTTTGTAAAGTAGTCAAGGTTCTATCAATGGGCGAGGGATTGCCAGCTTCATCGGTAATACCAACGGAGTAAAAGGTAAGAATATCATGACAGTTTTCTTTAGTGCATGCGCTTAGGATAAGCGCAAGAAGAGTGATTTTAAGAATCTTATGCATGCAGAGCTTTCTTAATTATAATTGATAATTGCTTAATTAAAAAAAGCCGCCTAAAGAGCAATCTCCAGGCGGCTTTTAGAATTATTCGGAAGGTATTAGTCCCTCTTCTTATCCTCGTCTACTTCTTCGTACTCTACATCGGTAACGTCATCCGCGCCACTGTCTTCTGTGGCTCCGGCATCACCTTGAGCGCCCGCATCTGCACCGGGTTGTTGTCCGGCCTCTTGCTGGGCTTTGTACATTTCTTCAGAAGCATTTTTCCAAGCCTCGTTTATTTTCTCCATAGCTGCTTCAATGGCGGCTACATCTTGGCTACCGTGGGCAGTCTTCAGCTCAGCTAAAGCATCTTCAATAGGCTTCTTCTTATCATCTGATAGCTTATCTCCAAATTCCTTTAATTGCTTATCGGTCTGGAAAATCATGCTATCCGCTTCATTGATTTTGTCCACCTTCTCCTTGGCGGCCTTATCGGCATCGGCATTAGCCTCTGCTTCACGCTTCATTTTTTCAATTTCCTCTTGGCTCAAGCCTGATGAAGCTTCAATACGGATACTTTGCTCTTTTCCAGTGGCTTTATCCTTAGCTGAAACATTCATGATACCGTTGGCATCAATATCAAAGGTCACCTCAATTTGGGGTACACCACGCGGAGCAGGAGGGATATCCGTTAGTTGGAAACGACCGATGGTTTTATTGTCTTTAGCCATGGGGCGCTCACCCTGCATTACGTGAATATCTACCGATGGTTGATTGTCACTAGCGGTAGAGAAAGTTTCTGATTTTTTGGTAGGAATGGTAGTGTTCGCTTCAATCAGCTTGGTCATTACCCCACCCATAGTTTCAATACCTAGTGAAAGAGGTGTTACGTCTAACAAGAGTACATCTTTAACGTCTCCGGTCAACACTCCACCTTGAATTGCGGCTCCTAAGGCTACCACTTCATCGGGGTTTACACCCTTAGAAGGATCTTTGCCAAAGAATTTCTTCACCGCTTCTTGAACGGCAGGGATACGGGTAGAACCTCCCACCAAAATTACTTGATCAATTTCGCCTTTGTCTAAACCTGCATTGTCAAGGGCAGTTTCACAAGGGCGAATAGTGCGTTGTACCAAATCATCTACCAATTGCTCAAACTTAGATCTTGATAGCTTGCGCACCAAGTGCTTGGGTCCACTTTGGGTAGCAGTGATGTAAGGCAAGTTTATTTCAGTCTCAGAAGAAGATGATAATTCAATTTTGGCTTTTTCGGCCGCTTCTTTTAGGCGTTGCAAGGCCATGGCGTCCTGCTTAAGATCAATGTCTTCTTCGGCCTTAAATTCATCGGCTAGCCAGTTGATAATCTTTTGGTCAAAATCATCACCACCTAAGTGCGTATCACCGTCTGTGGCTAATACTTCAAAAACACCGTCTCCTAACTCTAAAATTGACACGTCATGGGTACCACCACCGCAGTCAAATACGGCTACTTTTTGATCGGTACCTTTTTTGTCAATTCCGTATGCTAGTGAAGCAGCTGTGGGCTCGTTAATTATTCTACGCACCTTTAAACCAGCAATTTCTCCCGCTTCTTTTGTGGCTTGTCGTTGTGAATCGTTAAAGTAAGCCGGTACGGTAATTACCGCTTCGCTTACGGTTTCACCCAGATAGTCTTCAGCGGTTTTCTTCATTTTTTGAAGCACCATGGCTGAAAGCTCCTGAGGGGTATACATTCTTCCATCAATGTCTACCCGCGGGGTATTATTGTCACCACTTACCACTTTATAAGCTACTGCTTTGGCTTCATCTGAAATTTCAGAGTAACCAGTACCCATGAAGCGCTTGATAGATGAAATGGTTTTATTAGGATTGGTAATGGCTTGACGTTTGGCCGGATCACCTACTTTGCGCTCACCACCCTCTACAAAAGCAATTACCGAAGGAGTTGTTCTTTTACCTTCACTGTTGGGTATTACAGTAGGCTCGTTACCTTCCATAACAGCAACGCACGAGTTTGTAGTACCCAAATCAATACCTATTATTTTTCCCATAATTCTATTTTAATATTCAAACTTTTCCTCACACGGTCAACCTCTATGCCAGTTCTTTTGAGCCCATGCATAATGGCAGACCTGACAGTAAAACCACCGGAAAGCAAGGGAGGCTGACAATTAATTATGCCGCATTGTCAGAATTAGAGACAGAATTCCTGCCCGTCTCGGCAAAAGCAGGTATCGCGGTCTACGCCTTTAAAATTCACAAAATTTAAACCGCAGGTGGCACTGGATGAAATGAGATCCGGGAAGAAACGATTAGGTTCTAGTTGAATGTTATCACGAGAAGTGCGGGTTCTGGAGCTGATAATTCCAGTGCCATTGGTCACCTGCTCAAAAGTAGGCCGGTTTTGGTTAATGCCTGTGCTGGGCTCATTCAATTGATAGTAGGTCACTAATTCTTCGGCCGCAGCCCAAACTTCTATTTCTATGTTTAGGAAAAAGCGCAGTATGTTGGGGTCTTCTTCAATTTGGTTGGCAATGGAATTAAAGAATTCGTTTGAAGGGAAGCGCAAGGATACTTCATTGTTCTGGGTTTCTATAACCGGGGGTTGAATAGTGGCTGTTTTGTAAGTGCTGTCTAGCGTAGTGCGGTCTAGCTCGCGATAATTAAAGTGAATAAGCACTTGGTAAGCATTTACCCCGGCCGTGCCACTGGCTTCCCCTCGGGGGGGGATGGCAAATTCTACCACTCCATTAAAGAGCCTAAAAGCATTAGTTTCTCTAGGCACTCTTATTTGCAAATCACCCACCAAACCGGTGCGAGCAGCAGACTCTGAGCCGTCTTCTTTTAGAACTGCCACTTCATAAAACTTAGTCCTGTTCAGTTCATAGTCTTGGGGAACGCGGTACAAATAATGGCCTTGGGTGGTAAAAGTACCGGGCTTTAGCGCCACGTTATTATCATACACTAGCAAACGTTCGTTTTCAGGTGTTTCGCTGGTCAGTCTATCGTATTGGCGAATCACTACGTCAATTGCATTCGTGTCATAGTAGAGTGAGTCCGAGCGATCAAAAGAAACGCTGGCGGGGTCTTCGCTCAAGTAACCACGCTGCACACGTATGTAGTTGGTGTCTGCGCTGGCGTCTAAAAGACCATACAATACGGTAAGATCTTCCGGTTCGGTAATAATGTCAATTTCATTGTCACAGCTGGCGGTTATAAAAATAAGAACCAAAACAGGCCAAAAATTTCGCATACAAACAGAGTTATTTCAAAAATGAGCCAAGGTGCTACTTTACTCTAATACGAAGTAGACGTATTAGTTCTTGATTGGTAGCCTAAGGCTGGTTCAAAAGTATAAATTTGCAAGCATTAAAGGATTTAAAGTATGTCAGTAAGTAAATCTGATTTTAAAAAGGTAACTACCAACTCGGTGCAAGAAATGAAGCGCCAGGGTGAAAAAATTTCTATGCTTACGGCTTACGACTTTACCCTGGCGGGAATAGTTGATAAGTCTGGAATAGACGTAATTTTAGTGGGCGACTCGGCCTCTAATGTAATGGCCGGGCACGAAACTACCTTACCCATTACCCTAGATCAAATGATTTACCACGCCAGCTCCGTGGTAAGAGCCGTGCAGCGGGCACTAGTGGTGGTAGACTTACCTTTTGGGAGCTATCAGGGTAACTCAAAAGAAGCCCTAAGTTCTGCCATTCGCATTATGAAAGAGAGTGGGGGGCACGCGGTAAAATTAGAAGGAGGCGTAGAAATTATTGACTCAATCAAGCGCATTTTAACAGCTGGCATACCGGTGATGGGCCATTTGGGTCTTACGCCACAAAGCATCTACAAATTTGGTACTTATACGGTGCGCGCTAAAAAGGAGGCTGAGGCCGAAAAATTGATTGAAGACGCTAAAGAGTTGGAAAAAGCCGGGTGCTTCGCCTTAGTTTTGGAGAAAATTCCCGCTGAGTTGGCCCAAAAAGTAGCGGAGAATCTATCCATACCGGTTATTGGCATTGGTGCCGGTGCTGGGGTAGATGGGCAGGTATTAGTACTTCATGACCTTTTGGGTATGACCCATGAGTTTCACCCTCGTTTTTTAAGACGCTACCTGGATTTGTATACGCTCATAAATGGCGCTATTCAACAATACGTAGAAGATGTGAAAAGCCATGATTTCCCCAACGAGAAAGAACAATATTAATTTATGGCGCTAGCCAATCGTATTGTTTTTGAAGACAATCACCTGCTGATTATTAATAAGCTACCCGGTGAGTTGGTGCAGGGCGACCAAACCGGAGACCCCAGTCTGATAGACTTTTTGAAAGACTACCTAGCCAAAAAGTACAACAAGCCCGGTGATGTTTTTTGCGGTTTGGTACATCGGCTTGACCGCCCCACAAGTGGCCTGGTGGTTTTTGCCCGCACTAGTAAGGCTTTAAGCCGAATGAATAAGATTTTTGAACAGCGTGAGGTGACCAAAAAGTACTATGCCATTGTAAAGCAGAAGCCTCCGCAGCCTGCTCAAACGCTTGAGAATCACTTGAAACGCAATCGCCAGAAAAATAAAAGTTTTGTGACAAGGGCGGGAACTAAAGGTGCAAAACTGGCTAAACTTGGCTACCAATGGCTGGCCGAAAGTGACAATTACCATTTGTTAGAGGTCAATCTGTTCACCGGCCGGCACCACCAAATAAGGGTACAGTTAGCGCATGAGAATATGCCCATAAAAGGCGATTTGAAATATGGTTTTCCACGTAGTAATAAAGATGCTAGCATTAGCCTGCATGCCGGTTACATTTCGTTCATTCACCCTGTACGAAAAGAGCCTTTAAAATTGTGGGCTCCTCACCCTAATCCTGATAAGCTTTGGCAGGTTTTTAACTCCTATTTTAAAGCTTAGTGTGCTTTTTCTCCCACTTAGACAGGTCTGCGCTGGCCTTTCGCTCTACCAGCCGTACTTCTAAAGCTTTCACCTGCTGCTTTAAAGACTCATCATCGGCAAAACGAATTTTCTTTTCCTCCTTAATTTGGTTAGAAAGCTCACTTCTCAATTGGTTAAGCTTTAGGTTTAAATCTTTGAGCAGCTTGCCTAAATGACTGTTACCATTTTCAACACGCTGATTTAAGCTTTTGAACTTACTATTAATCCGTTCAAAACTAGAGTCTACTAAAAGGTTCAGGTCGCTGGTCTTCATCCATAGCTCGCGGAGACTGGTAGGCAGCTTTAGTGTTATTTACATAATCCATAGTGTGTGAGAAAAGCATTTCAAAGTTATTAACAAATAAAGTTAAACAACTTCACAAAACGAAGGCGGCAATCGATTAGGAGCAAAAAAATTAAGATTTGCGGCTTGTTAATAACCACTTTTTTGAAAGAATACCGGGCAACTATGGTTTGAGACTAAGTAATTAGCGCTACAATTGTATATTCGCACTCTCAAAAATTTAAAGTAAAATAAATGGCTACACTAGAGCGTATTAGAAGACGTTCCGGATTACTAATTATTGTAATTGGTTTGGCAATGCTTGCCTTTATTCTCACTGATTTGTTTTCCTCAGGAGACTCTCTGTTGCGGAATGACGCCAATGTGGTGGGTAAAGTAGGGAATGAGAAGTTAGATTACGCGCAGTTCACGCAAAGAATTGATGAGCGTTTAACGCTTCTGCAAAGACAAAGTCCGCAGCAGGCGGCCAACTTCACACGTTTGATGGTGGCCGACCAAATTTGGACGGAATTTTTACAAGAGTCTATTTTAGGCAATCGCTATGAGGAACTTGGTCTGACCATCACAGACGCAGAGTTTGTAAAGCGCATCAGTCAAAATCCACAGATTAATAATCAACAGTCTTTTAAAGATCCCGTTTCCGGGAAGTTTAGTTTTGCCGCTTTCAGAGATTACCTAGCCCAAATTAAACAACAGGCTAGTGAGGATCCTCAGGCGCGTCAAACCTATGAGCAGTTCATTCAGTTCGAGGAAGCTATTGCAGATCAGGCATTAAGCCAAAAATACGAGGCGGCTGTAAAAAAAGGTATTTACATGCCTGCGGCCTTGGCGGCTAATTTGTATGAACGCAGACAAAACTCCAGTTTAGCGCAGTATTTTGGTTTAGAGTATAGTTCCATTCCTGACTCTACGGTAGAGGTCACAGACAGCGAGCTGCGGAGTTACTACAACAATCATAAACAAGACTTTGAAAAAGAGGCTTTGCGCGATATTGCCTATGTGTCTTTCAATGTGGAGGCTTCCGGTAAAGATAAGAGGGCCATTCAGGAAGAGTTGAAGTCTTATCTAAAACCAGAGATTATTTCCAATCGTGGCAGACAGGACACTTTACCCTCTTTTTACGAGGCTGAAAATGACTCCATCTACGCAGTAGGCCGCAGCGACCGTCAAGTAATGGCTCGTTACCTTACTAAAGATCAGTTGCCCGCACCTTTAGATTCTATTCTAATGGATCAAGATACAGGCTACATTCACGGTCCTTATGAAGATATGAACGCCTATGCGCTGTCTAAAATTAGCGCCATTACTACTATTCCTGATAGTGTAAAAGCGCGGCATATCCTTATTTCTTTCCAGGGTGCTAACCAGGGGCAGTCGCAGTCGCAACGTCCTCCACAGCAAGCTCAGGCTTTGGCCGATAGTCTTTTCAAAGCCTACCAAAAAGATACCACAGGATTTGCCAGTGCGGCCAAAATCTTGTCTGATGACCCCGGCTCTGGCGCCAAAGGCGGAGATCTTGGCTGGTTTGACCGCAGCGCTATGGTGCAGCCATTTTCACAATTTTGCTTCCTGAATGAAACCGGTGATGTGGGCCTAGTTTTTTCCCAATTTGGTTTTCACGTTATTCACATTCAAGAACAGGCTGGTAGCAACAAAGCCATTAAATTAGTGACCATTAGAAGAAACATTGAGGCCAGTGAAGCCACTAGAGATAGCACCTACGAAGCGGCTAGCCTCTTTGCCAGTGCTGCTTCTAAAAGTGGTGATTTTGGCGCTACCGCACAAGAAATGGGTTACAGCCCACGTCCGGCTACAGATATAACTCCCTTACAGGAGCAAGTAATTGGTCTGGGCTCTAACCGCAGCGTGGTGCAATGGGCTTTTAAAGAAGAAACTCAGGTAGGTGAAGTAGATCTTTTTAACAATAATGATTCATACCTGGTTGTTACCCTTACTAAGGCCTCTGCAGAGGGAGTAGCAGACTTTGAGGACGTTAAGGAAGAAGTTCGCACCGAGGTACTCAAAGAAAAAAAGGCCGAAATCTTGGTAGAAAAGATGAAAGCGGCTGCCGGTGCAGATTTGAATGCAAAGGCTCAAGCGCTGGAAGTTAGTGTAAAAAGCCAGAATCTCAATTTTGCCACTAGTAATCTAACCGGTTTCGGCTCAGAACCTAAAGTTATTGGAAAAATAACTGCTTTACCGGTGAATCAATTAGCGGGCCCCTTAGTAGGCGACCGTGGCGTTTACATGGTGAATGTAAGCAGTCGCACCCCAGGTGAGCCATTGAATAGTTATGATTCTGAGCAAATTCGCCTGGCTACCGAAATGCAAAACCTGGCCGCCAATCAGTTATTTGAATCGCTGAAAGAACAAGCTGATATTGAAGATAATCGTGCTAAGTTTTTATAACTAAGACCTAATTTTTAAAAAAGCTGTTTTTGAGAATCGCTCAAAAGCAGCTTTTTTTGTATTCGTATTTCAGAAAATAAAACATCCACTATGCAAAGAATTCTAACGCTAGTTTTTACACTCTTCATCGCCTTACAGGCAACAGGTAGAGAAGGAATGTGGCTGCCTTACCTCATAGGCCAGCTGAATCATCAACAAATGCAACAAATGGGACTGGAGCTTTCGGCTGAGGACATTTACAGCATTAATGAGGGTTCTTTAAAAGATGCCATTGTACATTTTAACGGTGGTTGTACGGCCAGTCTAATAAGCGAGAAGGGGCTACTACTCACCAACCACCACTGTGGATACAGCCAAATTCAAAGTCATTCATCACTGGAAAACAATTACCTGCGCGATGGTTTTTGGGCCATGAATCAAAAGGAAGAGCTCACCAACCCAGGGGTAACCGCCAGTTTGGTAAAATACCTAAAAGACGTAACCAATGAGGTACTCGCTGGGGTAAATCAAGCTATGAGCGATGAAGAGCGTCAAAAGAAGATTGAGGCCAATCTGGAGGCTTTGTACGCCAATGTGGCCAACCCCAATAACTATCAATTGGAGGTTAAACCTTTTTTCTACGGCAACCAGTTCATCCTTATTGCCAAAGAGCAGTTTAAAGATGTACGTTTGGTAGGTGCACCGCCTAGCAGCATTGGTAAATACGGAGCCGATACGGATAACTGGATGTGGCCCCGGCACACAGGAGACTTTTCTTTATTTAGAATTTACGCTTCTGCGGATAACCAACCCGCAGAGGTGTCTGAAGACAATGTGCCCTACCGCCCCTCAAGGCACCTGAAAGTAAATATAGCGGGTTTTGAGAAGGGAGACTTTACCATGGTTTATGGTTTTCCGGGCAGCACCCAGCAATACCTGCCAGCAGCAGAGGTGAAAAATATTGCCGAGGTGTACAATCCACAGCGCATTGCTATCCGCGATGAAATTCTGGCCATTTTAGACGCCAAGATGCGCACCGATGAAGCTACCCGCATTAAGTATGCCTCCAAGTATGCACGAATCAGCAACAGCTGGAAACGCTGGAAAGGGGAAATAAAAGGATTAGAGCGCACCAATGCCATAGAAAGGATTAGAAACGAAGAGCGTGCTTTTGCCGGGAAAATGTTGAAAAACGAAGACCTAAAGGCCTACGAAAATATTTTAGAGCGTTTGGTAGTGCTGTACGAGAAACGCATTCCTATTAACAAACAGCGATATGCTTTTCTAGAGGCCGGCTATTACGGGCAGGAAATGCTTAGGCATTTAAGACGCTACCAAGGTTTGGTGGCTATAGCCGATACAGCCAGCGAAGAAAGACTGAACGAACTGGGTCAACGCTTGGCTAAGGGCCTACCTGGTTTTTACAAAGACTTTGATGCGGAATTAGAAGAAAAGGTGGTACAGGCAATCTTGCCCATTTACCTTAAAGAGATAAGCACCAAAGATTTACCCGAAATACTGAGTGAGCTTAAGGCTATGGATGCTTATGACCGCAGCGAGTTTATAACCGAAATGTTTGAAGACAATCCGGTATTGCAGGAAGGCTGGTCTGATTTGCTTAAGAACAAACCTGCAAAAGCCGCTTCTAAATTGCAAAAGAGTGATGCTTATCAACTAACGGTGGCCATGCTAGAGCATTATTTTGAAGTGTTAAATCCCGCGGTTTCAGAGGTTGATAACCAAATAAATAAACTCCAAGCCAAATATGTAGAAGGACTGCAAAAGGCTTTTCCTAAAAAGAGTTTCTATCCTGATGCCAATAGCAGCTTGCGTCTATCCTACGGAAAAGTTAAGCCTTACCAGCCTAAAGATGGGGTAACCTATTACGCGCAGACCTATTTGGAAGGCGTGATAGAAAAATACGTACCAGGCGACTATGAATTTGATCTGCCTGAAAAGTTGATCAATCTTTATAAAAGAAGGGATTATGGGCTTTACAGCGAAAATGGAAAAATGCCCGTGTGCTTTGTAGCCACCAACCACACCACAGGTGGTAACTCCGGTAGCCCGGTTTTAAATGCGCGTGGTGAACTCATTGGTCTGAACTTTGACCGGGCCTGGGACGGTGTAATGAGCGACATGTATTTTGACACCGCCATTTGCCGAAATGTGATGGTTGATCTTCGCTATGTGTTATTTATTATTGATCGCTTTGCCGGGGCGCAATATTTGGTAGAAGAGATGGATTTGGTAAAAACCCGACCGGGCGCAGCCGCCAAAGAAGAGGAGGCAGAATCGTCTGAAATGGAAGCAGCAGTTAAAAGTTAAAGACTTCCAGAACCAGTTTAAAAAAAGCCCTCTGGTTCTAGAGGGCTTTTTCTTAGGGTGCTTGCGCCTTAAAACTGTCCCTTAACAATTTTGAGATTTTCTTCCAGCTTTTCCAAGGGCATATAACCACGGGCTAAAACATGCCCTTTGTCTTTTTCTTGATACACCACCGTAGGGAATCCTTTTATACCCCACTTTTGCACTACCTCAAACTCTTTCTGCACAATCTCCAACTTGTCCTTATCCACCATTAGTTTCATAAAGTCTGTACTATTCATGCCAAAATCTTCGGCACAATGCCCGTAGGTCTTAGCCTCGGCCGGGGGCAACCCTTCTTCATAAATGGCTTTTTGGATGCGTGCTGCAAAAGGCACCGAATTATCAGGTTGGTAAATTCTGAAGGTAGCCATAGCCAAGGCACCCGGTAAAGAGGTAAAAGTGGCGGTACCTTTTTCCAAAATATCTTCTAAAAAGGGAGTGCCAAAGGTAACTCCGGTAGTTTCTTCAACTTGCTTGTACGCGTCTTTTATATAACCCGCTACTTCACCAATGGGCCCTTCTCGTTCGCCTAGCACCATACCCCCAGAGAGCACCCTAAAGTCAATGTCTTCTTTATGGTTTTCATAAAACTCGCTTATTACGGGGCTAAATCCGTAGCACCAGCCGCAAAGCGGATCATAGATATAATTAATTACAGGTCTATCCATTCTTTAATTTTTAAAACTCAGTGCCAGCTTCCAAGATAAAAATGGTAGGCTTCTTTTCCAGACTCACCTCATTTTTATCCCACTCGGCAATAGCTTTGGTTTTAATGAATTCATTCTTTAGGGATATTTCGCTTGCTAAACACAAACGAGTGGTGGGCTTGCAGGTTTTTAAAAGCTCCTCAAAGAGTTTTTGATTGCGGTAAGGGGTTTCCATGAAAATTTGGCTTTGGCCCAGTTTCTCACTCTGCTGCTCCAGCCACTTAATTCTCTTATTGCGTGGACCTTTTTCTATGGGAAGGTATCCGCTAAAAGCGAAATTTTGACCATTCATACCGCTGGCCATTAAGCCCATGAAAATAGAAGATGGCCCTGCCAGGGGAACCACTCGTATACCTTTTTGGTGAGCTAGCGTTACAATTTCAGCGCCCGGATCAGCAATACCCGGGGCACCAGCTTCTGAAATTAGCCCCATAGTTTCACCACGCAAGGCGGGTTCTAAAAAGGTCTGATAATCAGAGGGCTCTGTGTACTTGTTTAAAATAAAAAGCTCCAAATCGGGTTGATGCTTGCCAGGGAATACTCTTTTTATAAAAGCGCGAGCCGATTTTTCATTTTCTACGATGTAGTGGTCTGCCATGTCTAAGACCTTTTTAGCAGCAAGGGGAAGTACTTCCAAAGGCTCTACATCACCCATGAGCGAAGGAATCAAATAAAGCTTACCAAAATCTTCAGAGTTTTCCATCCTTTATTTTTTGGGTTATCACGTCAGTAGCTTCATCTAAAAGGCGGTACACATTTTCAAAACCCTCATCACCTCCGTAGTAGGGGTCTGGCACCGATTTATTGGAGTTTGGCTTACTTTCGTTTAGGATCATGCGCACTTTCTGCCGCTCGGCATCGCTTTGAGCTAAGGCCAAAATATTTTGATAATTACTGCTATCCATAGCGTAAATTAAGTCAAACTCTTCAAAGTGCTTGCGCTGAAACTGTTCTCCCCGCAGGTCACTAATGGAAATACCGTGTTTTCTGGCTGTTTTTATCATGCGGGTATCGGGCGGCTCGCCTACATGGTAACCCGCGGTTCCGGCACTATCTACCCACACGGGCAGGTTTTGGGTTTTTTCTCTAAGAAGGCCATGCGCCAGTGGTGATCGACAAATATTCCCCAGGCAAACCATTAGAATTTTCATGCTTGTGTTTTTGCTGCTAAGTTAAGAACATGAATGAGGTAGCGTAATGGTGACTGCAGTTCCGGTGCCTAGTTCGCTCTCAATGCTGAGACTTCCGTTTAATCCTTCAACCTGATTTTTGATGTGAAATAGCTCCAGTCCTTTATTATGCGGGGCATCACCTAAGGTTTTACCGCGTTCAAAAATGGTGCTTTTGTTCTGAGACAGGTGAATACCAATACCATGATGTTGCACTGATTGCCGCAATTTATTGTCATGAGCGCTGGTCCCTAAAGTTATTTCTCAAAAAACCGTTGTTCTTCTATGCTTTATAGAGTTGGAAACCAGATTATAGGGTAATGCTTTCTAAGTAATGGAGGTGGGTGCAGATCTTCAAATCTTTTGAAACTATCATTTTAAGGTTTTCACCCGCTTCGCGTAATTGAGAAGAGAGCGGTCTTAAACTATTATTTATGAACTTGATCAGCATCACTTTTCCCTCAGGCTTCCGCAGCACGTAGCCACGGTCTTTAATCTCGTGGTAGCTCCCGTCTTGTTTTTAATAGCGGTATTCTAGCAGCTAAATGTCCTGGTTATTTTCTTCCAAGGCTGCAAAACTGGTGGCCACCCCTTTTCGGTCTTCCGGATGGATGCGTTACTCCTAAGCTTCCAATTGTGTGAAATCTTCATGAGGTATGCTCTCAAAAAGCTATTGATAATTTGGGCTCCAAGTGAGGCGTTTTGAGGTCACATCATACTCCCAAATTACGTCACTGGTGGCGGCACCGTACAAAGCCAATTTGCGCCTAGTCAAGACCAGTTAAAACTGCAAATAGAGCTCTGCTAGGTGGCTAAAAGACTTAACTGAGTCAGTTTTTAACGTAATCATCCCAGCGCGTGAATAGCCAATCCTTGTTAGTTTCTTTTTCAAAAACAAAGGGGAGTTCAATCCAGTGCACGGGGTTTTTTGCATCGGCTTTAAGCCTAGAACTTGGGTAAAAGGAAACTGGTGCAAAAAGAACGTTTATAGAGGCGGACAAAACAGACACCGGGTGGGGTAAGGCGCCTAGAGCCCTTTGTCATTGACCCTGAATAAAAATCTGCATAGGATTTTGAGATGCCATTGCTTTTAAAATGCTCAAAGAAACTTCTTATAGGAACAGGAGTTCACGCCTGTTTAAAAAAATTCTACTAAGGCTATTTAACGCCTATTGCAAGGTAAGTTTCTTCCGCAGGTCCTCTACGTAGGTTTTAAAACGTTTATCCGTTTCGGTAAGATTATTTACCGTACGGCAGGCATGAAGCACCGTAGCGTGATCCTTATTTCCGCATTGGGCACCAATGCTGGCCAATGAGTTTTTGGTAAGCTGTTTTGAAAAGTACATCGCTAATTGCCTCGCTTGTACAATCTCTCGCTTGCGTGTCTTTGATTTCAATAAGTCAATGGGCATGTCAAAATAATCACAAACCACTTTTTGAATGTAATCGATGCTGATTTCACGAGTGGTGTTTTTGACAAACTTATCAATCATCTGCTTGGCCAGTTCAATGGTAATTTTCTTCTTGTTTAAAGAAGACTGAGCCAACAAAGAAATAAGGGCTCCCTCCAGCTCGCGCACATTTGAATTAATGCTGTAGGCCAAATACTCAATTACGTCATGGGGCATTTCTACTCCATCATTGTATAGTTTTTGGTTTAGTATGGCAATGCGTGTTTCTAAATCTGGTGTTTGTAAATCGGCACTGAGGCCCCACTTGAACCTAGAGAGCAAGCGTTGTTCTACGCCTTGTAAATCTACCGGAGCGCGGTCTGAGGTAAGAATTACCTGTTTGCCGTGTTGATGCAGGTGATTGAAAATCTCAAAGAAAATATCTTGGGTTTTTTCGCGACCGGCAAAAGAGTGCACATCATCCACTATAAGCACATCAATCATTTGGTAGAAATGCACAAAATCATTGCGGGTGTTATTGCGAGTGGCGTCTATAAACTGCTGCATGAACTTCTCTGCAGACACATACAGCACTGTTTTTTCGGGATACTTGTCTTTAATTTCGATGCCTATAGCGTGGGCCAGGTGGGTTTTACCCAAGCCATTACCGCCATAGACCAGTAGCGGGTTAAAGGAGGTACCTCCTGGTTTATTGGCTACCGCATAGCCTGCTGACCGGGCCAAACGATTGCAATCTCCTTCAATGTAATTTTCAAAGGTATAATTAGGATTGAGTTGCGACTCCACATTTACCTTTCGCAGTCCAGGTATCACAAAAGGATTTTTCACTCCCTTTTCACCTATTTCTACCGGCATGTTCACCTTTGGATTTTTAAGATTGCCGCGGTTGCTACTAGGAATCTTTACCGTGTAAGGATTGGCGTTGCCATAGGTGTTTTCCATTATAATGCTATACACCAGTTTGGCATCTTCACCCAGTTCACGAGTAATTGCGCTTTTTAAGAGTTTTAGATAGTTTTCTTCCAACCATTCATAAAAAAACTTACTGGGCACCTGAATACTCAGTACCTTATCTTTAAGCTTAATGGGTTTAATGGGTATGAACCACGTCTTAAAACTTTGGGAGCTAATGTTATCTTTAATGTAGTCAAGACAATTTTCCCAAACCGTTTCAGCAGTGAGCTCCATTTGTAATAATTTAGTAATTGTTAGTTCTTGAAGCAAAGTGATAATACTTTGCAGTTGTTGGTTGGCCTCTTTCAAGGCTGAGCAAAAATGTAGACAAAAAAGTTATAAAAAAAACACATTGGGGGTTGATTATTTAGTTTTTTCTACGCAATTTATCAACCGCATTAACGCTCTGTATCCCGCATTATACCGTTAAAAGCCATTAATAATCAGGAGTTAACCTTTGCATGTTTACACACAAAACCAGCGTTAGAATAAGATATGCCGAAACCGACCAGATGGGGGTGGTTTATTACGGAAATTACGCCCAGTTTTTTGAAGTAGCTAGAGTTGAGGCGCTTAGAAGTTTGGGTATGTCATACCGACAGTTGGAAGAACGTGGTGTCATACTTCCGGTGCGCAGCTTAGAAATTCAATACCGGGGTTCGGCTGTGTACGATGAGCAAATTGAAGTAAAAACCGTGATACCCGAATTACCTCAAACACGCATCATCTTTAATCACGAGGTTTTAAATGAAGGAGGTAAACTAATTACCACCGGCCAGGTGCAACTGGTTTTTGTAAGTGCACAAACCAAGAGGCCCATGCGGGCTCCTGCTTATTTTCAAGAACTCTTTGAGCCTTTTTTCTAAGCCTTGCTCAGCTTTACCACCTTTACCGCGCCATTAGCGGTGGTGATTTTCAGTAGGTAGAGACCACTGCGCAAGCCTTGGCCGGTAATGCTGGATTTATTCTGATTGTGTACTTTTTTAAACAAAACTCTTTTACCCCCAATTGATAACAATTCCAGGCTTTGCAAGTCCTGAGCAGCGGTGATGGTTAGTGCTTCGCCTCGGCTAAAGCCCAAACTGTTGTAAACCTGAATTTGGGCAGGATTGGTTTTTTCGCCTAGTCCAATTTCCATTGGAAGCACTTGTCTGCGTTTGAAGGCCCGGTGTATATTATGCACATGATCTCCGTTATAAAGAAGGGAGTCATTACGCAGCATTTTATAAGCAAACTGCTGGTAAGTTTCAGAGGGAGTAAGGCTGTATATACTTTCCAGAATTAAAGAATTGGTAGCGGATCGGCCAATATCACTCTCCAGTTCCCGCAGGCAGCTCACCATTAAATCAGTGTGCTCATAAATACCATTAAAGCTAATTTGGGTGTAATTTTTTTGGCTTACGGCACTGCGACCCGGCCAAAACTCATTGTGGCCATCCCAATTAAAAATGCGGTCTACCTGATGAGGTGAAGCGTCTTTAGAATAACTATGCGCCACAAAATCGCACAGCGCCTCTTCCAAGGTTCTTTTTTCCAGGCTTCCGCCCGATGAATTGCTGGCGCCATCTACTACCGCGTGAAAAAACTCATGCACAATCACGTCTGCATCTTCGGCATCGTCTACGCCACCATCGCCAAAGCGCAATTCTTGAAAGCGGCCACTGTAACTAGACTGGTCTACTACATAACCATGGGCATCAGCATTCACTTTAAAGCCTGGCAGGTTATACCCTAAAGCCTGAATGTACTCCCCATACTCCGTGAGATGGTAAAGAGTGCTTACGTCCTCAAATCCGTATTGTGAACGATCAAAAATAAAATCAGGGTTGGTTTGTGTAACCGGAGCCACGCTAGGAGCATAATCATCTACCAACTCCGCCACGTTATTTTCTAAGCTAAAAACTCCGTTTTGCAGGGAGCCTTTTACTACCGCCATTTGCTGTTGAGCCGCTAAGGCTGTGTTATTCGCGTCATTATTATCGATAAAATTACCACCGTAAAACTGATTGGCGGTGGTCAGCGGGTCGGGATTAAATATGGAAATATTCAGGAGCGTATCTTGCTTAAAACGCCTCTCGTCTTCCACTTGCATAACTGTTTGTCCGTGCTTAATTAAGGTCACCACCACCCCGGGTCCGGCTAAAAAGTCTTGCTTTTGCGCGCTTACCAAACCCTCTTGCGTAGGAAACCACAAGTCTTGTTCCTCGCCAAGAGGCGCTTGCAAAGGGGGAGCTGTTTTAGGGCTTAGATTTTGATTTTGGAAGGTCACTTCAGCTTTGGTGAAAACGGGCAGACTGACATAAACACGGTTATTTTTATACACACTGGCCCGTACCTTAGCTTGGTAGACCGCACGGTCTTTATAATGCAATTGAAAATGGAAATGCTGCGCTAAAGGTGAAACTTTTCTCTCCAGGAAAGTGAGGCTCAAGCGTTCATCATTTAGAAACAGGTGCTGTAGCTGTTGGGTCAAGCCCGAAAGGCTGGTGTCAAAAGCGGTAAAGACCTTTTCATGGTGACTGAGTTGAAAATCATTAGACCACTGATTTTGAGGTCTTTCCAGTTGAGCCTTTGCGTTAAAGGCTAGGGCAAAAACCCCGGAAATAAGCGCAATTTTAGATATGAATTTGTGCATAATCAAAACCTTTATTTAAAGGTGATAAAGGGTAAATCTTTTAGCACCCCCAAAGTACGTTCTTTTTGGCTGAGGCGCACTTTTAAGCCATAGCCCGCATCTTGTCCCATTTTTTCTTCGGCAATTTGGGCCGTAGTCTGCCGCAAGGCCTGCATTACAGTGCCCGTGTGCTCATAGGGAAAGCGTATTTCAAAGTGGTGCTGCAAATACACGGTTTTGATTTTAGCCTGGCTTAGCGCCTCCTGCGCGGTTGTTTTGTAAGCATTTATTAAACCGGGTACCCCTAGTTTGGTGCCCCCAAAGTAGCGCACCACCACAACCAGTACATTCCACAAATTTGCGGCCAAAATTTGATTAAAAATGGGGGTGCCCGCTGAGTTAGAAGGTTCCCCATCATCATTGTAACGATTTTGCGGTTGCAAAGGCTGGGTTCTAAACGCAAAGCAATGGTGGCGGGCATCGTGGTAGCGGGCCTTAATTTCCTGCAAGGCCGCCTGGGCTTCATCGGCATGAGCCACCGGCACGGCCAAGCCTATAAATTTACTACCCCGGTCTTTAAAAAGGCTTTCGCCCGAGGAGGCCAGGGTTTTGTAAAAATCTTCTTCCAGGGCCTGATGCTGCATTTACACAGTGTAAAAAATTAGTACAATGCTCACCAAAGCTAAGCCTAAACCCCACTTATTAAAAGTGTTCAGTTTTTCGGCAAAAGCCAAAGTACCAATGAGGGCTGAGAGCGCCACAATACCTACGTTATTTAGGGCAAATAAATTACTGCTGGGCAGCTGCGGCTCATTTAAGGCCAGCAGTAGAAAATAGATGGAACCGTAGTTGGGAATACCCAAGGCCAGGCCACCTACTACTGACTTTAGCTGAAAACTTTGGTGATTGGTAAATCTGCGGTACAGCACAAACAAAACCCCAAACAAACCGGCCACCCCAAAAATAGCAGAGGCAAATAGGGCGTGCTCAGACTCGGGAACCAAAGTAGCTTCATTGTAATTGATAAAGGCATCTAAAAAGCCGCTGCCTACAAAAAGTAAAATGGGTAAGGCCAGCATTTTTAAATCGCCTTTTACGCGCTGGGGCTTGTAAGTAGCTAAAAAAACCGCCAGTAAGGCAAGAATAAAGCCGGTGATTTTTAAAAATGTAAGCGCTTCATTGAAGTACCAAATGCCAAAACTTACGGGAATAATCACCGACATTTTCACGGCCACACTCACTGAGGCTACGCCAAAGGTTTGGCTTACCCAGGCCATGAGCTGAAAAAGGGTGATGAACAGAAAACCCAAGAGCACAATGCTCCAAAACCAAGGTTGGTGGGGTACGTCTAGCAAATTAGGATTAAAACCATTTACGGCCTGGCCTACGCTAAAAGCTACTATGTAGTTGACCAAAATGGCCTGCAGGTTATTGACCTGGTACTTGCCAATGAGTTTAAAAACCACAAAAATGAGGGTAGAGCACACAATGCTCAGCAAAAGCCAAATCATTCACGGAAGTAATTAAGAATGCGATCTTTACCTAAAAGCGCACTGTGGCGGGCTTCTAAAGCCAAAGCAGGCGCCTTTAAACCTTGGCCAAAGGTAACATCACCTATCAGAACCAAGGCTTCATCCCAGAGATTTTGATCCAAAAAATTCTGGAGGGTTTTGGCGCCACCTTCCACAAGCACAGACTGAATGCCATTAACGTAGCAGTAGCTTAAAACCTGCTCTAAAAATGGTTCCTCTTCAGAAAGAGTTACCGCCTGTTTGAGCGCACTTTCCTGGGTGGTAAAAATGCGGTAGTGCTCATCATTATACACCTCTGCGTTTTTTCGTACCCGCAGTTGCGGATCTAAAATCAAACGCAGCAACTTCTGGTTGCGCACTTCAGTAATTTTTAACTGCGGATTGTCATTTTCTACCGTTTGGGCTCCTACTAAAATGGCATCAAAAGAGCTGCGCACCTGATGCACATAACTGCGGGTGTTGGGCTGGGTAATCCAATTGATGCCCAGCTCATGCGCTTCGCGCTTACGGTCTAAAAAGCCATCAAGCGTTTGGGCCCATTTGAGCAGAATGTAAGGCCGCTTTTGGCTGTGAAAGGTGAAGAACATCCGGTTAAGCGCCAGGGCCTCTTTTTCCAATACGCCTTCGCATACTTCCACACCGTGGTCGCGTAGTTGCTGTATGCCCCGGCCGTTCACGGCACTGTGCACATCGCGGCAAGCTACCACCACACGCGGAATTTCTTTTTCAATGATTAAACTGGAGCAGGGGGGCGTTTTTCCCTGATGCGAGCAGGGTTCCAGACTCACGTAGAGGGTACTTTCTTTAAGCAGGGCAGGATCTTTTACCGATTTAATGGCGTTTACCTCGGCATGGGGTTCTCCGGCCCGGTAATGCCAACCCTCGCCAATAATTTTGTTTTGGTGCACAATTACGCTGCCCACCATGGGATTAGGGCTCACGGTATTTTTTCCGTTCAGGGCCAATTGCAGGCAACGCTGCATAAATTTTTCATCTGGGGTACTCAAAAGCGCTAATTTTTGCTTTGCGTCAAAGTAAAGCAATCAGGGGCTTATTGTTTGGTACGGGGTCAAAACTTTTAAGGGCTTAATTGTTTGCTTTAATACTATGGCGCAGTTGTTTTTTTCAGACGAGCAAAGTTTCAAAGAAATTGAGGTAGACCTTTGGCACGAAATGGCCAAATCTTTGGCCAAAAGTAGCCACCCCTTCCGGTACCCCAGCCTGGCCACCCAAAGTGAAGAGGGGCCACAGCAGCGCACGGTGGTTTTGCGCAGCGTAAAAAGTACCGCCAAAGAGCTTTGGTTTTACACCGATGGACGTTCGGCTAAGGTACAAGAGCTGGCCCAGGATGAGCGCGCGGCTGTGCACGCCTACCACCCGCGCAAGAAGCTGCAGTTGCGTTTTAAGGGGAGCGTGAAAGTTTTGAAATCTGGGGAAAAATGGCAGGAGGCCTTTGACGGCATACCCAAGAACCGCTACTTTGAGTACAGCACCCAAAAAGCCCCAGGCACCGGATTGGACGAAGTGCCAGAAGCGTATCCCAGCCAACCTGAGCAGGCGGCCCAGTATTTTAGGTTGCTAATTTTTAAAACGGATCAGCTGGAGGCCTTGCAGCTCAATGCCAACCGACACTTTAGGGTGCTCTTTAGCTACAGCCAAAAGGAGTTGCGCCAGGCCCAGTGGTTGCAGCCTTAGTCAAACTGCTGTAAAAAGTTTTCCAATTCTTTGTCTTTGACGTAGCGTCTAAAGCAGGCTTGTACATTGCGTAAAAAATCATAATCATTCATGGCGTGCATACTTACCGCGGTAAATTTGCAGTAAAACATAAAGGCCTCTAATTCATCTACGCTGAGACCGGTTAGTTTCATTACGTTTTCACGATTGTTGCTTTGCTCCAGGCGCTTGCGGTAGGCGTCTTCCAGTTGCAAGGAGCGCAAACGCGCCAGCTGTTGCGCCTTGGAGCTAAACATGCGGTAAAAGGCACCCCCGGCCTGAAGGTCACCGGCCAGCATTTCCAGGTCACTGCGCAAATCTTCACTGCGGGGTATTTGCGGCTTAAGTAGTTTCATTTGCCGGGGTTTATTGGTGGTGAGCTTGTAGCTTACCACATTGGCCTCTTCCAGCAGGTAATTCTGCTCCTTCATTTTGATTACCACTTCCTGCAAAGGAGCGGTACTGTCATTGTAAATAAAGTAATAGTATTGGTAGCCTAGGCTGCTAAAAACCAAAGTGTCGCCCAGCTTTAGGCTGATTTCAAAAAAGCCATCTCCATCGGAGATGGTGCCTTTGTAGGTAGTTTTATTCACCACGTGGGTGCCGGGCAGGGTTTCTTTCTTTACACTGTCTACTACCCAGCCGCTTAATTTTTGCCTGGGCAGGGTTTGCGCTTGGGTCCCATAAAAGAAAAGGCTTACCGCTATTAGCAACGGCAAACGATAATTATATTTGAGGCCTTTAAAAATCATGGTATAAAAGTAGGCAAGGCGCCTCTGATAATTTGAAAAACTAAGTTAATGTCAGACGATAAGAAAATAATATTCTCTATGAGCCGGGTAAGCAAAACCTATGCTCAAAACAATAAAACGGTCTTAAAAAATATTCACCTCAGCTTTTTCTACGGAGCTAAGATTGGCATTTTAGGTTTAAACGGTTCTGGGAAAAGTACGCTGCTTAAAATTATTGCGGGCGTAGAGAAAAACTACCAGGGCGATGTAGCCTTTTCACCCGGCTATTCCGTAGGCTACCTTGAGCAGGAGCCGGAATTAGACGAAGGCAAAACGGTGTTGGAAACGGTGAAGGAAGGAGCCGCAGAAACGGTAGCCATTTTAGAGGAGTACAATAAAATCAATGATGATTTTGGTTTGCCCGAGGTGTATGAGAACCCCGATAAGATGGAGAAACTGATGGCCCGTCAGGCGGAATTGCAAGACCGCATTGACGCCACTAACGCTTGGGAGTTAGATTCTACTTTAGAACGAGCCATGGATGCATTGCGTTGCCCGGAAGGGGATACGCCCATTTCGGTGCTATCAGGTGGGGAACGCAGGCGGGTGGCCCTCACGCGTTTGCTGATTCAAAAGCCAGATATATTATTGCTTGATGAGCCTACCAACCACCTGGATGCCGAAAGTGTGTTGTGGCTGGAACAGCATTTACAGCAGTACAAAGGCACCGTAATAGCCGTAACGCACGACCGTTATTTTCTGGACAATGTGGCCGGCTGGATTCTGGAATTAGACCGGGGCGAGGGCATCCCCTGGAAAGGAAATTACAGCAGTTGGTTAGACCAGAAAGCCAAACGCCTGGCCCAAGAAGAAAAGCAGGCCAGCAAACGCAAGAAAACCCTGGAGCGCGAATTAGAATGGGTGCGGATGTCGCCCAAAGGCCGGCAGTCTAAAAGCAAGGCGCGTTTGAACAACTACAACTCTATGCTGGCGCAGGAGCAAAAAGAGCAGGAAGAAAAACTGGAGATTTTTATTCCTAATGGTCCGCGCCTGGGAAGTAATGTGATTGACGCCAAGAACGTGAAGAAAGCTTATGGCGAAAAGCTGCTCTACGATGATTTGAATTTTAGTTTACCCCCGGCCGGCATTGTGGGAATCATCGGCCCGAATGGAGCCGGAAAAACCACCATCTTTAGAATGATTATGGGGCAGGAGCAGCCTGATGACGGCCATTTTGAAGTAGGGGAGACGGTAAAGATTTCGTACGTAGATCAGAGTCATGAGGATTTGAAACCTGAAAAAAGCATTTACGATATTATTTCTAAAGGCAATGAGCACATTGACCTGGGCGGGCGCGAGATGAACGCCCGGGCTTACCTCAGCCGCTTTAATTTTGCCGGCTCTGATCAGAGCAAAAAAGTGGGGGTGCTTTCCGGTGGGGAGCGCAACCGCCTGCACCTGGCCATGGCTTTAAAAGAAGGCGGTAACGTGTTGCTTTTAGATGAGCCTACCAATGATTTGGATGTGAATACCCTTAGGGCTTTGGAAGAAGCGCTGGAAAACTTTGCGGGGTGTGCGGTGGTGATTAGTCACGACCGTTGGTTCTTAGACCGTATTTGCACCCACATTTTAGCCTTTGAAGGCAATAGCAACGTGTACTTTTTTGAAGGCGGTTTTTCGGATTACGAGGAGAACAAGCGCAAGCGTATGGGCGATGTGGAACCCAAGCGCATTAAGTACCGGAAGTTGTTGAAGGAGGATTAGGGTTTTGGTTGGCAGTTTATAGTCTATAGTTCATAGTCCATAGTCCATAGACCATAGTCTACAGACCACAGTCCACAGTTTGGAGACCGGAGACCACAGTTCATAGACCTTTGTCTGAGGAACGCAGGGATGAAAACGTACTTGGCCAAAAACGAATTAGCTGCTTCTTCTGGTGCTCTCGTCTAAAAGCCGGGCAGGCAGGCTGAAAGTCCTTTAAGCATGCCAAGAAGCGTTTGGGGCTGGGATTGGTGTCACGCTGAGCGTCAGTCGAAGCGTGGGTGGGATTTAGCCTTCTACTTCGCTCCCGTACAAAGGCCGGGCAGGCAGTCTGACAATGATTTGGGCATACAGAAAGCAATGGCAAATTTATCATTGAAGCTAACCTATCACGGTTTTCTTTGGCCTGCTATAAATTTTGTGGAATTTTGGCATTCCGAGAGCTTTTTCAATTTCTCCCAATTTTGCTCAATTAAGGCCTCTTTTTTTGCACGGCTCCAGCCTTTAATTTTTTTCTCCAAAGCAATGGCTAGTTTTACATCACTGAAAACTTCCACAAACACTACCTTCACTGGTCTGCGATAATAGGTGTATGCTGTCTTTTGCCTCCCTTGATTATGCTGAGCTAAGCGATTCTCCAGGTGATTAGTCATGCCGGTGTAATACGAGTTGTCTGAACAGCGCAAAATGTAGACGAAGTAATTCCTCAAGGCTTAGGGTTTTAGGTAGTTGTAAATTAAACTTTATGGTTTAAAAATACAGTATTTATGGCAGTAGTTGTTTCTGGCCTTCGACTTCGCTCAGGCTGACAGTCTTTTAGGCATGCTAAGAAGCGTTTGGGGCTGGGGTTTGTGTCACGCTGAACGTTAGTTGAAGCGTGGGTGGTATTAAGCCTTCTACTTCGCTCCCGTCAAAAGGCCGGCCAGGCAGGCTGAAAGAGGTTTAAGATAATGGAAAACTTGATGGCCGGGTACTGGATCCTATACTAAAAAAAACGCGGCAGGTGGTGGCCTGCCGCGGTTCTAAAATTTCTAGTGCTAAGTGCTTTAGCGCTTAAGTATTCTTTGTTGGCCCAAGAGTTGGCCGTTTTTTCTCAGTTGCAGGTGGTACACCCCGGCACTAAAGGCGGATAGGTCTACTCTGCGGGTTTGACCGCTTTGTTCCAAAACTACCTGACCAGTGCTGTTGATGACTCTTAAGGCGTCAAAATTTTCTTTTGTGTCTATGCGTACTGAGCCGGTGGTGGGGTTAGGGTAGAGGGTAAACTGCACTTCGGCATTTTCTCCAAGACCCACCGTGCTGGGCAGGGTATATTTATAAGTGGTAGTTGCTAAACTTTGAGCCTGTCGGTTGAGGCCACCAATCAAGTATACTTCATCATTAAGGATAAAAGAACCAGGGGCCCAACGGCTTACGCCCGGATGCGAGGGTAGCTGCGTCCAGCTATCGGTAGTGTGGTCATAGCTCCAAAATTCACCGGTGGCCATAAAGCTGTGGTTGTCGCCATCACCGCTCAGCACGTAACCTTTATCGGCATGATTGAATTGGGTTCCGGCTACACGGGCTTCTCCAGGAAAGTCATTCATCACCGTCCAGGTGTCTGTGGCCGGATCCAGGCGGTACCAATCGTCATAAATGAAAGGGCCGTTATGACCAAGGCCCGCGTATACCTGACCATTGGCTACAAATTGAAAGGGATGATGACGACCGGGGCCGGGCAGGTCTGGCAGTTGGCTCCAGCTATCGGTGGTCATATCGTATTTCCACCAATCGTCCAGGTTGCCTGCAAAGCCATCGCCTAGGCCTACGTAAATGGCATCATTTACCGCTACAAAGGCGGGGTGTCTGCGGCCCGCACAGGGGCAAGAGGCCAGTTCTGTCCAAGTATCAGTGGTGGGGTCGTACTCCCATAAATCGGTTAATAAATTGTTTCCGCTGGCCAAACCAAAACCTAAATAGCCTTTAGAGTCATACACGGTGCCAATGGCAAAGCTGCGGGCTGTTCCGGGGAAGAGCCCCATGTTAGTCCAGCTATCGGATTGCGGGTTGTAGCGGTAAAAATTACGGGTAGGATTATCAGCAAAGTTACTGCCGGTAACCATGTAACCTACGCCCCCAATGCCCCAGGTAACCGGGTGGTGACGCCCCTGTGGGATGTCAGCTACTTGCAACCATTGCTGAGCATTTACAGAGCTAAAAATCAGCGTAAAAGCAAAAAGTAGGATGTTCTTCATTATCAAGAAATTTTATCAAATAAAACCAAAATTTCATAGAATGTTCTTATGATCTGCTAATTCCAGCTTTTTATAAAATCGGTGGCCAGGTAGGCCAGGCTTTTGCCGAGGTGTTTTTTGGCGTTTTCATCGGCTGCCAAGCCAGGCGAAGCCTCAGCCAAATGGAAGTAGCGCGGTTTTTTTAGGGCGGCTGCGGTTTTCACCATCAATCGCGCTTGACGCATGGTAAAACCACTGGTGTTGTAGGCGCTGGCCGGAAAGTGGGTGAGCGCATCAAGGTCTAGCTCTAGCCCCATGGTCTGGTTACCCAGCCAATTGAGCACATCTTTAAAAAGCCGGTCGCGCTCAGCGGTAGAAAAGGTGAGAAGCTCATCAAAGCTGAGGTAGTACAAATCTGAGCGGTTGTGAAACTGCTCCAGAATGGCGGCATTGTTGTAGCTTTCATGCAGCCCAAAAACGGCATAGCGGTTCATGAGCTTTTGCTGATGGGCGTAGCTGAAGCCGTTGCCACTGTGGCGGCCTTCCAACGCGCGGTAATCGGCATGGGGGTCTATGTTTAGCACTGAAAGGGGCGCTTTTAAGGCCTGCTGCACGCCCTTGATGAGGCCGTAGGCATTGTTGTGGCCTCCGCCAATAACCACCGGAATTTTTCCGGCTTGGGCAATGGCTTGCACGGTTTCACTCACCTGGTTGTCAATTTCTGCGCAAAGTTGGCGCAGTTGCTCCAGTTCGCTGGGGCGCGATGGATTGAGGGTGGCGGCCTGCTGCATTTCATCGGGGAAAGCCAGGTAGCCGGCCACGGCTATTTGCCGGCCGCTGAGGAAGGCGTTGTCTTGCACGTTTAGGAAGGCGGGCAGAAAGTAATGCCAGGCCTCATCGGCCCCAGCCTTACCCAAATTGGCGCGGATGCCAATGTCTTCTTCTATGCCCAAAAGCACAAAACGGGCGGGGTGATTTTCCAGTTGGGTTAAGCTGCTTAAGGGGCTAATGGTTTGCCCCAGCTTGGTTTCACCGGGGCGCTGCTGGGTGAGGGTTTGCAGGGTTTCGGGCGAGTAGTACCTAAGCATAATTGATTTTTTGTCCGTTTAAAATAACCTGGGCCAAGGGGTTGTGCCCAAAGTTGTAGGGTATAAAGCTGGCGTTTTGCATGGGCTTGGTAATGAGCAGGTTGGCCTTTTTACCTTTTTCAATACTGCCCAGCTGATGCCCCATTTCCAGGGCGGCTGCGCCATTAAGGGTGGCGGCACTGAGCGCTTCTTCTGGGGTCATTTTCATTTTGATGCAGGCCAGTGAAACCATTAAGTTCATGTTTCCGCTGGGGGCTGAACCGGGGTTGAAATCTGTAGCCAGGGCCAGCGTGGCATTGGCTTTAATGAGCTGGCGTGCCGGGGCGTAGGGAATTTCCAGAAAGAGCGAGCAGCCCGGTAAGAGGGTGCCAATGGTAGGGCTGTTGCCCAAATCTTGAATGTCTTGCTCAGTCATGGCTTCTAAGTGATCTACCGAGAGTGCGCCAAATTCCAGGGCGGCTTGCAAGGCTCCGGTAGAGGTAAACTGGTTTACATGCACCTTGGCTTTAAGCTGGTAGTTTTGGGCGGCTTCTAAGATTTGCAGCATTTCGGCAATGGTAAAATAGCCTTCTTCGCAAAACACGTCTACGTAATGGGCCAGGTTTTCTTCGGCTATAGCCGGAAGCATTTCCTGGATGATTAACTGCAGGTAGGCTTCTCTTTTAGAGGCATAGGCCGGGGGCAGCGCGTGGGCGCCTAAAAAGGACGTTTTAAGCGTGATGGGAAATTCTTGCCCTAATTTTTGGGCTACCCTTAGCATTTTCAGTTCGCTGGCGGTGGTGAGGCCGTAGCCACTTTTTACTTCCAGGGCACCGGTGCCCATGGCCATAAGTTCTTTAAGGCGAGCACTGGCCTGGGCAAATAGTTGCTCTTCACTGGCGGCTTGTACCCTTTTGGCCGAATTAAGAATGCCGCCTCCGGCAGCGGCAATTTGGGCGTAGGTTTTACCGTGCAGGCGTTGGGCAAATTCATCTTCGCGTGTGCCGGCATATACCAGATGGCTGTGACTATCTACGTAGGCGGGTAAGACCATGCCCTGGTGCGCGTCAAGGGTTTCATCGGCCGGGGGCGGAGTACCCGAGCCAAAATCTGCAATGGTATCTTCTTGAATTAGCACCCAGGCATTAGTTAGGGTAGGGAAGTGGCCTAGGTCCTGGCCTTTTTTAGAGGGGCGGCCCTGATCTTCAATAAGCAGGAGTTTGGAAATGTTGTGGATGAGGGTTGTTTTCATGGTTGCGAAAGTAGGACTTTGGAGGGCTTGCGGCCAAAAGTGCGGGGGAGGGGAGAAGGGGTTTTTTTGGCGCTAATTGATCTTTTTTACTGAAAAAGATGCTTGTTTTTTAGTAGTTTTAGTTCTCCTAAAGTAAACTTAATTGATGGCGATCTACCCATTTCAGCCCTGAGTAAATAGCCCGGTACCGTGCAGATGCAGCCCAAGCTTGGTTTTGGGTGTTGCTTGTAAAAAGTTGCTGGGTTGGCTTTGGGTTGAAATTTGAAAAGATTGTGATTGAGGAGGCGGAGCTGTAAATAAACCGATTGATTATGCAAAAAACCATTTTTTTAAAACGTCTGCGCCATCGCGAAAAGCAGGTGCTGATGATGTGCTTTGAAAAGGACCAGGAGCTAATTAATTTAATTAAGAGAAGCACTTTGGACGCACGCTTTAGTATTACGCACTTGGGATGGTGGGTAGTAGATAGACCTGAAAACTTGAGTGCCATTTTTAAGGTGTTTAAGGGAAAAGCCTGGCTAGAGTTGGCGTGGAAAACTAAACCTCAAAAGGCGGTGGTGAAGCGCACAGCTAAGAAGGCCCCTTTGCCGGACTTGGTGCCTGATGAATACAAAGACTTGCTGGAACGCAGACGCTACTCAGAAAATACCTACTGCACTTACGTGAGCCTGTTTAATCAGTTTTTGCATTTTATTGCTCCGCTTAGCGCGGATGCGGCTAGGGAGGAAGACATACGTAAGTTTCAGGATTATTTGGTAAAGAAGCGTAAGGTAAGTGCGAGCACCCAAAACCAGGCGATTAATGCCATTAAGTTTTACTATGAAAAGCTAATGGGTGAAAGCCGCAAAAATTATTACATAGAGCGGCCCCGTAAGGAGAAGAAATTGCCGGTGGTATTGGATGAAAAGGAGGTTTTACGAATTTTGGAACACACGGAGAACCCTAAGCACCGCCTTATTTTTGCTTTTTTGTATGCTACGGGGCTGCGTATAGGTGAGCTTTTAAATTTGCGTATTGCCGATGTAGATTTGGAGCGGCAAGTGGTGCACGTTAAGAAAGGAAAAGGTAAAAAAGACCGAATAACCTTACTGTCTAATGAATTAATTCCGGTAATTTTAGCTTACTTTGAGCATTACAAGCCTAATTATTGGTTTATTGAAGGGCCTACGCGCAAACGCTACACGGCTAGCAGTGTGCGGACGTCTTTAAAAGAGGCTACTGAGAAAGCGGGACTTAGCAAACATGTAACTCCGCATACTTTTAGGCATAGTTTTGCGACTCATTTGCATGAGCATGGTACAGACATTAGAAATATTCAAGAACTATTAGGCCATAATTCACCAGATACCACCATGATTTACACGTATGTTTCTAAAATTTCCTTGCAAAAACTCACCAGCCCTTTAGACCAGATTTTAAAGTCTAACAAACTGATTGACAATAATTAACTATAAACCCAGCTAAAGCGGAATAAAACGCATAGCATTTTATTCAAACGTTAGCGGTCATGCCGAAAACAGAAAATGAATACAAATACTTTAAAATAAATAGAAAATGAAACAAAACATCAACAAATTAAAAATGAAATGCTTCTCGGATACGTTGAAGTTGATTGTTTCAATATTGCTATTAGTCGCTAGCCTAAATTCATTTAGTCAAACAACCTATTTCTATGGCAAAAATAAAATACAGTCAGATGGTTTTACAGGTGCATTATACGAAGTTAAAATAGATCGAAGTAAAGGATTTACTTTCGTTAAAATCCAGCAGGTGCCGACAAAAAATATGAGAAGAATGAAATCTGTAACGCCATCATATAATACAAAAATCAAATCTGGTAATTACGAAGCTAAATATTTAGGCGTATTACAAAACGATGGTACCTTTCGAAGATCTAGCTGTAGTGACAACTGGGGTTGGGATAAAGTAAAAACCGGAGAATCATATTATATTACCTATGTTTTTAATGGAGCAATTCCACCAGGATTAAAAAACTTTTCTTTAGTTGACAAAGGCTCTTATTCTGGTTGTAATGGTTATGGTTTCAGTAACTACACCCTTAATAATCCTGACAATCACCCAAAAACCAACTTAACTGAATATTCGCTCAAACAAAAAGTAGATGAACAACATGATGATATTGTCGGTATTTATGAACGATTTGATAAATCAGGTTATAAACTAGGTTGCATAAAGGATGGAGAAACATATAAGCTGGTTTATCTAAGCTATGGTGGTTCATATATGAGTTGGTGGAAAGTTGGAGATGTGAAAGCAATTCTACGACCGAGTGCAACAACAGGAGTGTTCAAAGGTGATTGGTTTATGGCAGACAAGTCCATAAATTCAGATGCATATATATTTTTTGACGGCACTACTTTGAAAACAGTAGTTGCAGGTGAAGAAAGTAGTTATTTAAAAATGTACCCAACTAATTCTTCTGCCAATTCTTTTTCTGCAGGAACACAAGAGTGGTCAGGTACAGGGTTTGCCTTAAATGGGGGATACATTGCAACAAATTATCATGTTGTTGAAAATGCCAATAGCATATACATACAAGGTGTCAATGGTAGTTTTTCAGTTAAATACAAGGCTACAGTTGTTGCCACGGACAAAAATAACGATTTGGCTTTGTTACAAATAAATGATAGTCGATTTAACAGTTTTGGAAAAATTCCTTTTAAAGTAAAAACATCAACATCGGAAGTTGGTGAAGATGTTTTTGTATTAGGTTACCCGCTAACCACAACGATGGGAGACGAAATTAAATTGACAACAGGAGTTATAAGTTCAAAAAGT
>CAJXNI010000012.1 GCA_913057235.1 uncultured Bacteroidota bacterium
CAGGGTGACTTTGCCAGCTTGTTTTGGAATGGCCAGTGGGTGAACGATGCGCCCAGTTATGAGCCGGGTGCCACGCGCTTGAACTATCAGCCCGCAGTGCCACTGATTAATCTGCCTTACAAGTTTGCCGTAGGCGCTAGCGATTGGTGCGGGAGAAGCACGGCCCCCGGTGCTGCGCATGAAACCATCGCGCTGGGCATCACTAAAAACGGGAACCGGCTAAACCTCAACTGGACCCCCTACCAAGGCCAAACGGTGCAGCAGTACCGTATTTACAGCCTGGATAGCAGCCGGCAAAACTTAACGCTCCTGGATTCTGTGAACGCCAATACCCTGCAGCGTAGTTTATCGCTGCAGTCAGCCCAGTACCTGGTGGTAGAAGGGGTGCTAGACACCAGCCTGGTGCCTGCAGATTGGCCTTTTCAAGGGCCGGTGGGTATGAATGAAATCCCCACCTCAGGCATTGGCTTGCCAGACGAAAAGCTGGGTTCATCGCTGGTGCTTTTTCCCAATCCGGCCCAAGCAAAGATCACCGTTAACCGGGATTCAAAAAAAGCCACGGCTTACATTATTGCCAATGCCTTGGGACAAGAGGTACTGGCGGGAACCCTCAAAGGAACCAGCGCTAAAATTGAGGTATCTGTTTTGCCTCCGGGCTGGTACAGTTTGCGTACCGAGTATGGGGCAACCCAAACTTTTTTAAAAGAGTAAAGGGGCGCTAGGCTACCGTCCAGGAATTTTTGCCCCGCAACAGCTGATCCAAATCGGGCGCACCCAAAATTTCATGGGCTTTGTCCATTTGGTTTTGGAGAGCTTCATCATAGGTAAAGCGCTTTTCCTGGTAAAGGATGCCCAAGGGGCGTGGCAGGCTTTCGTCAAAAAAGCGACTTAAAATATAGGCCTTGGTAGCATCGCTGCTATCGTGCACCCATAAATCGTTGGGTGAAAAACCTTCGCTCAACTCTACCACCTCGGGCTTTAAGCCATTGAGGCGGATGCCCTTTTCTCCTTTGGCAAAAATCAGCGGTTCCCCCTCTTTGAGATCCAGAGTGGTGTAAGGTCTTTGCTTTTTATCGGTGAAAGCCTCAAAAGTGCCGTCATTAAAAACGTTGCAGTTTTGGTACACCTCCACAAAGCTACTGCCCTGGTGCTGGTGCGACTGCTCCAAAATATGGCGCAGGTGCTGCGGATCGCGGTCCAGGGTGCGCGCCACAAAAGTGGCATCGGCCCCCAGAGCCAAAGCCAAGGGGTTAAAGGGGTGGTCTAAACTACCCAGCGGACTGCTTTTGGTGTACTTGCCAAACTCGCTAGTGGGCGAATACTGCCCCTTGGTAAGTCCGTAAATTTCATTGTTAAAAAGCAGCACGTTCAGGTCTACATTTCTACGCAGCAGGTGAATCAGGTGGTTACCGCCTATGCTCAGACCATCACCATCTCCGGTTATGACCCAAACGCTCAGGTTGGGATTGGTGAGTTTTAAACCGGTGGCCACGGCCGGGGCGCGCCCGTGAATACTGTGCATGCCGTAGGTGTTCATGTAATACGGGAAGCGCGAGCTGCAACCAATACCCGAAATAAAAACCAGGTCTTCTTTTTTAATGCCCAGGGTAGGCACTACTGTTTGCATCTGTTTTAAAATGCTGTAGTCTCCACAACCCGGGCACCATTTCACCTCTTGGTCGCTGCTAAAATCTTTGGCGGTATAGCTATTCTCTGCGCTACTCATGCGGCATTAATTCTTTAATCTTAGTCAAAATCTCTTCGGCCAAAAAAGGCTGCCCTTTAATTTTGTCAAAACCCTGTGCATCTACCAAAAACTGGCTGCGCAGTACGTGCACCAACTGGCCGTTGTTGAGCTCTGGCACCAATACCCTGCGGTAGCCTTTTAGGTAAATTTCCAAGTCGCTGGGCAGCGGATGCAAATTGCGCAGGTGCAGTTGCCCCACCGCCAAACCGGCAGCGCGGGCCTGGCTTACCGCCACTTTAATGGCGCCTTTGGTGTTGCCCCAGCCTACCACCAGCACATCGCCTTCAGGTTCACCCTGTTCTAAGGTGGTGGGGGTATAATTTTGGGCTACAGCCGATACTTTGGCCGCGCGCAACTCTACCATTTTTTGGTGATTATCAGGGTCATAGCTTACGTTGCCGGTGCGGTCTTCTTTTTCCAATCCACCTACGCGATGCTCCAGACCTGGCGTTCCGGGTAGGGCCCACTGGCGCACACCGGCATGGTTGCGCGCATAGGGCAGGTAGTTTTCATCAGCCGCTTGCATGACTGGTGCGCTAATCTCTGGTAGCGCCTCCGATTTAGGAAAAGCCCAGGGCTCCGAACCATTGGCCAGGTAACCATCTGAAAGGAGAATAACCGGGGTCATGTGCTCTATCGCCATTTTAGCTGCTTCCAGGGCTGCATTGAAACAATCGGCAGGGGAGCTGGCCGCAATAACCGGCACGGGGGCCTCTCCGTTACGGCCGTACAAAGCCTGGAATAAATCGCTCTGCTCGGTTTTGGTGGGCAGACCCGTGCTGGGGCCCCCACGCTGCACGTTCACCACCACCAAGGGCAGTTCCAACATGAGTACTAAACCCAGGCCTTCCGTTTTTAGCGCCATGCCCGGCCCTGAGGTAGCGGTCACCGCCAAACCTCCGGCAAAAGCCGACCCAATGGCCGCGGTGATGGCGGCAATCTCGTCTTCGGCCTGAAAGGTTTTTACGCCAAAATTTTTGTGGCGGGCCAGCTCGTGTAAAATATCGGAAGCGGGTGTAATAGGATACCCGGCATAAAATAAGTCCAGCTGGGCTTTTTGCGCAGCGGCAATTAAACCCAGGGCCAGCGCTTGGTTCCCGGTAATGTTGCGGTACTCGCCTTTGGGCAAGCGCGCTTTTTCTACCCGGTAACGCTGCAGGGCTTCAATGGTGTCTCCGTAGTTGTAGCCCGCTTTTAAAGAGCGAATGTTGGCCTCCAAAACTTCGGGCTTGCTCTTAAATTTATCCTGGAAAAACTGCAGGGTATTTTCTAAACTGCGGCTGTACAAAAAGTAGACAAAGCCCAGGGCAAACATGTTACGCGAGCGGTCTTTCTCCCGTGGACTCATCTTTAAATCCTTCAGCGCCTCACGGTTGAGTTTGGTGATGTCTACCTCGTAAAATTGCAGTTCCTCGGGTTTGTTGTCCAGCGGGTTTTCTTCGTCATCATAACCGGCCAGGCGCAAATTGCGCTTATCAAAACCGGCCGTGTTGGCAATAACCACCCCCCCGGATTTTAAGTTGGGGATGTTTTTACGATAGGCGGCCGCGTTCATGGCCACCAGCACATCAGGCCTGCCCCCGGGGGTGTCAATTTCTACGCTTCCAAAATGAATTTGAAAGCCGCTCACTCCGGCCACGGTGCCTATGGGGGCGCGTATTTCAGCCGGAAAATCAGGAAAGGTACTGAGGTCGTTTCCCGCTAGGGCGGTGGTATTGGTAAACTGCGAGCCCGCCAGTTGAATACCGTCTCCGGAGTCACCGGCAAAATGGATGGTAACCTTTTGTAATTCTTTAACGGTGCTCATATCAGGCTTTTGAGGCCATGCCTACTTCCACTACTTGCTTAACCTCCGGAGCGTGTTTTTTAATGGTCATTTCCACCCCGCTTTTTAAGGTCATTTGGTTTACGCTGCAGCCAATGCAAGCCCCGTGCAACTGCACCTTCACCGTACCGTCCTCTTCCAATTCAATAAAACTGATGTCTCCACCGTCAGACTCTAAAAAGGGTCTGATTTCATTGAGGGCCGTGGCAATTTTAGCGATGGTTGCTTCTTTATTTTCCAAACTCATAATTTACTTTTTAGCCACGGCAGAGCAGCCTGCCATGGTGGTTATGCGGGTAATTTCAGTGGGGGGCAAGGTTTCATTGCGCTTCATGAGTTGCTCTACCGTGTTGCGGGTTAGCTCTGTAAAGGCTTTAGCCGATGGGGTGTCTTGCTGCAAGGCAGCGGGGTGCCCTACGTCACCGCTTTCGCGGATGCTCTGCACCAGGGGAATTTCACCCAGAAAAGGCACGTTAAGCTCACGGCTCAGATTTTTCACGCCTTCCTTACCAAAAATGTAATACTTGTTATCCGGCAGTTCTTCCGGGGTAAAGTAGGCCATGTTCTCTACCAGGCCTAAAACCGGCACGTTGATGTTCTCTACCTTAAACATGCCTACGCCTTTACGCGCATCGGCCAGAGCCACATTTTGCGGGGTACTCACAATTACCGCTCCGGTAATGGGCACCGCCTGCACCAAGCTCAGGTGAATATCACCCGTGCCCGGAGGCAAGTCTACAATCATAAAATCCAATTCCCCCCAATGGGCATCACGGATAAGCTGATTCAAAGCCTTGCTGGCCATGGGTCCACGCCATACCACGGCCTGATTAGCTCCGGCAAAAAAGCCGATGGAAAGCAGCTTTACGCCATAACTTTCTACCGGATCCATTTTGGCTTTGCCATCTACATTAATGCTGCCGGGTTTCATGTTTTCCACATCAAACATCAAGGGCTGCGAGGGGCCGTAAATATCCGCATCTACCAAGCCTACCTTAAAACCCATTTGGGCCAGGTTTATAGAAAGGTTGGCGGCTATGGTGCTTTTGCCTACGCCTCCCTTGCCGGAAGCTACGGCAATAATATTTTTCACGCCTGGCAACTCTGCGCCCCTAATCATGTTGGCACGCTCTTCAGCCGCTTTGGGCACTTCCAGGTTTACCTTTACTTTAAGTTTGCGGTCTACCTGCTCATGAATGGCCTTGAGCACGTCTACCTCCAGTTTCTTTTTCACGTGTAAAGCGGGGGACTCGCTGATGACGTCTACCACTACTTCATCGCCAAAAATCTGGATGTTTTTTACGTGACCTGCGTTAATAAGATGGGTGCCACCTTTGGTAGCTTTTATAGTTTTAAGAGCCTCAACAATAGCCTCTTTTTGTACTGCCATAATTTAGTTTTTGCCTTGCAAAATTAGGGCATGCAGTTTCATTTACCGCATGACTTTAATCATCCTTTAAAGGCCATAAAGGTAGTCTATTTAGATTGATTCTTGGTTGTGGGTGGGGTGGGCGGTAGTTGGCAGTCCACAGAGCGCAGTCCACAGACTTCCGTCATCGGTCATCCAGCATCCATCTCATTCCATCTTCCGTCTCCCGTTTCCGTCATCCAACAGCAAACATCGGTCATCCAGCAACAAACATCCGTCACCCAAACCCCTTACCTTTGCCGCCATGGATTTTTACGGTAAAAAAAACCTTTGGAAATTTATACTGCTGGTTTTTGCCATTCTCATTGGGGCGGCTACCCTCTTTTATACCGAGAGCTTCTTGAAGCAGTTACGGCAAGAAGAGATTAAAAAAGCCAGCCTGTGGGCCGATGCCATGAATAGCCTGCAACAGGCCGACAATGAAGACGAGCTGACCCTTACCTCAAAAATTATAGAGAGCAACACCACCATTCCGGTAATTATTACCGATGAGGAAAATACCATTCTTTTTTCTGCCAACCTGGATGAAAACAGAGCCTCTGACCGGCAATGGCTCCAGGATTTGCTAAAAGACATGCAAGATGAAGGCAATGTGATTGAGCTTTCCATAGGCCCCGGTGAAAGTCAGTTTTTACACTACCAAAACTCTACCCTACTCACCAAGCTGCGTTTTTACCCCATTGTGTTGCTGGTAGTAATTACCCTTTTTATTGGGGTGGCTTACGTGGCGTTTAGTAATTCGCGCAAAGCAGAACAAAACCGCGTTTGGAGTGGGTTGGCCAAAGAAACGGCCCACCAAATAGGTACGCCCCTTTCTTCTTTAATGGGCTGGCTGGAAATGCTCAAACTTAAAAATGCCGATGCCAAAATGCTGGCTGAAATGGAAAAAGACATCAATCGTTTAAACACCATCACCAATCGTTTTAGTAAAATTGGCTCGCAACCGGCCCGCAGCCCTCAGCCCATTGGCGCCATTACCGAAGCAGCGGTAGAGTATCTTAAAAATAGGAGCCCCAAAAAAGTGCAGGTTGGTTTGAAGAGCCCTGCTCAAGACACTGAGGTTTTATTGAATGTACCCTTGTATGAATGGGTAATTGAAAACCTCATCCGCAACGCCATAGATGCACTGGAGCAAGAGGGCCATATTGAAGTGGAGGTGAGCCACCAGGAAAAAACGGTGGTGGTAGAAGTAACCGACAATGGTAAAGGCATCCCCGCCAATCGGCTCAAAACCATTTTCAGGCCGGGCTACTCTACCAAAAAACGGGGCTGGGGTCTGGGCCTTAGTTTGGCCAAGCGCATTATTGAAGACTACCACCAAGGCAAAATTGTAGTGGCCGCCTCAGAGCCGCAAATGGGCACCACCTTTAGAATTACCCTCAAGCGCGAAACAAGCTAATGGCCGGCATTTACCTGCACATCCCATTTTGTAAACAGGCCTGCGTGTACTGCAATTTTCACTTTTCTACGCGACTGCAAAATAAAGGCGCCTTGTTAAAAACCCTAATCCGCGAGGCCCGGCTTCGGCAGGATTTCACGGAGGGAGAGGTGATTGACAGCATCTATTTTGGGGGCGGTACTCCCAGTCTGCTGAGCGCCTCAGAAATTGAAAGTTTACTGGAGGATCTGCACCAACTCTTCCCGGTATCGGCTGCAGCCGAAATTACCCTGGAAGCCAACCCAGACGATTTAAAACCCGGCTACCTGCAGGAGCTGGCGCAAACACCTGTAAACCGCCTGAGCATTGGCCTGCAAAGTTTTCGCGAAAGCGACCTCCAGTTTATGAACCGGGCGCATAATGCCCAAGAAGCAATGCAGTGCGCAGTGCTGGCCCAGGATGCTGGCTTCTCCAACCTTACGGTAGACCTTATTTACGGCTTACCCGACTACGGGGTAGACGAGTGGCAAGGCGCTTTGGCGCGAATCAAAGAATTAGAGGTCCCGCATTTCTCTGCCTACGCCCTTACGGTGGAGCCCAAAACTGCCTTACACCACCAAATTGAAAAAGGAAAACGCGCCCCTTTGGATGAAGAGTTGGCCGCCCGGCATTTTGAGACCCTGCAAGAATTTGCCACGCGGGCTGGCTACCGCCATTACGAGCTCAGCAATTTGGCCCTGCCCGGTTTTGAGGCGGTACACAATTCCAGCTATTGGCAGGGAAAAACCTACCTGGGCCTGGGGCCGGCCGCCCACAGTTTTAGGCCGGGTGAGCGCCTTTGGAACGTGGCCAACAATACCCTTTACCTACAAGCCTTAGAAAAAAATGAGCTTCCGCTGGAAAGCGAAAAATTAAGCCTGCGCGACCAGTACAATGAGCGAGTGATGACCGCCCTGCGCCTGGAAGAAGGGCTTTCGCTCAGCCAGGTTGAAAAAGTTTTTGGCAAGCCCTACCGGCTCTACGCGGAGCAACAAGCCCAAGCTCTGCTGCAAAAGGGAAGGTTGGTGCAAGAAGAAAATCGTTTGGTCATTCCGCCCGCCTGGCGTTTTCACAGTGATGGACTGGCCGCGGAGTTGTTTTGGGTTTAGAAATTAAGCCGCACTTTTGAAGTATGGAAATTAGTTTTACGCAAGGTCCGCATTCTTTTAAAGTAGACCTAAAAACCGGGATTGACTGCTCCAGCGTGTATGGCCTGCCCCGTGCTGAGCCGGCCGCCTGGCACTGCAGCCCCGTAAAAGTAGAGCCCGTACAAAATGGAGACTGGGTAGGCTCTGTGCAGGCAGGCGCACCCATTAACTTTTACCAGGTACAGCTCAATCCGCATGGCAATGGCACCCACACCGAGTGCGTGGGGCACATTAGTGCCGAAAAGCAAAGCATCAATGAGGTGTTACCCGGCTTTCAGGGCTTGCTGCGCCTAGTGCGGCTTGCGCCCGATGGACAGAATTGTGTGCGCCTGGCCGATTTTAAAGCTAAAGTGCAAGAGCTGGTAGAACCCGCCCTGGCCATTGCCGTACCGGCTGATTTCCCTCAGGATTTTAGTGGTACCCACCCACCCTACTTTGAACCTGAACTGATGCGCTACCTACGCCAGGCAGGCGTACACCATTTTATCACCAACTTACCCTCAGTAGACCCTGAGGAAGATGACGGTGCCCTGGCGGCCCACAAAGCTTTTTGGAACTATCCGCAGGAAATGGATCTCAAGCGTACCATCACAGAGCTGGCCCATTTTAAGACTGAATTGAAAGAAGGCCAGTACTTTTTGAATTTACAAGTAGCACCCTTGCAAAATGATGCCGCTCCCAGCCGGGTGATGCTGCATGCGCTTAGTACCCCATGAGCGCGGGCGGTGCTTAACCCCGTTTCATTTCTTCACTCACCGGTTTCTTAAGGGTGTGCTGTTTCATTTTATGAAAATGCGCTACCCGGTTGGTGTTGGGGAAAGGCTTATTGGGCACCGGCACCTTTAAAAAAGCACAGAGGGGTCCCCAACCTTGTTTCACGTCATACACTAGCAGCTGTTCGGCCGGCACGTGCGCTTGCACTTCCTGGTTGTGCCGCTTAAAAATTTCAATGGCTTTGGCCTTGTTGAACTGCCGCATGCCAAAGGTTTCTTTAAAAATGGTTTTTTGAATGAGCCAACCTACCTGCATGAGCTGGCGCACCCGTTTCTTAAAAAAATAGTTGCGCAAAATGTAGAGCGCTTGCTTAAAATTGGGGTACGATCTAAAAATGGTTTTTGCTGCGCTTTGGTACCAACTTTCCGGATCTCGGGTGGTCAGAATCACCTTGGCCTGGGGGTATTGCTGTAGCAACTCTTTGTAAAACAAACAACCGGGAAAATCAGTGATGCTGGAAAACCCCTCCAAGACAGAATCCCAGTGAGGCGCTTTACCCTGAGCCGCCTGCAACCACATTTTGGCGCGCTCTGGTTCATTGGTAAGTTCTATCATGTGATAGCACGGTCCAAATCCTAATTCTTCCAGAGCGTGTTTAAGGGTCATGGTGCCCGTGCGGCCAAACCCTGCTCCAATTACATCCAGCGGCATACCATTGCGTATTTTTTCCTCTAACCCCTTTTCAGGGGAAGGGTTTACAAAGATGCAGCACTCCTGCCGCCTTCCCCGCAAAGGGAGCTGCGCAGCGCGGTGGCATCTTCATTTGGCTACCCGGGCGGCAACCGATATTTTTGGCCTTACCCCATACCAAGAAGCCTAAAAATATGTTATTCACGCATTGATGATTCTGCCAACCCGTATTAATGGTTATTTTTGCCCACCTTTAAAACTCCGCTTTGTCGCAATCACTGGTAATTATACCCACCTACAACGAAAAGGACAATATTGAGCGCATTTTGCGTGCGGTCATGGAATTGCCCAATGCCTACGAGGTGCTGGTGGTTGATGACAACTCACCCGATGGTACCCGCGAGATTGTGAGCCGCCTGCAGGAAGAGTATCAGGAAAAAATCCACCTTTTAAAACGGGCAGGAAAACAAGGTTTGGGTACGGCCTATTTAGATGGTTTCCGTTGGGCGCTGGAACGCCAGTATCAGTATGTTTTTGAAATGGATGCTGATTTTTCACACAACCCTACCGATCTTTGCCGTTTGTTCAAAGCCTGCGCAGAGCAGGGTCATGATGTAGCGGTGGGTTCACGCTACGCCACGGGGGTAAATGTAGTGAACTGGCCCATGAGCCGGGTTTTGCTCAGCTATTTTGCCTCGCGGTATGTGCGCGTAATTTTGGGCATCCCCGTAGAGGATACTACGGCTGGCTTTGTTTGCTACAAAAGGGAAGTTTTGGAACGCATTAACTTTAAGCGTATCAAATTTGTAGGTTACGCTTTTCAGATTGAAATGAAATTTATAGCCTTTAAATTAGGCTTTAAAATAAAAGAAGTACCGGTAATTTTTACAGACCGCACTGAAGGTACATCCAAAATGAGTAGAGGCATCATAAATGAGGCCGTATTTGGAGTCTTAAAATTGAAATTGCGCAGCCTAATTAAACGTTACAAATAAGTTTTAGTAGAAATGAGTAAAATACTCCTTAAAAATACCCGCGTGGTGAATGAAGGAACTGTACAGGACGCAGACGTGTACATTTCTGAGGGGCGTATACAAAAGATAGACAAACACCTAAGCCAACGCAATAATGAAACAACGGTTATTGATGCGGAGGGCAAATTTCTCATTCCTGGAGTGATAGATGATCAGGTGCACTTTAGAGAGCCAGGCCTTACCCAAAAAGCCACCATTTACACCGAGAGCCGGGCGGCCGTAGCGGGCGGTATTACCAGCTACATTGAGCAACCCAACACCGTACCCCAGGCTTTAACGCTGGAATTACTGGAAAACAAGTACGCCATTGCGGCCAAAGACTCGCTGGCCAACTACGGCTTTAACATGGGCGCCAGCAACAACAATCTTGAAGAACTTAAAAAAGTAGACCCCAACCGTGTGCCGGGCGTAAAAGTGTTTATGGGCAGCAGCACCGGCAACATGTTGGTAGATGACCTCAAGGCCTTGGAAGGTATTTTTAGCCAGGTGTCTATTCCGGTAATCACCCACTGTGAAGACGAAGAAACCATCCGTAACAACCAGGCTAAATTTGTGGCCCAGTATGGTGAAGACATACCCATGCGTTTTCACCCTGAAATTCGCAGCCACGAAGCTTGCCTGAAGTCCTCTTCATTGGCGGTTGACTTGGCCAAAAAATTCAACACCCGCCTGCATGTTTATCACATAAGCACCGCAGAAGAATGTGATCTTTTTGACAACAAGCTGCCGCTGGAAGAAAAACGCATTACCGCAGAGGCCTGTATTCACCACCTTTGGTTTAATGACCAACAGTACGATGAAAAGGGAAGTTTTATAAAATGGAACCCAGCGGTAAAATCGGAAAGCGACCGCCAGGAAATTTTTAATGCTGTACTGGATGGGCGCATTGACGTAATTGCCACCGACCACGCCCCGCACACCTTAACAGAAAAACAGCAGGTGTATACCAAGGCGCCCAGTGGTGGTCCCTTGGTGCAGCATGCCCTGCCCGCCATGATGGAATTTGTGCGTGATGAAAAAATGACCATTGAGCAGTTGGTAACTAAAATGTGCCATAACCCGGCTATACTTTTTAACATTAAAGAGCGCGGTTTTATACGCGAAGGCTACCACGCTGATTTGGTGCTTTTAGACCCCTCCAGACCTTGGCGGGTAAGCAAAGAGAACTTGCTCTACAAATGCGGCTGGTCTCCATTTGAAGACACCACTTTTAGAGCGCGAGTGAGCCACACTTTTGTAAATGGCAGCCTGGTGTATGAAAATGGCAAAATTATTGAAGCGCCCGCTGCGCAAAGACTAAGTTTTGAGCGGAAGTAAATTTTTGGGGTTGGCTTTATTGGCCTTCGGTTTTGGGGTAGGCTGCGCCCCCGAAAAAATCTCCGAGCCCGATGAGCCCGCTTGGTTAATTCCACAAGATACTATGGTGCGTTTAATGACCGACATCCATCTGGTGGAAGGCAGCCGCATGGGCGGTAAAACCATTGGTGACACCCTGCCCACCCGGGTGTACTTTGAAAAAGTATGGGAAAAGTACGGCACTACGCGAGAAGCCTATGATAGTAATTTTCGTTACTACGTGCGCAATGCAGAGCGCATGGATAAGATTTACGAGCAAGTGCTGGAAAACCTCAGTCAACTAGAAGCCTCTCTGCAAACGCCCAAAGATCGCCCTGCGCCCAGTCAGCCCACCACGCAAGAAGAACTGGATTCTGCTGTGAAACAACTGCGTAAAAAAAATTAAGCAGAATGGTCTTTTTTATAGAAAGCGGCAATTTCCTGCACGCTTTGTTCCAAAGGTCTAAACTCAAAATTAAGAGCTTGCCTCACTTTCTGATTTTCATAGTAACAGGCTTGCAAAGCGGTAGAAGCGGTTTCTTTGGTAATCATGGGTTTTTTGCCCGTTAGCCAGCTTTTTAGTTTTTCAATACGCCAGGCCAAATTGCTCATCCAGGGCTTTACCTCTATGGAGGGAGCTTTTACCCCTAAGGCGTGAGCCACGCTGGCAAAAAACTTTTGGTAGGTCCAGTTTTCGGCTGCCACCACAAATCGTTCGCCATCAATTTCACTGTGCATGAGCTGCTCCATAATAGCGGCCACATCGCGGGCGTCTACGTAAGCGTTTACTCCCTGGGTGTAAAATTTAAAGCCCTGCGCTATACGACTGAACAAAGCGGCACTGCCACTCTGCCACGGGCCCGGGCCAATAATGATACTGGGGTTTACAATGACCAGGTTCAGCCCCTCTTCGTGGGCACGCCAAACTTCCAGTTCCGCCAGGTATTTACTTTTTGCGTAAGCGGAGTTGTTTTTACTTTCTACCCAGTGACTTTCTTCATCAAAATGCTGTTGACCTTCTTTTCGGCCCAGAGCCGCTACACTGCTTACGTGCATTAATTTTTTAATACCCAGGTGCAGTGCTAAATTCACCAAGTTGGCCGTGCCGGTAGGATTTTCATCCAACATGCGGGCTTTATCGGCTGGCGCAAAACTCACCACAGCCGCACAATGGTAGAGGTAATCAGTGCCTTGGAGGGCTTGTTCTAAAGCGGGCAGGTCCAAGAGGTCAGCCTCTGCAAACTCAATTTTATCAAACTGCTCTTGAACCTTGGGGTGGTAATAGCCCAATACCTTTTTGAGAATACCAAGCTGAGAACTGGCGCGGTGCACCACGCGCACCTGCTTTTGCTGCTGGAGTAAATGCACCACCAGGTGGGCGCCTAAAAGTCCGGTTGCTCCTGTAACAGTGTGTGTTTTCATGGCCGCGGCTAAGGTAAATGTTCTGCCCTTTGTACCCTAACCTAAAGTGGCTGTTGCTTTAGAAGATTATTGCGGTATAAAGCTTATTTTGGCCTTTTAATTGGTTTCTAAAGTAGCTGGATTATGTTTGGTAAAATCACCCCCTCTCAACGATTGAAAACAGGCTTAGCTCTGGGTTTAGTTTTTATATTGGTTTTTGCCACCAACCAGGTTGACAAAAAGCATTTTGAAAAGGCGCAGTATAACTTACGGTCCATATTTGAAGATCGCTTGGTAGTGAAAGGCTACCTCTATGAGCTTCAGGAAATGGTGTATGAAGAGGAGTTGGCTTTGGCCGATAGCACTGCCCAAGGAATGATGGAGAATCCAAAACTGGATACCCTCATTCAAAAATATGGAGAAACCCGCCTTACCCCCAGAGAACGCAGTCACTTTGAAGATTTGCAAGAAGAGCTCAAACAATACGCCCGGGTAAAATCCAATTCGCCCAACCTCCAGGCCTGGAACAATCAATTAGATCGCATTCACAATACTTTTTGTGCTTTAGCCGAAATCCAACTAAAGGAGGGTGAGGTGCTCAATAAATCCGCTGAAAAATCACTGGACTTTACCGCCTTTATCTCCCAATTAGAAGTAATTATTCTAATCCTTACCGGAATAATTGTGCAGTTTTTAATCTTTTACCGCCCTAAAAAATAGGCTTCCACAACCTATCGATACGAGCTTAGCGTAAACCAAGCATTAGCTTTACTTTTGCCGCAAATTTTTTTGAATTTGCTATGACCTCATTTCTGGAAGAACTGCGCTGGCGGGGCATGCTGCATGACTTTATGCCCGGGACTGAAGACCAACTGAAAAAAGAACGTACGGCCGCTTATGTAGGCATTGACCCTACGGCAGATTCACTGCATATTGGCCATTTGGTTAGCATTATGATGTTGCGCCATTTCCAGGAGGCTGGCCACAAGCCTATAGCCCTCATTGGTGGAGCTACTGGCATGATAGGTGACCCCAGCGGTAAAAGCAAAGAGCGCAATCTTTTAACCGAAGAAGAACTGAGGCACAACCAAAATGCCCTTAAAGCGCAGTTGGAAAAATTTCTGGATTTTAACAGTGAGGCGGAAAATGCCGCTGAGTTGGTGAACAACTATGACTGGATGCAAGATTTTAGTTTCCTGGGATTTATACGAGACGTGGGCAAGCACCTTACCGTCAATTATATGATGGCTAAAGACTCTGTGAAAAAACGCTTAAGCGGTGAGGGGGAAGGAATGTCTTTTACCGAGTTCACCTATCAATTGGTGCAGGGTTATGACTTTTTGCATCTCTACCGCCATAAAAACTGCAAGCTGCAGATGGGTGGCAGCGACCAATGGGGAAACATTACCACCGGCACAGAACTAATAAGACGTATGGAAAGCGGCCAGGCCTATGCCCTAACCTGCCCCTTAATTACCAAAGCCGATGGCGGTAAGTTTGGCAAAACGGAAGAAGGCAATGTTTGGCTGGACCCCAAACGCACCAGCCCGTATAAGTTTTACCAATTTTGGCTCAACACCAGTGATGAAGATGCCGCCAAATATTTGAAAATTTTCACCCTACTCGATCAGCATACCTGTGAAGAACTCATTGCTGCGCATGCCGAAGCACCCCATCAGCGGAAGCTCCAAATACGATTGGCAGAGGAAATTACCACCATGGTGCATGGCGCCAAAGCTTTAAACCAGGCGCTGAAAGCCAGCCACATTCTCTTTGGCAAAAGCACAGAGGCCGATTTACGCGAGCTGGACGCAGCTACACTGGCTGAAGTCTTTCAGGGAGTACCGCAGTTTGAGGTATCGCGCGAAAGCCTAAAAAATGAATTGGAAATTGTAGAGTTTTTAGCCAGTGAAACAGCCGTTTTTGGCAGCAAGGGAGAGGCCCGTAAATTGATTCAGGGGAACGGGGTGAGCCTCAATAAAACTAAGGTAGACCTAAACAAAAAGGTGACAGAGAACGATATAATTGCCGATAGATATTTATTGGCCCAACGTGGCAAGAAAAATTATTTCTTGATTACTGTAATTTAAGACGCTCAAAACCACTCATTGAAAAGTAAAGGTCTGGTAACCCCTGAAAATTTAGTAGAACTGCTTCAGCAAAAAAATGAGGCAGCTTTGGGTTATTTATACGACCATTACTCAGGCGCCTTGTACGGTGTTTTACTTAAGATGCTTAAGGAGCCTGAGTTGTGTCAAGATCTCTTGCAGGAAAGCTTTGTGAAAATCTGGAAAAATATTGAGCGTTTTGACGCGGGAAAAGCCTCATTATACACGTGGATGCTCAATATTACCCGTAACAATGCCATTGACTACATCCGCTCTAAGCGAAATAAAAACCAGCAAAAAAACCAGGGAATAGATAACTTCGTATATGCTTTGGAAAGCAACCAAAAATTTAATCCCCAACACATAGGGTTGAATGAACTGGTGAAAAGCCTGCCGGCCGAGCAGCAACAAATTGTTCAACTTTCTTATTTTGAAGGTTTTACTCAACAAGAAATTTCAGAAGAATACGATATACCGCTTGGTACGGTAAAAAGCAGAGGACGAGCGGCTTTGCAAAAGCTTAAAAAGATGTTTAACCAATAATTGAAGTGGATACCAAAGAATACATAGCGTCTGGTATTTTAGAAGCTTATGCCTTAGGCCTGTTAGCTGAAGAGGAGCGTAGCCAAGTGGAAGCTATGGCGGCTAAACATCCTAATATACAGCGGCAACTGCAGGAAGAGGTAGAAAGCCTTAGCACCTTTAGCCAGGCCTATGCGGTACAACCCCCGCCTGAACTACGTGATAAAGTTTTGGCCGCTGCCTTGAAAACTGAAAATAAAGCCGCTACCGAGCCTACTGAAAAAGAAAAGGTTCAAAATCAAAAAGGTACCTCGCCTTGGGCTGTAGCCGCCACGGTTCTATTTTTAATAAGTGGTGGGTTTAATTTTTTCCAATACCAGCAAAGTCAATCTTTGCAACAAAATCTTAACCGCACGGAGTTACGCCTGGCCGAGATGGAAACCCAAAATGAGGTACTGGTGGCCCGCTATGAAATCATGGAAGAAAATGTGGCGGTACTTACAGATCCCAACACGGCCCAATTTATCATGAAAGGCGTGGAAGGGCGTGATCAACAAATGCGGGCCGATATTTTTTGGAATGCCAGCACCGAAACCGTGTACTTAGACGTTAAGAATCTTCCCCAACCTCCTTCTGATAAAGACTATCAACTTTGGGCTTTAAAAGATGGTAAGCCCATTGACATGGGCATTTTTAATAATCTTACCGATGCGCAGGAACTTTTAAAAGTAGGCCAGGTGCCAGGGGCAGATGCCTTTGCCGTTACGCTGGAACCTAAGGGTGGTTCTGAAAGCCCTACCTTGGAGGAGATGTACGTGTACGGAGAGCCCGTGCAGGTTTAAAGCGCCAAATAGGTAAAAAGTATGCGCTCCATTAATTCTCTTTGAGCCGAGCTGGGTTTGTACAGATAGCTTATTTTAAAATCACCATCTTCCCAACTGTCTTTTAGCTTTGGTACTTCTACTGTATGGTCATTGGTAATTACACAAAATGCCGATGTGCCATCTCTGAAAACCACAATCAAGCGAAAATCATCCGGTTCCGTTAGGCTGGCATTTTGCTTACGAATTACATGAGCCGTAAACTCTTCAAAATCGCGTTCTTCTGCGTCATACGCACGCCATAACTGGGCAAAAGCTTCTTGCTGCTCGGTGCGGTTACGGATGGCCAATAATTGAGTCACCTCCTTTTCAGGGATAGAGTTATTGGCCCATTTGGTTTTAAAAACATAGCCTTCCAAAACTACGGCCAGGCGGTCTTCACTTCTAAAACCTTCAACCGTATCTACCGCTACTAACTTCAACTCTGCTAAGGTTTCACCAATAGGTTCATTCTCTTTATTACTGAGCTTGGTGCCTGCCAGCAACACCCCTTCAGAGGCAGTACCCATAGGCGCATAGGCCTTTTTACGGACCTTGTACCAGCCCGCTGCATCGGGTTCAAAACTGTACAGGCGCTCACCCTTTTGAAGCTGAAAAGCAGGCGCCCCTCTTTTGGCGTCTAAGATGGTGGTTTCTTCCTCTAGTTTTTGCCCAATGGTTTGGATACCTATTAGCAGAAGTACTGCCAGTACTGCGTTTTTCATGTTCTGAGTTTGTTAAGCAATCAACGTTCTTTTCTCAAATTTAGTTGGTTACACCACCAACAAATTGCACCCACGAATATCTGCCGTATCAAAACGCCCCATAACCTCAAAGGTGCCGTTAGGGTGTAAACGCGCTAAATCCTGGGTTTCAATAAAAGCACAGCTTTCAATATTCGCTAAATCTATAATATTCAGGCCACCGGTCTTGCCGGGCTTGGCCAAGCTAAAAGGGTCATCGGTTTGCCGTACGCTCACTTTTACCCAGGGAGGCGTGTTAAAAACACCTTCGCCCAAGCTGTAGGCCTGTGAGAGTAACTCGGTCATGCCATACTCTGAATGAATTTTTTCCAAATTAAAAGCTTCCTGCAAAAGGCTGTGCACCTGGCTACGCACCATTTCTTTGCGCCTTCCCTTCATACCTCCGGTTTCCATAAGCACCGCCCCTGAGAGGTCTTGCGGGTAATCACGTGCCAAGTCTAACAAAGCAAAAGTGACCCCTATCAAAAGAATTTTTTTACCGGCCGCTTTCTTGGCGGCTAAAAGTTGGCTCAAGGCCGATAGCTCGTCCAGGAAAAAACCGCTGTCTTCATCGGCCGAAAGGCCTATGAAATGCTGCACCATGCTTATTAAACTGGAACCGGAGCGCTCCAAATAAGAGGGAAGCAAGCCCGCCACAAAAAAATCTTGCAGCGGGCCGTAAAAACGCTCAAAAATGTTTTGGGTGTTCTGTTGGTAAAAGGGCAAATCAAAAACAAAATGGCGGCTGGTTTGGGCGCCTGTAGTGCCTGAGCTGGTAAAGCTAAGGGCAGCCTCTGCCGTGGGTCTTATAGTTACAGCATCTGACTTAAAGAACTGTATGGGTAAATGCGGAATTTGCTCTAACCGCTTTACCTGCTGAGCCCTTAAGCCTAAATGCTCTAAATAAGCCCGGTAAATGGGGTTGGCTTGGGCCTGATACTGAAAGAGCGCCAGGGCCAAGGCATTAAAACCTTCGGGGGTGCAGTGGAATATTTTACTTTTGAAATATTGAGGAGCGCGCAACGTTTTGGTAACTCTGTAGTTTTAGAAGTATGAAATACATTTCAAAGGTACTGATTGCGGTATTGCTGTTGGGCACATTTGCTTGTGAGCAAGACAATAAGTTTGGCACTACCCCCAGGTTGCAGTGGAAAAGTGCCGAGCTGCGCTTTGCCGGTGATACCATTGACAACCGCAGAATTTTTGACCTCAAGGTGTATTTTACCGATGGCGATGGCAATGTAGGCCGCGGGGATGAACCGGGAGCGGATACCTGCGACCTGAACAACTACCAGGCCTTTTTGAACCAGTATGACCTGTTCATTTATTACTATGAGCAGGTAAATGGTTCTTTTAAAGAAATACCCCCTACCGATAGTTGTGTGCCCTACCATAATATTCTGCCCAACTTAACCCCTGAGGGCCAGAATAAAACCTTGGAAGGCGATATCATTACCCCCTTTGAGTACTCCAATTTTCCTGTAAATAATACCGACTCCGTAAAATTTGAATTATTGCTACGAGACCGAGCGGGTAATGAAAGTAACCGCGTTATGAGCCCAGCCATTGCCCTAGACTAATGGCCGCTAAGCCTGACCTTTAGAGCTCTTTAAAGAACTGCTTATGCTGGCGGCATGGTCGGCAATGCGCTCCAGCTCTGCCAATAAATCACTGTAATACAAACCGCTTTGAATGCGGTATTTACCTTTTTCCACCTTAGCGATGTACTCTGCCCTAAACTGCTGAAAGGTCTCATTTACGTCACGCTCTAATTTGCGAGCCTCTTCAAAATCAGCTTCTCCCTCTTGACTTTCCAAATTGCGCACCATTTGGTCCAGGCAGCGTGCTACTTTCTCAGCGAGTTGAATCACCTTGGTGCGCATATCTGGCGTGAAATAAGCCTTTTGTTCTTTGCGGGTGGTGAGGTTTCGGCTTACTTCCAAGTAGATATCTCCTATGCGTTCTAAATAGTTAGCAATATGTAACATAGTGCGCACTCTTTGGCTGCCCAGGGTGCTTAGTTCGGCCCGGCTGGCCTCACTCAGATAATTTGAAATCTCCATTTCCATGCGATCGGAAATGTCTTCATACTTCTGAAGCTTGAGGGTATACTGCTTGAGTTTCTTTTCCTCCATTTCAGTAATAAGCATGGGGATGTACTTAAAGGCTCTGCGCATTAAGTCAGCAAATTTCACCAACTCTTTACGGGCCTCTACTAAGGAAAGCTCTGGCGTAGCCATTAAACCACTACCAATGTAATCAAGACTAAACTCCTCATCTTCTGAGCCCTTGGAAGGTACCATCAAGATAGCCAACTTGGCAATAAATGCGGTAAAGCTGAAAAATATGAGCAAGTTAAACAGGTTAAAAGAGGTGTGGAATAAGCTTAGGGAAAGGGGTATAACGGAGGCGCTTTCATAAGGATTGGCGCCAAAAAGCCATTGCGAGCTACTGGCAATCAGATTCAAAAAAGGGGGCAATAAAAACAGTGACCAGAGTACGCCTAAAACATTAAAAATAAAGTGCGCCCGGGCCGAGCGCTTGGCGTGCACATTTCCAATTACCGCTGCTAAATTGGCGGTTACGGTGGTGCCGATATTTTCACCCAATACAATAGCGGCCGCCAGCGGAAAGCTAATCCACCCTTCACTAGTGAGAATTATGGTAAAGGCAATGGCGGCACTGGAAGACTGCACCATAATGGTCATTAACGCACCCACCAAAATAAATACAGCCGCTATGCCCAGCTTGGCCAGGTAGCTCTTTCCGCTGTAGCTATAATCTTTTAAGAAGCTTAGCAATTCTTTATGCTCCTGCAGGTCTGGCAGGGCATCACGCATGAGGGTAAGACCTAATAGTAAGAGGGCAAAGCCTATGAGTACTTCGGCCCAGAGCTTCACTCGCTCACGCGGTATAAATATCAGCGGAAGCGAAATGGCCAGAAGCGGAAGAATAAGCAGGCTGAGCGAAAGCTTGCCGTTATCTACCAAGGCTACCAACCAAGCAGTAACGGTAGTTCCTAGGTTGGCGCCCATAATAACGCCAATAGACTCTATGAGACTAATTAAACCGGCATTTACAAAACTTACCACCATTACCGTGGTAGCACTGGAAGACTGCAGCAGCACCGTTATAAGCAAACCGGTTACCACTCCCACAGATTTACGGGCAGTCATGGCATTGAGGGCTTTACGCAAGCGGGTACCGGCTACTTTTTGAATGGCCTCGCTCATTACCTTCATACCGTAAATGAACAAGCCCAAAGAGCCAATAATTGCCACAATATTTAAAATGCCTTCACCCATGAATTGCTAAAAATGCAGCTGCATCAATTAAAGAAAGGGATGCCACAGTATTGCGGCATCCCTTAAATCTTATGCACAAAGGATTGAAGATTATTTCACCACTAGCTTTTGGCTAGCCGTTCTTCCATCAACCGTAAGGTTTACAAAATATACACCCGGTGCTAAATCAGCTACACTTACCTGCATGGTAGCGGCTGTGCTGCTGGCTTGCTTTACTACCTGACCATTTACATTGGTAATGGTAAGCGCTTTGGACTGATTAGCATAACCTTCTACACTAAACAGCTTGGTAGCAGGATTTGGGTAAATGGTGAAATCTAAGGCCATAAACTCATTTACACTAAAGTCTGGTTGTAAGTTGCCGGGGCTGCCCACATCTCCGTTAAGAGATGTGTAAGCTCCATTTACTCCATCTGCCGAGCTGCCTAAAAGATTTCCGTCATTATCAAACTCCAATGAAAAACCAGCATTTACATCGGCTCCAGCATAAGCCACTGAAGAGATCAAACGTAGACCATCGTCATAGAGGTTCACTTCATCGCCACCGCTGCTAAATCCAGAGAAACCGTTATCAAACTGGTTGCCTTCGTTCAGAACTACAAGAGGACCGTTGCTTTGGCCCCACTCAGCAATCCAAAGAGGTACATCGGCCGTAGCCGCTTCCAAGAGGATAATAGACTCACCGGCCGCAATACTTACACTGGTGGTAACGGTGTGGTTACCAGCATCGCGACTTTCATCGTCCCAGCTAAAGTTTTGAATATCAATAGCGGTGCTTCCGGTATTGGTAACTTCAAACCAGTCGCCATCTATTGGGCTACCCAAGTTACTACTTGGCATTACCTCGGTAATGGAAAGCGTTGGAATGTCAATAGGAATGATGTCGTTGGTATCTCTAGGGAAGATTTGATAACCTTCATCGTAAGGGCTTGAGTTATCAAACTGACCGCCCACGCCAATCACGTCAAAATAAGCGGCTGGGGCCGGAGTACCATCTATTTCAGTGTCACGATCAATACGCATTACCAAAGTGTCTTGACCGTTGGTGATATCAATGTTGGCATTGCTACCCGCTATTAGCGGCCATTGGTTAGGGTCAGCCAGGTAAAAACCGTTTAAACGGATGAGTTCACTCTCGGTAGTTTCATCAAGGTCAAAAACCTGAGTGACACTGGTGATTGGATTGCCCGTGCTAATAAGAGCCATAGAATCTGGAATGATCTCAGTAAGTCCGTTAAAGAAATCAATTTCACCAATCACTCGAATTGAGTCGCCAATGGTAGGCATGGTATAGCCCGGTACATCATTAAAGTTAAACACGTTGATACCCCCGGTACCATCGTGAATGTAAAAACTATACCCTGCGTTGGAATCAAAGTCAATGGTGAAAACGGTACCCAATACCTTGCAATAGGTATTCAGTGAATCGGGCTCACCGTTGGCATCATTGGTAGTAACGGCCGCAATGGGGTAGGTAGGTATAATTTGGTCATTGTCTTGAACTATAAACTGATGGTTTAGGGTATTGCCCAAGGTTAAATTAGCCGAAGTACCCACAATGTCTACAAAAAGGGTTTCGTTACCTTCCATAATGGCATCGTCTACAATAGAGATCACAAAACCAGTAGAATCTTCGTTAGCCGGAACCACTAATTCAAATAAACCGGTGGTTAAATTGGGCAAAGGCGTAATGGTTCCATCACCAGGAATGGTCACATTAGCACCCAATGTAGCTTGCAAGAACACGGTGTCTTGGGTGGTGCTAGCCGGGTTTATTGACAAACTTACTGTAACACTGCCCGCATCTTCCAGAACCGTTATAGAAGCCGCGTCAAAGTCTACTTCTGGGGTAGTGGGTACCACACAGTTAGAAGTGTGACCGCCTAAAAAGCTAAAGGTATTGCTGGGATTTACGGTCCATTGGGTAGCGCCTACACTCCAGTCTGTAGTACCGTTGGTTACTGATGCATTACGCACCAAGGTGTGGTTTTGGGTAGAGCCACTGCCCACGGTCCAAGAGGATCCAGGGTCTTGCCCTACAACCCCTATGATATCTAAGGTGTCACCGGTAACGGTATCCATTAAAAACAAGGCGTCATCACCATTAAAGTGTGCCACGCTGGGGAATGAAAGAGCGGTATCGGCTACAGCCAACATAGTAGGATCAGCTTGGTCTGTTGTAATGGTATACACCGCACCTGAGGCAAGCAGACCGGTAAGGTTAAAGCTATTGGTGAAGCTACCTCCGTTTCCGGAAAGCATTACTTGATAAGGACCTAGGTCTAAGGGAGTAGCAGTGGGATTGTAAATCTCAAACCCTTTGTTTTGACTGCTTCCTTCAATGTATTCACTGAAAAAAGGCTGCGAACAGGGAGGCGTTACACAAACGGAAACGTGACTGCCTAAAAAGCTGAAAGTGTTGCTGGCGTTTACCGTCCATTGGGTGCTGGCAATACTCCAGTCTGTTTCACCCATAGTCACAGTGGCATTGCGCACTAAAGTGTGGTTTTGAGTAGATCCGCTTCCAACGGTCCAGGATGAACCAGGATCCTGACCTACAATCCCGATGATATCTAATGTGTCTCCAGTTACGGTGTCCATTAGAAATAAAGCATCATCACCATTGAAGTGCGCCACACTGGGAAAAGAGAGAGCTGTATCGGCTACAGCCAACATTAAGGGGTCTGCTTGGTCTGTAGTTACGGTGTAAACCGCACCAGAAGCTATAGTACCACTTAAATCAAAGCTATTGGTGAAACTACCTCCGTTACCGGAAAGCATTACTCGGTAGGTACTCAAATCCAAAGGACCTGAAGTAGGGTTGTAAATTTCAAAACCTTTGTTTTGACTGCTACCTTCAATATACTCGCTAAAGTAAGGTTGCGAGCAAGGCGTGCTGATGGAAACGGCATTTACCGTAATGCTGCCAACCATGCCTAAACCAGCATGCGGATCACACTGGTAGTCATAGGTACCGGGTGTGTTGAAAATGAACTGGTAGGTCCACATACCGCTGGCGGCCGAACCATTGGTAAATGATACCGGGTTGTTTGGAAAGGTAGCAATAGAACCATTCACATTGTGGAATCCACTCATGTTGGTCCAGATCACCGTATCGCCTTGATTGATGGTTAAAGACGAAGGCGTATACACGTTAGAGGTTACCGACACATTGTGCACGGTTGCCCAGGCAGAGCTTAGGGCTGCTGCCAATAAAAGAGTTGCAAAGCGTAGTCTGTTCTTCATTTTATTTGAATTTTTGATCTGCGAAAGTATAGTTTAACGCACTATTTAATTGCTTAACCGGGTAAAGCCCATGTTAAGTTTGCAAAGATAGCACAGTAAACCAAGTTTTAGGCACTTAGTTTACTGAACTTTAATTGATTAAAAACGGTAGCTGTAACTGATGGAAGCTTGAATACCGGGTTCCCATTGCGAGAATATCTGATCTTGCGCCTGAAAGCCCACAAAAAAGCTTTCGCGAACATCGTTTAAAAGGTTCGCTACTTTCAGGCTTACGGTTTGGTTGTATTCTTCACCAAAACTAAAGCTACCGCTAACGTTCAAGCTGTGAAACATCTCGGTGTACACATCGGGGAATAAGCCCCCGCCTACAACTTCCAGGGTTCTACCTTTTACATTGTAGAAGGCTCCAATATTGTATTGCTTGCGCGGATTATCATAAATAAGACCCGCGTTTACCACATAAGGCGCCTGACCGGCCATGTCTCGCGTGTTTTCAACATTTTGCCCTACCTTCTCGTAGCGCTTGCGTGCGCTAAACTCCACCTCGGTCATATCAATTTGCGAATACACGTAGGTGAAATTACCGCTGAAAGAGAGGTTTTTAACGGCCTCGTTAATAAATCCCAGGCCTTTCGTGATTTCAAACTCGGCACCATACACCAAACCATCACCCACGTTACGGGGCTGAAACTCAGGGGTAGTTTGCGCTTCTGGAATACGCACCAATTCAATAGGGTCATTAAACGTTTTTACAAAGGCCGTTACTGAAATAATCTCACCCGGGTCCATGAAATACTCCCAGCGGAGGTCCATGTTGTTGATGCGGGTCTCGGTAAGATCACCTGCCCAAGAGCCTGGATACGGAAACAAGCCTCCGTTAAAGGTACGGTTGGTGGTAGGGTCTAAAATTTGGGCAAATGACAACTCCTTGAAAGAAGGACGGGCAATGGAGCGGAAATATGAAGCTCTTAAATTCTGGTTCTCATCAATCATATACACCAGGTTGGCACTGGGGAAAAGGTCTAAGGAGTTCAGCACCACGTCATTGTCTAAGGCGTCTTCCAAATCATCCGGATCTGCCCCCTGCCCAATTTGCACGGCTGCGGTACCACTTCGACCGGTATGGCGTTGCACAAAATACTCTGCCCGCAAACCTATAATGGCCTTAAATCCTAAAACCGGAGTAAACTCATAGGAGGTGTAAGCCCCTAAATTATTGTTGTTAGATGAATACTGATTGGCATTGGGCGTACCAAACTGCTCTTGGTAGTACAGTGTCCCGTCCGGGAAGTAACGATCGCTAATTAAGACCTGGTTAGGGTCTCCTGAAAAATCGGGCTGCGACCCAAAGAATTGTAAGTCATAGTCTAAAATCTCGTAATCACGGTTTTTAAACACGTTGCTCAAACCAAATTTGAGCTTGGCCTCCCGTTCAAACAACTCCATATTACGCGTTACGTCAACCTTGCCTACGGCATTAATTTCATCAAGGGTACGCCAGATTCTTTTGGGGTTACCCCCCTGGCCGGGGGCAAAAATAGAATCTCCGGTGGCGGCATCTATAGTAAAGGGAGTTCTACGCAAATCGGGCTCCACTATATTGGAAAGGGTGGGCGATACTTTCCACTCCACGTCCCATTTTTCATCTACCGAGTGGTGCTCACCAGCCAGCAATAAATTGGTAATCCCCCGCTGGTAGAATTCCAGGTTATTCACAAAAGCACGGTACCCTGAGGCGCCCACGGCAGCACCATCTTCATTATTATCAATGGCAAATTGCGAAGCTACAGACTCTCCATTCTGCAAGTGCATTAGCGTTACGCGGTATTTGGATAATCCCGTTTTGTAGCTAAATCCGGCCAGACCGCCTAAAAGAACATTGCGGCTGGCTTCTACCCCACGCTGAATGTTGGTATAAATTAACTCTGTGTCAATGGAATCTTTTGGACGGATGTATTCACCGTAAGTAACGTTATCAAAAAACTCGGTTTCATTGCGGTAGGTAGCTGAAAAAATGTAAGCCCATTTGTCGCCATTTACTGTTGTGTACTGGTTACCCATAGATAGGCCCAGGTTAAAGTCCATTAAGCTGGTGTTTTGAGTAGCCCCAAGAGTGGTGTTAAAACTGCGCATGAAGTTGTTGATGTCATCATTGCTGTAAACATTAGGCGCCAATGGGCTGGGAATAGGCGCAGACTCTGCACCGTCTGGTAAGGCCCTGGCGCCACCGTCAAAGCCTAAAGCATCGGTACCGGAACCGTCATAACTAATGTAGTTAGAGTTGAAGTGCATGTTGGGATTGTAACCCACACCGGCCGATACCTTAAATATTTTATTGGTAGGAAAGTCTTTAGTTTCAATATTCACCAATCCTCCGGCAAAATCAGCGGGCAACTCCGCCAAACCGGTTTTTAGGATGGTCATGTTGGATATTAGATTGGTTGGGAAAATGTCAATTTGAATGGCATTTCTATCAGGATCTAAGCCTGGAATATCTACCCCGTTTAACATGGTTTTGGTGTAGCGGTCTCCTAAACCCCGCACGTACACATATTTGCCACCTTCTACTGATACACCGGTAACCCGCTTGGCCGCATCACCGGCATCGGAATCGCCAATTTTTTGGAGTTTGGCCGAAGAAATACCGTCAATCATGTTGGCCGATTTCCGCTTGGCGGTTACCATGGCCGCCTCGGTATTGCGCACCGCTTCAGCGGTAACCGTAACGGCACCCAGCTCATTAGTGGCGGGTTTCACCACAATATCGCCTACGGCTGTAACTTCACCTGCCTGCACTAATACTCCACTTACGGTAGTAGACTGCATCCCTATAAAAGAAATCTCTAAGTTGTAGGTACCGGGGTCTGCTTTAATTTCAAATAATCCATCAAAGTCTGTGGTGGCACCTTGAGTTGTTCCCTTAAGCACTGCGTTAGCAGCAAATAAAGGCTCTCCGGTTTCACCGTCAATAACCTTACCTCTAACTGTACCTTTCTGAGCCTGTGCCCCAAAGGTTAAAAAAGCCGCTACTGCAAGAAAAAATAGCTTTGTGAAGTTAGACATGATCTGTGCGTTTAAATGAAGAATTGAATGTGGCTTGTTTTGATAGACAAAAAAAACTTGCCCCTTAAAGACAGAGGCAAGTTTTCTAAAAATGTATTTGCTAAAAATTAGAGTCCAATAGTACCTAAGGCACCTGATTGTCTGGCCCAAGTCCAGCTAAAAGCACCTAGGTCTACGTTACCAGGAAGTGAAGATGCTTCCATGATAGCATTAGGCACATTATCATTTGGATTGAACATGTCAGCAAGAGACTGAGAACCTAACTCAATAGTAATGTTAGCGGTGTTGCAATTTTGATCACCACCCCAAGACTCAAAAGGATCAAACTCTTCGTCATCATCAGTAGTAGCAGGATCATCTGCAATGTATACGTAGTCATTCTGGATACCAAAGAAGTGAATGTTAGTAAGACCAGCATTGGTACCACCGTCCCAGTCAATTAGGTGATCAATGCCTCCACCAGCGTAAACCACACCGTTGTTGAAAGAGTGACATCCGCGGTTAATGTTGCCCTCAGGACCATCTAGTTCAAAGGCTGAACCACCATCAGGAGTTACCACTACAAAGTTTTCGCAAGTACCAATCCAGTCTTGATCAGTATCTAAAGCGTCATCACCAGAGTTCCACACTAAGGCATTGGTAATATTTACATCACCACCGTACCACTCGATACCATCGTCTTGGTTAGCTACAACCTCAATGTTGTTAATGGTTGTACCAGAACCAACACCACCTAAAGAAAGACCGTTAATTTCATTACCCGCGCCAATGTTGGTACCACCGTGGCGAATAGATACGTAGGTGAACACACCTGAGCTGTGCGTATCTTCTGAACCTCCGTAAAGACCGTTGGCGTCAGAGGTAGGAATACCCTCAATTTGCACCTCTGGCTCAGAAGCAGAAATGGTAGCTTTTCCTAGAATAAGCACACCACCCCAAAGACCGTTGTTTTGAGGGTCCATGTTAGGGCTCTCAATTTCACCAGGCTGAATGTTATCAGCAACTGATGTAAAGATGATGGGCTCAGCAGCAGTACCTTCAGCCATGATCATACCTTCACGGGCAATCATAAGGGCAGAAGCAAACTGACCGGCTCCAGGAGCACCTTTAATAATAGTACCGGGCTCAATGGTTAAGGTAGCGCCACCGGTTACGGTAACACGGCCATCTAAACGGTAAATATTATTGGCCGTCCAGGTTTCATCAGCGGTGATTTCGCCTGTTACAGACACTACATTGGCTCCAGTAGAACCACCCCCGTTGTTGTTTTCTTCCTCATCATCGCATGAGGTTAATGCGAATACTGCCGCTGCGCTGTACAGTAAAAGTGATTTTAATTTTTTCATTGTAAAGTGAATTTGTGCGTTTTGAATTCGGGGGCAAAGAAAGAGCGGCCTTGTTAAGGAAGCGTTAAGTTAATTTAAACATTACTAAAGCCTTTTTAATCTCCGCCTAAATCAAAAGCCTGGCTCAAAAAAACTTAAAACCAGCAAAGTAGAGGTTAACAGGGGCTTAACATATTTAAAGCTGCATTAACCTTTTGTTAAGACAGCTTCCTTCAAAAGCTTTAATACTATTTTTACCGCGCAGATAATTAAAAGCCCCATGAAAAACGGCAATTACACTTTATTACTGGTAGATGATGAACCCGATATTCTAGAGTTTGTAGGCTACAACCTCCGTAAAGAAGGTTTTAAGGTACTTACGGCCAACAATGGTCAAGAGGGCCTAAAAATTGCCCGTAAGGAAAAACCTGAATTAATTCTCTTAGACGTAATGATGCCCGGCATGGATGGCATTGAAACGTGTGATGAAATCCGCAAGAGCTCAGATCTTGAAGATACGCTGATTGCCTTTTTAACTGCACGTGGCGAAGACTATTCACAAGTGGCAGGCTTTGATGCCGGAGCCGATGATTACATTACCAAGCCTATAAAACCCAAGGTGCTTATCAGTCGCATTAAGGCACTTTTAAGGCGCTATGGGCAAAATAAAAAAGGGCGGTCTACGCAGGAATTTGGTGAGGTCAGCATAGACTTAGACAAGTACCAGGTTCGTTACCGCGATAAAAAATTAGATCTGCCGCGAAAAGAGTTTGAACTGCTCACCCTACTCACCTCCCGCCCCGGCAAAGTTTTTCACCGCGATGAAATTCTGGACAAAATTTGGGGTAATGAAGTAGTGGTGGGTGGCCGCACCATTGATGTTCACATCCGTAAGCTGCGGGAAAAAATTGGCGACCGTTACATTAAAACGGTAAAAGGGGTAGGTTATAAATTTGACGCATAAAGCTATCTTGCGCTTATGCGTCTGGAAAAACCGCAAATAATTGCCCTCTCCCTCAGCACCTTTTTGGCTGTTTGCATCATAGGACTGCTAACTATCCTGCAGGTTTTCTTTCAAGTTCCGTTAGGGCCATTACTAATAGCCGGCACTGCTCTGGTCAGTTTCTTGATTTTTTTTTTCACCATCCGGTTTACCGTAGAAGAGTTTATTTACCAAAAGGTAAAACTCATTTACAAGAATATTCATGAGCTTAAAGTAGGCAGTGAAAATGAAGAGAACGAGGTGGTGCGCAGCAGCGATTTAGACATGGTTACCCGCGAGGTGGCCGAATGGGCCGATGAAAGACGCAACGAAATTAAAGAGTTACGCGCCCGTGAAGATTTCAGACGGGAATTCATTGGCAACATTTCCCATGAGCTAAAAACCCCCATATTCAACATTCAAGGTTACATGCTTACCTTGCTAGATGGGGCTTTGGATGATGAAGAAATCAATCGTAAATACCTTAAACGGGCCAACAAATCGGTAGATCGCATGATTGCCATTATTGACGATTTAGAAGTAATTGCTGACCTGGAGGGCAACCGCGTACAACTCAATTTAAAGCAGTACGACCTGGTGGAGCAGGTAGAAGATGTTTTTGAACTGCTGGAAGACAAGGCCAAAAAGAAACACATTAAACTAAAGTTAAAACCACTGGGCGATAAACCCGTGCGGGTGCAAGCCGATCAAGCCAAAATTGAGCAAGTACTTATTAACCTAATTAGCAATGCCATTAAATACGGCAATGACAAGGGAAAAGTAGAAGTGGCCTTTTTTGATATGGCCGATAAATACCTCATTGAAGTAAATGACGATGGCCTGGGCATACCGGAGGAGGATTTACCCCGCGTTTTTGAACGATTTTACCGGGTAGATAAAAGCCGCTCGCGCGAAGCGGGGGGTACCGGCTTAGGACTCTCCATTGTAAAACACATATTAGAAGCGCACAAGCAGGCTATTAACGTACGAAGCAGTGAAGATGCAGGCTCAACCTTCTCTTTTACCCTCAAAAAGGCCAAATAATTTAGACCACTGATTATCCGGAGCAGGTTCTAAGAAGCGACCAGGCTTACGCAGTGCCTCCTCACACAAAGCTTTCAAATTCAAGGTGTTTTGCTGGCCTATGGCATATTTTGTTTGGTGAGTCTTGGCCAAAAACTCTTGCTCGCCCTGTCCGGGGGTGGGAATTAACACCGCCTTTGTTCCCAACGCGGCATAATCCATTATACTGCTATAGCCGCTGCGGCTAATCACCACCTGGGCGCGCTGCAATAGTTTTTGCAGGTCGGCACTGCTTAAACGGCCGTGTACGGTTATTGCCTCTTGGGGCGATGGTGTGGGGTTTTCCACACCAGTAACCAGGTGAAAACGAGGGCCCGGCCAGGCCTGCATAGCTGTGCGTATTGCCTGATCCAAGAGGGTCCTTTGTGGTTCTGGGCCACTTAAAATAGCCACAATCTCTCGTGTTCTAGTACCTGTTAGCCTGGTAAAGCGCGACAAGTTACCCGTAAACTGAAGCTTGTTTTTGCAGGAAATTGGGGCCTGACTAAGGCCAGCACTAAGCGTACGTTCCGGCCCATCTGGAATCCATAGCGCTGAGAACTTTTGGTAATACCGTTGGTGCGCCCATCGCGCGAAAGCGGCACCGTACCTTACCGGTACCTGCAACTGGTGCGTAAGATAGGCGCTGGGCACCGCGGCATGAAAAAACCCCAGGCGATTATCTGAGATGAGGCCGGTAAAACCATGCCTTTTGTAAAACCGCGCCACCAGCTGATTTTCCTTTTGGGCTACGTAAGCCAACCTGGGCAACTGACTCAGTAATTTGGGCAACTGATGCCGGCCCCGCGCATACCGCACTTTGTAACCGGGCAGCCGCAAAACACTTAGCTGCGGAAATTCCCCTTGCAACCATTCCAGCGCTTCACCGTCACTTGCCAAGGTGACTTCAAACCCATGTTGGAGAAGCTGGTCTATTATTGGTTTGCTGCGGGTGGCGTGCCCCAGACCCCAGTTTAAAACCCCGTATAAAATATGACCCTTCATAAAAGGCCAAGTTGCAGAAAACAATCCGTTATTTTTGCGCCATGGCTCGAAAAAAATTAGCGCGCTTTAAAGAAAATGCGCAGTACCCACATGTAATTGAACCCAGTCGTGAGCAGGTGCTGGCCGGCTTTAGGCAGAAAGGAAAATGGCATGAGCTCTTTAAAAATGATAAGCCCATTGTTTTAGAGCTGGGTTGCGGCAAAGGAGAGTATACCGTGGCTTTAGCCCGAAAATACCCCGATGCGAATTTTATTGGCATAGACATAAAAGGCGCCCGCATCTGGTACGGAGCCACCACCGTGGCCGAAGAAAAACTACCCAATGCGGCCTTTTTACGCACCCAAATTGAATTGATTCATCATTGTTTTGCACCTGGCGAAGTAGCTGAGATTTGGATCACCTTCCCTGACCCACAGATAAAAATAAGCCGCACCAAACACCGCCTTACCCACCCTGAGTTTTTAGAGCGGTACCAGCAGATTTTAGCGAAAGATGGTTTGGTACACTTGAAAACCGATAGCGCTTTTTTACACGGCTACACCCAAGCTATTTTGCAAAGTTTAAACTACCCCATTTTAGAAGGCTATTTTGACATTGACTTGCAGATGGCCCATCAGCCTGAGCATGTATTGCATACGGTGCGCACCCATTATGAACAGCTCTTTAGAGAAAAGGGAGCCAAAATAACCTACTTAAAGTTTCAGCTTGAAAAATGATTTTTACCAACGCGTGTATGCCGTAGTGGCCCAAATCCCTTTTGGCCGGGTCACCAGTTACGGGGCTATTGCCCGATTTTTAGGAGCCGCCAAAAGTAGTCGCATGGTGGGCTATGCTTTAAAAAATAGTTTGAGCCTGCAAAACCTTCCGGCCCACCGGGTACTTAACCGCCAGGGACTTCTTACCGGCAAGCACTATTTTGGCGGTAGCACGGTAATGCAAGACTTGCTGGAGGGCGAAGGACTGAAGGTGGTGAAAGACCAGGTACAGGGTTTTGAGCAGCATTTTTGGGACCCGGCAGAGCACTTAAACCCCAATCAATTTTAAAGGTATGAGCGGAATTCTATATTTGGTACCTACCCCCATTGGCAATCTTAAAGACATAACCTTACGGGCCATTGAAACTCTGCAAAATGCAGAATTGATTTTAGCCGAAGATACGCGCACCAGCACTAAGCTCCTAAAGCAATATGACATAGCCACGCCGCTGCGGGCCTATCACATGCACAATGAGCATAAGATTAGTGATGGCTTGGTAGACCAACTAAAAGCAGGTCAAACGCTTGCGCTCATTACCGATGCCGGCACCCCGGGGATTTCAGACCCCGGCTATTTATTGGCCCGTAAGGCCATAGATGCCGGCCTTACCGTTCAAACCTTGCCCGGGGCCACCGCCTTTGTACCGGCCTTGGTAAACTCGGGCCTGCCCAATCACAATTTTGTATTTGAAGGCTTTTTACCGCCTAAAAAAGGCCGGCAAACCAAACTGCAAGCACTGGCCAGCGAAACGCGCACGCTGGTTTTTTACGAATCGCCCTATCGCCTGGAGCGCACCTTGCGGGATTTAGCCAAGTATTTGGGTAATGACCGCCCCGCCAGCTTTAGCCGTGAAATTTCCAAAAAGTTTGAAGATACCCAGCGCGGCTCTTTGGCCGAATTAGCCCAATACGTAAAAGATCATTCACCCAAAGGTGAGTTTGTGATTTGTGTGGGTGGGGCGGCTTCCAAGTAAGCTCTTTAGGGGGAAAACATCTGGTCATTACCGCTGCATGGCACTAAAAAAGCCGCCACGAAAACGCAAGGGCTTTCCTAAGATCTGAGCGGTTTTTGTTCTAAACCGTCATAATATCCTTCTCCTTGTTCTCAAGTACGGAGTCTACTTTCTTGATGTACTTGTTGGTTAAGGTTTGCACCTCTTCTTCCGCGTCTTTCATTTGATCTTCATTGAGATCGTCAATTTTCTTAATTTCATCGTTGGCCTCCTTACGGGAGTTACGGATAGAAATGCGGGCTTCTTCAGCTTCATGGCGGGCACTGCGCACCAATTCCTTTCTGCGCTCTTCGGTCAAAGCCGGAATATTGATGATCACCATTTCACCATTGTTCTGGGGATTTAAACCCAGATTAGCGGCCATGATGGCTTTTTCAATATCCGTTATCAAACCTTTCTCCCAAGGCTGCACAGACAGGGTGCGTGCATCAGGCGTGTTTATATTGGAGACTTGCGATAATGGCGTTTGGGCACCGTAGTAATCCAGTTTCACTCCTTCTAGCATAGCCGGGTTTGCGCGCCCCGCTCTAATTTTCAAAAGCTCTTTCTCAAGGTGCTCAATGGATTTTTTCATGTTATCGGCTGCCATTTCCAGCACCATATTTAACTCTTCCATGGTTTTGTTCTTTTTTTAATTCGCTACTAAAGTTCCTACTTCTTCGCCCTTTACTACTTTTTGCAGATTGCCCGGGGTATTCATATCAAAAACCAAAATGGGCAGCTCATTTTCTTTACTCAAGGTAAAGGCGGTCATGTCCATTACGTTCAGTCCTTTTTCATACACCTCTTTAAAAGAGAGCGTTTGGTACTTGGTAGCACTTTTATCTTTTTCCGGGTCGGCTGTGTAAATGCCGTCTACCCGGGTACCCTTTAAAATAACTTCGGCATCAATTTCTATGGCTCTTAAAGTAGCGGCTGTATCTGTAGTAAAGTAGGGGTTCCCGGTACCTCCGCCAAAAATTACTACCCGGCCTTTTTCCAGGTGGCGTATGGCTTTGCGCCTTATGAAGGGCTCAGCCACTTTATCCATTTCAATGGCGCTTTGCAAACGGGTTTTTAAACCGGCATCTTCCATAGCGCTCTGCAAGGCCAAGCCATTGATTACGGTGGCCAGCATGCCCATGTGATCTGCCTGGGTGCGGTCCATCCCTTCGCTGGCCCCTTTTAAGCCTCTAAAAATGTTGCCACCGCCAATAACTATGGCAATTTCAACGCCTAGTTCCGCTACAGCTTTTACTTCTTGCGCGTATTCTTTGAGCCGCTCTCCATTTATTCCGTAAGGCTCATCACCCATGAGGGCTTCACCGCTTAATTTCAATAGAATTCTTTTATACTTCATGGAGCTGCGGGTAAATTTTCAGCAAATATAAAATGATGCTGAAGATTTGGCGCGAAAAAATTAAAGGATTGAGTGCCCCTTGAAATTCAGGTCAGAATGATTGCACAAAAAAACCCCATCGGGCGAAAGCCCAATGAGGTTAAAATATGCTAATTGAAAAGCTAGCCAGGCTTAAACGCCTAAACCTACTCTTCTAAATTTAGTAGCTTCTAAACCTTTGGCAACAGAGCCTAGGTATTTAGAAACGCTTTGTTTGTTGTCTTTGATGTAGGCTTGGTCTACCAAAGTGTTTTCTTTAAAGAACTTGTTTAAGCGACCTTGCGCAATTTTATCAAGCATTTCCTCAGGCTTACCTTCCTGACGAGCCAAGTCTTTGCCTACTTCCAATTCGCGGTCAATTACGTCTTGAGGAACCTCATCGCGATTAAGCGCTACTGGATTCATAGCAGCAGCCTGCATAGCTACGTTACGCCCAGCCTCTTCTGCTTCTGCAGTAAGGCCTACCACGGTGGCGAGCTTATTGCCTGGGTGAATGTAAGAAGCTACGTAAGGTGCTTCTACCACGTCATACCCACCAATTTCCAATTTCTCACCAATTACACCGGTTTGCTCGGTAAGCTTTTCGGCCACGGTTAAGTTACCGTCTAAGCTTAGCGCCAAAAGGTCTTCTTTAGTTTGGGCTTTGTTTTCTATAGCTACCTTTAGAATAGAGTTAGTAAGTTCTACAAAGCTGTCATTTTTGGCTACAAAGTCGGTTTCGCAATTAAGGCTTACCACTACACCAAAGGTGTTTTCACCGTTAGTTCCGGCTAGCACACAACCTTCAGTAGCTTCGCGGTCAGCTCTTTTAGCGGCTACTTTCTGACCTTTTTTACGTAGAATATCTACGGCTTTATCAAAATCTCCTTCGGCTTCGGTAAGGGCTTTTTTACAGTCCATCATACCGGCACCGGTTTGCTTTCTTAATTTATTTACTTCAGCTGCGGTTATTTTAGCCATTGCAGTAAAATTTAGTTTTGAAAAATTGTTTTGAAAAATGGAAGGGATAAAAATTGCTTTTTATCCCTTCTGAAACTGTTTACTTAACCTTATTTATTGTTTAAGCTTAGTCTTTCTTTTCAGCTTTAGCCGGGGCTTCCTCTTTTTTAGCCTCTGTCTTTTTAGCCTCAGGCTTATCTTCAGACTTTTTAGCTTCTTTAGCCTCATCGGCTACAGCCGCTTCTTGCTTGTTGGCTGCCTTTTTAATTTTGGCGTCCCCAGCTTTGCTCTTTTCAGCTTTGCGTTCCTGCAAGCCCTCTTTGATAGCCTCGGTTACGCTACTCACCAAAATATTGATCGACTTGGTGGCGTCATCGTTACCTGGAATGGCAAAGTCTACTTCTTGAGGATCTGAATTGGTATCAACGATAGCGAAAGTGGGGATACCCAGTTTTTTTGCCTCTTTCACCGCGATGTGCTCTTTAGTGATGTCCACAATAAAAAGCGCACCTGGCAAACGGGTCATTTCAGAAATAGATCCCAACTGACGGTCAAGCTTAGCGCGCTGACGGTCAATTTGCAAGCGCTCACGTTTAGACAAGGAATTGAAACTTCCGTCTTCCTTCATCTTGTCTATGTTCTGCATCTTTTTAACCGCCTTGCGAATAGTCACAAAGTTGGTTAACATTCCCCCTGGCCAACGCTCCGTAATGTATGGCTGATTTACAGAACCAGCGTTTTCAGAGATGATGTCTTTAGCTTGTTTTTTGGTGGCCACGTACATGATTTTACGTCCACTGGCGGCAATTTTTTTAAGCGCCTCTTGGGCTTGCTTAAGTTTAGCCTCAGTTTTGTAAAGATCAATAATGTGGATGCCATTGCGCTCCATGAAAATGTAAGGAGCCATGTGCGGATGCCATTTACGCGTTAGGTGCCCAAAGTGAACACCGGCATCCAGCATTTCTTTAATTTTTTGTTCTGCCATTTTTGTTTGTTTACTTTCTCTAAAATCAACCCACTGGTGGTTTAAAGCCTTTGGCCAAAAAGCCCAGTGAATTTGGATACTAAACCCAAATATTGTTTAACGCTTGCTGAACTGGAATTTCTTACGCGCTTTCTTCTGACCAAATTTCTTACGCTCTACCATACGCGGATCACGCATTAGGAAGCCTTCTGGCTTAAGCTGTGTTCTAAAATCAGGATTGATCTCACAAAGAGCGCGGCTGATTCCCAAGCGAATGGCTTCGGCCTGACCGTTCTTCCCTCCACCTGTAACGTTCACGGTGATGTCATACTGACCCGTAGTTTCTGTTACCTTGCAGGCCTGCTCTACTTTGTAGTGCATGGTATCGGTGGTAAAATAGTCTTTGTAATCACGTTTGTTAACGGTAATAGCACCCTTGCCTTCACTAAGGAAAACACGCGCCACTGAAGTTTTTCTTCTACCTATGGTATGCGTTACAGCCATCTAATTATTATTTAACGTCTTTAATTTCAATTTTGGTGGGCTTTTGCGCCTCTTGCTTATGCTCAGCACCTTCATACACATAAAGGTTGCGGAATAACTCACGCCCTAAACGATTTTTTGGAAGCATGCCTTTTACGGCATTCTCCAACACCTTGGTAGGACGCTTCATTAAAAGCTCTTCAGGAGTTGTGAAACGCTGTCCGCCAGGATACTCGGTGTGGCGCACGTATTGCTTATCGGTAGCCTTCTGACCACTCAAAACAATTTTCTCAGCATTAATCACCACCACATTATCACCGCAATCTACGTGTGGGGTGAAATCAGGCTTATTCTTACCTCTTAGCAAATAGGCAATATTGGAAGCTAAACGTCCTAGAGTTTGCCCTTCTGCATCTACCAACACCCAATTTTTAGTAACAGTTTGGCTGTTTGCCGATACTGTTTTATAGCTTATTGTATTCACAACTTATTAATTTTTAACCTATTACGCTTAAAAGCTCCCCTGTTTTCAAAAGGGGCTGCGAATTTACAATAATTTATACCAAACTACCAACCCCCTTTAGCGTTAAATTATTGATTGCCAATTAAGGATGCGCGGCCGTCCCAAAAATGAATGTGACTTACGCAGTTTAACAGGCAATGGCGAAAGTATATATTTGCAACCCTTGGATTAAAAATAATTTATGAAGTTTTTACAATTTTTAGCGCCCCTGCTACTTTTTAGTGCCTATATCTCTAATGCTCAGCACAACCACAATTGGTGCGGGCATGATGAAATGCAGCAAGAATTAATGGACAATGATGAAGACTATGCCGCAGATTTGGAGCAACTCAATCAAATTTTAAGCGCTCCAGCACCAGAGGGCGAGCAGAGTACCCTGCGCATTATTCCCGTGGTTTTTCACGTGGTTTATGCCACTGAAGCTGATAATATCTCCAAAGCGCAAATCCTGGATGGCCTGCGGGTGCTCAATGAGGATTTTCGTAAACTCAATGCAGATACTTCTACTATCCGAAACATTTTTAGAAATGATGCAGCCGATATTGAAATTGAATTCAGATTGGCCACCAAAGATCCTAACGGGAATTGCACCGATGGGATTACCCGCACCCAGGATAACGAATCCTTAACCGGAGATAACGATGTTAAAAATGTGATTAATTGGGATAATTCACGCTACTACAATATTTGGGTAACCCGCAGGGTATTGGGCACCTCCAGGGGCCCAGGACAACGCACTGTTTTAGGTTACTCCTACTTTCCAAGACCAGGCGGTAATTCCTTCCGGCAAGATGGAACGGTTATACGCCATGATGAGCTAGGCTCAATTGGCACTTCTATTGCCGATGGGCGTACTTTAACCCATGAAACGGGGCACTACTTGGCTCTTTATCACCCTTTTCAATCGCAACAGGGCTCATCTAATGGCTGCATTGGCCCGGGTGATTTTGTGAGTGATACGCCACCTGCGCAATTGGAAAACTTTGGCTGTGACTACAATACCAACTCCTGTACCAGTGACAATTTACCCGACATGATTGAAAATCACATGGATTATTCCAGCTGTGCGGTGATGTTCACTAACGGCCAGAAGGCGCGCATGGTCAATTCTGTTACCAACAGTAGCTTAAGAGGCGGCATGGTTTCTACGGGAAACCTCAATTTCACCGGAGTTAACAATCCTTTAGTTTGTGCTCCTGAGGCCAAGTTTGAAGCGGAAAGACGTTTTGTCTGCACCAATGAGCCCATTCAGTTTTTTGACCGCAGTGAGGAGGGACCAGCCACTAGCTGGAATTGGACCGTCAATACCCCCACCCAACAGACTTCTACCGTACAAAATCCCACTTTCACCTTTACGCAACCTGGGGTTTATGATGTAAGTCTGCAGGCAAGCAACGCCAGTGGTAGCAACAGCACAACGGAGACCGAATATATCTACGTAAAAAATGCTGACAGTCCCTTCTTTGACAAATTATGGGTGCAGAGCTTTGAAAACCCTACCATTCCATTTACCGTAACCCCGGTTGATGTAGGCGGTGATGGAACCACCTTTGAAGTATTCACCAATGCAGGATCACATCAAAGCCAAAGTTTAATTTTACGCAACAATGCGCTTTATACAGGTGAGATTGATGAGTTAATTTCTCCGGCCATTAGCACCCAAGGTGCTGGCTCAGACCTCACCCTTTTCTTTGATTATGCCTTTGCCGCCCGCACCAGTGGCGATGACGATGTGCTGGAAGTTTATGCTTCTCGCGATTGTGGAGAAACCTGGATTCGCAGACGTTTTTACCGTAATAACCGACTCACAACAGCCCCCAATACTTTCAACAACTTTGTGCCTAACGCTCAACAATGGACCACAGAGTCTATCAACTTTGGCGCCTACGTGCAAAATGATCCCATCCTAATCAAGTTTGTGTTTGAGAATGGGGGTGGCAATAATTTTTATATTGACAACATCCGTTTTGGTGAGGGGCCCGATGTAGGGGTGGATGAGTTTACCGCCCGCACAGACCTGGAGTTATACCCCAACCCCAATAATGGTAGCTTTACCCTAAAAGCTAGTGGCCAAGCCGATGAAGTGCTGCAACTGAGTATTTTAGATGTGAGCGGTAAACGCGTTTATGAGCAAAGCCTAACTTTAGAAAATGGCAGCCTGGAAACAAAGCTACAGTTGAATTTAAAGCCCGGTGTGTATGTCCTTAATCTGGCTGGTGCCGATGGACAAAGCACGGAGAGGCTGGTGATAAAGTAATTGATCACTTCTTATAATTGAAAAGCCCCTTGAAGCAAACTTCAAGGGGCTTTTTTAAGAGCTCATTTGGTACTTAAAAAAGGTAGTATCAGGTGAAAGTCTACTTTTAATAATTAGGGTATCATAACCTGCTTGTATTCCTTAAAGCGTTTGTAACCTAAAAACGGCAGGCATGCATAAAGCTTAATGCACTTCCAAAATTTGGTGCTGCTGCTTTTTAAAGGTAATATTATCGCCTGACTTTTTACCTAAAAATTGCTGGGCAATGGGCGATACGGGTGAAATAACGTAGTATTTTTTACCGGCTAAAATCACTTCGCCAATGCCAATGCTAATCCAAAACACGCCACGGTCAGTTACTATTAAACTTCCGGCTTTAATAGCAGCGCTAGGCGTGGTGTGCTCAAAAGCGTTGAGCCTTCCCAAACTGGTTTCTAAGCTTTTCAGTTGATGCCCCAGTTTTTCCAATTCCAAATGCGTCATAGCCGTACCCGTTTCAAATTTATCACCGGCTGAGCTTTTGGTATCTCCAGCCGAAGATTCTTTTTGAAGCGCTATGGCATCATTTACGCTTTTTAGTTTAGCCTTAAACAGCTCAGCGCATAAGGAGTGCAAGGCTTTTTTTACATCGTTCATTCTATGCGCAAGTATAGTATTCATTTTGCAAATTGGGTTGGCTTTTTAAATGAATAGGATTAGAAGACTCCCTAATGCAATGCTACTTGAAAACTGCACTTGATTTGCTAAACGCCCTCAGTTGTCAGGCTGAGTGCCCCGAAAGCTTTCGGGTTGGATCGAAGCCCGGTTGTAGTGCTGGCAATACCGCCTTCGATACAACGCTCGTTCCTCGCGCCACTCTGGCTGACAACGGGGGAAACATTAGATTTGAGTACAAAGACCCCCGTCATCAAACACCCAACACCTCCACCATCGGCCTACGAGCCAAAAAAAAGCCCCACCAGCAATTACTGATGGGGCTTCTATTTAAAAGGGTAATGGCTTTACAATTCCAAAGCACGTTTTACCACGTCATCACCACCCATAAGCAGTTCAGTGGGGTTTTCAAGCGCTTCTTTCACCGCCACTAAAAAGCCAACCGATTCACGGCCATCAATTACCCGGTGATCGTAACTCAAAGCTACGTACATAATGGGGCGCACGTCAATTTTGCCATCAATGGCAACGGGGCGCTCTACAATGTTGTGCATGCCCAAAATGGCACTTTGCGGAGGGTTAATAATGGGCGTAGAAAGCATGGAGCCAAAAACTCCCCCGTTGGTAATGGTAAAGGTGCCTCCAGTCATTTCGTCTACGGTAATTTTGCCATCACGCACGCGGGTTGCCAGGCGTTTCACTTCTTTCTCCACCCCGGCAAAACTCATATTTTCGGCATTGCGTAACACGGGCACCATCAAACCTTTGGGGCCGCTTACCGCGATGCTCACATCGGCATAATCAAAGCTTACCAGCTCATCACCGTCAATCATGCTGTTTACCTGCGGAAATTCTTTGAGGGCACGGGTAACGGCTTTGGTGAAGAAACTCATAAAACCTAAACTCACCCCATGCTTGGTTTTAAAATCTTCTTTGTACTGGGCGCGCAGGTCAAAAATGGGTTTCATGTCTACCTCATTAAAGGTGGTTAACATGGCGGTTTCATTCTTCACCGATACCAACCTGCTGGCCAACCTTCTGCGTAGTGAACTCATGCGCTTGCGCTCGCTGGGGCGGGCTGCGTTTCCGGGAGATCCCATACTGGCTTCGGCCTTAAGGGCATCTTCTTTAGTGATGCGACCATCGCGGCCAGTACCGGTTACCTCTTTGGGGTCAATATTTTTTTCGTTTAAAATCTTTTTGGCAGCCGGTGAAGCTGAACCCGTTGCATAGGTTTGCTTGGCATCACTTTTTGCTGCCTCTTTTTCACCAGACTGGGCTTCTTCTTTTTTAGAACCGCCTTCCTGCTCATAGGCTTTAGCCTCAGAAGAAGACTTCTCTTCATCTTTATTCTTAGAATCTCCACCACCGGAGCCTTCGGGCGCTTTTGCGTCAGTATCAATGGTGGCAATCACCTGGCCCACGGCTACCTCTTCGCCTTCTTCAGCCTTAATGGAAATAACTCCCGCTTCTTCGGCCGGTAGCGCCAAAGTAGCTTTGTCTGAGTCTATTTCTGCTATTTCTTGATCACGCTCTACGTAGTCGCCATCTGAGACTAACCAACTGGCTATTTCTACTTCAGAAACGGATTCACCGGGTGAGGGAACTTTTACTTCTATACTCATGGTTGTGGGATGCTATTCTTATGCGTTAAAAATATTATTAATTAATTCTTCTTGCCTGGCCATGGCCAACTGTGGTGAACCGGCAGCCGTACTGGCGCTGGCTGGCGTAGTAATGAGGTCTTTAATTTCTTTTGGAAAGTTTAATTTGATGTAGGAAGCGGCTCCCATATTTTTAGGTTCTTCCTGCGCCCAGTAAAGCTCTTGAACGTTGGGGTAGCTTTTCACCAACTCTTCTATTCTTTTAGCGGGTAAGGGGTAGAGTTGCTCTAGGCGGATAAAAGCTCTATCGGTTTTCTTTTGGTCTTCCCGAGCTTTATCAATGTCGTAGTAGAGTTTACCGCTTACAAAAAACAGCTTTTTCACTTTCTTCTTGTCCTCAATCATGGGGTCGTCCAAAAGGGTTTCAAACTGACCGTTGGCCAAATCTTCCAGCGGAGAAACTACCTTTGGGTGGCGCAGCAAGCTCTTGGGGCTCATCACTACCAAGGGTTTCCTAAAATCGCGCAGCATTTGCCTGCGTAGTAAGTGGTAAAAATTGGCCGGAGTGGTTACGTTTACCACCTGCATGTTTAGTTGGGCGCATTGCTGCAGCCAGCGTTCTAAACGGGCGCTACTGTGCTCAGCACCCTGACCTTCATAGCCATGGGGTAAATACAAGACTAAACCGTTTTGTACTTTCCACTTGTCTTCAGCAGCCGATAAAAACTGATCTACAATAATTTGTGCTCCGTTAAAGAAATCGCCAAACTGGGCTTCCCAAATTACCAGGGTCTCAGGTGAAGCCATGGCGTAGCCATAGTCAAAACCTAAAACTCCGTACTCGCTTAAAAGGGAATTGTACACGGCAAAACGGCCTTCACGCCCTTCAATGTTATTCAAAAGCATGTGCTCCTCTTCAGAGTCTTCAACTTTTATAACCGCATGGCGGTGTGAGAAAGTACCGCGCTCAGAATCTTCTCCGCTTAAGCGCACATTATAGCCATCACTAATTAAAGTTCCATAGGCCAGCAACTCAGCCATGCCCCAATCTAGAGCGTTGCGGTCTTCTACCATAGCCCAACGGTCGGCCATGAGCTTTTTTATCTTGGTAAAAAACTTTTTGTCTTCCGGCAGCGTGGTAATGGTTTTGGCTATGCCTTTAAGGCGATCTAGGTCAAAAGTGGTATCAATTTCCTGATCAAAGTCTTTCCATTCAGCCGCACGGTACTGCTCCCACTCATCTTTCATAAACTGCTTGATGGTGTTGCGCTCAATCTTTTTAGATTCATCAAAGCGCATTTCCAGTACCTCCTTAAACTCCCGCTCCAGGCCTTTAATAAAATCCTTGCCTATCACTCCGGCTTTTTCAAGCTTGTCACTGTAAATCTGCTTAGGGTTGGGGTGCTTACTAATAGCTTTGTACAGCACCGGTTGGGTAAAGCGTGGCTCATCGCCTTCATTGTGTCCGTATTTACGGTAGCACAATAAATCAATGAAAATATCACGATTGTAACGCTGGCGGTACTCAATGGCAAAAAGCATGGTGTGAATCACCGCCTCCACGTCATCTCCGTTCACGTGCAGTACAGGAGCCAAAACGGTTTTAGCAATGTCGGTGCAGTAGGTGCTAGAGCGGGCATCCAGATAGTTAGTGGTAAAACCCACCTGATTATTTATAACAATGTGAAGGGTGCCTCCGGTGCGGTAGCCTTCCAAACGCTCCATTTGCAACACTTCATACACTATACCCTGGGCGGCCACGGCAGCATCACCGTGTATAAGAATGGGCATTACCTTGCTCTCATCCTTCTCATAATCGTTATTAATTTTTGCGCGGGTTATGCCCTCCACCACGGCATCTACCGCCTCTAGGTGACTTGGGTTGGGGGAAAGGTTCAGCTTTACATCTTTGCCGTTGTCTAAGGTTTTTTGCGAAGAATAGCCCAAGTGGTATTTTACATCACCGTCAAATTCATCCTCGGCAAATTTTTTCCCTTCAAACTCGCTAAAAATATCCCGTTGGGTTTTCCCGAAAATATTGGATAAAACATTTAATCGACCCCTGTGGGCCATGCCCATTACAAATTCCTCTACCCCGTGCTCACTGGCATGTTTGATGCCAAAATCAAGGGCCGGAATTAACGATTCAGCGCCTTCTATAGAAAAGCGCTTTTGGCCTACAAATTTTCTATTCAGAAAATTTTCAAAGGCTACCGCTTCATTTAATTTTTGAAGAATGCGTTTTTTATCGCTGTCAGAGTAATTGGGTTGGTTGTCATTTACGTGCAGCTTAGACTGTATCCACTTCACCTTTTCGTCATCGCGGATGTACATGTACTCTACCCCTATGCTTTGGCAGTAAGTGCGTTTTAGTTTGTCAATGATTTCCTGCAGGGTTTTAGAACCTTCAAAGCCAATTTCTTTGGCGGCTTGAAAAGTTTTTCCAAGATCCTCCTCGGTTAAACCGTAATTATCTAAGGTTAGCTTGGGGTAGTACTCTCTGCGTGAGCGCACGGGGTTTGTTTCAGTAAAAAGATGCCCTCGATTGCGGTAATCGTCAATGAGGTCCAGCACTTGAAACTCCTTTCTGATTTCACGAACAATATCTTCATGGCTCATGGCCATGGCCACGGCATCCCCGTTTTGAGCAGCTTCTTCACCGTATTCTTCCAGCGCAAAATCATAGCCCTGAAAAAAAGCCCGCCAACTGGGCTCAATGGTATCGGGGCTACTTAAATATTGTTGGTAAAGATCGTCAATGAAAGTGGCGTGAACTCCTCCCAGAAAGGAAAATCTGTCCATGGTATATATGTAGGTCTTACAAAAATTTCTACAAAATTAACACAAATAAAATGGGTAGTTAGGTTAGGCTGAAATGTTTTGAAGGCACTTATTGAAATTTTCAATAATAGTAACTTTGTGTATCTTATTTCGTTACCCCATTATGAAAAAGTTACTAGCCCTGCTCTTTGTCTTGGGTACCTGTCAGCTTTACGCTCAAAATGAGCGATTTAAAACTGGAGGAGGCCGCAGCCAAAACAACCAAGAGCAAGAACAAAAAGCACCGGAAAAAAAGAAGAAGAAAGCATTAAATGAAAGGCCCTTTCGGGATCGATTGGTTTTTGGGGGTGGATTAGGCCTATCTTTTGGCAATACCACGCAAATCATGCTGGCCCCGCAGGTGGGGTACCGCCAAACCGAGGATTTTATTTACGGGGTGGGCTTTATTTACAATTACCTTAATGTTAATGAAGTTTACAATGCGGGCACCGGCCGCTGGGAGCCCATTGATTTTGAAAGTACCATTTATGGCCCTAACCTATTTGCTGATTATTTTTTATTTGACCAAGGGTTTGTGGGAGCCCAATTAGAAATTTTAAACTTTGATAGCTACGGTCTTAATAGCAACTCTGGCAACTTTGAGGTGAACAATATTTGGGGTACGGTTCTTTGGCTGGAAGGGGGCTATTTGACGCGACTGGGTGGAAACTCTTTTGCGCAGATTGGCGTGCGTGTGAATCTGTTACACGGGGCAAACTCTCCTTACGGAAACTGGTGGTTGCCTATGATTAGTTTTTTCTTTTAACCTAAAGTTTGCCGGAATACTGTGCTCTAAAGATTACTTTTTGGGCTTCCCGCTCTAAGATTTGCAAAGCCAATTGCTCAAAACCTCTCTGTGGCGGGGCTTGCACTTTCTTTTCTGACAAGTCAATCCGATAAAGCACCTCTGCCAACTGCTGTGTATGCTCTTGCAACCAATGGCTAAGCCACACCAGTAGATCCTTTTCAGGAATCTGCTCTACAGAAAGCCTTAAATCTTTGGCCAGCTGTTGGCGCAGCGCCTCCTTTAATTGCGGTTTGTCTTTTTTTAGTTGCAGCCAGGCATTGGGCATGGGTTTGCTTTTAGCGATCTCGGTGCGCCAGCCACGTGGCAAATTCTTTCAGTTGCTCGGCTACAGCCTGATTTGAACCAGCCGCGTTTTTTAAGGCATCGTGGGCTTCCCCTAAGAAAAAATCACGTTTTTCAATGGCCTTTGATCGGGCGCCACTTTCAACAAACAACTTTTGCCAGGCCTGCACTTTCGCATCGCCCGAAAGGGCAGACTGCGTAAGCGCCTCGGTGCCTTTAGGATCTAATTCACGGGCATAAATGCGCAAAAGGGTTTTCTTGTCTTGCAGAATATCGCCTCCTACTTTTTTACCAAACTTAGAGGGGTCGCCAAAAGCGTCCAGTAAATCATCCTGCACCTGAAAGGCAAGCCCGGCATTTATGCCAAAGTGGTAAAGGCTGTGCGCCTTGGCCTCAGTGGCACGCCCTACCAGCGCGCCTATTTTTAAAGCGGCTCCTAGAAGCACGGCTGTTTTGAGGCGAATCATTTCGATGTAATCATCCTCGGCAACAGATTCCATCCTTTCAAAACTCATGTCTAGTTGCTGGCCTTCGCAAATTTCCAGAGCCGTACTTGAAAAGCATTTGAGCACTTTAGGGAGTATGGCTTTATCTACCTTAGCAACGTATTGGTATGCTTTTACCAGCATGGCGTCTCCCGCTAAAATGGCGATGTTGGTGTTCCATTTTTCATGCACCGTTTTCTTGCCCCTCCTTACCGGAGCTTCGTCCATAATATCATCATGTACCAAGCTAAAATTGTGAAAAACCTCAATACCCAGGGCGGGCAATAAGGCCTCTTCCAGCTCCCCGTTAAAAAGATCGCATCCCGCCAAGGTTAAAGCAGGCCGCAACCGCTTACCACCTAAGGCCAAAATATAGGAAATGGGCTGATACAGCTCTTGCGGCTCATGATCAAAATCCTGCCGGGCTAGGGTGTTCTCCAAAAGACGCTGGTAGCGCTTGAAATCCTGCATTTAGTCTTGCTCTTCAATTAAATCTAAGAGATACTTTCCGTAGCCACTTTTGAGCAAGGGCTGCGCAATTTCCCGTACCTCACTGGCTGTAATGAAGCCTTGGCGGTAGGCAATCTCTTCAATGCAGCCCACGCTAAAGCCCTGGCGCTCTTCAATTACCTGTACAAACTGACCGGCCTGCATAAGACTTGGGAAAGTGCCCGTATCTAACCAAGCCGTACCACGGTCTAAAATTCCCACCTGCAATTGACCCATTTCCAGGTACTTTTTATTCACATCAGTAATTTCATACTCACCTCGGGCCGAAGGCTCTAGATTTTTTGCAATTTCTACCACCTGATTATCGTAGAAATACAAACCTGGTACCGCATAGCGCGACTTAGGTTTGGCCGGCTTTTCTTCAATAGAGCGTGCCTTCAAATTCTCGTCAAAATCTACTACCCCATAGCGTTCCGGGTCACTCACTTGGTAAGCAAATACTACCCCTCCTTTAGGATCTCGGCTGTCTTTTAACAATTGCTCCATTTCAGTGCCGTAAAAAATGTTATCGCCTAATACCAGGGCTACACTGTCATCGCCAATAAATTTCTCACCTAATACAAAAGCCTGGGCCAGGCCATTGGGTTCTTCCTGTACCGTGTAGCTAAAAGAACAACCTATGCGGCTACCATCTCCTAAAAGCTTTTTAAAGAGGGGCATGTCATGCGGAGTGGAAATAATCAGTATTTCCCGAATACCCGCCTGCATGAGCGTACTTAAAGGGTAGTAAATCATGGGCTTATCGTAAACCGGCATGAGTTGTTTACTTACGGCAACGGTTAGAGGGTGTAAACGCGTGCCAGAACCTCCGGCTAGAATTATACCTTTCATAGTGTTTGTTTGTGGTTTATTTATCTTCTATCACAGCCTGTTCGTATTCGTCATCTTCGCCCTCATCATAAATAGAAATGTAGGATTCTGTAAATGACTTACTAATGATTAGACGCTCAAAACTAAGCAATAATGTAGGTAACAACAGCAAGTTCCCAATCATGGCTACAATTAGGGTAATACTTACCAAAACACCCAGCGCTACAATGCCGCCAAAGCTAGATGCTGTAAATACACTAAAGCCAAAAAAGAGCACTATGCTGGTGTAAAACATGCTTACCCCGGTTTCCCGGATGGCCCTTAAAACCGACTGCCCAATATTTTGCCGGGTTTGCTTGAGCTCTTGCCGGTATTTGGCCAAAAAGTGAATGGTGTCGTCTACCGAAATACCAAAAGCCACACTGAATACCAAAATGGTGGAAGGCTTTAAGGGGATACCAAAGTAGCCCATAATAGCTGCGGTTAGTAAAAGGGGAAAAAGGTTAGGCACCAGTGACACCAGCACCATAGCCAGCGACCGAAATATGATGGCCATAACCAAGGCAATGACGCTAATGGCCAAGCTAAGACTAATCAATAAATTTTTAATTAAATAGACCGTACCACGCTGAAACACCATCCAGGCCCCGGTAACGGTAACCCCGTACCGCTCTTGCGGAAAGATACGGACAATGTTGCTATTTAGAGCCTCCTTGAGGTATGTGCTTTCTTCTTTGCCCATATCCTTAACCTGCAAAGAAATTCGGGCGTAACGCCCCGTGCTGTCTACCATAGATTTGAGCACCCCGCTCTGCCCTAAATCTCCGGTTGGTAAATAACTTTGCATAAAGGTGCGCTCCTGGCTAGTGGGCAGCGCATAAAAATCGGGGTTACCCCGATAGTAGGCCTGCTTGGCAAATTTCAGTCCATTCACCAAACTAAGGCTCTTGCCCAAGCCGGGCAATTTGGCCAAAGTGTCTTGCAGCTGTTCCATCCGCTTGAGCGTGCTACTTTTATACACGCCTCCTTTGCGCCTGGTGTCTACCACAATTTCCAGAGGCATTACGCCATTAAAGCGCTCTTCAAAAAACTTTAAATCCTTGAGAAGAGGGTCTGATTTTTTAAATTCCTCAGTGAGATTACCGGTGGTATAAATTTGTTTGATACCAAAAGCGGCCACGACTAACAACACCACTAAAGCCGCATAAATAATTTTGCGATTGTACATGGTGTTATGGATTAAAAAGTTGATGAAGCCCTTTACCCATTTTTGATCTAAGTGCTTGTAATGCCGCACTTTTGGAGGTTTTCTAAAGCTGTAATAAATAGGAATGAGTACCAGAGATATGGCAAAAACCACCATAATATTTAAAGAAGCTACTACACCAAACTCTTTAAGCACCACGCTATCGGTTAAAATAAGCGAAGCAAAGCCCAGAGCGGTGGTAGCATTTGTCATGAAAGTGGCCGCCCCTATTTTGCGTATAACGCGCTGCAGGGCCAATATTCTACGGCCGTGGTTCTTATACTCGTTGTGGTATTTATTGATGAGAAAAATACAGTTAGGTACGCCAATAACAATAACTAAAGTAGGCACCAGACTGGAGAGCATACTTATTTCATAGTCAAGCACAGAAATGAGTCCAAAGGCCCAAAAGACGCCCAGAATTACTACCGCAATGGATATAAACATGGCCGTAAAGCTGCGCAGAAAAATGAGCAGAATTATGGAGGTAACCAGCAATGCTAATCCTACCAAAAGGAATATTTCACGGCTTACTTTCTCTGTATTAGCCATGCGAATGTGCGGCAAGCCACTAATCTTAAAGTCGCGGCCGGTAGCAGCCTCTGTTTCTTCTACCACCACCAGCACTTCTTTTACAATGCGCACAATATTACTATCATACAGCATGGTAGGTTTAAGTTGCACCAGCATAAGGGGTACCTGCCCATCTTGGCTGGCTAAAAGCCCTTGATAAAAGGGCATGTTTTCAAAGTCTTGCGCAGCCGCGGCTAAATCAGGCGCGCTGTCAGTGGGGAGTATGGGGGCGTACTCCAGTTTTTGGAGGGAATCATTACGCCTGAGCTTAATGGCATTAATTGGCGACACCACCCCAGCAATACCCTCAATGCCTCCTAAAGATTCTTGCAGACCTTGCCACAAGACAAAGTTTTCTGCTTCAAAAACGTTGAAGCTATCGGCAGAAACCACAATAGTGTTGCCCACCTGATTAAAACGTTCTCTAAAAACATCATAATCTACTTGGGTACTATCTGTTTTGGGGAGTAAACGCGAGAACTTAAAGCTTACTTGCACAAATTGGCCCTGGTAGGCCATAAAAAAAGAGGTGGCTACAATGGCCACCAGCCACGCAATTCTATTGCGTAAAATTAACCGGGCAATAAATGTAAACATGTATGCGGACCAGTGGCGTTAAAAATTGCGGCAAAAATATAAATTTAGACTACCTAACCCAGACCCCTTTCATGATCAATTGTTTACGGTAAGGTTTTTAAATCTGGCACTGTAGTTTTACCAACTGTTTAGGTAGACCACTCTGCTCTAGAGGGCAAACTTGCTGGTGAGCTTTAAAGCAAAATTATCTTCAAAATGCTGCAGGCTATTAGGACCATAGCGGTAGTAAAATCCCAAGCCCAGGCCTATGAAATTACCCACATACAGGCGATTCAACTCCAGACCGCTTTCAAAAAATCCCTGTTCCAAAGTTTTAAAGGCTATGCCCTGGTGCAGCTCTGGGTTGCGTAGGCTGCCTAAAGCCGCGCGGTTTACTAGTTCCAAGTGGGGTCTAAATTTTTCACCTCGGTAGAAGAGCGTTTTAAAATCCTGGCGCCACATAATCTCTAAATACGAATCGCTCAAAAACTCATTAAAGCGCATGGTTTCAAATGAACTCCGGTCGGCCAGGCCTTCACTGCGCTCCCAAAAATTAGGACTATTGATACCATTGGCGGTGCCCACAAAGTTTTGCTGATAGGGTAAATCTTGAAAAAGATGGCCTGCCCTCAAGTTCAACACCGTGGTACCCAGCCGCAGTGTTTTCTTGCGATACTCTGCCTGAAACTGCAGCTTGTCAAAATAAAAATCGCCATTAAGCGTACCGGCCAAACCACGGCTGTAGCTGATCCAAAACACCGGAAAGCCGCCAGTTAAGGTGATTTTACCAAAAGGGGTTTCGGCAAATTCTTCTTTGGGTGCAATTCTAAAGGTGTTAATGATTTCCGTGTATTGGAAACCTCGTTTTAAAAATTCGGCTCCATCGCCTAAATTGGCATCAAATCGGTAATTGCCCACGGTATGCCTTCGCGATAAGCGGCCTCTTAATTCATAGCTAACCATGGGCAGGGGATCTATTTGTAAGGCCGCGTACTGCTTATACTCGCGGTCCCATTGTTCAATAAAAAGCCTGCGGTAATTATCCTGAAAAAGCCCCCCTTGCTCCTGGCCCGGTATGCTAAAACTCCCACTTTCGGCCAAATCAAACTGGGTGCCCCCCAGAATGGCAAAACGCAGGTTTTTAATCAAGTTTATTTTGGTACTTAACCCATATTTATTGCGCTCATCTCTAAAGCCATAAGCGTAGTAGCCACTAAGGGTAAACCAATCTGAAAGCTTACTATTGGTGCTGGCACCCAAACCGAGCCGAAAGCCTTCGTATACATTGTAATTTAAAAGGCTACCAACATCTACATTTATAGGCCCCAAAGGCACGTAGCCCCTGGAAATTGTGAGCAATAGATTCAGGTTACGCTCAAAGTCTTCTTCTTCTGCTACACTATCCATAAAGGTATAGGTGCGCTTTTCCAGACTAGAAAGGGTATCTGAACGGTACTGGTCCAAAAGGTCTTGCGCCTTGCTGCTGGCATCATCTGGTATGGAAAGTTGCGCCATAGAAACCTCGGCTCGCTTTAAGTCTTTATTCAACTCAATATCTAAAAGCCGCCTGCGCATGACCGCTTGTGGGGTGGCAGCGTTAATGCGTATCATTCGCAGGTCAATATCGGCTTCAAAAGCCGTGGGAAACCAGGTATGCGCACCGTACCGCTGGTAGGATTGCCTGATAACCACCGGCAAGCTTTCAGTGCTGGCCGGTTGTGCCCGCACATTTTCAATGGCCCAGTCTGAACTATTAATGCTCAGCACCCCTTTCATGGCCTTAAATCCTTTGCCGGGCCGCGGTCTAAAGCTAATAATAAAGGTGGTGTCTCCCGGTGTTTTAAAAAGGGTGTCTTCCAAAATAAAATAGTAGCGCTTGGTGCTACCTTTACTAATGGGGTTTAAATACTCGTTACCGGTAATACCTACGTAATTGCCGTAAAATGAAAAGGACTGAAGCTGGGTTACCAAAAGGGCAAACATGGGATTTTTAAAGCCAGAGGTTCGCTGGGCCAGCACAGTCTCATTATCGCGCAAAGCCGACCGGAATTTGCGCTCCGTAACGGTTTCCATGAAAAACAAGTGCTGGTTGGAGAAAAGTTGGTGCATTTTAAAACCCGAGCTGTCAATTTTAGCAATGCTATCTGCACCGGCTGCAACGCTGTCGGTTTCGGTTTGCAGCAGTTCAGAGGCCATCACTGTATCAATCTCAGGATCAATGCTATCCAGGTTGAAACTCACCCAAAACTTGCTGTAAGTCTTGTACTGAAAGCTCTCTAGGTTTTCGGGGTTATTGGCTTCGGCATTAGCCACCACATTTTTTATAATGCGGTGGGCCGGATTCTCTCCCGGAGTAATGGTTACCTCCTCCAGGGTTTCAACATTGGGCTCCAGCACCACTTTTAGGTTGGGCTTTAGGCTTTCGCCCAAAAGGGTTTTAGGCTTGAAGCCGATGTATGAAAAACGAAGTTGTTTTAATGGTTGTGCGATTTGGAGGCTGAAGCGGCCATCTAAATCTGTGGTGGTTCCGGCTTTTCCGCCATTAGCGGTAATATTTACAAAAGGAAGGGGTGTACCCTCTGGGTCTGTAATCAGACCTTTAATTTCGTATTGCGCACAGAGATTGGAAAAGACCAACAGTAGTAGTAAGCCTAAGATCGTGTTCTTCATTTTTTATGCCTAGCTATGATCCTTGACAACCCGAAATCTAAATAGGTTGCCCCGGCTTTTAAAAGTTGAAATTTATAAGGCTACCACCCTTTGCAACAGGCTTTTGTAAATGCTTTTGAATTCAGGCGAAATACTCTCACTGCGCACAGATTCAAAAACATGCTGGTCATTAATGGTTTCAATAAAGAAACGGCCCAGCTGTTTTTGACTATCAACACAAAGTGGGCCTAAAGTAGCCTGATGCTCTTGACCGTTGCATTGAAAAGAAATGCGGTAACGTACTTTTACGTTACGACTTGCCATACGTAAGGGTGGATAACCTTCATCACAAATATCTACTTCCTCAAGATGGTCTTTAAGGCATTGCAGGTCTTTTTGAACTAATTCCATGCTCTAAAAGTATAGGGAATTACTGAAACTTGAAAGTGTATTCAGCCCAATTTCAAATCTACGGGTCAGGGACTTTAGACATATTGTATCTTTACCTAAATACCTTTTGATATGAGAGTTCTAAAATTATGCGGATTAGCCTTTTAACCTTAAGTCTATTCCTGAGCCTGAGCGCTTGTAATGGAGGCCAGGCTCCCAACCAAGAGGAAGCATCCGAGGAAAAAACCGAAGAGGTTCAGGAAGAACCTAAAGAGCAAACCAATGAGCATCCCAATGGCGGCAGTAAGCACCCTAATTAATGCTTAAAAAAGCTGCGCTAAGCCTAGAAGCCAAAACAGCAAGGACTTTTACAGAGCCTCCTTCTCTTGATTGGCCGGAGCCATAGGCAAACGCTTAAAGCTAAATTGTGACTTTACCTGCAGAGACTGGCCTGCTACCTCCAAGATGGGATAGGCTAAAAAAGGTATAGCCTGCTTTGGGCCTGGTTCTACTTTGATATGCCGACCCTTGCTCAACGTAAAACGATTGGCCGGGTGATGGCCAAAATAATAAGTGGATAGTGCGCTGTATTTATCGGCCTCACTAAGGTCTACCGGCCACCATTTGCCAGCCGCGTAAAATTCTGCCCAACAGTGGTAGCCGTTTACGCCTCCTTCTTGGCTGGCGGCTGGTAAAGCAGCGCCAATACCAAAGCGGGCAGGAATGTTAGCGGTACGAGCCAGAGCTATAAACAGTGAGTGAAACTCAGTACAGTTTCCTGAGCGAGCGTCACAGGCATAATCAGCATCACCGGTACCGTAAGTGCCTTGCTTTGCGTAGCGCACATTATCTATAACATAGTCGTATAAGGCGCGTGCTTTTACCAAATCTGTTACCAGCGTTTTTCCATCCAAGGCTTCATTAACCAATTTTGAAAAACGGCCCCCAACGGGCAGCAAAGGCGTGGGCGCCTGGTATTGATTGGATTGGGGCCGGGGTGCTTGGTAAGCCGATTTTTCCAGACGGCTCACGCGGTAACGCCAATTGAGCTTTTGCGCTTTTGCATGAGGCGGCAACTTTAAGTAGGCCACGGCTGTAAGATTAGCGCTATCTCGTAAGATTTGAGGTTTTAATTCTTTTGGGTACTGAATTTCATGAATGGTTTGAAATTCATCACTTTGCGGCCAGGGATACCATAGCTCAGCAGTATCTTGTAAGGCGGGAATTGTAAAGGCGTAGCTAAACTCAAAACTGTCTTTTTCATGAATAACACCTAGAAGCTGAGGCGGAGCCCCTTCCAAAGGTTGGCGTTACCAAGTTTCATGAGCCTGTTGCTGCCAGGTATAAAAAGGCTGACCATTTAATTTATGAACTGTGGTTTCCGTAACCCGCATGGCAGTGGGCTTGCCAGCTAAAAAGAAGTCCACATCGTATACATCTCCAGATGTATCAGCCAGGTCTACACAGGCAAAATAACGCCCTTCGCCCAACACAGAAAGATACTCCGTATGCACCCGCACCAACCTGAGCTCCAAATCAAAGCTATCTGCCCTAAGCGAAAAAAACCCTTGATTTTGCTCCGTTTCTGCACGTATGTATTGGCGTATACCATTTTCCACATCGGCCAGGGTAGCCTTGGCTGGCTTTTCTTCTTTGGCTGGAGCCGATGAGTTACAGCCCAACATGCCGAGACCGAGCGTGGCCATTAGCACCCATACTAGGGACCTGCATTATTTTTTCATAATTACCTCAAAATTAAAAGGTTCTTTAACGCTGGCACTAGCACCTTTTTCTAAACACTTTTAAAAGCAGGCCGGGCTATGCGCCTTCTTCCCACCACAGTGGCCGGGGGAATTCTTGATTCAGCTGAAAACGCTGACCAATGTAGGGATGCACCATGGGAACACCAGCTTGGCTGCTGGCCACTTTAAACCGCTTTATGGGCTCAGTCCATTCGTGTACCGCTAATTTGAAAGCGCCCCAATGAATAGGCATCAAAAGCTTTGCCTGTAGATCCCTACCCGCCTTTACACTTTCTTCAGGCATCATGTGAATTTGAGACCAGGCCTTGTTGTACTGCCCGCACTCTAAAAAAGCCAAATCAAAAGGCCCATACTTTTCACCAATTTCGGTAAAGTGCGGCCCGTAACCGCCATCACCACTAAAATAAAGCTGGTGGTGTTTGCCTTTAATCACCCAACTGGCCCATTGGGTCTTATTCCTATCGGTTAAACCACGCCCCGAAAAATGGCGGGCCGGGGTTGCCACCAATTCTAAACCTTGGCTTTTAGCCGATTGCCACCAGTCTAATTCTATAATCTTGTGAGATGGCACACCCCATTTTTGCAGGTGACTACCCAAACCAAGGGCCGTGTAAAAGTGTCCTACCTCATCCTTCAACTTTAAAATGGTGGGGTAGTCGAGGTGGTCGTAGTGATCATGCGATAAAATAACCGCATCAATTTGGGTAAGATCCTCCAGCGGAATGGCTTTTTGGTATTTAAAACGAGTACTGCCAAAGGAAACAGGAGCGGCAGTTTCACCCAGCATGGGATCTATTAAAATGCGTTGGCCTTCCAGCTCAAGCAAAAAGGCCGAATGCCCGTACCAGGTTACAAAGCAAGCCGTATCGGCTGTAGCCTTAGTAGCATTTTCTCCAAATTTTACAGGTAAAGCTTGCTGCGGAGTTTGCCCCTTGCCAAAAAGCATCTTAGGCAAGGTTTGCATCATTTCGCCAAATGAGCCCATACCCGTTTCAATCAGGTTCACAAATTGGTCGTTTTGGTAATGAGGCGATTGCTGCAGTTTTTTTAGGTGCTCTCCTTGAGGGGGCTGGCCAAACTGAGGGGCCGTTTTCACAAAAATAAAGGTTCCGGCAACTAAAGCTGCCAGCACTAATATTAAGGCAATAAGCATGCGCTTGAGAAATTTAAAGGCTGTTTTCATTAGAATTAGCCTTAGACCATCTTACGGTTAATCAGATCCTGAAAAGCGTCTTCCATGGTTTCTTGCAGGGGTCTTAACCGGATGCCTAACTCTTTTTTAATTTTAGAATTATCGGCTTGCCAAGGCACATTCACATTATTTTTAATGAATTGGCGGTCTAAACTTTTATTAATTAAGGGCCCCACCAACATTAAAAGCCACTTGGGGAGCGCTTTTTTGGGCACCGGATAGTTACTACCAAATTTGGGTTGCAACGCTTTACCCAGTTCTAAAAAGTTGGTGTTATGCGCACTGGTGATATGACGGCCCTTAGCTGCTGGTGTAAAGCCAGCCGCATAATGGGCATCGGCTACATCACGCACGTCTACCATGCCAATTCCCACCTTGGGCGCCCCCATTTTCATAGTGCCATCTCCCATTTGTTTTAAGAGGCTAAAGCTTTCAGAAGTTACTTTGCCGTGATTCAGTGCCGGCCCTAAAACCAGACTAGGGTTAATGGTGACCAAATCCCACTGCGACTGCTTTTCCTGAATTTCCCAGGCCTTCTTTTCAGCCAGGGTTTTTGAATACGAGTACGGCTGGTATTCTAATGAGGCCGTAGTGTTCCACTTTTCTTCTGTAAGGGGCTTTTGGGTTGTTTCTGAGGCATCTGTGTAAATGGCTGCGCAACTGCTGGTGAGTATAACCCGCTTTACTGTTGGCGTTTTATTGGCTTGTTCTAAAACATTGACGGTGCCCTTTACGGCCGGGTCAATCAACTCTTTCTGGGGGTCTTTAAAATCTGAAGTAAATGGAGATGCCGTATGGTAGACCAATTCACAATCTTTCATGGCTTCCGCATACGAACCTTCTTCTAAAAGATCAGCCTTAAAGAATTTAATGGAGCCGGTGGCGTTTTCCGCTAGCTCCTGTAAGTGCTTAATTTTAGTTTCATTTTCAGGATTGCGCACCGGAGCATACACGGTTAAGCCTTCTTCTAAAAGCTTCTTTACAAGCCAACCGGCTACATAGCCTGTGGCACCAGTTACCATTACCGGTTTGGCGGTATCAATCTTTGTCATAGTTCTTGGTTTAGTGAGTGCTTACTTTTTTATTGATTGAAAAAAATTACAATTCGTATTTGGCCTTTAGGGCATCTAAAATATGATTTTGCCGGGCCGGTGGGTGCAGCAAAAAGGCGGTAGCTGCTCCATCAATAAACATAAATATTAGCTCGGTCTCAGCCGATGGGTTGGGGTAAGCCAATTCCTTCAAAGCATGTTCTACCGCCCTTTTAACTGGCTGGGTGTATTCCGAATTATCCTGATCAGTTTGCCATTTAAGCGCATAGGTGAGCCGCCACATCTCATATTGATCTTCCTTAATAGCAAAGGGTAATTCCAAGGTTTTGCGGATAACCTCCTTGGGGGTTGTTTCCATAACAATTTCGGCAAAATAACCCTTGGCCATGGCCATACTTTGATCCAAAATAGCCGATAGCAAGCCCTCCTTATTTTAAAAGTGCCTGAAAATTAATCCTTCTGAAACTCCAGCTCTTTCAGCCACTTTGCGAGTAGAGGTGGCAGCATAGCCCTCCAGCGCAAACAGCTCAAGAGCCGATTTTATTATTTTCTCTTGTTTCTCGGTCATTAGTGAGTGAGTAATTACTTGCATATGTATTGAGGATTTTATTCTCCTGCAAACCAATTCTTGAAAAAGTATCGCAAAAGGCTTCTAAATTCACCCCCTTCTCACGTACACCAATCACCTAAAGGCAGGCTTGTGTTTATACAGTTGAAATTGATTGATTTTTAAACTCTTAGCCCTCAAATAGCCTTCTACATTCAAATTTAAAACGAAAGTATTATGGCTATCCGATTAGCATCAAGTTGTTCACATTTCGAAGCGCTCAGCGCTGATAACCAATGTGCAGTGCATGACATTAAAGTAAATGCCAATTATGTTTGCGACCGATTTTCGCTTAAGCCGCAACTTAATGGTGCACGCCACTGTGGTAGTTGCGCCCGATACAATGGAAGTTCCTGTGCGCACTCTCAAAAGGCCGCTGAAGGTATGTTATGTGCAAGCTAGGCGCCCCAGGCTTAAGTTATTTGAAAACGTATGGGTGTTTTAAGTCCAGCCCCTAAATAGCCACTTAAGTGGTTTAAGCAAAAAAGTGGATGATCTATATCGCACTCTATAAAGTAAGGGTTAAAAATTGTTAAGCCCTAGAATGAAATAAAATAAACCCTGCCAGCCAATAGGCTGGCAGGGTTTATAGCGGAGAGGAAGAGATTCGAACTCTCGAAACCCGGTTAGGGTTTACACACTTTCCAGGCGTGCGCCTTCGACCACTCGGCCACCTCTCCTTTTTCTGCAAAAAATCGGCCTTGAGCCAACCTTTTCAATTATTGTAGTCTAAAACTCTACTGGGCAGCAAATTTACAAATATGAATAGCTACCGTGGGCAATCAACCCTTTTTTTTGTGTAATCTGGCCCCGTATGTTACCTAAATGTCAAAATTTCTTGGCGGTAACTTTTGCTTTGGTTCAAGTTTGTTAATTTCACCGCAAATTTTAATCAACATTTAAAAATGAAAAAAGCACTTTCTATTTTGGCTATCTTCGGTTTAGTGGCCTTATCATCGGCAAATGTATCAGCCCAGGACCAGGTTGATTCAACCGCACAAACCGAAATGGCCGCGACCGATTCCACCCAAGGTGATTCTGCTGCCATGGACTCAGCAGCTGCTGCTCCTGCTGAAACCCCGGCCAAAGAAGAAGCAACAACCGCCACTGAGGAAGAGGCTGAAGCTCCCGAGCCTACTTTTCACCAAGTATTGAAAGAAAAGTTTATTGAAGGTGGTGCCGGCTTCATGGGTATTGTACTCTTAGCCTTAATTCTAGGTTTAGCCATTTCAATTGAGCGTATTATCTACTTAAACATGGCTACGCCTAATGCCAAAAAATTGTTAAATGAAATTGAAGATGCCTTGAACAGCGGTGGCGTTGAGCAAGCAAAAGAAGTTTGCCGTAACACTCGCGGACCAGTAGCCAGTATTTTTTACCAAGGTCTAGAACGCATGGACGAGGGCATAGACATGGTTGAAAAATCAATCGTATCCTACGGATCAGTGCAAATGGGGCTATTGGAACGCAACGTTTCCTGGATCTCACTATTTATTGCCTTGGCGCCAATGCTTGGTTTCATGGGTACCGTAATTGGTATGATCGCGGCCTTTGATGCTATTGAAGCAGCTGGTGATATCTCTCCTTCACTAGTAGCCGGAGGTATTAAGCAAGCCCTTTTGACTACCGTATTTGGTCTGATTGTGGCTATTATTCTCCAAATCTTTTATAACTACATTATTTCTAAAGTAGACTCAATTGTAAACACCATGGAGGATTCATCTATTTCCTTAATAGATGTGTTGGTGAAATATGACGCTAAGAAATAAGCTTTATGAACGATACAGTAATTAACATTGGAATTTACCTCACCTACATCTTAATTGGTGCAGCGGTGTTGGGCATTCTCATATTCTCAGTGAGTAATATTGCCAAAAACCCCAAGGCAGCAAAAAGCGCTTTAATTGGTATTGGTGGTCTAGTGGTTATCTTCGGTCTTACCTACGCAATTAGCACGGGTGCCGATGCCACTTTGTACTCATCTGATGACGAAGTTGTAACCGAGGGTATGTCTCGATTAGTAGGTATGGGCCTCTTTTCCTTTTATGTTTTAGGAGGGCTTACCATACTTTCTATACTTTATGTAGAAGTTACCCGTTTATTCAAATAATATGGCAAAAAGAGCTTTACCAGAAATTAATGCCGGCTCCATGGCCGATATTGCTTTCTTACTCCTGATCTTCTTCTTGGTAACCACTACCATGGACGTTGATTCTGGAATTAATAGAAAGCTACCCCCTTGGGAACCGGAGCAACTTCAGGATCCTCCCCCCATTAAAAAGAAAAATATTTTTACCGTGTTGGTAAACTCCAATGACCAACTGCTGGTAGAAGAGCAATTAATGGATATTGAGGATTTGCGAGAAGCAACCAAACGCTTTTTAAATAATAATGGTGACGGCAGTTGCGATTATTGCGTTGGTGGCTTGCAAAGCCCCACTTCTTCTGATAACCCTGGTAAGGCCATTGTTTCATTGCAAAATGACCGCGGTACTAGCTATGACATTTACATAGCGGTGCAAAATGAACTGGCTGCCGCCTACAATGAGTTGCGTAATGAACTTGCCCAAAGGCAATATGGCCGCGACTATGAAAATCTCAGTGATGATCAGATGGACGAAGTACAAGATGCCTATCCGCAAAAGATTTCAGAAGCAGAACCCGTAAGTTTAGGAGGTTAATATGAGCAAGTTTAAAAAGAAAACCGGAGGCGGTACACCCGCCATTTCAACGGCTTCATTGCCTGACATTGTTTTTATGCTCTTGTTTTTCTTTATGGTTACTACCGTTATGCGTGAAGTTACCTTAAAGGTAGAAAACAAAAAGCCCAAGGCTACGGAAATCAAAAAGCTAGAGCGGAAGTCCTTGGTTACTTACATTTACGCAGGTGCCCCTAAAAAGGCCTACCAGTCTCAAATGGGCACTGAGCCCCGCGTGCAGCTGAATGATGCTTTTGCCCGGGTAAAAGAAATCCAGAACTATGTAATAACCGAAAGAGAGGCCATTAACGAAGCGGAACGTCCACTAATGACCGTTTCCATTAAAGCCGACAAAGAGGTGAAAATGGGTTTGATTACCGATATTAAGCAAGAGCTGCGAAAAGCCAACACCCTTAAAATAAACTACTCCACAACCAAAGGAGAAGTATACAACAATTAGAAAGTGCTATAATTGGAATAAGAGCCCGCTGAATTTTCTTCAGCGGGTTTTTTTGTCTATAACTGTCTCGGTTTAATATAGTTTTTAAACAGGCCAAGGCTCAGCACCAAAACCACTAACATCCCCAAACTGTAAACCCACTCTGTAGTCCCGGCATTAGTAAGGTAATCATCTCCCGTAAAAAAAACCCAAACCACAATAGCGCCATTATTCATGAAATGAGCTAAAGTAGATACCCACAAAGAGCCTGACCAGGCCCTTAGGTAGCCTAAAATCACCCCCAGGGCAAAAATGGATAGAAAGGCCAAAGGCTGCTGATGGAGCAGCGCAAAAACAAAGGCCGTTATAAAAACGCCCTTAGTTTGGCCCATAGATTCTGAAAGTAAAGGCTGCAGCACGCCTCTGAAAAATGCCTCTTCGGCTACAGCCGGAAGTAAGGCCATGACCAACAGAACACGCATAAAGACTAAGAAGTTAGGCATATCTAAAAAGGACTGGTAGCGAGCATTCATTTGATTTTGGCTGGCCTCAATGTAATTTTGCACGACTTCCCAGCTTTCAGGCCAGGGAATAGACACACTTAGTTGGTAGAGGGCGTCACTTAAAAAGCCCCCACTAAAACTTATGAGCACTATCAGCAGCAAAGCAGCCAAAGGCGGTTGAGCAAAAGATTCAAGCCCCAGAAAGCGCTGAGGCTGCAAAGAAAATAGGTAGGCCCCTACCAAGGCCGGCACCAGAAAAGTTCCCACCGTAGCAAAACCTTGTACCAGCCTTAAGAGCTCTGCAGTAGCGCGGCTGTCTGCCTGACTTAAAGCTTCCGCAATTTCTTCAAAGCTTAAGCCGTATACGCTAACGGCCAAACCCATCCCCACTGAGGTAAAAACTATTGCGCCCAAAAGGAGCAGCGTAAAAAGCATAAATAGCTTGGCACTTAGGCTGCGCGTGGCCAAAAATCCTTTCATAGGAGTAGTGTGTGATTTTTATAGTTTTGCAAAATTGATAAAAACAAGCGGTTTGGTTAAGATTAGTGATATTGAAGTTGGTGAATTTCCGCTTTTATTAGCGCCCATGGAAGATGTAAGCGACCCACCCTTTAGGGCGCTTTGCAAAGAAAATGGAGCGGACGTGATGTACACGGAATTCATTAGCTCAGAGGGACTGATTAGAGATGCCGCCAAAAGCCGCCAAAAGCTTGATATTTTTGAATACGAAAGACCCATTGGTATTCAAATTTTTGGCAGTGAAATAGAATCTATGCGCCAGGCGGCCGCTATTACCGAAGAAGCCAACCCCGATATTATTGACATTAACTACGGATGCCCGGTAAAAAATGTGGCCTGTAAAGGCGCGGGCGCGGGCATTTTGCAAGACATCCCTAAAATGGTAAGCATGACAGCCGAAATTGTAAAGGCGGTTGACAAACCGGTGACGGTTAAAACGCGCCTGGGCTGGGATGATAATACCAAGTACATTGTTGAGGTAGCCGAAAGGCTTCAGGATGTGGGTATCAAAGCCATTTCTATACATGGCCGAACCCGTAAGCAAATGTACAAGGGAGAGGCAGATTGGAGCTTGATTGGCGCTATTAAGGAAAACCCCCGGATGCACATACCCGTTTTTGGCAATGGCGATGTGGACTCCCCCACCAAAGCCCTGGAAATGAAAAACCGCTTTGGTGTAGACGGAATAATGATTGGTCGGGCTAGTATTGGTTACCCTTGGATTTTTAGAGAAATTAAGCACTTTTTAGCCACGGGAGAACAGCTGGACCCACCCACCATTCACGAAAGGGTTAGAGCCTGCCGTAGACACGTAGATATGGCCGTGGCCTGGAAAGGAGAACGCACCGGCATTCATGAAACGCGCAGGCACTACACCAATTATTTTAAGGGTATACCTCACTTTAAACACCTGCGCATGGTTTTGGTAACTTCAGAAGAGCTACAGCCTATTTATGACACCTTAGATCGTATTGAGCAGGAATTTTCTGAGGTGCAGGTGCCTTTACCCTATGAGCCGGTAATTTAAGCGTTGTGCCGTAAGGGCACTCACCAAAAGGCTAAGCCCTAAAACCGTGGCACTTACCAGAAATACATCGCGCCAAGCCAGCTTAACCGGGTACGCCTCAATAATATAGCCCTCACCCACGGCTAGCCAACCAAATTGTTGCTGCAATAGAACCAGACTTATGCCTAGCAGCAACCCTGCGCCCCCTCCGGTAAGACTTATAATTAAACCCTCTTTAAAAAAGATGCCGCGCAACTCTGTCATATTCAAACCCAAGGCACTGAGGGTGGCCAGGTTTTGCTTCTTTTCAAACATAAGCATGGTTAAACTGCCGGCAATGGTAAAGGTGGCAATAGCTAAAATAAGGGCGAAGATTAAAAAGGTGAAAAGCCCTTCGGTTTTCATCACCTTGTAAAAAACAGCCTGTTGTGCTAAACGGTCTTCTACCTTAAAGCCTGGGCCTAAGATAGATTGAAGGTCTTCTTTTACCCTTTCCTCATTCGCCTTGGCCTTCAACCTGATTTCTAATGCGCTGGCCATGTTTGGCCTATTGAGCATTTCTCTCAGAAAAGCTAGGGGAACCAAGCAGTACTTTTCATCAAACTCTGGTTGAACAGAAAAAATACCCAATGGATAAATTTTGTGTGTTGAAAAGCTTTGAGAGGGATCGGCTCCGGAATAGTCTTTGGGAATGAATAATTGCACCGGCTCCTCAAAATTAGCTTGAGAAAAGCGCAAGTAATAAGCCACCCCAGCCCCAATTACCGCTGGGGTAACCGGTAAATTGTGGTCAAGCCGATAGTTACCTGAGCGGAGATACCTGGTTATTTCATTTACCGCTGGATAGAGGGTGTCTACCCCCTTTAAAGTAGCAATGTACTCACGGTCTCTAAAGGTAAACAGCGCCTTTTCTTCCAAAACCAGGCTGACCACGGCAATTTCCTCCTCTTGAAACAGTTTGTTTGGTAAGGTATCTGGCTCAAAAAATTTACCCTCAGTGGGGCTTACTTTTAATTGCGGATCAAAAGCTTGGTAAAAATTCTTCACCATGTGCTCCAGGCCGTTAAAAGCACTGAGCACAATTACCAAAGCAGCCGTACCCACTAAAATACCCAGCACTGAAATGCCGGTAATAATATTAACCGCATTGCTGCTCCCTTTGGCAAAAAAGTACCGCTTGGCTATAAAAGTGCTTACTTTCACTTGATGGGGCTGTCCCCGCCTTCCTTTAAAATTTTATCAATCTCCGCTTGGGCGTCTATAGCCTCATCTAAATGAAAAAACAGCTCTGGCATTTTACGTAATTTGCCTTCAAAACGTTTTACCAGTTTATCTTTAATTAGGCTTTTATGGGCGTTGCACCAGTCTATTATAAGCTCTTTATCTTTTACCGGAAACAAACTCAAGTTCACGTGAGCAATTGATAAATCTGCAGTTATGCGCACTGAGCTTACCGTAAAAAGCACTCCCTGAAATTTCTCCTGCGCCAGATGCCGAAAAATTTCCGCTAAATCTTTCTGAACCTGGCCCTCTACTTTTTTTAATCTGTTTGCGTCCATAAGGCAAAAGTACAAAAGCCCACGGGCTCAATGCTTGATTTCAAAACCCTGCATTTCAGGCGCCTCCCGTTCCTGGGTTTTCACCGATGCCACCTGGGCTGCTTCAGGCCCTTTATGGCACCAGGCTTTTAGTTCTTGCAGAGCGTCCATCGGCCCCTGAGCCAAAATGGTGACGCTGCCATCGTTTTCATTCTTTACCCAACCTGCCAAGTCCAGTTTTAGGGCCTTTGCACGAGTAGATTTCCGGTAAAAAACGCCTTGCACCTTTCCGGTAACCTTTAGTTCAATAGTTTTCATGTTTTGTTCAATTTTAGAGCTTTTAAACAATGCGCTACAGGTTTAGTTGCCAATCACAGAGTTAAATAATTACAGAAATAAGTTAAAGTTTTACCATTTACATGGAATTAAATAGCCCGCGTACCAACCCTTATTCATCGCTAGAAAGAGCAAAAGACAGTTTAAAAGATAATGGCTATACCTTGCACTTTACAGTATATGATCAAAATACGGCCAAAGACTCTGATGGCAACAAGCTAAATGCTTCTGATTTTGTCATTAATTATTTAATTCGCCTTACCGAAAACAAAGTTTTTTTAAGTAATGAAAATAAAGGTAAGGAGCCAGTAATACTTTATGGTTTAAGTGCTTCCAATGGCAGTAAAGGAATTATTGAGGAGCACAAGAATGAAGAAGGCTCTGAAATTGTAGAAGCCTTTTTAAGAAATGTAGATAGCGAAAACAGTATTGAAGAATTTTATTCAGCCTAAATTTTAAATCTTAAAAATAGACATCATGAGTGATAATCAGTCAGGAAACGTAATTTTAGGAACCTTAATTGGTGCAGCCGTAGGCTTTGCAGCTGGGGTGCTTTTAGCGCCTGCCAGCGGTAAAGAAACGCGTGAAAATTTGAGTGAAAAAGCCAATGAGCTCAAGGGCTCAATTAGTGACGCCAGTGATAAGGCTCTAGCAAGCATTAAAGAAGTAAAAGAAAACGCTGAACGCAGTATTAAAGCAGCCAGCGAAAAAGCCAAAAGTTAATTTAGTAATTTTAAGGGCACTCTAAAAGCAATAACCCTGCTTTAGAGTGCCTTTTTTTGTGTTTACTATGCTAAACTTTTTTGCCAAATACATTGATCAGATTAAGCGACTGCTTAACAAAGAATTAGAACTAGTGAAGCTTAAGGCTTTACGTGGTTTTGCCGATGTTTTATCCCATGCCTTTTTATTGGTCTTTATAACGATTTTCATCAATACTTTGGTGATAATTGCGGCCATTTGGTTGGGCTTTGTTTTGAGCGAAGCCTTAGAATCTGCGGCCTTGGGCTTTGGGCTATCTACGCTATTTGTCCTTTTACTGTTGGTCTTGGTTATGGTTTTCCGCAAACCGTTAATTGTAAATCCATTTAGAAATGCCTTAATGAGCTTTTACCTGCAAACTCAAGAGCAAACAGAAGAATCTTTGACTGCTCCTCCAAAAAGTACTATATGAATGCCAGACAGAAAATAGATCAGCGTATTCAGCAGCTGGAAAAAGAACTTAAAGAAGAACGCAGAAAGCTGGTAGGAGAAGTGGAGCAAGCTTTTTCACTGGCGGGCGTTATTGCCGCCAGCGCTTCTTCAGGTAAAGATTTGGTAAAACTGTGGGGTAAAAAGGGAGGCTTTAAAAAATGGTTAAGCTTGGTTTTAAAGCGCTTGGCTTTGGGTCGTTTACTAAAAGCCCTACAAAAAGTGCTGGCTGCCTATCTTAAATAGAGTTTATAAATTCAACCGGCCTAAATTTTGGCCCCCAAGAGATTTACGAGCTTTTACGCCAGAAGCTGGAAACTTGGCTAACCCAAGGCATCAGCATGCTTCCCAATTTTTTGGTGGCAGTAGTGGTAGTTATCTTTTTTGCCCTTTTAGCCAAACTTACCCGCAGCCTGTTTAAGCGCCTAATGAAAAGGATTACAGATAATGTAAGCCTCACCAGTTTAATGGGAAGCGTACTTTATCTGACAGTTTTAGCCCTAGGTGCTTTCATTGCGTGAAGCATTTTAAAGTTAGACGGGGCCGTTACCTCTTTACTGGCCGGGGCCGGGGTTATTGGTCTGGCCTTAGGTTTTGCCCTCCAAGAAATTGCCTCCAACTTCATTGCGGGCACCATGATGAGCATCCGCAAACCCTTTAAGGAAGGAGACCTTATTGAGACCAATGATTTTTACGGAAAAGTTGAGAAAATTCACCTTCGTACCACCGACTTAATTACCCTGCAGGGGCAGTACGTCATGATTCCAAATGCTGAAGTTTTTAAAAAACCTATTATTAATTACAGCCGGTTGAGAAGAAGGAGGATAGATATAGAGGTGGGCGTGCATTACAACACGCACTTAGCCCAAGCTTTGGATGTGGCCGTTAAGGCCGTGCAAGGTATCTCTGGGGTTAAACCCGATGACGTGGGTGCCTCCTATAGCGAGTTTGGCTCCAGTTCCATCAATTTCACCATTCGCATTTGGCAAAAATTCACCAACCAAGAGGCTGATTATTTGGCCTTGCGCCATCAGGCTGTTTTAGCCATTAAACAGGCCTTTGATCAAAACGGCATTACCATTCCCTTTCCTATGCGCACCCTTGATTTGGGCGATGTTAATTTTAAGGAAATATTTTCTACTTATCGTGAGAAAGAGCGCTAGTGCTTTGCTACGCATCACACTTTAATAGCCACCACTGCTATTTCATAAGCCACTTAACCATTTTATAAGCCAAAGTACTATACGGTGGATATTTAGCTTTCAGGTCAAACCAAGTAGAAGTTTTCATGATGCTTTTCGCATGCGAGAAGGTTCTAAAACCATGAATGCCATGGTAACTACCTATACCACTATTGCCTACTCCGCCAAAAGGCAAGCGAGGATTACTTAAGTGCACCACCGTATTGTTAATGGCTCCTCCGCCAAAATTCACCTCTTCCAGAAAAGTACGCTGCATATTCTTATCCTTGGTAAAAAGGTAAAAGGCCAAAGGGTTTGGGTTTTTTTGAATGATATCAATAGCCTCTTGCGGTTTATCAAAAGTGAGTAAGGGAAGTACCGGGCCAAATATTTCTTCTTGCATAATGGCTGCCTCTAAACTTACATCCTTAAGCACCGTGGGTTCTATTTTCAGTTGATTCTCGTCTACCCCACCGCCTAGTACCAGTTTGCCCTGTTTCAGGTAAGAGCTAATTTTCTTGAAGTGACTTTCATGAATAATCTTGGTGTAATCTGCACTTTGCAGCGCACCCTTTGGGTAGAACTCTTGGAGCACTCCTTTTAAATGCTCTATAAACGGCTTTTCTTGCGAACGCTGTACCAGAAGGTAGTCTGGTGCTACGCAGGTTTGTCCCGCGTTCAACCACTTACCAAAAGCAATTCTACGTGCGGCCGTTTTTAATTTGGCAGAACCATCAACCACCGCAGGGCTTTTACCGCCAAGCTCTAGGGTGGTGGGAATCAGTTGCGGGGCAGTAAGCTGGGCTATCTTTCGGCCCACCGGTACGCTTCCCGTAAAAAATACATGCCCAAATGCATGTTGCTCAATTAAGGGAGGTAACACTTTATGGCCTTCACCTTGCACCACCGCCACATAGGCCTCATCAAAGTATTCCTTAATCATTTTTTCAATAAGACTGCTGGTGGCTGGAGTTTGCTCGGCCGGCTTTATTAACACTACATTACCGGCCGCCATGGCGGCTAAAGCCGGGGCCAGGGCCAACTGCAAAGGATAGTTCCACGGGGCAATTATTAAAGTAGTGCCTTTGGGCGATGGCTGAATGTAACTTACCGAAGGCCAGGCGCTAAGAGGCGAATTGACCCTTTCTGGCTGCATCCAGTCTTTGAGGTGCTTGAGGGTGTAATTCAACTCTTCGTGCAGAAAACCAATTTCAGAAGCATAAGCCTCAAACTGTGGTTTACCCAGGTCTTGGCCTAATGCGCTTAAAAATGTCGATTCATACTTCTGAAGGGCCTGCTTGAGCTTTAGCAACTGCTGTTTTCTGAATGAAAAACTTCGGGTAGTACCCGCCTTAAAGAAAGCCTGTTGATGCTTTAAAATGGCCAGGGCTTGCGGTGTGGTGGTCTTTTGTAAGGGTTTGCCAGTCACAGTTCTGTTCTAACTTTTTTTATTTCTTCTTAGTTCAGCGCACAGTCCAAGGGCCTGACCTATTTTTTAAACCTACCTAAGGTACTCACCCACCAATACGGCACTGCAACTTTGTGAGGCACAGCTGTGATTAATTCCCAGTTTTTACAAATGCGCTTTGAATAATTCTGAGAATTTAGGGTAAATAAAATAGTTGGGCGCGCTTTTAGAACCTTTGGGTTGTATTAACTCAAAAGGCTTGTTCAGTTCAATATTTAAGTTTTCATTCACCAAAAACACTTTTAAACCCTTGTTCTTTTTTTTGGTGCGAGCCATAGCAATCTCTAGCTGCTCCTGGGCGGTTAGTGCTTGATTAGCCGTAATGGTAAACTTATTTTTACTGTACACTCCGCAAGATTCTAAAACTTGGTGCGTGGCTTTATTCCAGTAAGGGCTTAAAATGCAGTACTTCCAGTTCTTGCGCTTTTCAATATGGTTAAAGATATTTTGCACGCCTGGCCTTACCTCAAAACTAACTTCTTCTTGTACAAAATACTTTTTTAGGTATTTGCTAAACTGTTTTTCAATCTTTTTAAGCTTGGCAGCCGAAGGTTGTTCTTGCTTATGCAAGCGATAGGTTTCTAACAGCAATTGCTGAATGTTCTTTTCGCCATCGGCTGGAGCCAAAGAGAAGGGCTCCCCTTCTACTTTTTCTATGCTCATTTGGGCAAAACGCTGAAAGGTGGCATACTCATACCGTAGCACGGCTGAAAGACTAAAGACCGCAAGCTTGCGCATGTTTTGGGCTGGATTACACCTCCAAAATTAAAGATTAATTAGCTGAAATTTAGCTTTTTTTTGATCTCTTATTGAAGCGTATTTTGTAAGTGCGTGCTAATAGTAACCCCTTGTTCCAGAGTTTTATGTACCGGGCACTTATTAGCAATTGCCAATAGGCGCTCTTTTTGTTTTTGGTCTAAAGTGCCCTTTACCTCAATGATGCGGGTGAATTTGCCAATTTTTCGGGTTTCTTCTTCACACTTTTGGCAGTCTTCAGCATAGTCACCGTCAAAACTTAGGTGTACACTAATTTCCTCAATAGGCCATTCTTTGCGCCTGGCGTACATCTTTAAAGTCATGGCGGTACACGCTCCCAGCCCGGCTGTTACCAACTCATAAGGCGAAGGCCCCAGATCTTGACCTCCGTAGTCTTTGGGTTCATCGGCCAACAAATGGTGTTTACCCGCCAATAGATGGGTTAAAAAGGGGCCTTCTGAGAGTTGAGCTAGCACCTGATGCTGGGTTTGCAGAGCCCCTTCTTCTGTATCTTCTAAGGGCAAATAACGTTGCGCCCAACCGGCAATCAACTGCCCTGCGTACAAAGAGTCTTGAGAATCCTTCAACAAGTGGTCTGCACCATCTAGCGTAACAAAGCTTTTTTGGGTGGTGAGCCGCCTCATAAATTAGACGGGCATTTTCAATGCCAACCACTGAATCTTGAGGTGCATGCATGAGTAAAACTTAGGTGCCTTTTAATTCCTTAAGCTTTTTCTCTAGAGTGTGGTTTTGCAGGTCGTGAATAAAGTCGTCTTTTAGGTAAAAGCTTCTTCCCGCCAAAGTCACCTCAGCCTCTCCTTTTTCTTTTATGGCTTCTAAATTATCTTCCAATAAGCCCAGCACATGCCTGGGCTCACTGGGGGCGGCAATAGCACACACGGCTTTTACAGACTTAATTTTGGGAGCCACCATTAAAGCTGCGCTACCGCCTAAAGAATGGCCAATCAAGAGACTGGGAGCTCTGTATTCCCGGGCTAAAAATCGGCTGCAGCCTTTAGATCTTCAAGGTTAGAAGTGAAATGAGTTTCTGAAAAATCACCTTCACTTTGCCCCAGTCCGGTAAAATCAAAACGCAAGACGGCAATGCCCGCCTGCTTGAGTCCCAAGGCAATATTGCGTACTGCCTTAAGGTCTTTGCCGCAGGTAAAACAATGGGCAAATAGGGCAAAATGCCTGGGCTTTTTATCGAGCGGAAGCTCTAATTTGCCCGCCAATTTTTGGCCATTGCCATTTTTGAATTGCACTTTTTTACTGCTCATGAATGGTTAATTTGAGAAGGGGCCTTCTACAAACGCCTAGAAATAGAAATCTAAAACTAGCGCTTTGCACTGTAGGCAACGGGTTCTAAGGTGTAGCCTTCTTGGGTAAGTAAGCTTACCAAACCCTGTTCTCCGGCCAAGTGTAGGGCACCCACGGCAATAAAGGCTTGTCCCTCATCTATAATAGGGGTCAGCTGTTTGACCCAACGCTCATTACGCTCATCCAGCAAAAGCGCCATATCTCCCGTAACTTCTTCTTGTTCTTCACTAATAGCCAGCATGGCCTTTAAGTCTTGTTGTAAATAAGCCTGTAGCAGTTCGGCCATAGCTTCTCCAACATGCTCTTTATCTTCTACCATAGCCAAAAGATCTTCAGCCTGATCTTCCAGGCTTTGGGCATTGTAGAGCATTTCCAACTGCTCTTGCATAGTTTCAAGTGTTACCAATTTCTGGCCTTGCTTTTCAGCGCTAATTGCAAAATATGCGTCAATGGGCATTCCCTCAAAATTCAAGTTGTCTGGGGTATGCTCATTCGCTAATTTCAGGCTGTAGGCCGCGGTTAATGCTATGGGTTTCATTCGGTTGGCTGCAGCTGGCGGTAAGCCAATCTCTTCCAAAAGAACTTTTACCTTATTGTAGTCGGCACTGTCCATTAACTCAGGTAAGGTGGTATTCTTCATCATGGCCATCATGGCCACCTGGAACATTTGGCTGGAGTCAATTTTGGTTTCCACCACGGTAACGCGGCTCTCATTAAATGTTGCTTTAAGCAAGGGGTGACTGTGCACGTAATCACTGCCCAAAAGATGATAGGTGCCGAAGAGATGGCTTATTTGGCCTTCAGGAGATTTTATTCTCCACAACAGTGAATTTTGCTTCTGCGCCATAAGGCCGGCCCCTGTAAGCAGTAGAAAAACCGCGGCTATAAATCTTTTCATGCATGCATTTTTTGGTAATGCCTTAAAGGTAATTAGTATGCCCTAAAGGCCAAATATTTTTTTTGGAATGGGGGCAGGCCGCGCTCTTTTAACCTTCAAACACAAAGCTCTGAAAAACAATTGCCTTTGCCATTCAGTTACCACTAAAAATGACGATTGCTTATGAAGAACGCTATTATTTTTTCCTTTATTTTCTTGGTAAGTTATGCACTCTCCATACTTTTTGGATGGATTCCGGCCGCGCTGTTTTTGTTTAGCACTTCACCCATAATGGTACTGTATGTGGTGTATAAAGTTTTAAGAGACCCTAATGAGGTGCAAGAAACCTTTGAAGAACACTTTTACCAAGACTCACCGCAGTACCAACGCAATCAAATTACAGAACAGGCTTAAACCGCCTTGCTGAAGGCAGGCTTGTCTTGCTTAGCTTTTGCTAAGCGTGCATCTAATACTGTGCAAATATTGCGGATAAAATTCTTGCCCAAAGGTGTTACCTTAACCTGATGCGGAAAAATGCGCAGCAAACCATCGCGCTCCAGCGTTCTAAACTTTTGTTGCAAAGCCCAAGTGAAATCGGCCTTATTAGCCAACCAATTCACCTCAAAATGGCAAATGAGATTCAATATTTGTTGACGTATTTTCAAATCTTCTTCAGTGAGGATATGCGTTTTTAATATTGGTGGTAGATCTTCAGATTTAATGCGCTCCAAGTACTTCTTCAAGGTTTTTTCATTTTGGGCGTAGGCGGTCCAGCTGTCGCTAATGGAACTAGCCCCTAAAGCAATGCACAGACGAGTATGCTTGGTGGTGTAACCCATAAAGTTGCGGTGCAGCTTTTTTTGATCAAAGCTTTTGGTCAGCGCATCAGAAGGTAAAGAAAAATGATCCATGCCAATGTGGCGATACCCCATTTTCTGCAAACCTTTTTTGCCCTGGAGGTAGAGGGCAAGCTTATCTTGGCCTTGTGGCAAATCCTGCTCTGAATACGCCCTTTGGCCCGGAGCAACGCCCGGCACGTGAGCGTAACTGTAAAATGCAATACGGTCTGGCTTTAAAGCCGATACTTTTTCAAAGTTGTACTCTAAATGCTTTTTAGTTTGCAGTGGTAGGCCATAAATAAGATCAAAATTAACGGATGCATAACCCAGCTCCCTGGCCCAGAGGGTCACTTTTTCTACCTCTTCCTCCGTTTGCACCCGATTGATGGTGCGCATAATAACCGGATCAAAATCCTGCACCCCAATGCTAATGCGATTGAATCCTTTAGCTTTTAGCACTTTCAGGTGTTCAAAGGTGGTGCTATTGGGATGGGCTTCAAAACTAAAATCATGATCAGGAGCTACATCCGCCTCCGCCACCAAGCCATCAATAAGCAGGGCCAAATTTTCGGGTTTGAAAAAAGTAGGCGTGCCTCCGCCTAGGTGAATTTCACCTATAACCGGCTTGGAAGGCAAACGTTTAGTATACATTTTCCACTCTTTAAGCACGGCCTTGATGTATGGCACCTCTACTAAATGATTTTTAGTAATGTGCTTGTTACATCCGCAATAAGTGCACAGACTTTCGCAATAGGGTAAGTGAATGTATAGACTTATTTCATTATTCTTTTCAAAACTCTGCAGCACGTGGTTCATCCATGTTTCTGCGCTGGTATTTTCTGTTTCCCACATGGGTACCGCGGGATAAGAGGTATAGCGCGGAACGGCCACATTGTATTTCTCCAGTAAGTCCAAAGCATTCATAGCAATCTATTTATAAAAGACAAAAGTAAAGGCGGCCCTGGCCTTGCGCTATGATTTTTGTCAGGCTTTCAACTATGACCGTAATTTGCAAACATGAACGGGTATTTGTTTTTGAAGGCTTTGCACATTATTGGCTTTGTAAGTTGGTTTGCCGGTATTTTTTATTTGGTGCGTTTATTCGTATACCATAGAGAAGCCTGGGATATAAAAGACTCGCAGGAAAGTACCATCCTGCGAAAGCAGTACCACATTATGGAAAGGCGATTGTATTCAATTATACAAACCCCTGCCATGATTATCACCTTAGTGGGCGGATCAGGAATGCTTTTTTTAAACAGCAGTTGGCTCCAAAGTCCCTGGATGCACCTAAAGTTGACCTTGGTTGCTGTTCTTATTTTTTACCACTTTTCCTGCGGCTATTACATGAAAAAGCTGCAAGGTTCTCCCGAGGGCTTAGACAGTTTTGGCTACCGGCTTTACAATGAACTACCTACTCTGCTACTCATTGCCATTGTTATGCTTGCGGTTTGGAAAAGCTTATCTGGGTTAGCCTGGGGACTAGCTATCCTAGTAGCCTTAGGCGTACTTTTCTTTGTAGCCGCAAAAATCTACAAGAAAAAACGAGAGGTTAATTGACCGGAAACATTTGTAGCAGACTGGCACCCATGCTTGAATTTTGCGAAAGATTGATAAGATAGTTATGCGTGGCCTTACCAACTACGTGCGCTAAAATTGCCTTCTCTTGTTCAGTTGAACCGCAAGGCAGACACCATATCATTTTAGACTGATTAAATCCTTTAAACTCTTGAGAAGATAGGCTTAATTCTCCAAATTCCTCATCGTACCAAATTAAAATTCCATTCTTCATGCTTCAAATGTACGCTTTCCAAAATGGCTTAGTGAAGACATAAGTTATACCTATTTTATCATTTGGTGCGCCTTTAAAATTGCGGTCTAAACTTTTGGCTAGCGAGTAAAACGCACCCATTCTGCTCATAAAGCTAGCTTGATCATAAAAAATGAAGCTGAAATATTTTAAACCAAGACTTTTGGTCAATTGGAATAAAACTCTTTATATTTGAACCACGCAGATTAATTAGGTTTAGGTTTCCCCGAGAAAGTATCCCAAATACTTCTCGGGGTTTTCTTTTTTTTTAATCCGCACGGAAAAAAATTAGACCCTACTGGTAGCAATTCCAAAAAACTGTTTTATATTTGTCCCACGCAGATTAATTAGGTTTAGGTTTTCCCCGAGAAAGTATCCCAAATACTTCTCGGGGTTTCTTTTTTTTAACCCCCACAAAAAAATTAGACCCTGCTGGTAGCAATTCAAAAAACTGTTTTATATTTGTCTCACGCAGATTAATTAGGTTTAGGTTTTCCCCGAGAAAGTATCCCAAATACTTCTCGGGGTTTCTTTTTTAGAGCCATACTGGCTATTTCACTGAAACACTAACAGCCCGCGCACTTTCTGTATCAGGGGCCCATATTAATTTCTACTTTTGTGGCATGCTCTCCAAAAAGGCTAAATACGCCATCAACGCTTTAGTTTACCTCACCAAAAACAGTGAAGAAGGCGCCATTAACATTGCCCAAATTGCTGAAGCGCAAAGCATTCCCCGTAAATTTTTGGAGTCCATTTTACTAGATCTTCGCCATGCAGGCATCTTGAAAAGTAAAAAGGGGAAGAACGGGGGCTACAGCTTGAACAAGATTCCTGAAAAAATTCACATGGCTGAAGTAATGCGCTTGTTTGATGGGGCCATAGCGCTTTTACCATGCGTTACTTATATGTTTTATGAGCGTTGTGATGAATGCATTGATGAAGAAACCTGCGGCATAAGGGAGGTTTTCACCGAAATCCGAAACGAAACGGTCAATCGCCTAAAGGCCGCTACCCTGGCGGATATAATTGCAAGGGAAACCAGACTAAAAGAAGACCAGTCTTCTTAATGCGCGTTTCCTAAAGTAATGCCCAGGAAAAAAGTCCGCGGTCTGGCCGGGCCATACACGTAATCAGAATCGCGCTGGGGGCCATTGCTAAAGTCGTTTTGAAAGCTATTCAGCACGTTTTGTACTCCTCCACTAATTTTAAGCACTAATTCCTGGCTCAGATGCCAATCATAGCCCAGCTTAAGGTTGGCATCTACAAAAACAGGCGACTCCCGTAACTCTAAAAAGCCTGTGGCATCAACCACCCTGGGCACTTGCATGGGCCCGGTAAGACTGGCGGTAAAATCAAAACTCCACGCTTTACTCAATTGCCAATTAGCGGTGCTGTAGCTATACCAGTTAGGGGTACGCACAAAATCTAGGGTACTCACTGTTTGCTGATTATCACTGGATTCGGGCTCAAAAAGCACTTGCTCTTCGCGGTAACGCGCCACCTGCACCGTACCCCCCACTGAGAAGTCAAAATTTTGGCCAGGAGCCATTTGGTATTCAAAATTAGCGCCACTTACGTAAGCACCCACTCCGTTACGTACCTCTTCAACTATAGAGCCATTGGGCAAAGTAGCCCCTGTACTTACGCTGGTAAAAGGATTAATGAGATCGGTGAAAAATCCCTCAACCATAAAGGCTACCTGGCTGGCGCCCCAGTTAGACTGATAATTGAAGGAGCTCACCCAGGCATTGGATAGCTCGGTATTGAGGCCTTCGCTAAGAATTATGAACTTGGCCTCACCGCCCACCGATGAAATGTGCAAATCTTCGTTAAAAGCCTGCGGGGCTCTAAAGCCGCGGGCATAGCTGGCCCGCCACTGCCAATCATCTGAAAGATGGTACAAAAGATTGGCGCGGGGGCTTAGCACGCCTAAATCCACTTGCGTGGGACGGCTAATGGCGCCTAAATCATACTGCCCGTTTACCATGGTATAATCATAACGGGTACCCGCCAAAAGTTTTAGGCGCTGATTGATTTGCCATTCATACTGCACAAAGCTGCCTAAATTATTTACCTGCTGGTCAATGAGTCTCTGGTAGCCCGTCATTTGATCGCGCACCGCATTATGCTGCCACTCCAAGCCCGCTAGCAGTCTGTCGCTCTGCCTTATTTTTTGGCTCCACTGAAAGCCACTCACCAGGGCCAGGTCATCGGTTTTACCGTAGGCGTTTAAAGCCAGTGCACTGTCAGCGGCTGTGCGGCCGCCCCCCAAACCTCCATAGTAACTTTGTCTTTGGGTGCTTTGCAGCGATGTGTATAAGCTAAAACTACTGCGGCCCGAGGCGCTACTTTGCTCGTACGTAGCTCCGCCAATCAAGGTGTTGTGATCCAGCTCTTCGGTAATATCAGTAAAGTGGGGGGCCCTGCTAAGCTGATCTCCCCCTCTGCGGTATTCATTAATGGCGTTAAAATTAAGGCTGAGCTTGGCCCGTTCACGGGGCTTGAAATAGGCGCTAAGACCAAAGGTGTTATTCTCAATGGCGGTGAGCTCAGTAAAGCCATCACCACTGGCGTCCCAGGCCTCGCGGCTGCGATTCATGCCATAAGCCGTTATGCCACTTTTTAAATCATCGGCCACTACTGAGGCGTTGAAGCGCAGGGTACGGTCTTGCGCTTCTCCGTTAATAAGCCCCAGGTTACCCTCTACCTGCCACTGATTTAAAATAGGCTCTTTGGTTATGATGTTTACCGTACCCGCAATGGCGTTAGAACCGTACAGGGCCGAGCCGCCCCCGCGCACAATCTCTACGCGCTCAATTAAGTTGGTGGGAATTTGATCCAAACCATACACGCTGTTTAAGGCACTAAACACAGGTCGGCTGTTAATAAGTATTTGCGTGTACTGCCCCTCCAAACCGTTTAGGCGCACTTGCGTAAATCCGCAGTTTTGGCAACTGGTTTCCACGCGCACCCCGCTTTGAAAATTCAGTCCTTCGGCCAAAGCCATAGATTGCGTTGACGTAAAGATTTTGGGCCGCAAAACATTCACCACCACCGGGGCTTCTTTTTTATCTAAATGATACCTGGTGGCACTCACCACCGCTTCTTCCAACTGTAAATTATCGGCTTTAAGCCAGATGGTGACCTCCTGCTTATGCCCGGGTTTTAGCTGATACTGCAGCTTGCTTGACTGAAAACCTACCGCGCTTACCTTAATACTTAGCTCACCAGCCGGCAAACTGTCTAAACTAAATTGCCCTTTTGCATTGGCCGAAGTGCCCGCAGAAGAGTTTTGGATAAACAGGTTGGCAAAGGGAATGGCTTTACCCTCTTGATCCTTTACCGTACCCGATAGGCTTGCATTTGCCTGCGCCAACAAGCCAGTAGTCCAAGCCAAAAACACTCCTAACCACACTAATTTTTTGCCTTGCATTTTTTATTTTTTTTGCACGACAAAAGTATATTTTTAGACTGTACTAAAAAAGTGTTTAGGCTATTCTGTTTTTAGACCAGTCTTGCACTACCTCTAGCGTTTGCCCTAAGTAAATAAGAATGCGGTGGCCAGGCGTGTAGCCCATTTGCTCCAGCAGCCGCTGGTAATCATCTACCTGTTGCTTGTGGGCTGGTAAAGGCTTACCGGTTTTATAATCCAGCACGTGGGCCACCTTACCCTCCAACACAATACGGTCGGGTATTTTTTGCGTTTGACCGGGGCTAATAATGCTGCGCTCATTCAGCACTTCTAATCCCGGTTGAAAGAATGCCTGCACTTGGGGATGCAATACCACCTGTTCTAAACTTTGCAAAAGTTGTGGCTTCTCCTCGGCTGCAAAATCACCGGCCCTAATGGCATTTTCTACGGCCTCCTCTACTTGGGAGGATTCTCGCACCTGGGCGAGCAAATGATGAATTTTGGTACCCCAAAGGCTTTCGGCCTTCACTTCAGGCGACCAATTTTTAGGCGCCCCGTCACTGACCCGCAGGGCCTTCTCCCAGGGCATGCGGTCTTCCCAGTTAAAGACCTCGTTTTGAGCAGGCGGCTTTTTTTCCTTATCGGCATAGGTAAGGCTACCCCAGGTCTGATTTTCTACCCCTTCCCTTCCGGCAAAAGCCGGCAATAAACCCGGCAAACTTTCTTCTGGGTTCTTTTTACTAGCCGGTTTGTCACTGGATAAAATGTACAATTCCTTCACCGCCCGGGTAAAAGCTACGTACACCAAATTGAGCTGATCAAAATGCAAATCTTGCTTATAAGCAGCCAACCACTGGTGGTACTGCGCTCCCTCCCAAAGCTTGTCGGCAAAGCTGTTTGATAGATTTAGGAGCGCTACCGGCAGACCAGCAAAATCGGTGCTTTCGGGCAGGTATACCCATTTTTGAGCGTCATTCTCAGAGGTTAGTTTTAAGTCGGCAAAAGCATAAATTACAATGGGAAACTCTAGGCCCTTGGCCTTGTGGATGGTCATAATTTTGACGGCCTCAGTGGCGGGCGGCAGCTCTACCTTAGTTTGGGCGCCACTTTGCTCCCAGTACCTTAAAAAGGCCGCGGTAGAAGCTGACTCCTGTTGCTCAAAGGTATCCAGCAGGTCTAAGAAACGCTGCACAAAGGCATTGTCTCTAAAGTTAAGCGCCAGGCTTTCCAGCAGGTAATAGGCTTTTTCGGCCAAGCCTTTCTGTTCAAACTTTGCATAGTCCCAATCCTTTAAACGCTGCTGATAAAAAGCCAATTCATCTGAGAGGGGAGCTTTGGCGTGCTCCTCCAGAAAAAGATGCAGCTCTGCCGGCTGATTCTCCAAATGCGCATACAGAAACTCCAGCCAGGGCACGCGGGCGGGCCGGTCAAAAGGCCGGTGTAAAAGCGTAAAAAAACTAATGACCGCCTGTACCACCGGGCTAGCCGAAAGCGTGAGGCTATCGGGGCTCACCACATTAATCTCCTGCTCTAAAAGGTATTGGGCTATGCGCGCACCTTCTTTGTTACCGCGCACCAAAATGGTGACATCGTCTTGGCTGTAGCCACGCTCCATGGCCTGGTGAATCAGTGCCAGGCAGCGCTCACACTGGGCCTGCGCGTAGGCTTCGGTTCCCTCTTGCTCCTGCGGTAAATAACTGATTTGGACCAGACCTTCCTGCGCAAGCTGTGCCTTTTGAGCCGCTTTTTGATAAATACCCGCCTTTTGGGGATGCCCCAGTTTTTGGCCACAGAAGGCGAAGAAGCGGTTGTTGAAATTTACAATGGTTTCAGCCGAACGCCAGTTGGAACCTAAATGCTCCACCGCCCGGTGCTCCAGAGGTAATCTGGGATTTTCGGGCACCTCAGCCAGGTCAATAAACTGCTCTACCGCCCCACCCCGCCAACGGTAAATGGCCTGCTTGGCGTCTCCCACCAGCATTAAACTACCGCCTTCAGTGGCCAAGGTATTCTCCAGCAACGGCTGCAAATTTTGCCATTGCAATTGCGAGGTATCTTGAAACTCATCAATAAAATAATGCCGGTAGCGGCTGCCAATTTTCTCATAAATGAAGGGGGCCGGTTGCTGTCTTAAATGGGCACTTATAATTTTGTTGAAATCGGCTATGGGCAGGCGGTTGCTCTCTTCCTTCACCTCCTGCAGCGCTTGCTCCACTTCGGCTAAAATGGCTAGGGTGTAAAAGTTGCCTAAAATTTGACTGCGCAACAGGTAGGCATCCAAACCCTGCTCTAGCTGGGCCAGTATTTTTTGTGCTTCCGCGCGAAGGGTGTCTTCATGCGCCCGTAGGGCTAAGCCGGCTGGTTTGTTGCTGTCGGCTTTTTTGTGAAAATCATTTTCGCCAGAAATCTGCTTTTGAGCCATCGTTCCTGGTTTAACCACCTCTCCGTTCTCCAGGCCAATTACCCATTTAGGAAATACCTGCCTTGAAAAAAAATGCTGCTCCAGACCTTTTTCTTCCATGAACTGCAAGAGCCCGTGCGCTGATTCCTTTATTTGTTGGGCAAAGGTTTTTTGTTTCTGACGTAGTTCCTTCTCCAAGGCCAGAAACTCATCGGCTGTAAAGCCCTGTAGTTTTTGCAGATAGGGCAAGGCATTTTCATTAAAGAGCGTTTTTTTAGCCAAACTAAATAGGGCGCTGTACACTTGGGGTGATTTGCCTTCCTGCAACTGGCGATTGATAAAGCGGGTGAGAATCAGGGTGGTTTTACTCTGGCGGTTCAACCGCTCAAAGAGTAGGTCCAGCGCTTCTTTGAGCAGCAAGTCGGCATCAAGCTCTACCTGGTAGTAGCTGCTCATTTTTAAATCGCGGCTAAAACTCCTGATTACCCGATTGGTAAAACTGTCAATGGTAGAAATGGAAAAAGCGCTGTAGTGGTGCAAAATGTGGCTTAGGGTGGCTTCCGCCCGATGGGCCAAACGCTTGGGATGCACCGCCAGCTTTTCGCTGAGATGTGTAGCCAAAGCTTCTACCTTGGCAGGATGCGGATAAACAGCTAAATCCAAGAGTGCCTGCACCAGCCGCTCTTTCATTTCATGCGCAGCCTTGTTGGTAAAGGTTATGGCCAGAATAGAAAGGTAGCCATCGGGGTTGGCGCTGCCCAGGCAGAGCTCCAGGTAATTCTGTACCAATTGATAGGTTTTGCCGGCCCCAGCCGAGGCATTGTACACTTGAAAAGGCGATGGATTGGACGAGGTGGTTTTCATAGGCGTAAAGGTAGAATTTAGCTATAATTCCCCTTCCCAAATAAGGGGTGGATTTTACGCAGCAAAAGACGGGGTAGGTTTTAAGAGCGAGTGCAACTCGACTTTAAGTTTCAGCTTGTGGCAGAGCAAAGCCCTTTGCGAGAATAAAGCACTACCCCGCCCCGAAAGCTTGCGGGGGCACCCCTTCAGTCAGGAGGGGAATTGGGGACCGTGAAAATTTGGTGGCGGTAGTTATTTACGCAGCAATTTTTACGCGCAATACTTCCCCTTCCCAAGGAAGGGGTGGATTTTGCGCAGCAAAAGACGGGGTAGGCAGCACTACTAATTAAGAACCCCTAATGCGCCTCCAACCAATTAGCCCCATAACCGCTTTCTACCACCAGCGGTACTTTGGTTTCCAGGGCGGTTTGCATTTTGTTTTCAATCAGGGGCGTCACCGTATCCAATTCATCTTTAGGGGCATCAAAAACTAATTCGTCATGCACCTGCAAAATCATGCGGGTTTTGTAATCGGCTAAGGCCGATTCGATGTTGATCATGGCTATTTTAATGATGTCGGCAGCGGTGCCTTGGATGGGGGCATTTACCGCGTTTCGCTCGGCATGACCGCGCACCACCTGATTGCGGCTGTTGATGTCTTTAAGGTAGCGCCTGCGGCCCAGCAGGGTTTCTACAAAGCCTTGTTTGCGGGCCAGTTCTTTTTGGGCCTCAATGTAATCGCGGATGCCGGGATAGGTTTTAAAGTAGCTCTTTATGATGTCGCTGGCTTCACCGCGACTAAGACTGGTTTGCTGGGCCAAACCAAAAGCACTCACTCCGTAAATAATCCCAAAGTTTACGGTTTTGGCATTGCTGCGTTGCTCACGGGTTACTTCATCGGGTTTAACCCCAAACACCTTACTGGCCGTGGCGGCATGAATGTCTTCCCCGTTTATAAAAGCCTCCATCATGGTTTTTTCCTCGCTGAGCTCCGCAATAAGCCGCAGCTCAATCTGGCTGTAATCGGCTGCTAAAATCACGTGGTCTTGGTTGCGCGGAATAAAGGCTTTGCGCACCTCACGGCCCCGCTCTGTGCGGATGGGGATATTTTGCAAATTGGGTTGGTTGCTGCTCAGGCGACCGGTAGCAGCCACAGCCTGGTTAAAACTGGTGTGGATGCGGTTGGTTTTGGGGTTTACCAAGGCCGGTAAGGCATCTACGTAGGTGTTTTTAAGCTTCACCAATTGGCGGTAATCCAGCACCTTTTGGGCAATTTCATGCTCGGTAGCCAATTCCTGTAGAATGTCTTCTGAGGTAGAAAATTGCCCGCTTTTGGTTTTCTTGGGCTTGTCCTTAAGCTGGAGCTTACCAAAAAGGATGTCCCCCAGTTGGCGCGGTGAGGCAATGTTAAAATCGTCATCGCCCGCCAGCTCATGAATGCGGCCGTCTAAGCTTTCAATGTCTTTTTCCAAATCTTTGGAAAGCTTGTTCAAAGCTTCCCGATCCAGATTAATTCCTTCCAGTTCCATTTTGGCTAAGACGGGCACCAGCGGCACCTCAATTTTTTCAAAGACTTCCTGCGTGCGTCCTTTGCCCAGTTCCTTCGCAAAAACTTGTTTAAGCTGAAAGGTAATATCGGCATCTTCACCGGCATATTCGGCAACCTTTTCGGGCTCTACGCTGCGCATTGATTTTTGATTCTTCCCTTTTTTGCCAATCAACTCTTCAATAGACTGGGGCTGGTAGTGCAGGTAGGTTTCGGCCAGCACGTCCATGTTGTGGCGCATGTCTGGGTTAATCAGGTAGTGCGCCAGCATGGTGTCAAACAAGGGGCCTTTTACCAAAAGGTCATACTTGCGCAGTACGCTAATATCATACTTGAGGTTTTGCCCGATTTTTTCAATTCGCTCATCCTCAAAAAAGGGCCGGAAAAAATCCACGGTATCTTGTTCGTCTCCTTCCGGGATGTGCACGTAGTAGGCTTTGCCAGCGGCATAGCTAAAAGCAATACCTACCAGCTGGGCGTTGGCGGCATCAAGGGAAGTGGTTTCCGTATCAAAACACACCGAGTCTTGCTTTAAGAGGTTTTCCAGTAAAAGTTTACGCTCGGTGGGGTGGCTCACCAACTGGTACAGGTGATCGGTGTTGCTAAGGTTTTTAAAGCCACTTTGAGGGGTACTTTCCTCACCTGCGTTTTCCTGGGCAGCCGCAGCAAAAAGATCGGTTTGCCCACCAGAGGGCGCAGCGGCAGCCGGTTTTTCCATTTTCTCGCCCGTTACCCGTTTCAAAAGGGCCCGAAACTCTAACTCTGAAAAAATTTCGCCTACTTTTTCTTCGTTAACCGGATCTTTGGTGAAATCCTTGGCGTTAAATTCTATGGGGGCGTCAATTAAAATGCGTGCCAATTTTTTGGAGAGCAGGGCCTGCGCTTTGTTGTCACGAATTTTTTCGCCCAGCTTTCCTTTAATTTCATCCGCCTGCTCGTACATGGCTTCCATGCTACCGTACTGCTTTAAAAGCTTAGAGGCTGTTTTTTTACCTACCCCCGGTATGCCGGGAATGTTATCTACGCTATCGCCCATCATGCCCAGGTAGTCTACCACCTGATCTACATTTTCAATATCAAAGCGTTTTTTCACCTCTTCAATACCCCAGGTTTCGGCTGGGTTGCCCATCCGTCCCGGACGGTACATGAAAATATTCTCACTTACCAACTGCCCAAAGTCCTTGTCTGGGGTCATCATCATTACCGTGTAACCTTCTTGCTCCGCTTGTTTGGCCAGGGTCCCAATTACGTCATCGGCTTCGTAGCCGTCTACGCCTAAAAACGGAATGTTAAAGGCATCAGCAATCCGCTGTATATAGGGAATGGAAATTTTTATGGCCTCGGGCGTTTCATCACGGTTGGCTTTGTATTCTTTGTACTCCTCGTGCCGTTTGGTGGGTTTATCGGTATCAGACACAATGGCAATGTGGCTAGGCTGGTGTTTCTCCAGCACTTCCAACAGCGTGGTGGTAAACCCAAAAATGGCCGATGTGTCTAAACCCTTGCTAGTGACTCTGGGGTTGTTGATGAAGGCAAAGTAGGCCCGGTAAATTAGGGCATAGGCATCTAGTAAAAATAACTTGGGTTTGTTTTCAGACATTTGTACGGATTCTGTTAAAGAAGCTTAAAATTAGCACTATTCCACTAGTGGGCTAATCATTTTTAAAGTTTTGGAGTTACCCTCTTGTTTAAATAATTGACTATGAGTTTACTGCTGCGCCTGGGCATTTTTCTGCTGTTTTTAGCCGCTATAGATGTGTATGCTTTTCAGGCCTTTCGTTCGGCTTTTCGCGAAGCCGCTTTAGCGCGCAACCTCTACTGGATTATCTCTGGGGGCATGCTGGTTTTTATGATCTACCTCATGCTCAGCTTTGATCGATCAGCCGGGCCGCACAACAACCTTTTCAAATACTTTATGGGCAGCTTTGTTTTGTTCTTTGTGCCCAAGCTGGTGATTATTTTTTTCATGTTGGGCGAAGACCTCACCCGACTCATTGTGGGCTTAAGTGGTAAACTGGTGGGCAGCAATGCAGAGCAGTTTATGCCAGACCGTAGGCGTTTTGTAAGCCAATTGGCCTTGGCAGCCGCGGCTATTCCCTTTGCCGGAATTTTACACGGAATTTTTAAGGGTCGCTACAACTATCAGGTAATCAAGAAAACGCTCACTTTTAAAGACCTGCCTAAAGCTTTTGACGGCTTAACCCTCACCCAGATCTCAGACGTGCACAGTGGCAGTTTTGACAATGCGGCTAAAATCAATTACGCAGTAGACCTCATTAATGCCCAAAAAAGCGACCTGATACTTTTTACCGGTGATATGGTGAACAATCAAGCCACTGAAATGGAGCCCTGGGTAAAGACCTTTAGCCGGTTAAAAGCGCCCTTGGGTAAATATTCCATTTTGGGTAACCATGACTATGGCGATTATATAGAATGGCCCTCGGCCCAAGCCAAAGAAAAAAATCTTGAGACCCTTTTTTCCATTCATGAAAAAATAGGCTTCCGCCTGATGCGTAATGAAAGTTTGAGCCTGGAGAAAAATGGCGAAAAAATAAATTTGGTAGGCGTGGAAAATTGGGGCAGCGGGGGCTTTGTAAAATATGGAGATCTTGATAAAGCCACGGAAGCAGTAGGCGAAAAAGATTTTAATATTCTGCTGAGCCATGACCCCAGCCATTTTGAAGAAGTGGTGAAAAAATTCAAAAAGAAGATGCACCTCACCCTGAGCGGCCACACCCACGGTATGCAGTTTGGTATTGAAATACCGGGCATTTTAAAATGGAGCCCGGTGCAATACCGCTACAAAAAATGGGCGGGACTATATGAAGAACTAGGCCGCTACCTGTATGTGAATCGTGGTTTTGGGTTTTTAGCCTTCCCCGGAAGGGTGGGTATTTGGCCGGAAATTACGGTGCTCACCTTAAAGCGTGGTTAAGCGCTTTATTCTTTTCTTACTTTTGATTCAAAGAATATTGACCCATGAAATTTCTACGTTTTTCGCTCATTGCCTTACTAGCTGTTTCCGTTTTTAGCTGTAGCCGCGATGATGACAACAACGGCTCTAACCAGACCGATACTTTGGCCAACTATTTAAACGGCACTTTTAATGTAGTGGAAGTGGCCTATGATGGGGAAATAGATATTATAATTGGCACCATTCCGGTAAGCGGTATTGACACCCAGCCCACCGGTGACTACACGTTTAACCGAGGAAACGGCACTGTAAGTTATGATGTGGATGGAACTCTGAGCTTCACCCCGCCCCTTTCCAATGACCCTGTGGAAGTGCCCATTAGAGTGAACAGCACCAACGCCCCCCTGAATATCGTGAATGAAACCACTTTTACCATTGAAGATGAAACCTGGGGGTTAATGACCTATGAGGTGGATAACCGCGATGCCAACGGTATGCAAGCCACCACTCGGCTAGCCAGCGACACCGCTGGTTTTGATATGGAAATGCAAATCAGCTTTAGAAAATAAAAATTGTGCGTTTAAGATTAAGTAAAAAAAGCCCGCTGAAATTTCAGCGGGCTTTTTTTAGGCCTTGCTCAGTTGAGCCAACATATCTTTAACCATCTGCTCCAGGGAATAGTCAGGTTGCCAACCCCAGTGTTTTCGTGCGGCACTGTCATCAATACTTTGCGGCCAGCCTTGGGCTATAGCATCGCGCTCGTCAACCGCATAGCTCATTTTAAAATCAGGCTTTTGGGCTTTTATAGCCGTGTACAATTCTTGTGGGTTAAAACTAAAGGCGGCCACATTGTAACTGGTTCTAAGCTGTACTTTTTCGGCTGGCGCCTCCATGATGCCAATGGTGGCTTTAATAGCATCCGGCATGTACATCATTGGCAGGGTAGTTTCCGCCCCCATGAAACACTGATACTCTTCATTAGCAACAGCTTTATGAAAAATATCAACGGCATAATCGGTAGTGCCTCCACCAGGCTGCGCCTTGTAGGAAATTAAGCCGGGATAGCGCAAGCCACGTACATCTACTTGGTATTTTTTATGGTAGTAATCGCACCACAATTCACCGGCCAATTTACTAATGCCGTACACCGTGCCAGGGTCCATAACGGTGTGTTGGGGCGTGTTTTGTTTAGGTGTGGTAGGCCCAAAAGCGGCAATGGAACTAGGCCAGTACACTTTTTTGAGGTGTCCTTCGCGCGCTAATTCCAGCACGGTAAAAAGGGTATCCATGTTTAGGTTCCAACCACGCATAGGCATTTTCTCGGCTGTAGCCGATAGCATGGCTACCAAGTGATAGACCTGGGTGATTTTATATTTTTTGACTAGGGCCAACAGGGCCTCACCATCTTGGGCATCCAGTTGTTCAAAGGGCCCAGCCTCTTTTTGAGCGGGGGTGGGTTCTTTTAAATCGGTGGCCACCACATTGGCAGTGCCATAATCTTCGCGCAGGGTGTCCACCAAATCAGTTCCTATCTGACCTCCTGCGCCTAGTACCAGTATGCGATCTTGCATAAGCAATAATTTTGGGTGGGCAAAGATACTTTTCTCGCGTAGCTAGGAGTATTTGCCCCGGGCTTAAATTAGGCTTTTTAAGCCGATGGTGGTCTGCGCCTGCTTCTTGAATACCGAAGACATTTCAGCTGGCAAAAATTAGTTACATTCAACCCAAAATATATTAGTACTGATGCGCAGGATTCTTCCCATTTTAGTTTTTGCAGCCGGTTTTCTTTTAAGTGCCGGTTTACCTGAAAAGACACCCTTTGTTTTACTAATTGATGCCGGCCACGGTGGCAAAGACCCCGGCTACGTACATCATGCAGAAGCCCCTCATGAAAAGGATATAACCCTGGCCTTGGCGCAAACCCTAAAAGATATCGCTGACCAACACCCCCATTTTAAAGTGTACACCCTGCGCGAGACCGATGAGTTTGTTGATTTAAAAACAAGAGCTAAAGTGGCGCAGGTGCTTAAACCCGATTTACTGATTTCGCTGCACTTAGAGGCTCAAAAAGAAGGCAATGCCTTAAGCTGCCGCGTTGATGGGCAATCCAAGCAAAAGAAGTACAGCACAAGCTATGCCCGGCAAATTTTAAAGGGTTTTCAAAACAAGTCGCACTGGCAAGCCAACCCTAAGCCCGAAGAGTTCAACTCCTTTCTTTTACGCGAAGCCGCCTGCCCGGCTGTATTGCTAACCGCAGGTAATTTAGCAATGCCTGAAGCCCAGGAATTCTGGAGCCAACCGGAAAATCAAAAAGCCTTTGCCCAAGAAATACTATCGGCTTTAAGCCAATAAAACAACCGAACACAAGCTTGTTACCGAGCGCATGGATTCTAAGCTTAAACGATTCATACAATCGCTGGGCCCGGGCATTTTATTTGCCAGCACCGCTATAGGCGTAAGCCATTTAGTACAGAGCACAAGAGCAGGAGCCAGTTTTGGTTTTGGCCTGCTTTGGTTGGTTCTTTTGGCCAACCTGTTAAAGTGGCCCTTCTTTGAATTTGGCTCTCGCTATGCGGTAGCCACCGGAGAAAGTCTAATTGACGGCTACCGAAAAACGGGTAGGTGGATGCTTTGGATCTACCTGATTATTACCGTAATCAGCATGTTTTTTGTGGGGGCAGCGGTAGGGGCCGTTACCGCTGGATTTATGGATAACCTTTTTCAAATTAGCGCTACCTGGGGGGCTGGCTCTTTAATATATACCACCGGTGCGCTCTTTGGAACCTGCATTGTTATTCTAGGGTTTGGGAAATATTCGGCATTGGATAAGATCATTAAAGTAGTGGGTTTTGTGCTTTTGATATCCACCCTGGCAGCCGTAGCCATAACCGCCTTTAAAGGTCCGGCCACCCAAGCTCTGCCCTTTTTTAGCCCCGAAGTTTTTGACTTAAACAGCAGCAGCTTTGCCTTTGTAATTGCTTTAATGGGATGGATGCCTACGGCAGTAGACCTTTCTACCTGGAATAGCCTATGGACATTAGAACGCGCTAAGCAACTGAAACAAAAGCCCAGCTTAAAAGAAACCCTGCGCGAATTCAACTTAGGCTACGGAATCTCCGCCTTACTGGCTCCCTGTTTCATGCTTTTAGGCGCCTACATTCTGTTTGGTACTGGACAGAAAATGCCTCAGGGCTCAGCCGGATTTGCCAGTAGCGTAATTGATCTTTACACCCAAAGTATTGGAGCCTGGAGCCGGCCCATCATTACCGCGGCTGCCTTTTCCATAATGTTTGGCACTTGTTTGGGGGTTTTTGATGGCTACAGCCGAAGCATGGAGCGCGTATTTCTTTTGCTACGCCCCAATCAAAAACAGACCAAAGGCCTGGGTTTTACCAGTAACAGCGTGGTTTACTTACTCATGCTCTTAGCAGTAGGTCTGGGGGCTTTCCTCATAATTTTTCAATTTGGTAATTCACTCAAAAAACTGGTAGACATAGCCACCACCCTCTCTTTTGTGATGGCGCCTTTAATTGCGGCAATTAATCTAAAGTTGGTTACCGCCAAAAGCTTTCCGGCAAAAGCCCGGCCCTCTAAGGCACTGCTCATTTTGAGCTATACCGGCCTGGTTTTTTTAACTGCCTTTGCCCTTATTTACCTGATTTGGGCCTAGCTAGCTCATTGAAATAGAGTAGGGTATTTCACCAAACCACTTGGTTTTGGTAATTTTGCCCTCCCCAAAAAAATGGCTTATGGACCCTAATGCCGGTAAAAAAAATTTAATCAACAAGTTTGGCCCTGAGGAACTTAGAAAGCGTTTAGAAGCTGAGACCTTCAAGCGTAAAACGGTTTCTTTTTACCGCTACGTGCTTCTTGATGATCCGGCTGCTTTACGCGATGATTTATTTCAAACCTGGTATGCTCTCAACGCTTTTGGTCGCGTATACCTGGCCCATGAGGGTATTAACGCCCAAATGAGCGTGCCTGAGACGCAATGGGAGGCCTTTGTAGAAGACCTCAACCAGCGGGAAGCCTTTAAAGACATTCCCCTTAAAGTAGCAGTGCAAGATGATGGAAAGTCTTTTCTGAAGCTTACCGTAAAAGTGCGCGCTAAAATTTTAGCTGATGGCCAGGACGACCAAAGCTATGACGTAACCAACGTGGGTAAACACTTGAGCGCAGCTGAATGGAACCAAGCCATTGAAGCAGGAGCCACCGTAGTAGACATACGTAATCACTACGAAAGTGAAATAGGCCATTTTGAAAACGCCCTGCTACCGCAATCCGAAACTTTTAGGGAAGAATTACCGGAGGTATTGGAGATGTTAAAGGGCAAGGAAGAGGAAAAAATTCTTTTGTACTGTACCGGTGGTATCCGCTGTGAAAAAACCTCCGCTTTTTTAAAGCACCATGGTTTTAAAGATGTAAATCAATTACACGGGGGCATTATTGACTACGCCCGGCAGATAAAAACGCAAGACTTACCCAACCACTTTAAAGGCAAAAACTTTGTGTTTGATGAGCGCCTGGGTGAAACCGTGGGTAACGAGGTAATTAGCCATTGCCACCAGTGTGGCGAGCCATGCGACACCCATGTTAATTGTGCTAACGTAGACTGTAATTTGCTTTTTATTCAGTGTGAAAAGTGTGCAACGGAAATGGAGGGCTGTTGCTCCGGGGAGTGTGTAGACTTTATTCACCTACCGGAAGAAGAGCAAGCTGCCGTCCGCAAAGGCCGGCAGAATAAAAAGCGTTTCCATAGCCACCGCAAGGTAGGAAGCCTTAGGGCAAAAACTTAATATAACCTGTTGGCGATGGGGCCACTCCAAAATAGCCCTTCACCCCCGCTTATCATGTGGATGCCTCCTGCTGAACCAAGAATGGAGCGCCTTTAAACCAGCATTACGTAAAAATAAGAGAACAATGGGTCGTGTAGTTTGGAGTGAGAAGCCCCATCTAAACATGATAAATGTTCTTTTCTAAGACTTTTGGGAATCTGTATTTTTGAAATTCAGTAAAACTTTGTCTATGCCATTTTACCACAAACTGGGAAAAATTCCACATAAACGCCACACCACCTTTAAAAAACCAGACGGCAGCCTACACTATGAGCAGCTTTTTGGCACGGAAGGTTTTAGCGGCATGAGCTCATTACTCTACCACTTGCACCGGCCCACGCAAATAAAAAGCGTAAAAGAACCGGTAGACGTACGGCCCAAAGCGGCCAAGGAGCATAACATGACCAGCCGTATGCTTAAGGGTTTTGAAGTTCCGGCTAAAGATGACTTCCTTGAGGCCCGCACGCCCTTACTTTTCAATAATGACGTGTACCTTTCTTTGGCGGCTCCGCGCCTTAGCATGAAGGATTACTTCTACAAAAATGCCGATGCGGATGAACTGCTTTTTATTCATCGCGGAAGCGGCACTTTAAAAACCTTGCTGGGCAACATTGAATTTGGCTATGGCGACTACCTGCTAATACCCAGGGGTATGATTTACCAAATTGAATTTAACGATAGCGATAATAGACTGCTGATTTTAGACAGCTTTGATCCGCTTTATACACCCAAACGTTACCGCAATCATTTTGGGCAATTGTTAGAGCACAGTCCCTTTTGTGAGCGCGACCTACGCAGACCTGAAAAGCTGGAAATACACGATGAAAAAGGAGATTTTACCGTGAAGGTGAAGAAAGAGGGCATGCTGCATGAAACTGTATATGCTGCTCACCCTTTTGATGTGGTAGGCTGGGATGGTTACAATTACCCCTATGCCTTTAATATTCAAGATTTTGAACCCATTACCGGCCGTATTCACCTGCCTCCTCCCATTCATCAAACCTTTGAGGCCGCCCAGTTTGTAGTGTGCTCTTTCTGTCCGCGTTTGTACGATTACCATCCGGAGTCTATACCAGCTCCGTACAACCACAGTAACATTGATAGTGATGAAGTGCTTTATTATGTAGACGGAGATTTTATGAGCCGTAACCATGTAGATCAAGGCTTCATCAGCTTGCATCCTGCGGGTATTCCTCATGGCCCCCATCCCGGTGCTACAGAACGCAGCATAGGCAAGAAAGAAACCGGAGAATTGGCTGTGATGGTAGATACTTTTAAGCCTTTACGGATGACCCAACAAGCGCTGGACATTGAGTTGGAGAATTACCACCTCAGCTGGTTAGATGAACATTAACCCATGCGAGGCAGGAGGTTTTAATCAAATGAATCCTGCTAACATTTAGTTTAAGTTATTCCCTTTTAGGGTTGGCTTTTGTTCGTTTTGTGTAAATCCCTAAAAAGAAAAAATCTTGGTGTTACAATTCTAATGCAGTCAATACTGAAAAAAGCCTGGTTTATTTTTGGGTTTCTGGTTTTGGTGGTTCAGGCCGAGGGCCAGCCTCAATCCTTACTGTCTGAGCCGGTTCTTAATTGGTATGAGCAGCTATATGCTTTTGAGCCGGTAACCATAGAAGATTCCATAATCCAAAAGGCCAGCACCGTAGAAAAAGACTTTGCGCGACTTAATTATTACTGGCAACAATTGCTACTCCATGGCCAGCTTAATGAAGCCGAAAATCGGCTTAAGAGTCTAGCAGACAAATATGCTCTCAGTAAAGAGAAAATGAAATCTGCTACGCCCCTGCAAGTTTTCATGGCGGCTACCACCAAAGCCTTTGAGGCACGAGCTTATGGCGCTACTACGCAAAAAATAAGTGGCGTTAAGGCCTATACCGAGGCCAGCCTATACTTGGACTATATGCGGTTAAAGCAAGATCAGTACGTTGAGTTTAGCCTTTTAGTAAATATTTATGACGCTTGCCTGACACAAATGGAAGGTGAGCTTCTATACTGGGCGCTACTTTGGCTTATGCCCTCAGCAGAAAATAAAGATGCTCCCAAGCGTTTGCAGAAGCTATTTAATCACCCTAATGCTTTTGCGCGTACAGAGGCCATTTATTTTATCTATAAAATAGCCAAATCGCTTGAGAATAAAACTCCCAAAGCATTGCAACATTTGGACATACTTAAAGAGATGTATCCTAGCAATCTTCTTTTACAACTGGAGTATTATCGAACAGCGGGTGCTAATAAAAGGCCTGCTAAAACTGAACTTGAAAAAAGTATAAACGAAAATTCTTCCTTAAAACCCGAGGCGAAAGCGCATCTAAAAAAGGTTTTAAATGAAACAGAGGACCCTGCTTAGCCATTAAGAACCTGAAGATGAAGGTCGAGGAGTGCTAAACAATTCCAAAACATCGTTATACAAAGCCGCTCTGTTTTCCAGGCGCTTACGCTCGGCAATAATTTTGGCTTTTTCAGTTCCCCCCAGGTAGTATCGTTGCAGCCAGGGAACCACAGCTAGCCCGGCATCAAATAAACTATAGGTAGCGGCAATATTTACGGCTATGGCCACCAAGCCCGCACTTAACGCAAGAGAATTCAGGCCGTTTTTAACATCACCCGCATAAAACTGCCCCATGCCGGGTACAATAAAACTTAAGGTATGTGCTAATTTTGGATTAGGGCTATGCAGCCTTTTATCTTCTAAAAAGAAGTAGTTGAGTTCGTTTCGGGCCAATGTATCTTCTTTGGGTAATGCTTTACTAAAAGCAAGATGCGCTTCATTAAAATCCATATTACCAAAATGGGCCAGCCCCTCAAAAAAGGCCAGTCTCTGTGTGTCTCTTGGCGCTGTGCTAAACTCTAGAGAGTATAGCTCAGCTAAGGCCTCATTAAACCTCCTGCCTGAAAGGAGTAGGCCAATTTTTCCAATTACGGCCTGCTGGGCTAAGGAGTCATCGGCTATGTAAAAGCAATTGTCGTAATAACGTGCGGCCAAATCCAACTTCCCCCCAAGGTGATAGCAGCGCGCAATTTGAAAATTAATAAGGGCTTTATTACCACCTTGGTTGAAAAAGGCGAGTCTTTGAAAAGTAAGTAAGGCCGTTTTAAAATCTCCCCTATCTAAAGCCGCTTGTGCAAAATCTTGCGTTTGTTGCCAGTTTTGAGACCATGCAGCTGAAGCCGTTAAAAAACTAATCAGTAGTACGGTACAAATACGTCTCAACATCATTTTTTAATGCATTTTTATAGCGGAGATTATAGACTCGGGCCGCTTTAACGGATCCATAAATGTTACTAGCGTAGAAGGCTGCGCCCGTGGCACTAAAAAACCAACCGTAAAAACTTTCTACGCCATTGGCACTAAAACCTCTATAGGCCCCAAAGGCATTAGTACCTACAAAAACGAGGGCAATCAGGCCATCTTGCCAATCGCCTGTATAAACTTTACCTAAACCTGGCACCAAGGTACTAAGCATGCCGCTCAAAAAAGGGCTCTTGCGGGGCAAGTTTTGCCCTCTTTGTCCTAAACTAAGCAATACAGGATCGTGGATGCCGTAGTGGTTCAAAAGGGCCAAAGATGTATCATAACGTCCTTGTTGTAAGAGCAAGCCCACCTGCTGCCTTTGTTTAAAAGGTTGCTCAAAATGCGCGTATCTATTGACCAACTCTTGCGCCAAGCCAAAATCCTGCAACCTTAAGAGCATGGCATAGTATTCATGGGTAATGTTTGCAGGTGCCTGAGGTGGGAAATTATAGTAAAAATCGCGGTAACGCTTTACGCCTTTTTGGCTTTGGCCCGATAAACGGTACGAACGAATGAGCAACCTTTTTAGCGAATCATTTTGAGGCTGCATGAAATGCAAGCGCTCCAACTCTAAAGCTGCCAGCTCATAGTCTTGAGCTAACAATAAATACTGCGCAAATTTTTGCGAGTTTTCCTTACTGTACAAATTAGCGTTGGTACTATCTTGTGCTAAACCAACCCTTACCATAAGGGCTAATATTGATAAACCAAGCGCGAGTTTAAAGAACTGGGTCAAGGGCCAGACCATTTTGAGGGTTTATGGGGTATTTAAAACGTGCCAATGGGTGGCAACGACTCAGTCTGTCAAAAGTGTCAAGAAACCCCAATGTTAGTCCGTTTTTCCTTATTGTTTGCAAAGCGTAAACACTGCATGATGGGTGAAAATTGCAACTACGCTGGTCTTGAGAAGAAATGAAAAACTTGTAGCCGGTAAAAAGTAGGGCTGTTAGCTCTTTAGCCTCATTATCTCCCCTGTATTGGTAGGCGTAGTTGGTTTTTTCAGAGGGCGCTGGCGCAATGCTTTGGGCCAGGGCCAAATCTTGCGCAGTTTGTGACCAAACAGCACTAGCGCTCAGCAGGAAGCTCAAACTGATACAAATTCTGATTAGATTTTTCATTTATTACAATATTCCGGTAGGTTGTTTTTTGATAAATCTTTTTATCGTCTCTAAAGAAAATGTCTACAATCTCCACAGGAAACATTAAACCTTCAAAGTTTTGATATTCCGTAAAAATTTGCTTGCGTAATATGTCGCCTTCAGAGTTAAAAAAAACGATGCCATTAAGCAATTTACCTTTCGTAGAGACCATAACCTTCCCAAAGGTATCGTCTAAAATTTTAGGGGGCAACCAAGTGGATATAACCATACCCTGATCTTTTTCTACTTTATCTAAACTGTAAATAGAACCTTCTAGCCCGTAGTTGCTGAGGTCATTATTCAAGGCAAGGTTGAAGATGGAAAATTCGGCAATGGCAATTCCGCGATTTCGGTCAATTAGGCTATCTCCCTCAAAACGATAAATGGCCGTGTCAGCAAAAACCCATAGTTGCTCTCGGGGAAACCGAATTCTATAAACCAGCTTACTTTCATTCTTATCAAAAAAGAAGGAGCCTACCGTTAAACTCCCCAAGGAATCATTTTTTGATTTCACCGAAAAATCGCCCGTAATTCTAAATACTTGCTGAGCTTGTGCTGAAAGCCCAAGTATTAATAAACCTAGCAAACAGATTATTCTAAATCGCATAATAACCGGTTCCTTAAAAAAACCGGTTTAAAAAACGTCTCAAGAGACGTTTTTTAAACCGATCAGTTACATTTCTAATGATTACTAAATAGCTCCTGAAGATGAGGCAGCTGAAGCGAATGCAGCAATGTATATGATCACAAGCACTACGGTATAACCAATACATCCATAAAGTGCTTTCATGGCTTCATCACGATCCTCAGTA
>CAJXNI010000013.1 GCA_913057235.1 uncultured Bacteroidota bacterium
AAGCCGTACAGTTCCATTAAGGAGTTCTGAAGTGGTGTAGCCGTGAGCAACACTTTCTTACTGTGATAGGTAGCATCCCTTAGCACGCGGCCGATTTTATTGGAAGGTTTATAGACATTTCGCAAGCGGTGCGCTTCGTCCATTACCACCAGGTCCCAATCCACTTGCTGAACATATTCCGCTTTGTTTTTCGCAAAATGATAGGAGCAGATAACAATCTTTTCATGGTCGAAGGGATTGTACTTACCTGCCTCCTGAAAAGCTTTGAAGTTCTTACTTTCCATAATAAGGGAGGGTAAGTAGAACTTATCGGCTAATTCCTGAGACCATTGCTTCCTAAGACTGGAAGGCCCTATAATCAAAAGTTTTTTTTGTCCTACGGCAAAAGCCTGAGAAAGAAGAATTCCCGCTTCAATAGTTTTGCCTAAGCCTACCTCATCAGCTAGAATAGCACCTTTAGAAAGAGGGGAGTTAAAAGCAAAAAGTGCAGCCTCAACCTGATGAGGGTTTAAATCAACCTTAGCATCTTGTAAAGCTGTACCCAGCTTTTCTATACTGTCTGAAGGATTTCGCTTAGTGAGTTCGTAGGCATAGTATTTGGCGTGGTATGGGGTTAGGTGCACAGAACTGGTTGATAAAAATATTTATGGATATCAAATTTAGCTTTTTGATCAACACTAGAAAGAGGATTTAGCTAGAGTAATTTGATTAAACGATCCAGATTGTTGACACCATGTTGACACCGTCAATAAAAAAAGGCTTAACAGAATCTGCTAAGCCTTTGATTTTCAGTGGTCGGGATGACTGGACTTGAACCAGCGACCACACGCCCCCCAGACGTGTACTCTACCAACTGAGCTACATCCCGTAAGAGGGCGGCAAATTTAACAAAAGTGTTTCACTTTAAGCACTAGAGTTTCCCGGAAAAGCAAAATTATTAGAGGAGTTTATAAATATATAATTAGCGTGGCTCTGGTCACCTCCAGCTGTGGCTATTATTTTACATTTGCTATTAAATATTTTGCAATGGAAAAACACGAATGTGTCATTATAGGTACTGGCCCAGCCGGTTATACGGCCGCCATTTATGCAGCTAGAGCAGATTTAAAACCCGTAGTCTACACGGGCTTAGAGCCAGGCGGACAATTGACCACTACTACTGACGTAGAAAACTTTCCGGGTTACCCCGAAGGCATTATGGGCCCCGAGATGATGGAAGATTTAAAAAAACAAGCGGAGCGTTTTGGCACTGACGTGCGCTTTGGTATGATCACCAAGGCTGAGCTAGCCGAGATACCGGGTGAGTACCACAAACTAACGGTAGACGAGAACACCGAAGTATTAGCGAAAACCGTAATTATTGCCACTGGGGCCAGTGCTAAATACCTGGGTCTTGAATCTGAAAAGAAATTCATGGGCCATGGTGTATCAGCCTGTGCCATTTGTGATGGATTCTTTTTCAAGGGTAAAAACGTAGTAGTGGTTGGTGGAGGTGACTCCGCGGCCGAAGAGGCTACCTACCTGGCTAAGCTTTGTCCTAAAGTTACCGTGCTTATCCGTAAAGATCACTGGCGCGCCTCGCAAATAATGGAGAACCGCGTTAAAAATACGCCCAATATTGAGGTGCTTTACAACACCGAGGCTGTTGAAGTCCTGGGTGATAAAACCGTGACCGCTATCAAAGTGAAGAATAATCAAACGGAAGAGGAATCGGAAATTCCTGCAGACGGCTTCTTCTTGGCTATCGGCCACAAGCCCAACACCGATATTTTTAAAGGGCAGTTAGAAATGGATGAGGTAGGCTATATCCAAACCAAGCCTGGAACGGTGAGTACCAACTATCCAGGAGTATTTGCCACAGGTGATGCGCAAGACAAAGTCTATCGCCAAGCTATTACGGCTGCCGGCACAGGTTGTATGGGCGCCTTAGAGGCTGAAAAATACCTGCAAGAATACGCAGAGGAAGTAGAGTCCGCGCAAATAGAAACCTAGACAAACTGTTTGATTTTTGTAACTAACAATCCCGTTAAGGTAATCTTAGCGGGATTTTTTATTGAGTAGATTTATAAATTAAATAAGGAATAATTAGCCAAAGTAAACCTTTAATCAAGAAAAACATAAAAAGCAAGAGCGCTACTTTCCAGCCCGCTTTCTGCCAAAGGCCTTTCCAACCCTCCTCTTTTAAAATTATTCGGTACTTCTTTAACATAAAAAAACAGGCCTATAAGCCAGATTCTGTAGCCCCAAAAAGGGACCCCTTATCATTTATCTAAGCTGCCTACCCACTGAGATTGGACGAGTAGCCCTCAAGCCTCAGCTTATTTGGCATTGCAACCCGCAAGGTTTACCAAGCCACAGGGCGTTACCACCCTGGCGGTGAGCTCTTACCTCACCTTTTCACCTTAACCCCACCCCAGGCGGGGATGTTTGTTTTCTGCGGCACTCTCTATACTTCGGATTTGCGCCCGAAATTCTTCCTTTTGGGAAGTGCGGTACTCTGCGTTGTCTGGACTTTCCTCTCCGATTACCATCGGAGCGATAAGGCAGCCTGTTTCAAAAGCAAAATTAAACATTGCCCTAATCAAGCCGCCCGAGAATATCTAAAAAAATTGTACCTCAGTGGCACCTCGCCCGTATTCTGCATAACTGGCATCGTAAAAAGTTAAGCCATCTTTACGCTCTAAGAGGGTGTGCACCTCTTCTTTGAGTCGGCCCTGCCCCACTCCATGTATTAAAATCACTCTTTTAATACCTGCCCTTTTTGCCTTAGCAAGAGCTTTTTCGGTTTCCCGGAGTTGTATTTGCAGTTTTTGATGATTGGAATAGTTTTTAGGAAACTCCACCAATTGACCAAAGTGTAAATCACATTCTAAAAAGTTAGGACGTGATTTCGAGGGCCTTCCTGATCTTGGTTTCGACAGCTTCTGGTCTTTCACAGGCGCGTTTAGCTCAGGCGAAAAGGGCATTTCTTGCACCATTAACAAGGTATTAACTGCGTGCTGGTCCGTGAAACCATTCTCGTCTTCCACTAAAACCCTATCTCCTTCTACCGCCAGCACTATACCTTCGCCTGGCTCGTCTAAAAACCGTACCCGATCACCTTTCTTAAACATAGGGCAAAAATAAAAAAGCCACCCCGGCCGAAACCAGGGTGGCTTGTATTTATTGGAACGCGAAGCGTTCGCTTAATCTATCTACTGCACACTAAGCGATCTGCGAGCTTTCACATCGCCAGATTCAATCTCCAAAATGTACATGCCTCGGCTTAAGTTCTTCACCGATAACTGGGTAGAATAGCTGTTGCCATTCACTTTTTCGGTTTGAACCATTACCTCGCGGCCCTGACCGTCTAGTAAACGTAGTGATACATCACCACTATTTACGGTCTCAAAGCTCACGTTTACCACATCCGCTGCCGGGTTAGGGAATATATCCAGACTGCGACTCAATAAGTTCTCCGCTAAGCCTACGTCTTCAATTACCACTTGCTGACAGGTTGTGTCTGAATCACAAGCATTGGTCACAATTAAGCAGGCATTGTAGGTGCCATTGGCAGTGTAGGTATGGCTGGTGCTTACACCCGTTCCTCCGTTGCCATCACCAAAGTCCCAGGTGTACGTTGCCCCATTTCCTGTGGAAGCCGAACCATCAAAGTCTACCGTTTGACCGGTAAGCGTGGCGGCCTGCAAGGTAGAAGTGTACGAAGCAACCGGTGCGCCTGCATTACCAGTATTAAAGGTATAAGGGCCGGCCGGTGCACTCGTATCCGTAGCACAGATATCTACTACATACACATCGTAACCGGTGTTAGCGGTTAAACCAGACAATAGTTGAGGGCTGGCCGCATTATTCACCAAGGTACCCGTACCTGGAGTAAACCCTACCGGTCCGTACTCTAATACTGAGTTAATGGTTGCGCCACCAGAATTCCAGCTTAATTCTACACTATCGCAACGCAATGTATTGTGCGATAGAGCCGAAGGTACTGTACAGCCAGGACTCGCATCATAGATACTTACATCATCAAAGCTGTTATCACCAGCACAACACCCATTACTTACGGTACGGAAGCGTACTTGGAAGTTTACAGTTCCAATGTATGGACTCAAATCAATAACGGTGTCCTGATAAGGATCACTGTTTGCAGTTTGAGGACCAGTTTGATTAGTATACGCATGCACACCGTTTATCCACTGGGTACCATCGTAAATGTCTACAAAGAAGTCCGCCATTTGGGTTCCGTAACGGTGAATATGGTATTCCAATTCAGGCTGAACCAGCGTTGAAATATCCACGATAGGAGAAATTAACATAGACGAGTCTCCGGTGCTTCCGTACGACACATCCGCGTTAAAAAACTGACCACCAGTATTAGGTGCTAAGGTGTTGTCCCTATCAGCACCGGTACCAGTTGAACTGGTTTGCTGCGTGTTACGTAGCTCCCATCCGTAACCACTGGTAGGAGAAGTTTTCACTACCGTGTTCTGAATAGTCCAACAGTTGTTATCTCCTTCAAAGAAACCTAAAGTATGATTTTCAAAGTCCTCAGTGTAAGGAGCAGTGAATACAGTACACAAGGTGTTGAAGCAGAAAGGACCTGACCACAAGCTGGTATCACCAGGTGCGCAAATTTCACGCACATAGTAACAATACTGTGAACTAGACAATAAGTTGTTCAAAGTAGTATTGGTCCCTGTTACCAATTGCGTTATACCGCTGGCCGGATTGGACAATAAGGTATCGTAAGCAATTTGGAAATTAGTACCCGATGTTCCCGGAGCATTACTCCATGAAATATCAGCACTGGTAGCGGTAAAGTTTGAAGCACTTAGGTTAAGTGGAGCAGGACAGGTAATGGGGTCAGAGATACGAATATCATCTAAAGCATTATCACCTGCACAACAGCCATTACTCACGGTACGGAAACGTACCCTGAAGTTGGTAACTGTGCTGTAGCTGCTTAAGTCAATGATGGTGTCAATGTAAGCAGCGCCTTGAGAAGTCTGAATACCGCTCAAGCTAGTGTAGGAGTGTAATCCATTCACCCACTGCGTACCATCATATACATCCACATATAAATCAGCCATTTGGGTTCCCATACGGTGCAAGGCGTACTCCAGTTCTGGGTTGCTCAAAGAGCTAATGTCGATTAATGGAGAAACCAACATTGATGAGTCCCCGATTCCTGAGCCTGAAACGTCTGCGTGGATAAAGTTTCCACCAATGGCGGGATAAATAGTGTTGTCACCTAATGGTCCTGTACTAGAACCAGAGGTAGTCTGCACGCTATTACGTACTTCCCAACTATATCCACCACTGGAACTGGTTCCTGGATTGTTTGAAACAAAATCCCAGCAATTATCGGTACCATCCCAGTGACCTACAGAAGAAGACGTGAAGTCTTCCGTGTAAGGAGCTGTAAACGCAGCACAAGGTGTACAGTATACAAATGGACCTTCCCATTCTGAAGTATCACCAGGACCGCATATAGCTCTGGCGAGGAATTCATAACAGGTATTGGATGTAAGTCCGGTAGCACTCAATGGTGCACTAGGGCCAGTTACCCGGGTACCTCCGGCAGTAAGCGTTCCTTGATAGAATCCTTGCGGACCATACCACACTTCGTAGCTATTTGCATTAGCCGATGGACTCCATGTGAAGTCAGCGCTTGTGCTCAACACATTGGTAGAAGTTACATTGGCCAATTTAGGACAGCTTGGTGCAGCCTCAACATAGAAGTCATTTAAGAAACAGTCAGGACCCCAATCAGAGTTACCTACCAGTTTCACTTGAACCGTGTCACCCGTGTAAGTGAATGGATCAAGAAGTACTTCTTCTTCAATGAAGTTACCTGGCGTATTAAAGTTACCAGCCGAAGGATCATTGAAATTGGAAGCATCGTTCAAATTCAATATAGTGTCCCAGGTAGTAGCCGATAATGATTTAACCATTACCAATAACTGGTCTTCGTCATAGAAGGCGTTCCATAGGTGAGACCAATCGAAACGAACCTGAGCATCCACTGAAATGACAATTGGACGGGTCGTTAGATGATAGGTTCCGGTGCTGTTTGCCCAGAAATCTGCACGAGCGTACTGAACGCCACCACCGGCATTGTAAGGTTGCCAGAAGCTATTACCTCCGGTTGAATCCCAGCACGCTAGGGCCCAACTGTCAAAACTTTCGTAATAAGGCATAGAAGCTGGCAAGCAAGGCGTGGTAAAGGTGAAAGGACCTACCCACGGACTGAGACCTGAACCGATACAACTATCCTGAATATAATATTCATAAGTAGTTTGAGGACCTAAGCCAGTTATAACACCCTGGTCTATTGAACCAGCCACAGAGTCTATACCTAATTGACCGGCTACTTGTGGTACAAAGCCAGTAGTACCCCAGGCAAAATAAGTCTTCACCCCTTGACTTCCACTACCCCAGGTAGCAGTCGCCTGTGTGGTTGAAACACCGGTAATTCCTAAAGTTGAAGCCAATGGTGGCTGACAGGCTGGAATTTGTTTGTATTCAAAGTCATCCACATGGATATTATCAAAAGTGGTGTTCATTCCGTGACGGAAAACCACGTGGCCTCCATTGTTGGTAGTGTGACCAGTAAGATCTACTACAAAGAAATCCCACACGTCATTATCCATATCTGTCTCGAGAATGGTATCCACTGCTTCAAAAGTGGTTTCATCTGAAAGATCAGACATCACACCAATAATCAAATCAGAACCACCGAATTGGCCGTCTTCATCGTATACATTAAACTCAATTCGCTTGCCGGTATCCAAATCACTAAAACGAGGACTTGCAATTCCTAAAAAGCCGGAAGTGGCCGAGGCGTTGTGAATCTCCATGCTATTAGGTGCGGAATTGTTACGGAATGCATCCGTTTGCAACTCATAATTGGTAGCACTAGGGTTGAACGCTAGTGGTATCCAACAGTTGTCTAATTCAGGAGCAGTGGTTCCATCATAATCCTGAGTGTAAGGAGCCGTAAAAGGCGCACACTGGGTACAGAACTCGATAGGACCTCTCCAGATACTCACCCCATTGCTGTTATTGGTACAGTTTGCACGTACATACACATCATAACATGTATTAGGACTTAAAGGTCCAAAGGTTACGGTATCATTGGTTACTGAAGTAACCGCTCCGGTTCCCTGGGTAAAGCCTACGGGCCCCCACTCAATATCCCAGTTAGTTCCGGTAGGATCTGACCAAGCCAATGTAGCGGAAGTATCTGTTGCCCCTAGAATAGCTTGATTGGTAGGCCAAGGACAGGTTGGAGCCTCTTTAATTTCAACATTATCAATCGCAGCATCTCCACAACATCCGTTACCGTCTTGCTGGAAACGCACGATAATAGTATCGCCTACATAAGCTCCCAAATTCACAAAAACCAATTCAAAAGGATCACTAATAGCAGTTTGAACCTCACCCGTGATGGTATACTCAGTACTCCATGTAGCACCAAAATCGCTACTCACTTGTACTTTCATGTCGGCAATAGAACTACCATTGCTGAAGCGATGCTGCTCAAACCATACGGACGGAGTGGTTAAACCACTTACATCTACGGCAGGGGTTTGAATCCAGGCACTATCGCCATTGGAACTACCTGATGCTTCGCAATACAAGAAGTTTACACCGGTAGCATCTGCAGTGGGACCATTACCACTGGTAGGACCTGAGCTGCGCGGAATCCATTTAAAAGGCTCAGAATTATCGGTTATCGGAGGCCATGAATCCCAACAAGCATCAATGTCATTATTAGCATTGCTACCACTAGCTACCCAAGCAGAACCGTCAAAGTCTTCGGAAAACGGAGCCGTAAATATTGTACACAAGGTGCGCGCTGATACCGGACCAATCCAGCCACTAAAACCATTGCTGGAAGATGAACAGTCAGCCCGCACGTAAATATCATATCCCGTGTTGGCGGACAGACCTGAAATAGTGGTGCTAGTACCAGTTACAGTACTGGAGTTAAGACTAGTGCCAGGGGTAAATCCAACTGTATCCCAGGTTACTTCATACGTACTGGCGCTACCAGACCATGACACATCAATAGAGTTGGCTGTAGACGATACGAAAGACAAGTTGCCAGGATTTGGACAAGTTACACAAGAAGAAATTTCCAATTGGTCAATTGCTAAGTCTCCCGTAAAAGAGGTTCCGCTGGTGTAAGAAAATTGCACATAGATGGTCTGGCCTACGTAACTATCTAAGCGAACACCCACATTTTGCCAAGGATCACCTTGTTGTGCCTGCACGGCTCCGCTGCGGGTAAATACCGGTGTAAATGGTCCGGAGGCCGAAGTACCAACTCCAACGGTAAGGGTTCCAATTTGCGCACCAAAGGCGTGCAACCAAAAGGACATTTCAGCCGAATCATTAGCTGTGGTTAAGTCAATGGCTCCGGTAACAATACTATCTGAGGTAGGATTGGCTCCTGAGGTCTCGTAATAAATATATTGACTACCTTGGTGTGCGCCTAATGGACCAGTACTTCCAGATGGGGTCCCTCCTGAATTCAACCGCCAAACGCCATTGCCTGATCCAAGGCCTGTTACATTAGGAGAAGAACTTTCAAAATCTTCGGCAAAAACAACACCTGGCAGTCCGGTAATACAAGTCACCCCTCTTGGACCCTGAATTGGGGTCGTGAAAGCCTCGGGGCCAGCAGTGTCACTAAAGCTGCTACCACAGTCAGCAAAAACATAAGCGTCATAGGCCGTACTAGGGGTAAGACCAGTCACAGTGATTGGACTGGTAGATGAGGCAGGTGTGGCAATACCAGCTGAGGCCGGAGTACCGGCAGGAACAACTATAGCCTGGTAAGTTATACCCGGTACTGCTCCAAAGTTAATATCTGCAGAGGTAGCCACAACGTTGGAAACCGTTAGGCCCTGAGGAGGACCTAAGGCTAAAGTAGCTGTTGCCGTATCATTATCATTTACCGTATCCGTTCCCATATTGGGCATGGTAGTCCATGCTTTTACCACGTAGTTCGTGGAGGGCGCATAGGTAATATTACCTAAGTTCACCAAAGCAGAGCTAGGACCCGTACCATTGGCGGTATCCAATAATTGACTGTAAGTTACCGGAGTTTGCGCTACTCCATTTACCTCCCACTCAATATCTACCGTAGTAATTTGGTTGGTACCGAAGTTTTCCAGATTTACAAACACCGGATAGGTACCCGGGCAGGATGAAGTCAAAGACTGATCTACACTGGCAATACCTGCATCATCTGGCGAGGTAGAAGCCTGGAAGATCTCAATCTCTCGAAAATTCGGGTTGGACGTTTGACCTGAGCCTGTCATTTGGAAAGCTGTAATCCTAAAACGATCGGTAAATGTTTTAGGAATCGCAATAGCAGAGTTAATACAGGCCTGAGGTAAATTAGAAACTGTACCAATGGTCACCCAGCCTGTGCCATCATGACGCTGCATGGTAAAGCCCGTAAGGCTACGAGCGTTATTCTGCGCGTGATGGATCGTCATCTCATCAAAAGCCTGCACGCTACTCCAGTTCCATTCAATGTAGTTCACCCCAATTGTGGTGGAGGGGGGCGAGGAAGTGCTTATCCACATTTCCTGGGTACCACAAGTACCAAAATTTAAATCATTTAATGCACTACACGGCCCCGTGTTACAGGTGCTGGCTGTGACTGTGGCTGATGGAGCAATGTTAGTTTGCGCAAAACCAACACTCCAACCAAAGGCCAAGCCCATCGTTAGTAGTAATCTTCTCATAAATATTCCTTTTCTGTTAAAATTCGGCCTAAAATAAATAAAAAAAGCCGCTCTGAAAAAATTCAGAGCGGCTTATGGGATTCAAAACCTATTCTATTAATCTATAGGCTCAATAGATTCTATTACTGTAAACTAATGGATCTCCGTGCCTTTAGCTCGCCCGTTTCAATCTCCAAAATATACATGCCCCGGCTCAAGGCCTTCACAAAAAGCTGTCCTTCAAAAGATTGCGACTCCGTTTCCATAGTACGCATCAGCACTTCCCTACCTTGAGCATCCAGTAAACGTAAAGTGACATCGCCATTTAGGCTACTTTCAAAACTTACGTTGATGATGTCGTGAGCTGGGTTAGGATAAATCTCTAGGCTATTGGTCAAAAGCAGCTCAGCTATTCCAATTTCTTCAATCACCAAAGATTGACAGGTGGTATCCGTACCACAATTATTAGAAACTACTAGACATGCCGTGTAGGTACCATTAGTGGAATAGGTGTGCGTACTGGTAACACCCGTACCGCTGTTTCCATCACCGTAATCCCAGGTATAAGTAGCACCTGCACCCGCTGAAGTAGAGGCAGAACCGTCAAATGTAACACTTCGCCCGGTTAGGGTTGCGGCCTGCAAGGTAGTGGTATAACTTGCCGAAGGAGCCCCGCTAGTGCCGGTATTAAAGGTGTATGGTCCAGCCGGGCTACTGGTATCAGTTGCACAAATATCTATGATGTACACATCATAATTAGTGCTTGCATTTAATCCTGGTAAAGCCTGTGGACTGGAAGCATTGTTAATGATGGTACCTGCACCAGGGGTAAACCCAGTAGGACCATACTCTATAACACTACTCACCATAGCGGCCCCTGAATTCCAGCTCACATCCACACTATCACAACGATAGACATTATGGGCAATATTGGCCGGAGTCACACAACCGGGTGAAGCATCGTAAATACTTACATCATCGAGGGCATTATCACCGGCACAACAACCGTTTGAAACACTTCTAAAGCGTACTCTAAAATTGCTAAGTCCAATGTAAGGGCTCAGGTCGATGATGGTGTCTTTGTAGGGGTCAGTAGTAGCTGTTTGCGCCCCGGTTTGGTTGGTGAAGCTATGCACTCCATTTACCCATTGGCTGCCATCATAAAGGTCTACATAAAAATCAGCCATCTGGGTACCATAACGATGCAGATGATACTCCAGCTCAGGCGCTGACAGCAAACTTAAATCAATGATAGGTGAAACCAACAGGGTTGAATCACCTGTACCTGAACCAGAAACATCTGCAGTAATAAAGGTACCACCGGTAGCCGGATAATTGGTATTGTCACCAGCCGGCCCTGTACTGGTACCAGACGTAGTTTGCGGTGTGTTGCGCACCTCCCAACTGTAACCGCCACTAGAAGAGGTGCCCGGGTTGTTGGAAATAAAATCCCAGCAATTATCCGCACCATCCCAATGACCTACAGTGTTGTTGGTAAAATCCTCAGCATAAGGTGCCAATACCGGTAAGCAAGTAGTGCTAAAACATAGCGGACCTTCCCAGTTACTGCTATCGCCTGGAGCACAAATTTCGCGCACGTAATAACAGTAGTTGGTATTGCTTGATAAACCAGTTATAGTACCCGATGTACCGCTAATAAGCTGCGTAGTACCCGCTGCCGGTGCTGATATACCGGCTCCAAAAGATACCTCGAAGTTGGCCGCTGGATTACCTGTTGCGGCTGTCCAGGAGACATCTGCCGCATTTGCGGTAATATTAGCTACCGCCAAACTATTAGGGGCTGGGCAAGTGGGTACTGCTTCTACATAAAAGTCATTCACAAAGCAATCGGGTCCAAAATCTGAAATGGCTTTGAGTAGCACTTGCACCGTATCACCCGTATAGGTGCCGGGGTCTAATGGCGTAACATTGGTAATAAAACTACCAGGCGTATTAGAGTTACCCGCGGTAGGATCATTAAAGTTATTCGGCCCAATTAGATTCACCACCGTATCCCAGGTTGTGGCCGATACCTTTTTCACCAATACCAGTAACTGGTCATTGGGGTAAGCTGTGCTGTACAAGTGACTCCAATCAAAGCGAACCTGGGCATCCACCGATAATATTACGGCCGGTGAAGTCAAAAACAAGGAATCATTTGGAAGACCCCAAAAGTTTGCTTCGGCATAATTATCTCCGGCCGGACCGGTAAACTGTAGCCAATTAGCGCTCCCACCGGTCTCATCCCAACAGGTTAAAGGCCAGTTATCAAAACTTTCATAATAAGGCATAGTTACCGCCACACATGGCGTGCAAAACACAAAGGGGCCTACCCAATCTGAAGTATCACCAGGACTACAAACAGAACGCACTAAAAATTCATAACAAGTGCTGCTCATTAAAGCAGACACTGAGGTAGGATTGGTACTGGAAGTAACCACGGTTCCTCCGGCCGTTTGCGTACCCTGGAAAAAGCCTTGCGGGCCATACCAAACTTCATACGACTGAGCGTTAGGTGAAGGATTCCATCCTAAGTCGGCTCCGGTAATAGTAATGTTTGTGGCACTTAAGTTGGCTAAATCAGGACAACTAGGTGCGGGTTCTACAAAGAGATCGTTTACAAAACAGTCAGGACCAAAGTCAGAGTTGGCCACAATTTTCACCTGAATGGTATCTCCGGTATAAACGGCTGGGTTTATAACCACCGCTTCCTCTAAGAAGTTACCAGGGGTGTTAAAGTTACCAGCCGAAGGATCATTAAAGTCATTGGGCCCTTTAAGGTCCACAATGGTGTCCCAAGAAGTTGCTGATAAGGTTTTCACCATCACCAGTAATTGGTCATCAGGATAGAAGTTGTTGTATAAATGACTCCAATAAAAACGCACTTGTGCATCTTGGGTAATGGCTATAGGCCTCGAAGTTAAGTGATAAGTTCCCGTGCTATTTGCCCAGAAATCTGCGCGAGCGTATTGATCGCCTCCACCAGCATCATAAGGCGTCCAGAAACTATTACCACCAGCTGAATCCCAGCAAGACAGAGCCCAGGTATCAAATGTTTCGTGGTAAGGCATGGTGGCCGGTAAGCAAGGCGTAGTAAAGGTGAACGGTCCAATCCAGGGACTCAAGCCGGAACCCACACAACTATCCTGAATATAAAACTCATAAGTAGTTTGCGGACCTAATCCCGTGATAGTACCCTGATCAATGGTTCCGGGTACAGAATCCAATCCTAGCTGACCGGCTACCTGTGGAACAAAGCCTACCGCACCCCATGCAAAATAGGTTTTAACACCTTGGCTTCCGCTACCCCAAGTAGCCGTAGCCTGCGTAGTACTGGCTCCAGAGATACCCAGAGAAGATGCCAACGGTGGTACGCAGGCTGGTATAGGCTCGTACACAAAATCATCTATGTTGTAAGTTGTAAAATCCTGACCCTCATGACTCAACACAATATATTCATGGGAACCATTATAACCGTTGGCTACAGTAACATCTAAATTATACTGGGTCCAGGTAGTAGTTAAAGCTATGGTGTCAATCACCGTAAAGCTACCCCTATCCGTTAGACTGGCAATGGTTCCTATGTAGAGATCATTGTTTGTACTAAATGAAGAGGTAGTACGCGCAAAGAAGCTAATTCTACCTGTATCTCCCGGCAGATCACTGAACTGCGGAGAGATGAGCCAGGTGGTATCATTATTAAAATTGTAAAAGCGTACGTGATTGGGCGAAGAATTAGGCGGGTTAAAGGTGCCTGCCTCTACCTCTGCTGCCGAAGAATTAGCACTGGGTCCCGAAAGGAAAGCATTCCAACAATCTGGAACTTCCCCAACCGGATCGGCATCAAAATCATTGGTATAGGTCATACCCAAAGGTTGACAAAGGGTGCAAAATTGAATAGGGCCTCTCCAAATACTTACGCCATTACTGCTTCCGGTACAGTTCCCCCGTACATACACATCGTAACACGTATTAGGACTTAAGGGGCCAAAGGTTACCGTATCATTTGTTACGGAAGTTACGGAGCCAGTACCTTGGGTAAAGCCTACCGGGCCCCATTCCAAATCCCAATCCGTACCGCTGGGATCATTCCACCCTAAGGTAGCGGTGGTATCCGTAACCGCCACAATTTGCTGACCGGTAGGCCACGGGCAGGTAGGGGCTTCTTTGATTTCTACTTTGTCAATGGCCGCATCCCCACAACATCCGTTACCATCCTGTTGGAAGCGCACAATAATGGTGTCTCCCGTGTAAGCACCCAGGTTTACAAAAACCAATTGGTAAGGATCGGCTAAAGCGGTTTGTACTTCACCCGTAATGGTATACTCGGTATTCCAGGTCGCACCAAAATCATTACTTATCTGAACCTTCATGTCAGCAATAGAGCCGCCATTGCTAAAGCGGTGTTGCTCAAAATATACGGCCGGGGTAGTAAGTCCACTTACATCAACGGCAGGGCTTTGAATCCAGGCACTATCTCCAGCTGCACTACCTGAAGCCTCGCAATACAAATAGTTTCCACCGGTCACATCGGCCGAAGGACCATTACCACTGGTAGGAGCCGTACTGCGTGGAATCCATTTAAAAGGCTCAGTGCCATCTGAAGCAGGAGGCCACGCAATCCAACAAGGATCTAATTGGTTGCCGGCATTATTTCCGCTGGCTACCCAGCTAGTACCGTCAAAGTTTTCGGTTAAAGGAGCGGTAAAAATATTACAAAGCGTGGTAAACTGAACCGGGCCAATCCAAATACTGGTGCCGTTGCTGGAGGCCGTACAATTAGAACGAATGTAAGCTTCGTAAGTTGTGCCTGCGGTAAGTCCGGTTATAGTACCAGGATTAGAACTCACATTCTGAACTGTTCCGGTACCTTGGGGAAAACCAGGTGCACCAAATTCAATATCCCAACTGCTCCCACCCGGGTCTAACCAGCTAAAGGTAGCGCTAGTGGCCGAGGTGCTTAAACTGGCAAAATTATTAGGCCAAGGGCAAGCGGGAGCTTCATCTACCACAATAGAATCAATGGCGGCATCTCCACAACAACCATTGTAGCTTTGCTTAAAGCGGATTTGAACCGTATCACCGGTATAAGACCCAAGATTTATAAACTCCTGCGTCCAGGCATCGGCTGAAGAGGTTTGCACATCTCCCACCACGGAATACAACGTAGTCCAGGTAGCGCCAAAATCATTGGTTACCTCCACGTCCATGTCGGCTATGGTAGCGCCACTAAAACGGTGCTGGTGGAAGTATAAGGCCGGACTGGTTAAGCTGCTCACGTCAATTAAAGGCGTGGTAAACTCTGCAGGCGGGAAGTTTCCAAATATAGATGCTTCACAGTACAAGAAATTGCCCCCGGTAAGATCGGCTAAAGGCCCGTTACCGCTAGTAGGAGCTGTGGAACGTGGTTCCCAACTCCAGGTTGAACCGGCCGAAGGATTGGCGGTCCAGCAGGGGTCTATAGTTGTGCGGCTCGCCCAGTTAGCAGTATTATCAAAGTTTTCATTGAATGGCGCGGCAAAAACCGTACACGCAGTAAGAGCGCTCACAGCGGCTGTCCAAGGGCTGTTGCCCGAAGTACCCCCGCAGGTGCTGCGCACGTAAAAGTCGTAATTAGTTTGAGGTGACAAGCCCGTAGCCGTTACCGATGTACCGGTAACGGTACCGCTGGCTGCCAAACCGGTAGGGCCACTTCCGGGAGCGCCACTGGTTCTAAGCTCATACTCATAGCCATTGGAACCGGTACTGGCCGTCCATGAAAAGTTAGCCGCTGTAGACGATGCGCCCAAGAACTGAGGTGCTGAGGGAGGCAAACAGCTAGGCGCTGGGCTGTGGTAAACTATAATTTCCCAGGTATTATTGTCTACCTGGTTAAAGCTGGCATCACAGCCGGAGCCACCCCAGGTTCTACCCACGTGTAACTCTATGGTAACGCTTCCTGTGGCGGTACTAGCAAAGGTAAGTCCTGAGCGCGCGTAGCTAAAGGTACCTGCCGTAGTACCCGAACCGGAAGCCACGCTGGGTTCTCCGGTAAGGGTGTTGGGTGAGTACAACCAAGTACGTTGCTCACTCATCCAGGCACCGTTGGCGGCCGTCATGTCGTAACTGGTAGAAACACTGTCTACCCAATTACCGGCAGGGATGGTCACCGTTAAAGACCCTAAACAAGCGGCTGGAAAATCAGCGGCAGTGTTAAAATCATAATCGGAGGCAATGTCTCCACTGGTAAGCGTGTCGCAAACGGCTCCCGGAGGACACTGACCTTGTACAGAGTTGGTAAAAGAAAGGGAAAAACCCAGTACCAATACACATGACCAAAGCCATGAACGCCAAGAGGCGCCTTGGTAATTTAGTAATCTTCTCATAAAAAATTAATGCTTAGTTAATAGGCCGTTAAATTAAAAAAAAAGCCGCCCCGAAATGCTTCGGGGCGGCTAAAAATTATTATTCTTCTTTTAGAGGGTACTAGCGTAAGCTAACGGAGCGTCTGGCTTTTAAGTCACCAGATTCTACTTCTAAAATGTAGACCCCTCGGGCGTAAGCCGAAAGATCTATTTGCGTACTAAATTTATTGCCACTGAGGTTTTGGGTCTCTTTAAAGACTACTCTACCCTGTGCATCTTGCAAGCTTAGGGTTACCTCACCGGCCCCTACCTGATCAAAGGCAATGTTCACCAAGTTGGTGGTAGGGTTCGGATAAACATCCAGGCTTTGACTCAAGGCATTCTCCTCAATTCCTACGTTCACCGTGATGGTTTCAGTAGCCGTATCCTGACTGATACAGTCAGTGCTGTCAAGGGTAGTTAGGGTAACCGTGTACACCCCATTGTTGGCATAGGTGTGTGAAGTTGTTACACCGGTACCGCTGTTACCATCGCCAAAATCCCACTGATAGAAGTCTGCATTCACCGAAGCAGATGCATCAAAGTTAAAGGTGGGCTGAGTACCTGTTGTGGTAAAGGCTGCCTCTGTAGTATCATTAGAAAGATTTACATTCACGGGCGTTCTTATTTCGGAGCAACCCCCGCTGCCGTAGTACAAGGCACCATTAAAGTTACGTGGTGAAAAGCTTCCGCTGATGTTACCGGATGACCAACCAATGCCAAAACCCTCATAAATGGTAAGGTCACTATTGGAAGCAAATACCGCCCCAACGGTTGTACCGTTGGTGTAGTCAATATTAGTACTAGTTGTAAGCACCACTAAAATAGCCGATACCTGACCTCCTGGTAAGTTAAGCGGGGAACTAAACTGCAAATTGGTAGGATTTCCAATTCCTGCCCCAACTACACCGGTAAAGGATTCATGGAGGGTCCAGTTATTAATTTGACCGGTATTGGAATTACCAGCAGCAGTGCCTAATCGATAATAAACAGACACATTTTCAGTGGTAGTACCACCGATATGAATATCCATACCGGATAGGCTAATGGCACTGGTTGGTAGCACATCAAAAGTATTTCCGGCTTGACCGTTACCACCGGCATAGGTGGTGGTTAAACTACCTGATACTCCAGTTTGGTACTGAAGGAAATAGGTGCCTAGTGCGTTTGCTGCGGCAAAAGCTACCGTATCACCTGTTGCCAAAGGAATGGTATCCGTTGGACTATTACTGCCAAACCAAGCATACTGGGCTCCTACATCTAGGGCGCGTAAAAATACACTGTCATCAGACGCGCAAGCGACTGTGTCAAAACCAACCGGTTCAAATGGAATAAACTCTACTGGACCTTCTGATATAGTATCGTTTAAGCCTACCTGATCATTGGCTAAGTTAGCCGTAGCGGTAAAGTTTAGTAAGGCGCCTCCGTAAGTGTTTACGGTGCCAACTCTTAAAGTGTCCGTTTGATCGGTGGCTAAATTACCGGTGTAAACACCATTTAAGGTAGTAGTTTGCGAACCGCTTACCGCCACACTTACCGGCAGGCTGGTTATGGCATTGGCGCCTCGGTTAGTAAATACTACATCCACGGCCGTGGTACTATCACCGCAGCCCGCTTCAACCAACAAGGCGTTTACCTCCGCGTCATTGATGATCGGCTCCCCTACTTCCACATCGTCTATGGAAACATCACCGGTAAAGCTGGTGCCGCGGGTCACCCTAAAACGTAATTGAATGAGTCCGCTGTAGGAAGAGATATCTACCGCAGTATCACGCCACGGATCAGAACTTGCAGTTTGTTGTTGCCCTTGCAAGAACATTAAATTCGTCCAACCCGAGCCGTCATTGATATCCAGGTTAAGGGAGTCAATGGTAGAGCCGTACATGTGGTAAGCAAACTTCACCTCTGGACTGGTTTGGCCCGTGAGGTCAAATAATGGACTGTACAACTCGGCCACGTTGCCGGTAGTTCCGCTGGAAGCCTCGGTGTATAAATACACGCCACTGCCGCTGGTAGCGTCTCCATTTGGTCCGGTACTGCCACTGGTAGTAGTACCCGTATTGGAACGGAAGCTAAAGGTGGTAGTGGTTTCCGGTAAACCGCTCCAGCAATTGCCGAAGTCTCCTGAAGTAGCGGTTACTGCATCAAAGTCCTCCGCATAAGGCGTAGGGAATGGCGAACAAGGCGTACAGAAAGTAAAAGGTCCTACCCAATTACCGGTATCACCGGGTGCGCAAATACCTCTTACCACAAAATCAAAACAGGTATTAGCATTTAGTGTGTCAATCACGATATTTGGATTGGAAACAATAGTTCTTGAGCCAGCAGTAACCTGCGTTCCCTGGAAGAAGCCTTGCGGTCCAATCCAGAACTCGTAGGAGTTGGTAGCAGGATTACCCACCCAGCTTAAGGTAGCGGCAGTATCAACTACATTATTAGCAGCCAGGTTAATCACATCAGGGCAAGTGGGCGCTTCGGCAAATTGCACGTCATCAATAGCGGCATCACCACAGCAACCATTCGAAGCCTGAACGAAACGTACCGCCACCGTATCGCCTACATAATTGCCCAAGGCAATGATTTCATCTTCCCAAGGATCACCGGCTGCACTTTGGATTTCACCGGTTACCGAGTAAATCTGCGTCCAGGTGGCGCCAAAGTCATTGGTTACCTCTACTTGCATGTCAGCAAGGTTTCCACCATTAGCATTACGGTGCTGTGAAAAGTACAATGCCGGCACGGTTAAGGTGCTAACATCTACGTAAGGGGTTACTAGCCAAGCTGTGTCAGAAGTACCAGCACCGGAAGCTTCGCAATACAGGAAGTTGACCCCTGTTTTATCACTGGTAGGACCGTTACCACTGGTAGGGCCGGTACTACGTGGAATCCACTTAAACACCAGGGTCGAAGTGGTGTCTGGGTCTGAAGTCCAGCAAGGATCCAACACGTTATTATTGTTATTCCCACTGGCAATCCAGCTATTGCCGTCAAAATCTTCGGCAAAAGGTGCCGTGAAAATAGAACAAGCGGTACTGAACAAGAATGGTCCTACCCAGGGGCTCAAACCATCAGTAGTACAACTATCTTGTACGTAAAACTCGTAGGTAGTCTGAGGAGATAAACCGGTAATATTGTACTGGTCTACCGTACCAGCTACGGAGTCAATACCCAATTGACCGGCCACTTGCGGCACAAAACCAGGCGTACCCCAGGCAATACGGGTTTTAAAACCGTCACTACCGCTACCCCAGGTGGCTGTGGCCGAAACATTGGTAACGCCAGCCACTCCTAAAGTGGTAACCAAAGGTGGTGCACAAGAAGGAATTTGCTTGTATTCAAAGTCATCTACGTGAATATTGTCAAAGGTAGAATTCATGCCGTGCTGGAATACCACGTGACCGCCACCACTGGTGATAGGGTTATTGGTCAAATCCACCACAAAGAAATCCCAAAGATCATCGTCCATTTCAGCGGCTGTAATAGTATCCAAACCAATAAAAGTAGTTTCATCGGCCAGGTTGGTCATCACACCAATAATCAAATCAGAGCCGTCAAAAGAACCATCTTCATCGTATACAAAGAACTCCAAACGTTTTTGATCATCCAGGTCACTAAAGCGTGGGCTGGCAATACCCAAGAAGCCTGAAGTAGCTGAGGCATTATGCAGCTCCATACTGTTACTAGGCGAATTATTCCGGAAAGCATCTGTCTGTAATTCAAAGTTGGTCGCGCTCGGATTAAATGCCAAAGGTGTCCAACAATTGTCTAAATCAGGAGCGGTGGTGCCGTCAAAGTTTTGGCTGTAAGGGGCCGTAAAAGCTGCGCACTGAGTGCAGAATTGAAGGGGTCCTATCCAACCACTTGTTCCGTTATTGGCAGCCGTACAATTAGATCGAATATACAAATCATAACAGGTGTTAGGAGATAAAGGTCCAAAGCTCACCGAGTCTGAGGTAACCGAAGTAACTGAACCTGTTCCTTGCTGAAACCCTATTGGGCCCCATTCCAGATCCCAGGTGCTTCCGGAAGGGTCACTAAATTGGACAGTGGCATTCGTATCAGTTAGGGCGGTTATAGCAGGTGAACTGGGAAATGGACATAACACGCAAGAACGAATCTCTAACTGATCAATAGCTATATCCCCAGTAAAACTAGTACCACTGGTATAAGCAAATTCAATGAAAATAGTCTGACCTACATAGGCATCTAAGCGCACGCCCACGTTTTGCCAGGGGTCTCCCTGAGCCGATTGAACAGCCCCTGAACTGGTGAAAACAGGGGTAAATGGCCCGGATGCAGAAGTACTAACACCAACCGTAAGGGTTCCAATTTGGGCACCGAAAGCATGGAGCCAAAAGGACATTTCAGCTGAATCATTGGCCGTGGATAAATCAACTGCTCCTGTCACCACAGAACCTGAAGTTGGGTTGCTTCCCGAAGTTTCATAATACATGTATTGATTTCCTTGATGCGCCCCTAAAGGCCCCGTGCTACTGGAGGACGTACCACCAGAATTTAGTCTCCATACTCCGTTTCCTGTGCCCAATCCCGTTAGATTTGGAGCTGCGCTCTCAAAATCTTCAAAATACACTACCCCAGGATTACCAGTAATGCACGTTACACCTCTCGGTCCTCTAATCGGGGTAGTAAAAGCTTCCGGGCCTGCGGTGTCACTAAAGGTACTGCTGCCGCAATCGGCAAAAAGATACACATCATAAGCTGTGCTTGGGTTTAACCCAAACAGGTTAATGGGGCTGGAACTAACGGCTGGAGTAGCCGTGCCAGAAGAAGATGGATTGCCTTGCGGTACCACTATGGCTTGGTAGGTAATACCGGGTACAGCACCAAAATTTACCTCTGCAGTGGTAGCGGTTACATTAGTCACTGAGGTGATTTGAGGAGCCGCTAATGCTAAGGTGGCCGTAGCCGTATCATTCAGATTTGCTGTATCTGCCGTCATATTGGGCATAGTGGTCCAAGCCTTCACTACATAATTAGTTTGAGGGGCATAGGTAATGTTACCTATGTTCACCAAGGCCGAGGAAGGACCAGTGCCTGCCGCAGTGTCAAGCAGTTGACTGTAAGTTACCGGAGTTTGAGCCACCCCATTTACTTCCCACTCGATGTCTACCGTGGTAATTTGGTTGGTACCAAAGTTTTGCAGATTTACAAAAACCGGAAAAGTGCCCGGACAAGAGGAAGTAAGCGATTGGTCTATGCTACCAACACCTGCATCATTGGGGGCTGTGCTAGCCTGCATAATCTCTATCTCCCTAAAGTTAGGGTTAGAAGTTTGACCGCTACCCGTCATTTGAAAAGCCGTCATTCTAAAGCGATCTGCGAAAGTCTTTTGAATAGGCACGCGGTTAATACAAGCTTGCGGTAGGTTAGATACAGTTTCCGTAGTTACCCAGGTAGTACCATCCCACACCTGAATGGTAAAGCCTGTAAGACTACGGGCGTTGTTTTGGGCGTGATGAATTATTAGTGAATCAAATGCCTGTACACTTGGCCATGTGAACTCAATAAAATCAGTCCCAATTACAGAGGAGGGAGGGGAGCTGGTTGGAATCCACATTTGCTGGGTTCCGCAGGTACCAAAATTGAGATCATTTAAGGTGCTGCAAGGCCCTGTGTTACAGGCGCTTGCGGTTGCTGTGGCCTGTGGGGCCAAATTGATTTGGGCCTTAGCGCCTACCCAACAGGCAATCATTCCAAATAATAGTAAGATTCTCTTCATTTCTTTTTTGTTTAAAAGTTATCCTCTAAAGTATCAAAAAAAAGTCAGTAATTTTTCTAATTCATTTTTCAGGCCATCTTAAAACCTAAGAAAATTGGCCCTTTAAGCATTAAATGGCAAAAGCAATTGGCGCTCAAGTAATCTAAACCACTACTTTCAAAAATTAATTCTTTAGTCGTTTCGCCCTTTGTGCTAAATTTCGGATCCTAATTCTTGTCAGAAGGCTTTCAGATGAAAGAAGGGTCACCCAGGGTCTTTTGCGCCCGTCTACCCTCTGGCAATAAAAACTCTTTATTTTAGGTTTATTGGTATTTAGGTGCTTCTAATTCTGAGATTGGGATATCCCTGAGATTCACAAAACAACGGTGCGCCTGTCCAAAGGCTTTAGCTCCAAAGTTTTAGTACCCGAATATTCCGTACCTTTGACGCCCTGTAAAAAATGACAAGTAGTATGGAAGTGCTAGACAATACAGAAATGCGCCATTTTGAGGTGAAAGTGGGCGAACGCTTGGCTTTAATTGAATACCAAATTCAAGAGAAGAAATACTTCCTCACCCGAACCGAGTTTCCTAAAAAGTTTGTGGAGCAAGGCAAAGACCAGGAAATGATGGCTGAGGTGATTAAAATGATTGAGCCTACGGGAATGCGCATTGTGCCGATGACCAAGTTTGTGAAACAGTATTTTAAAGAGCATCGCGAATTAAAGCCGCTCTTGCCGGTGGGCATTCACCTTTAAAGATAAATGATTATTGAATTCACTACAAGGCCAGGTTTCATGGCCTTTTTTTGTCCAGGTTTTTGCCGCAGGATGTTTAAACGCTCGTTCTTTTCAAGGAGTACCTAAACAGTCAGTGTAAACAATTCAAGTTTGGTGCCATTGGAAAGATCTAAAGAAAAGCCATGAGTGAATTCAAAATCAAGATTACCAGCATTACCAAACTTACGCACGATGTGTTTCAGTTTACCACTACCAAGCCTGAGAACTACTTCTTTACTCCTGGACAGGCCACAGAATTGAGTTTAGACCAAGATGGCTGGCGCAAGGAAAAACGACCTTTCACCTTTACCTCCTTACCGGAAGATGATCACCTGGAATTCAGCATTAAAAGCTACCCCAATCACGATGGGGTTACGGAGCAGATTGCCAAACTTACCCCCGGTGATTCTTTCTTAATTGGTGAGGCATGGGGGGCTATTACCTACCAGGGAACGGGCACTTTTATAGCCGGTGGCGCTGGTATTACGCCCTTCATCAGCATATTCAAATCACTTGAACAAAAAGGAGAAGTCAATGGCAACCGGCTTATTTTTAGCAATAAAACTAAAGAAGACATCATACTGCAAGAGTACTGGGAACAATTATTGGGCGAAAACTTCATACCGGTGCTTACCGAAGGAAACGGTAAGCAAATAGATCAGGATTTTCTGGAGCAGCAAAAACTCTCTAAAGATGAGCGCATTTATTTATGCGGCCCTCCTGCCATGGTAGAAGATCTTAAAGAGGCGTGCCAAGCGCTAGGGTTGGATGCTAGCAACGTAGTATTGGAAGAATAATTAGCCTTTGGTCTTTAGAACCCTGGAGAGGACAGGAACCTGAGCTATTTTATGATTCATATCTAGTTTCTGAGCGGCTAACTTCTGAGAACTGCTGTAGTTCTTTTTTGGAAAATCATAGCCTAGGGCACGCATGGCCGCACCCCCATTTTTTTCCAGGTAATACCGTAGGTGGGGAGGCCAGTTGGCACCACGGTTCAAGGGATTAAAATCTTTGCTTTTGGTGCTGCGCTGCCACTTAAACGAGCCATCTTTTTGCTTAGTGGTTGAACTGCCGTACACGGGCAGTTGCTCCAAAGCCTCGTAGTCGTAGTTAGCCGGATTCAAATCCAAAAATTCAAAGGCCTTGGTAAGCTCCTTCTCCGGATTTTTCACCAGATCTTCATACTTGAGGAGCAAAAAGGACTGGTGCTGCTGTTCCTGAACAATACGCCTGGCACTTTCTGACCACAGTTTGATACCCTTGCGGTACGACCAAAAATCTCCAATGTACCCTGACTCTACTGCATCTAAGCCACTGCGCACCAGCACAATTAATTGGGCATCGGAAAAGAATGATTTAAAAAGCGGCAGATTATGCGTGTAAGGCGTATGGGTAGCATAGTACTTACCTTCTTCCGTAACCGCATCACTCAAATAGCGGTAAAGCCCATCGCGCAAAGCTTCATTTAGTCTTTGCTTTTGGGATTGGGGCGTTATTTTCTCATTCCATTTCCAAACCTCACTCCAAGAGCCAGCCACGCCCTCGCTAAAGTGCGTAAGCTTTGACAAATGATAGGTTAAAAAGTCTTCACCAACAATGCCGCAGCGGGCAATCTCTTTATGACGATGCAGGAGGTTTGCCAAATAATTACTGCCGCAACGCGGGGTTATTCCAAGGATAAAAAGTGGTTTCATGGAAGTTTAGCAAGTTGGTAAATAAAGGCCGTTCTTAAGGCCAAAATAAGGTTGAGAAAAAACAAAGCTAAATGTAAATCCTGGGGAAACATGAACCAAGCCACGGCTACCGCGCCATGCCAAAAAGATCCAATCAAAAATAAAAGGCGGCTGCGCTTTCTCGCCCTGTCACTAAAAAGTAAAAAAGCCAGAAACAAATGAAAGGGTAAGGCCCAAAGCAAATTTAGGTTACGGGCGGCTGCAGCATGATCGGTGAAAAACCAAAGAATAAAAAGCAGCAGACCCACCAGGCCCACACTTAAAAAGAGTAAAAAATCAGGTAGAGGACGGTAGGATTTTTTACGGTATTGCCTGATGCTGAGGGCAAGCACCACCGCCAAGAGCACCAGAAATACCAGGGTTGGAGTAACTGTGGACTTTTGGTCCTGCGGCTTTCCTGCAAAGGTAACCTGCCTTTGTGCTACCAGGGGCTTGGTTCCTTCTGCCGTTTTTAGAGTGGCTGAAGCTATGCCCTTCTCCAAATAATCCGGTAGAAACATGTATTCAAAGGCGCTGGCCTTTTTATCCATGGGTAGACCCAGGCAAATATCAATGCCTAAATCGCCCCAAGGTTGCTGGCTCAGGTATAAGTCGCATAATTCGCGTATAGAGTGCTTGGCCTCTACGTAGCTTGAATCAAAATGCAAGGTGTCGCCTAAAACCTGCAGCAAGCCATCTCGAATGCGCGTTGCGCAGTTGTCGTAAAAATAATCGTAACGGTAGGTGGCATTTTGCGGCAAAGCATTAACCTGCAAAAAATTAAAATAAGCCTGTTTTTGCCAGGGGCTTAAATTCAGTATTTGCTCATGAACGAAGCGGCCTTCAGAAGTGTAACTGCGCACAAAACGGCTGTAATCCGTTACCGCTAATTTGTAGAGTAAATTGCCTTTGGTGAAATTCAGGTAAAAATTAGGCTGGTCAAAATCAAATACTCCGTAGTTGTAGAGCAAATCAAAGCCGGTTTTAGGATCATGCACCCGCACCGCACTATGCCCAAAAGCCGAATAGAGCTCATTTTGACCGGGCCCACAGGTAATCACACTTATCTGAGCCTGGGGCGAGAGCTGCCACTGTGCAAGCGTGCACCATGACCAGAGAATACCTAAAAGAAGGCCCATCTTTTTCATGCTGCCAAGGTACTTTGCCGCTGCCAATAGCCCAAATTAAAATTTCTTCGTTTTAGCTAACTTGCGTTAAGACCTCCCTTATATTCTAACTTTGCGGTATGGAGCTGTTTGCCGAAGTTATTTTACCCCTGGCCCTCCCCCAGAATTACACGTACCGTATTCCATCGGCCTTAGAGCCTAAGGTGCAGCGTGGCATTAGGGTGGTGGTGCAATTTGGTAAACGCAAATTATACACAGCCTTGGTGGCGCGGGTGCATCAGGAGAAACCGCAGGATTTTAAGCCCAAAGACTTGCTGGATGTAGAAGATGAGCATCCCATAGTCAATGATTTTCAGTTTTCACTTTGGCAGTGGATGGCCGGGTACTACCTCTGTACCCAAGGCGAGGTAATGGCGGCAGCCTTACCCAATGGCCTAAAGCTGGAAAGTGAAATGAGTGTGCTCCCCAACCAATTGAAAGAATTGGTAGATGATGAGCTTAGCGATGCTGAATTTTTAGTGGTTGAAGCACTGGAGCAGCAGCAAAAGCTGAGCATAAAAGAAATTAGCGCCATCACCGAAATGGCCAACCCCCTACCTATTATTAAAAGTCTGCTGGGCAAGCGCTACATTTTGCTGGAAGAAGAAATAAAGGGAGGCTACCGACCGGTGCAAAAAAGATATGTAAAGCTTCCCGCCAACTTAAGCGAAACAGCTATAAATGAGGTTTTTGCCGATTTGGAAAAAGCACCCAAGCAGCGCGATTTATTGCTGGCATTTTTTAGCCTTAAAAAAAATAGCGACCGGGTAACCGCCAGCAAGCTGCTGAAATATTGCCAGGCCAGTGATGGCTCTTTAAAAAGCTTGGAAAAAAAGGGGTTGTTGGAACTTTTTTACGATGCCGAAAACACCCCACCTCAACCGGGCAAAGCAGAAGTTTTAAAAACCTTAAACCAGCATCAACAAACGGCCCTTAATGAGCTGAAAGCGCTGTGGGAAAAACACGATGTGAATCTTCTGCACGGCATAACCTCTAGCGGAAAAACGGAAATTTACAGCGCCCTTATTGAGCCCCTCTTAGCGCAAAATAAACAGGTACTTTACCTGGTACCCGAAATTGCCCTTACCACGCAATTAATAGGGCGCTTGCAAAAGCATTTTGGACCACAAGTGATGGTTTACCACTCGCGCTTTAGTGATAGGGAAAGGGTGGAAAGCTGGCTAAAACTTCTGGAAGAGCCTCATGCTCCCCGCCTGATAATTGGCGCCCGGAGCAGTGTTTTTCTACCCTTCAGCAACTTGGGATTGGTGATAGTGGATGAAGAGCATGAAACCAGCTTTAAGCAATTTGATCCTTCGCCCCGCTACCACGCGCGCGATACGGCTATTGTTTTAGCTAAAATGCATAAGGCCAAAGTTCTACTGGGCTCCGCAACGCCCTCGCTGGAAAGCTACCAAAATGCCCAAAATCAAAAATTTGGCCTGGTGCAACTTTTTAAGCGTTACGGTGACATGCCTTTACCTGAAATCACTTGCGTAGACCTGAAAGAAGCCAGGCGTAAAAAGCGTTTACGGGGGGCTTTCACCGAAGATTTACAGCTGGCTATAGAAGCCTCCCTTAATGCGAATAAACAAGTTATTCTTTTTCAAAACCGCAGAGGCTTCAGCACTTTTATCCAGTGCAAAAGCTGCAGCTATGTGATGCAATGCCAGAATTGCGACATCAGCCTCACCTACCACAAACACAGCCATAATTTACGCTGCCATTACTGTGGCTACCAGCGCAAGATCCCTCAACGCTGCCCGGCTTGTAATAGCCATGAAATCAATAACCTGGGGTTTGGCACTGAAAAATTAGAAGACGACCTACAACTTATGTTTCCAGACATTAGCGTGCAACGTATGGATTTGGATACCACCCGTAAAAAGAATGCGTTCCAAAGTATTATTACCGATTTTGAAGAAGGCGACACGCAAATTTTAGTGGGCACCCAAATGGTCACCAAGGGTCTGGATTTTGAAAATGTAGGCTTGGTGGGCATCATGAATGCCGATGCGCTTTTAAACTTCCCCGATTTTAGAAGCCATGAACGCGCCTTTCAGCTGCTGGGACAAGTGGCAGGGCGGGCAGGCCGCAAAGGAGAGCGCGGTAAAGTAATCATTCAAACCTCTGAGCCTTACCATCACGTAATCCGTAAGGTAATGGACAGCCAATACCAAGAGTTTTTTAAACAAGAGTTATACGAACGGAAGCAATTCAAATACCCACCTTTCTACCGCATTATTAAGCTTACGCTGAAGCATAGAGATCAACAGCATTTAGAAAGCCGCAGCCGCAAATTGGGCCAGGCCCTGAGGGCTAGCTTTGGCAACCGGGTGTTAGGTCCTGAATTTCCATTGGTGGCACGCTTGCGAAACCGCTACCACATGGAACTATTATTAAAACTAGAACCGCAAGCCCATTTGGGTAAGGTGAAAAGCATCATACAGAACACCATTGTAGAGTTTGAACAAAATTATCCCCAGCAAAAAATTCAAATAGTTTTTGATGTAGATCCTTACTAGTATAGTTTTTACCTATTAATTTTTAAATCAAATAATTCATAATTATAGCATCTTTGCTTAAAATTTTAACCCATGAGACTACCTATAATAAAACACACGCTAGAATTTATTGAAGCCAACGATGAAGATTGGGTGAATGAAACCATAGAACTCTTAGAGCACATGGCAGATGCCAAGGGCATTAAAGACGAAGAACTAGAAGTTATTGGCGAACTGCTCAGCAACTTTTACGGTGCCTTAGAAGTGCAGAAAGCCGTAAAGGACGGGAAGTCCCGCAAAGATGCCATGAATGAATTCATGCAACGCGTGATGGGCAGCATCAATTAATTTGGGGGGATACCCCACAAAAAAAGAGGTCGCCTTTGGGCGACCTCTCTTATCATCAAACCACACTTCAATTATTGTGCAAACACACCTAAAATCACATAGGTGGTTGGATCTACAGTAGTTATAGGCTGTAGCGGATCATGCACTACAAAAAAGGCGTCATAATTAGTAGTCAGCTCTCCATACGAAAGCGTTGAAGTTTGCGCTACATGCACGCTACCTCCATTACCCATGGCCATTTTTACCATTACATTGGCATTAGGCGTTTCATCATAAGGCGTGCCATTAGGCGTAGTATTTGGGTCTGCCTGATCATGAGAATGAACCATATAAGTTTCACCGGCAATGGTATTGCTTAATACCACACTAACACGTGCTTCATTATTGGCTAACTCTTTTACCGTTAGCTCAGCGGTTAAATCATTAGGGTGGCTGCCGTTGTACGCAAAACCTGGGTCAACCTGCCCGGTATTGAAATTGTAAGTATACGTTTCAGACTGGTAACTAGCCGGGGTACCTTGATCTCTTGCAAAAGAACCTACAATCAGATAGGTGGAAATATCAGCGGTATTAACCGGCTGTAAGGGATCATGCACCACAAAAAAGCCTGCATAGTCATTTACTATGTCTGAGTAGGAGAAGCCATTGGTGGTGTAGGTCATGCTAGCGGTGCCACCATTGCCTTCAATCATCATCACTAATACATCATTATTAGGCGTTTCATTGTAAGGAGTTCCGTTAGGAGTAGTGCTAGGATCAGCTGCATCATGAGCGTGTACCGGATACATTTGACCGTCTATGGTGTTGGTCAAGGTCACCGTAATTTCTGCATTCGCACCGTCTTCCACCACTTCTAAATCTGCGGTTAGATTGTCCATGTGGTTGCCGTTGTAAGCGGTCCCTGCACCCACTTCACCATTGTTAAAGGCGTAATTAAAAGTGCTCATTTCCGTGGATCCGTTTCCACCATTGTTGTTGTTATCATCTTCCTCTTCGCAGGAGGTGGTTGAAAACATTAAGGCTGGAATGGCTAGCGCCATCATCCATTTTTTTCCGTTCATTAAATTCATGCGTTTCATTTTAGTCATTTTTATTTGTTTGACACCATGTACGCAACGTAATGAGATGTGGATTGTGCGAAGTATGAAATATTTCTGGAAAAAAGGGTCAAAACCCAGGCCTAGGTCTTGCAGACAACTGGTATACTGTAATTTACATTGATTTAGAAATTTTGAATTTTTCTCCAACCAGAACCCAAAAAAAGGGGATTACTGTCTAATCCCCTTTTTTTGACTAGTCTTCTGCGGCTGCATCTTCAAATTTGTCAAAACGCCTCACAAACCGATTCATTTTTCCTTTGGTGCTTATGGTATAGGTGAAAGGCGGTTTGCCTCTTTCTTCATTACGCCTGTCGTCTAGGTCCATTTCCTTAATCAGCGTCATCAGTTGTTCGTCACTGCTGTAGATTCCCATAATATTTCGCTTGTACTCAATGTAAATAAAGGTGGTGCGGTCAATGTCTAATATCATGTAAATCTCGTCTCCCCTACGCTTGCGCTGAATTTCAAAAATCCCTTTTACTTTGGTGTTCACCAAATCATCCCCAAAAGCGGTAATGCCTATGGTTTCTTCTGAAAGAAAAGAACGTGACTCAGGTGTCCAGTTCATGGTGGCTTTGCCAAACAAGATGGTGTTTTGCAGCTCTTTGGGGAGCTTTTCTGGAGCGCCATAATTCTCTATGGCGCTGTAAAAGTCATCGCGCTCATCAGCCGGAAGGCTCTGATTTACATAGGTTTTAAAGGGGTTGGCGGCCAGGTTTACACCCTCCCCACTGCCATAATCATACACCAATTGCGCCATGCGTTCCTGAATCTTATCACTGAAGTGAAAGTTCAAGCCCATCACAATATCCAGCTTCATTTCATCGGTTTCCAAATCATATACTATGGTGCCGTAGCTGCTAATTTCCATCTGGCTTTGGCCATCTCCCAGGCTCATCGCCCCCTCTCCATACATGGTACAGTCTAAGTTATTGAGGCGTAAATAATTATCCGGAGCATTTTTATTCTGAATGCGCTCTTTGGTAGTAATCACATAGCCGCTCTCCCCCTCATCATAGTAGAGCACCCCATTGGCAAAAAACATTTGTTTATCGGCTGGTGAGACCTCTTGGGAGAGAAAAGCGGCATAGCCGCTCACCGTATCAGCGGCCAGGAAAATTCCGTTGGCCAGAGTTTTGGTTTTGTCTTCAGGGTCAATTTCTGGCAGTTCAATTAAAATGTTATTGGGGTCTATGAGACTTTTAAAATTGAACCAGTTGGTGCTTATAGCTTCGCAATCACTTTCAATGTGGGTGTACCCTCTAAAAAATAGCTCTTTACGGTTGGCTTTAAAGCGCACGTTGCCGTAGTAGGCAAAGTAAGGGCTTAGGTAAAAGCCATCTTCTTTTTTAAGCTGCGCAAAACCAACGGTAGTGCCCGTATCTACTTTGATTTCCTTGAAGAAAATAGGCCAGGGCGTTCCATCCTGATCCAGGTATTCGTAATCGGCTGAGCCGGTAAAGCTATTGGCGCCCTGGATGTTTAGGTTACCCCCGTAAAATTCATGGTAGCGGTTTTCTACACTAGCCGTAATGCTGGCGTTTTTAAGGGTGCGCATGCGGGCTGCGGTGTCAATGGCCACGTAGCCCGTATCGGGAAATAGCAGGGCATCGGCCACGGGGATTTCCGGAATTTGAAAGCCTTCCAAAAGGTCGCTTTCCAAGTAAAACTTGGCGTATTCTGCGTTAAAGCGCAGCGAATCTTGTTCGGGTTTAACCGATACCATTTCCGAAAGGGCCGCTCCCCCGCCTTGCTTTTTCACGTTAAATGATTTCTGGGGAATGTTCCATTGGGCATAGTCCATGTAGCAGATGTACTGATTCGCCAAAAAGCTGAAGTAATCGGCAGGGTCTAAAAGCTCAAAGAATCCTTTCTCCCGATCAAAGTCTACCTCACCCTGGGCGCGATCAATGCCAAAGCCCCATCCGGCATTTTCATTGGCTCTTACCCTAAAAGCCAATTCAGGCGCATTAAATTTTTGGTGGTTGAAGGTGTAATCTTTAGAGCGGGTTTCGGCATTTAAAAATTCCATCAGGCCCCGACCTTTTAAACCGCTGGGTGAATGGGCCAGCGTGCCGGTGCCGCGCATGCCAATAGCATCATACATGGCAAAGGGCGTTTGCTGGCTGGTGGTGTACAGCACATCGTTGTAGGGCTCCCAATGCAGTTTTACGCCATAGTTGGTAACGTGCGGATTACTGGCCCCTCCGGTTTTCTCATCAATCTCATAATTGGCGGCAATACCGTTGGTACTATCCGGAAAGAAGAAAAACTCATCTGAGGTGGCGTAAGAGTTGAGATAATCTATACGGCCATTGCCCCGCAAACCTTGGTTGCTCAACTGCAGCGTACTGGTAAACTTACCCTTGCCCCCGTAAGCGCTGAGGCCGCTGGGTGGGGTTTCGGTGGTAAAGCCCAGGGAGTAATCTGGCTGCACTGAAATGGTTTGGTTCAGATCTGGGAAAATGTTGGCACTGGTAAAGGTCCCGTCAAAAGTTAAGCCGCTGGTACTGGTATTATCCAAACTGTCTATTTCAAAAGGTTCCAGGCGTACAAAGAATTCTTCGCGGTTGTACACGCCCGAGAATATGGAGGGTTTGTCGTAATAAATATAGCTGTCTTTAGCACTTCTAAAAATGGGGTACTCAGAGTACACCACTTTACCCGATTTGTTATTGGGTTTGTCAATGAGCAGCTCTCCCGTAAGGTCTTGCAATACCGTTTTACACGACACCAAATATTTCTGGCCCAGGCTGTTAGGCTCAAAGCTCAGAACCTTAAAACGCATGGAGTCAATGTCGGTCATGGCAATCATAAACTCATCATAGCTGAATTTAAACTCATGCCCCCAATAATTGAAACGCCCTGCAGCTATGCGGCCGTTAAAGTCAAAATCCAGGCCTTGGTGCATGGTAATGGTTTTGCCGTAAGGAAAGAGCCCCACTTTCTGGGAGTCACTCAAGGCGATGGCCTCAATGCCCTCAACATCCATGGCAAAATCCTCTAAACTCATTTGAGCGTTGTTCCCTTCCTCAACCCTGGAAACAAACTGAATCACATCAAAATCACGCACTTTTTTAATGTTGAGAAAGTAGTTGAAGATTTTGTCTTTCAACACGGCCTGACGTTTGTCTACGCTGTAATCTACAAATCCGGCAATAGCCATATTCATTAAAAAAATATGGGCGTTGCTCTCATCCATGCGCATGTGGCGCGCCACTTCCTGGGTTGTGAACTCACGGCTGTTGCCATAGGCCTCTGAGAGGTCTTTTAAATGCAAAATGGGGTTACGGGTGTTCATGCCCTGTATTTGATCAAAACGGGCCTCCCTAAAATAATTTTTACTTTCAAAGACCACCGGCTTTTGCCCTCCGCCAATATTCAGGTTGCCCATGTCTAAAAGCGGGCTGCCTATTTTCCAATTGAGCACATCAAAAATCATATCAATGTTGTGGTATGAATTGGTAAAAGGGGCTGAGCCCATGCCTTCTTCTTTACGAATAAGACTGAACTGCGAACGCTCTGGCAGATAGCGTAAGGTGAGCTTGGGATGGTAAATGCTATCATTTTTAAGGTAGAGCACCGTTTCCACTTCCTCGGAGAACACTTTATCTGTGCTCAGCAAAAAACGGTCACTGCGGGCTTTAATGAACAGTGTGTCTTTGTATTTGAACTCTAAAGTGGCCTTGCCATCTTGCCCGCCTGTGCCGTAAAAGCGAGAGCCTACCACTGAAAAGCCGCCTAAAAAGCTGGCGTCTGGCAAAAAGATGTTCACCCTTAAATCATTCCGATAAGAGCGAAAACGAGGAAATACAGCATCATCGGCTTCACCACTTTGGCTGGTAAGCTTTTCAGAGTACTCGCCTACAACAGGCTCATCAAAGTACTCAGGTGCAAACATGGTGGCAGAGTCGGCTGAAAAATCGGCTTTGGTTACATCAATTTGGTAGGCTTGCAGCTCAACCCTTGCGCTGTCTACTGAAAGGCCTGCCCGCGTAAAATAAGTGTTGCCACCCTGCCCTTTAACCTGATACTTCCGCGGAACATAGCTAAGGTTAGTAAGCTCAATTAGGGTGCTATCATTTTTAAAGTGCCCCCACAAATCCACTTCCTTAAATGTGAAAGTAGGTGTGCCGTTAAAGCTATACTCTGGCTCCAGCCCAATAACTTCCCAGCTTTGGCGGCCATCATCAAACAAAATATTTTTATACAACAACTGGTGCACAGTTGCTAAGTATTGTTCGCTTTCGCGCGATGGCCTTCTGCTAAGATCATGCAGGTCTTTTAAGAAAGGCAGTGTGGCCTCTTCCTTTTGATTTAACTCAAAATGCTGAATGATTTCAAAAAACCGCTTCCAGGTGGCAAAATCGGTGATGCGTTTTCTGCTGTAGTTATTGCTGATATTATATACCCACTTCGCCTCCTCATCGGTAAAAGTAGGAACGTTCCAAACTTGGGCAAAGCTGTTGATCATGGGCATTAGCTCCTCTTCTTCATCCAGCTTGTTTTCATCGTCAAGGTATTCTTTCAGCTCTTTCAAATACGCCTCTTTATTGGGGGTAAACTTTCGCAGGCCCTGCCCAAAGCACTGACCAATTGCCAGCCCCAAAAGAATTATGAGTGCCTTAATTTTCATGTGGAATAGTTTTTTTGCCGTTGCCCTACTTTTTTAGGTACAGGCAGCAAAGCCAATTTTCTAACTCAAGCTTTTTCTGCAAGCTAAATCCTAAACGCTCTGCCCTGATATTAATTTTATCAAAGTCTTTGGTTAGAAAACCACTCATTACCAAAACCCCACCTGTACAAAGCGTTTCTGCGTAAGCTGGCATGTCTTCAAGCAATACGTTGCGGTTAATATTGGCCAGAACGGCATCAAAAAGCAAATCCTTTAGGTTAGCGGCATCCCCTAATTGAGCCTTTACTTTTTGACAATTATTGCGCTGTGCATTTTCAGCCGTGTTTTCAGCTGCCCACTCAAAATTATCAATGGCCAAAACCTCCCTTGCTCCCAGCTTTTCGGCTAAAATGGCCAGTACTCCTGTACCGGTACCCATGTCTAAAACCTTTAAGTCTTGCCAGTTTTCCTGAAACATGAGGGTGGTCATTAGGCGGGTAGTCTGATGATGGCCCGTACCAAAAGACATTTTGGGCTCAATTTCAATCTCCATTTTAAAGCCCTCTTTTTGCGGGTGAAAAGGCGCCCTGATGTGCAAGAGGTCTTCAACCACTACGGGTTGGTAATGGCGCTCCCACTCTTCATTCCAGTTAATGGTGCTGAGCGCTTCGGTGTGATACGACCAGGTGATGCCCGTCTGCTGCAAGAAAGGTAGTTCTTCCAATTGCCGGGCATTAAAGCTATGCTTAAGAATGTAGGCTTTCAGGCCTTCTTCAGTTTCTTCAAAAGAGTCATAACCCAGATTATCTAAAAGCGCAATCAAAATTTCGCGGTTGGGCTCCACTGGGCTCAGTTTGATATGCACTACCAGAAAATCTTCCATTAGAGTACTGCTTCGCCAATTTTTATAAGCTCAATAAAGGTATCGGCTTGCAGGGAAGCACCCCCAATTAAGCCTCCATCCACATCGGGTTGGCCAAAAAGCTCTTCGGCATTAGCCGGCTTTACCGAGCCACCGTAAAGCACACTAATTTCATCGGCCAAAGTAGCATTGTGTTGTTGCGCAATAAAGCTGCGAATATGGGCGTGCATTTCCTGCGCCTGCGCTCCGCTGGCCGTTTCACCCGTTCCAATAGCCCAAACCGGCTCATAGGCAATGACCAGATTCTCCAATTGAGCAGCATCATATTTGCCTAAAGCGCCTGAAATTTGGTCTTCTACCGTCTTAAAATGATGGCCGGCTTTGCGGTCTTCCAGGCTTTCACCTACGCAAAAAATAGGTAATAAATTGTTAGCCCAAGCCTGTTCTACTTTTGCACTCAACTGGGCGTGGGTTTCCTTAAAGTACTGTCTGCGCTCTGAGTGCCCAATTATTACCAGCTCGGCTCCAGCCGATTTTAACATGGCCGCGCTTACTTCACCCGTAAAGGCTCCGCTTTCCTGGGCACTACAATCTTGCCCGGCTATGGAGAGATGGGTGTTTTTGCTGATTTCTGCCGCCTGAGCAATATGAATAAAAGGCGGGGCAATTACTGTTTCTACATTTTTTGGCGCAATCTTTAGAAGATAGGCCTCTAGGGCCTGCACTACTTCCAACCCTTCCTTAAGGTTGTGATTCATTTTCCAGTTACCCGCTACTATTTTTCTTGCCATTTTTATTGTTTTTACTTTTAAACTCTTACCCGTGGATCTAGCCAGGCGTATAACAAATCAACCAAAAAATTGATAAGTACAAAGGTAAAGCCTATCACCAGCACGGCCCCCATGACCACCGGCAAATCCAACTGGTTCAAAGATTCAACAATTTGCTTTCCCAGGCCATTCCAGCCAAAAATATATTCTACAAATACGGCTCCGGCCAGCATGCTGGCAAACCAACCGCTGGCTGCGGTTACCACCGGATTTAGAGCATTGCGTAGAGCATGTTGGTACACCACTTTTTTAAAGGATAAGCCTTTTGCCCGAGCTGTACGCACATAATCTTGTCCCATTTCTTCCAGTAAACTGCTGCGCGTAAGTTGGATAATTACGCCCAGTGGCCTTATGCCTAAAGTTACTGCGGGTAAGATTAAATTTTTCCAATTGATGTAAACCCCCTCCCCGTAGTCATCTACTTCGTATAAACTGCCGGTCATATTTAAACCTGTGTATTCTGCCCATAAAAAGCCAAATAGCCAGGCAATTAAAATGGCTGAGAAAAAAGAGGGTACAGACATGCCCAAAGTTCCTCCAACGGTAATTAGGCGGTCTAGGAAACTACCCCGATTTAAAGCAGTAACCACGCCCAAAACCACGCCCAAAACCATAGCAATGAGTATAGAACTGATAGCCAATACGATGGTGTTGGGCAAAGTTTCGGCAATAATTTGGGTCACGGGTTTGCCTTCACTTTTAAAGGATTGCCGCAAGTAGGGTCGTTTAAGTACGATTTGGCCATCGCCCAAAGAGGCTAATTTTTGGTAATGACTGTACTTCTTTAAAGCGGTAAAAGCATTTGGATCATTGCTGTGCCATGAAATTGGACTTAAATCATTGAGGTACAGCAAATACTGCTGCCCAAGAGGCTTGTCAAAACCGTATTTTTTTTGCACTAAGGCCAGCTGCTCACTGTCTTCGCGCTGATCTAACATCATACGCGAAGGGTCTCCGGGCAGCAGGTTAAAAAGCAAAAATACTGCACTGGCTACGCCTAGCATTACCAGCAGACTGTATTGAATTTTATGAAAAAAATAGCGCAGCAATTAGAGGTAATTGGCCTTTACCTGCTCAAAACTGGGCAAGTCATTGTAATGCCATTTTTTAACCACTACGCCATGCTGCAATAGTACAATACCCGGATTAGCCCTAATGATAGTCTTAAGAGCCGTTTCATCGGCCACGGCCACGGGGAAGTTAAAGTTCCAGGCCTCCTTCTTTTCTTGCACCACCTGCGAAAGTGAAGCACTGGCCCCCACTACGGGTAAATCCTGGCGCTGCACAGCCTGGGTAAAGCTATTCAGGCGCTCAAAAGCCTCTGCCTGGGTCTTCTCCATTTTGTACATCACTACTAAAAACACCACCGGTTCGGCCAAAACTTTCTCGGTTATTTCCTCATCATTGAGGGTAAGAATAAAATCATGAATAGGCGGCTCATAGCCTTCCTTTAACTTCACGGTTTCCGTTTTATCTGATTGAATTTCCCACTCTTTCTTTTTCCACCATTCTTCGGCTACGTAAGCCTCTGAACTCACTTTCATTTCTTCACCAGTTTGTTTATTGAGCAGGTAATAGATGGTGCCGTATTGGGTGGGTTCTTTGCCCAGCTCTTCGGCTGATTTTCGCCCTTCAATGATACTCTTCCCTTCGGCATAAGGCCGGAAATCTTTGATAGGAAGATGATTCAATACATGATTGGCCAGCACCACGCATCCTGCAAAAGAAAAGCCCAGTACAAACCACTGTGATAATTTTGAGAATAGGGGTTTTAAGTATTGCTGGTGGGTGAAAATTATCAAGATGAGCACCAACAAAATAACGTCTTTGCCAAAAGACTGCCAGGGCGTGAGCGGTATGGCATCTCCAAAGCATCCACAGTCGGTTACTTTGTTGAAATAAGCGCTGTAAAATGTGAGAAAGGTGAAAAACACAATCATGAGCAGGAGCAGCCAAACGGTAAGTTTGCGCATCATGCCAATTAAGAGGGCCACACCCAACAGCACTTCTAAGATGACAATAAACAGGGCAAGCTCCAGCGTAAAGGGCTGAAATACAGGTAGGTTTAAAACATCTTCGGCAAAATAGTCACTGAGCTTAAAGGCAAAGCCCATTGGGTCATTCAGCTTTATGAGGCCTGAGAAAATAAATAGACCCCCCACTAGAATTCGAGAAATTTGTGTAATTAACTTCATGCTTCTTCTTTTGCTTCGTTCATTTTTATCAGGGCAAAGGCTGCATAGTTCACCATATCAAAATAATTGGCATCCAAACCTTCACTGGCCAAGGTCTTACCCGCATTGTCTTCAATTTGTTTAATCCGTAAGAGCTTTTGTAAAATCAAGTCGGTCAAGGAGCTTAAGCGCATTTCGCGCCAAGCCTCACCGTAATCATGGTTTTTTCTGAGCATCAAATCTTTGGCCATTTGGGCTTGCTGCCGGTATTTTTCCAGGGCTTTTTCCGGAGAAAGGTCGGGTTGCTCAGCCACCCCCATTTCCAATTGAATCAGGGCCATTAATGAATAGTTGATGATGCCAATGTATTCACCGTCCAGGGCATCGTCTACCAATTGTTTGCCCTTGTCTTCTATGCTTCGCAAGCGCTGGGCCTTAATAAAGATTTGGTCGGTTAAGGAGGGTAGACGCAAAACGCGCCAGGCGGCCCCATAATCGTGCATTTTTTTTTCAAAGAGGTTGTTGCACAATTCTAGTACTTTATTGTACTGCTGTAGTGTATTGCTCATTTAATAATTTAGCGCGCTTATCATGAATTCAACAAGCGAAAATAACAGATTTTACGGCAATTTCAGCTTAAGTATCCGAGGAGAAATTTATCCGCTGCAGCGCCCCCAAATACTGGGTATACTAAATGTTAATGACCATTCTTTCTATGACGGAGGCCGCCACAACTCTGTAGACAAAGCAGTGGCGCATTGTGCTCAGCTTCTGGAAGAAGGGGCCGACTTTATTGACGTAGGCGCGGTGAGCACCAAGCCGGGCAGCGCGCTTATAAACGCAGAAGATGAATGGAAACAGCTACAACCCTTTTTAAAGGAGTTGGTGCAGAGCTTTCCCCAGGCACGGTTCTCAGTAGACACCTACAACTCGGCTGTGGCCGAAAAGGCCGTGAAAACAGGCGCGGTTCTCATCAACGACATATCGGGCGGAACCCTGGATTCAAAAATGCCCGAAGTAATTGGCAAGTTAAAAGTACCTTACATCCTTATGCATTTAAAAGGCACCCCCGAAACCATGCAAAACAAGGCGCACTATGAAAATGTGGTCAAGGAAGTTGCCTATTACTTCAGCGTGCAATTAGACAAGTTTTACGCTCATGGTGCTAACGACCTAATCCTGGATTTGGGTTTCGGATTTGGGAAAACCAGTTCGCATAATTTTGAACTGCTTAATTATCTGGCCTACTTCAAAACTTTTTTTGAACTACCCGTTCTGGCAGGCTTAAGCCGAAAATCGATGATTTACAAAAACCTGGACTGCAGCCCAGATGAAGCATTAAACGGAACCACAGTTCTCAACACTTTGGCTTTGCAACAAGGCGCAGATTTCTTGCGAGTGCACGATGTAAAGCCCGCCCGAGAAGCCATTAAATTAGTTACTTTAACCCAAAATTAGCGCGTGTCATTACTGGACTTCTCCTTTCTGGATCTTTTAGACATTTTGCTGGTGGCCTTTCTGCTTTACCAGCTTTACCGCCTTATAAAAGATACGGTTGCTATAAACGTGCTCATAGGCGTGGCCGCCATTTATGTGATTTGGAAGATTGTGCAGGCGCTGAACATGGAGCTGCTGGGTGAAATTTTAGGGCAGTTCATTGGCGTTGGGGTAATTGCTCTGGTGATTGTGTTTCAGCAAGAAATTCGAAAGTTTTTATTGGTAATTGGCTCTACTAACTTTACCAAAAGACGCAAATTTTTGCGTCAGTTACGCTGGTTGCGCGATGAAGAGACCGAACTGGAACTTGATGAAATTATTCAGGCCGTAGAGCACATGAGTCGTCAAAAAATGGGCGCCCTCATGGTTATTGAACGCGAAAGTAAATTGGGTTTTTACCGCGATACAGGTACTGAAATACAAGCCAAATTAAGCGCTCGGTTACTGGAAAGTATTTTTAATAAATACTCCCCTTTGCATGATGGTGCCGTGCTAATAAGCGGTGACAAAATTGTGGCTGCCAGTTGCATACTCCCCATTACTGACAAAACCGCCCTGCCCAGCCGTTTTGGGCTTCGCCACCGGGCCGCCATTGGCGTAGCTGAAAAGACCAATGCTTTAGCCTTAGTGGTTTCTGAGGAAACCGGTGACATCAGCATTGCTGATGATGATGAATTCTTGAACAAGGTGGAAATAGCACGCCTAAAGGAAATTCTGGTGAGCCGCCTTTCAGTCTAAAGAGTCTAGAACAAATGCAGTTCACCTATTAAACACCTGTAATACAAAATTTTGAACCCTACAGTCTGCTAGGCTAAAACGGGTTTTCTTGATTATTTGACACCCGGTTAGTTTTAGTACATTTGCACTAAGTGTAAAAAGTACAATTAGTATTCAGTTAACTTTTACACAACATTTATTGACTAGATTACTTATACCTTGCACATGACTCTGGATTTTCCTGTAAAAAAAAGACAATTGTTAGAAGAAAAAGAAGTACTGCTTATTGGCGTAGATGAGGTAGATCAGATGCTGCTTAAATACATGATTGAAGAGCAAGGGGCTGCTTTACACATTGAAAATAAAACCGATGACGCCATCAAGCGTATTAAGGAGCGGAAGTATGACTTACTGCTCATTAACATGCGCTTGGAGCGTTTGAACACCCTGGACTTAGTAAGTAAAATGCGTCAAGAGCGCGAGATTAGAGTTCCTGTTATTGGTATTACTTCAAATGACATGAATGGCCGTGCTTTGCACCACGGTTTTGACGCCATTATTCAAAGGCCAATTGAGAAGCATAAGTTAATGCGGGCTTTGCAGCAAATTCGCTAGACCAGCGCGTGTAAGTTTGTTGCGGTAATTTTAGAATTTCAATCAGCGCTACTTCTTTTTCCTGCGCATATGCCCGCCATAACTCTAATACATCCGTTTCTGTAGTGGCTATTATAATGGCCTTTGCCGGTGGCGGTAATTTTTCATCGGGTTTACCCCGATGAACGAGCCAAAAATCTGAGGTAACTACCGAAGGAAAAGTAGTTAAAATTTCTCCTTGGCTGAAGAGTAGCTGGGGCTCCTGGTTGGCATGCGCTGGATTCAAATCTGCGTTTAACCATTCTACCCGCTCTACCGCCTTTAGGTTTTGAGCCCACCAGTGATGCTTCACGTGAAAAGTAAGAGCATCTTCATCTTGCAAAAGCTTGCGGGGAGCCAGTAAAATCCCTTTTCCCTCACCATAAATTCCCCAGGCCAGGCCAGCGTTAGTTTGGTATAAGGTGATGCGTTGAGTATTATTCCATTTGTAGTTCTCTACAAATTGCCAAGCCACCAAAAATAGTAGAACCCATAATGCTCCTTGTATACGCCAGCGTTTGCCGCTATTGAGCCAATGACATCCCAAAACTATCATCACGTATAACAATCCAAGTTCCAGTTGGCTAATGGTTATACCAGATATGAGATACCCCTGCTGTTCTACAAAATTAACCGAGGCATTGAGTAGCCGTAGCAAAAGGTCAAATCCTGCTACCAGCAGTTCGCTAAGGCCGTCATGCCAAGCTAAAGGCTCTAGGTCACTAAAAAGCCCCGGCTTGTTTTGCCATAATTGATCAAAGGGCGCTAATTCAGACCGGCTTTGCCAATGCATAGAAATGGCTCCCAAGGCTGTAAACACCAACAATCCAATACCATAGTACATAAGAATACTCACCAGGGGTATTACTAAAATATTAGAGATTAAAAAGAGTGCGGGAAACTGATGAAAATAATATAAACCTAAAGGAAACGTGGCCAGCTGAGCTGCAATAGACACGGTGGTTATGGCCCAAAGCCCTCTTAAAAGCCGTGTGGGTAAAGCGGGTAGCAAGCGTTCCATACGAGGCTGTAGCCAAACAATACCAAAAACTGCTGCATAGCTCAATTGAAAACCTACTTCAAATAGATAGGTAGGCTTAATCAATAAGAGAAAAAAAGCCGAAACTACAATGGTATTGTAAATTGAGGTATGCCGGTTAAACAGCTGCCCTACCGCCACAAAACTAAACATAGTAGCCGCCCGCACCACTGAGGCAGACAAACCGGTTAGCAGCGCATAGCCCCAAAGGAATACAATTAGTAAAAGCAGTTTTAACCCCCTACGCCAGGCTTTACCCTGCAAGAAAAAAAGGGCTTTGTTCAGCATTAAATAGATAATACCCACGTGCAAACCACTAACTGCCAGCACATGCATGGCTCCGGCCGATGAATAGGCCTTCATTAATTCTTGATCTATATCTTCTCTAAAACCCAACAGTAGAGCTTTAGAAACAGCGGTTTCACGCTCTCTTAAGCGCCATTGATTAATTTTCTCAAGGAAAAAATCTTGCCATTGGTGTGAAAACCTGATGAGACTGAAACCGCTTTGCGAAGTAGATATCCACCAGCGGCTACTATCGGCATAAGCCTGCCAGGCTATACCTTTTAAATTGAGGTAGTTCTTGTAATCAAATTCGTAAGGGTTGCCTGGGGGCTCCAATTCATTTAGCCGGGTATTTAGCCAAATTCTATCACCAAACTTTAAGCTCCGGGCTTCCACAGACTTTTGGAGATAAACCATCAGTTTTGCCTCTGCCTTTTTGAAATTGCCTTCAGGGCTTTTGTCTAAGTAACCCAAAACCTGAGCCTGTAGGCCTATGCTGCGTTCCTTATCTTGCGGTTTAGACTCTACCTCTACTAAAAAGTACTGATGGTTACCATTTGCCAGAGACTGCTTGCTAAAATGGTTTAAGTATAAGGCGCTGCTCAGCAAGCCCAGGCCAAAAAACAAAAGCAAAAAAGAGGCACCCACCCAACGCGGAAATAGCAGCCAGGAGATCCGGGATTTTAAAAAATGAGCCAGCACCCAGCCCGCTAAGGCAAATAGCATGGGTATGAAAGCGTACCAGGGCTCAGGGTGGAAGAAATTGTAGAGCATCACCCCTGTGACGTACGCCAATAGCAACTTAAATATTGGATAGCGGCTCCAGAACAAGATTAAAGGTTTAGAGTCTAAAGCTACATAAAAAATAAATTTAACGGAGGCAGAATGAGGTACTTAAGCCCTTAAATGAAAAACACTCGTAGTGGCTTGGCTGTGATGACTATTACTTTACTGGCTTACTCTAAAGACTAAACCTTTCTCAGGATGCCCATAGCCTTTTAAATAGTATAGGCCGGCCGGGAGCTCTAAGAGGTTTTTGTTGTGGCCGCTAAAGAGCCCATGCCAAACCTGCTGGCCGCTGGAATTATAAATGGCTATTTCTCTTTGAGTAGCGGCAGAGTTCTCAACCCAGAATGCTCCTTGGCTAGGATTGGGATAAACCGAAATAAGACCTTCTGTAAATTCTTCAAGGCCTAAGCTGGGGTCTACAAAAACACGCATGCTGTCAGCGTTGGTGCACCTCCAATTATTTACTGCTTGAACCCAGTAAGTCAGCCATTGCCGGGCAGGCAGTGCCGCGGCATCTATGGTTAGGCTTGCTGAATTTTGGCCGGTTGACCACTGAACATTACTAAAGCTCGGCCCCACTTGATAGGTAATCTTTTGGGTAGGATTTAAAATAAGGGTGTCTGGTAAAACTGTGAGCGTATTGGGGCGCACCACTGCCTGCAAAAAAGTATCTGCCTGGCATTGCCCATCGGGTTTAAACCCATAGTGGTAAAAAATAGCCCCACTAAAAATCCGTGGAAAATAGGTGCTGGAAAACTGTCCGCCAATTCCCGTACCGCTCACAAGCTTAAGCTCTGGGGTATTGAAACTTTTTTCTTGTCCTTCATTGGCATATTGCAGGTTAGCGCCTGAAGGCATTTGCAGGTAAATACTAAAGGTATCAGCAGGCACCAGCGTTTGAGGTGAAAAACGAGCCGTGGCAAAGGATTCATTACGAGGGGCATGGATACTATCTGCACCCCAATAAGTCCAGGCACTGGCATTGGTTTCAAAACCCTTGTAGTCTCCTAAAAGGTAGTAAGCCTGTAGGTTATAAGTTCCCGCGTTTTGTAATTTTAGTTCTAAACTATCTAGGGTTAGTGTGTCTGCGGCCACTAAAGCAAACATGATACCCCGCCAATTCACATTAGTACTTTCCAAGGTTTTAAGGCGCCCTTTAAAATGAAAAGGGCCGGTACTCACTTGGGCCCTATACCAGGTAGCTGAATCTAAACTGTCAACTTCTAGGGTGTCTCCGTATTGAATAAAGCCACCTTGGGCATCAAACCAACGCGTAGTATCTGCACCCGTAGCCATTAATAGTGCCAATTCATTTTTGCAAACCGTATCATTGGTTGCCAATGGCGTGGGTAAAGCCGGAGTTTGAAATGAGAAGGCGGCTGAGTCATTGATTTGCAAGCTATCTCCCTGGGTGAAAATTTTAACCGAAACGCTAAAACTACCCCCCAGGCTCGTATTCAGGGAAACCTTACTAAAAGTGTCTAAGCAGGTACTAATACCACCGTAGAGGGTATCCCAGTAGGTTATTGTGGCTGTGGCCGATGTTAACTGCCAGCGAATGGGAAGCGCATATTGGGTGGCTAGACCCAGGTTGGATATGCCTACCTGAAAGGTGTCACGTTTTTGGCCGCAGAATGTCTGTAGACGTTTAAGGTTGTAGAGGAATAAGTCGGGTTGAGGTAAAGTATTTACTAAATTGGGTAGTATATTTTTGGCCTGTACTCTCTGAAAAAGTATGCAATGCGCGGCATCATTGAGGTGTACCCCGTCTCCCGAATCATAGGCCGAATCAATTTGGTTCACGCTATCAGCTAAACCTGTCCAAAAATCAATGGCCTTAGTGCCAAAAATCTGAAGTACGCTGTCTCGCACTTGCATTTGCACCTGACGCTTTGAAATATTAAAGCTTCTTGGCTGAGTGGTACATACCCAAACCGGTATTCCTGCTGAGTCTGCGTGATTTACGATGGCCCTAAAATTGGTTAGTTGCTCTGCTACTGAAAAGCCCAAAGCAGCATCATTACTAGGCATGTTCACTATAATGCCATCGGCATTGAGCCGCAGAGCCTCACTTACATTGCGGGTGCTATTAGGTTGCGGGCGATTGGCAGGTGCGTTGCACCAATCAGGTAAGATGTGATAAGTGGTGGTGCCTCCCTGAGCAAGATTTGTGACCTGATTAGGCGGGTTTACAGCTTGGATATATTTTCGGTAACGATTCACCCAGGTAGAATCTGAACTACTGGGCCCCACCCCCGCTGCGGTGGAAGAACCTAATATCACTACATGAAAGGATTGCCCTATTAGACAAGGATTCTGGGCCATTACATACAAAGGAACCAGTATTAGAAGGTAAAACAGAGCATGTTTCATAAGGCACTAAACTAACGTAAAAAAGCATTTTACCGGTGGCTCGTGCTTATTTAGCAAGTGCCACCTTTGCTGCCTCTACGGTTTTTGCCGCATTTCCCACAAAAATTTGATTGTTGAAAAGAAGAACTGGTCGTTTTAAAAAAGTGTATTCATTCAAAATCAGGGCGCGGTAATCACTTTCGCTCAGTACCTTAGTTTTTAGGCCCATGGTCTTGTATTTCTGGGCTCTTTTACTAAAAAGGGCTTCATAACTTCCCGCCAGTTCTGCCATTGAGTCGAGCTGCTCTGCAGAAATTGGCTCTGTTTTAATGTCTTGTTGCTCTATTGAGTCTGGTAATTCAAGTTCCTTTAGAATTCTTTTACAGGTGCTACAGGTAGCTAAAAGGTAAAACTTGCTCATCTCACAATTGGCTTTATAAGGTCATTTTTTCTTAGTTCATTCAAAATTAAGGAGGCATCAGAAGTCATGTTACCTTGGTCATCTACTTTCTTGCAGAATAATGGCGTATACTTTAGCTCCAAGATTTCGGTCATTTTCTCGTAGTAATCATCTGCCTGCCCACTTTGATTCAACCTTAGTTCAATAAAATGCACCCAAGGTTGGCAATAGAGTAAATTTGTATTGCCCGCCCCATGAGGCGCTATAATAACTTCGGCCTTATGGAAAAGAGCAACTTGCTGATCTACATTCAACTGTGAGAGAACTATCTTTTCAAAACCAAAGGGTTCCAGGAAATTTAACAACTCATGTTCATTCTTTATTTGACGGTTAGTAGCATCAGCTCTTGAAATTAAAACTCGTTTTGAAAAATCAGACTTACGAAAATCTTGAGAACAGGCCAGAGATTTTAAAATCCGGTTTCGGAAGGAATTCAGCAGCTGTTTATTATAGCGTAAAGCCGGCATTTCTGGTAGAACTACAAGCTCTTGTATCCTGTAATTTGTAGAAACTTCAAGAAATTGGAAAGTATCTATCTCAAGTAGCTCCAGGTAGCGCTTTTGCCAAGGCTTGAGACCGCTCTTATTGAGTCCAGTAAAAATAGGGGCCGAGAGGTTCAACCTTTCAAAGGCAGCGAAATAGAGGATTTGTTGCACTACAAAATGAAAGTAATTTCCTTTAAAGGGATGGTAAAGAAAGTTAACTGTCTTTATTTTTGATACCCTACTTAGTCGCAATTTCACCAGTAGGTAGCGCAAAAAGTACCGTATTTTTAAATCAGTAGCAGCCCAGCTTGGGTGGCCATAAAAATTGAGAACCAGTCCTTTTGGCTGAAACTTAAATAGGGCTGTTCCGATTAGAATAACATCCTTAACTAGAATCTTTTCATTTCCATTCTTAATAATTTTGGCATCCATGCCATATTGATTGATCAAAAAGCGCCTTACAGTCTTCTTTATCTGTATCCACTTACGTTTAACTAATCGCTTCAAGAAGGCCATTAAAATTTGGTCAAGAATCAATTATCATGGCGGCTTTAAGCCAGTCTACATATTCCTTCTATACTGCCCTCCTACTTCAAACAAGGCAGAGGTGATTTGGCCCAAGGAGCAATACTTCACCGCTTCCATAAGCACGTCAAAAAGGTTATCATTGTGAATGGCTGCCTGCTGCAGATTCTGCAACCACTTCTCGCTATGGTCCTTATTTTTGCTGTGCAAGCGGCCCAGCATTTCTATCTGGTATTCTTTCTCCTCTTTAGTGGCCCTAATCACCTCTCCAGGCCGCACCGTTGGAGAGCCTGTGGAACTTAAGAAGGTGTTCACGCCAATAATAGGAAATTCACCCGTGTGCTTGAGGGTTTCATAGTAAAGGCTTTCTTCCTGAATTTTACCGCGTTGGTACATGGTCTCCATCGCGCCAAGCACCCCGCCTCTTTCTGTGATACGGTCAAACTCGGCTAAAACGGCTTCTTCTACTAAGTCGGTCAGCTCTTCAATAATAAAGCTGCCCTGTATGGGGTTTTCGTTTTTGGCAAGTCCCAGTTCTTTATTGATGATCAACTGAATAGCCATCGCTCTACGCACACTTTCTTCGGTAGGCGTGGTGATGGCCTCATCGTAAGCATTGGTGTGCAGAGAGTTACAGTTATCGTAGATCGCGTAAAGCGCCTGCAGTGTGGTGCGGATGTCGTTGAACTGAATCTCCTGTGCGTGCAATGAACGCCCTGAAGTCTGAATGTGGTATTTAAGCATTTGCGCACGAGGTGAAGCTCCATACTTCTCCTTCATGGCCTTACTCCAAATTTTTCGGGCCACACGGCCAATTACTGCGTACTCAGGATCAATACCGTTGCTAAAAAAGAAGCTCAGGTTAGGACCAAATTTGTCGATATCCATGCCGCGGCTCAGGTAGTATTCCACATAAGTGAAACCATTGGCCAAGGTAAATGCGAGTTGCGTAATGGGGTTGGCGCCTGCCTCAGCAATGTGGTAGCCGCTAATAGATACCGAGTAAAAGTTACGCACTTTCTTGGCGATAAAGCTTTCCTGCACGTCACCCATCAGGCGTAAAGCAAACTCAGTGGAAAATATGCAGGTGTTTTGGGCCTGATCTTCTTTCAGAATATCAGCCTGAACAGTACCACGCACTGTGGCCAGCGTTTTGGCTTTAATTTCACCATACACTTGAGGTTCTAACACTTGATCACCTGTAATGCCTAAAAGCATAAGACCTAAACCGTTGTTGCCTTCCGGCAGATCGCCATCAACGTTTACACCAGAAAGAACTTTCTGCTGGGTCGTTTCGGTAACCTCAGTGGCCCCGGTTTCAATTGCTTTATTATCCTCTATTTTGGCTTCCTCACCGCGTTTGGCAATATTGCCTTGATATTTTGGACGCTCTAAACCCTGATCATCGTACAGTTCCTTAAGCTTAGCCTCTACCTTACTTTCCAAACCGTTTTCACGGATGTACTTCTCACATTCTTGATCTATGGCCGCATTCATAAAGAAAGCTAAAAGCATGGGCGCAGGACCATTAATGGTCATACTTACCGAGGTGGTTGGGGCCGTTAATTCAAAGCCTGAGTATAGTTTCTTGGCGTCATCTAAACAACATATGCTTACCCCGGAATTACCAATTTTCCCGTAAATATCAGGACGGTAGTCCGGATCATTACCATAAAGTGTTACCGAATCAAAAGCAGTACTCAAACGCGCAGCTGGCATATCCTGACTCACGTAGTGAAAACGCCTGTTGGTGCGCTCAGGGCCTCCTTCTCCGGCAAACATTCGGGTAGGGTCTTCACCAGTTCTTTTAAAAGGATAGATTCCTGCAGTGTATGGGAATTCACCCGGAACGTTTTCTTGCAGATTCCATTTAAGCAGGTCACCCCAGGCGGTGTATTTGGGCACTGCAACCTTTGGTACTTGCGTGTGACTCAGCGATTTGGTGTGTGTTTCAATTTCAATTTTTTTGTCACGCACGGTAAAGGTGTACACCTCATCTTTATAGCGCTTCACTTTAGCCTCCCACCCGGAAATTATATCCCAGTTGTGAGGATCCAAGTCTTTTTTGATTTCTATGAATTTATCGATGAGGGTAGCTACAGTAGTGTCTTCCCCCCCGCTGCGCGGCCCCCCTCCAGAGGGGGCTAAGCCCCCTTGCCCTTCGGGCGTTCCCCTTGAGGGAGAAATGGGCTGACCAGATAAGTCCTGGCCGGAACCAGCTCCCTTCCTCTGGGGAAGGGTTGGGGATGGGCTTTTCAGCAAATCGGGCCCACCAAAGGTTAGTACGGCCTGGTAAAGCCCAAAGAGTTTTTGTGCTACCGCAGCCTGCTCTTTGGCTTTCTTGTCATAAGCGCGATTATTCTCCGCAATCTCAGACAAATAACGGGTGCGGTTAGGCGGAATAATGTAAATTTTCTCGCTCATTTCGGCACTGCTTAAGAAACTGGTCTTTAGCTGATCAGCGCCTGTTTTCTCTACAATTTTGTTCATCAAAGCTCGGTACAGCTGGTTGGTACCAGGATCATTAAACTGGCTGGCAATACTGCCGTAAACGGGCATTGCATCTGGGTCTTGATCAAACATCTGATGGTTGCGTTGATATTGCTTTTTAACATCGCGCAAAGCATCTAAAGCCCCTCTTTTATCAAATTTGTTGAGGGCGATGATGTCGGCAAAATCCAGCATGTCAATTTTTTCCAACTGCGTAGCTGCCCCGTATTCTGGGGTCATCACATAGAGTGAAACATCACTGTGCTCTATAATTTCCGTGTCACTCTGTCCAATACCCGAGGTCTCCAAAATAATCAGGTCGTATTTAGCCGCCTTGAGAATATTTACCGCCTCTTGCACATGTTTACTCAAGGCAAGATTACTCTGCCGAGTAGCTAATGAACGCATGTATACTCGCTTATTGCGGATGGCGTTCATGCGGATGCGGTCTCCCAAAAGGGCACCACCTGTTTTACGTTTACTGGGGTCAACTGATACAATCGCGATGGTTTTGTCTTCAAAATCTAGTAGGAATCTACGCACCAGTTCATCTACCAAAGAAGACTTACCAGCCCCTCCTGTACCCGTAATACCTAGTACCGGTGTTTTAACTTCTGTTGCTCTCTTGTCAATGACATCCAACACTTCTTTGGACTCATCCATGTAGTTTTCAGCAGCCGAAATAAGCCGGGCAATGGCCGGTTTGAATTTTTCCTCTAACTGATCTACCTCTCCATTGATTTCTTTTCCAGTGGGGAAATCTGCTTTTTCCACCATGTCATTAATCATGCCCTGTAAGCCCATTTCGCGGCCATCGTCTGGCGAGTAGATTCTGTCAATGCCATACTCGTGAAGTTCCTCTATTTCCTCAGGAAGAATCACTCCTCCTCCACCACCAAAAATTTTGATGTGCTTTGCTCCCTTCTCATTCAAAAGGTCACGCATGTATTTGAAGTACTCTATGTGTCCGCCTTGGTACGAAGTCATGGCTATGGCCTGAGCGTCTTCCTGAATAGCGGTGTTTACTACCTCTTCTACCGAACGGTCATGACCCAAGTGAATCACTTCGCAACCCGTGGCTTGGATAATGCGCCTCATCACGTTAATAGCAGCATCATGGCCATCAAAAAGGGAGGCGGCTGTTACTATTCTAATCTTGTTTTTGGGCTTATAGGGCGCTATTTGCTGCATAGTTTAATTTTGGAAAAGCAAAGGTACGAAAGGCACTTTGTTCCGAACAAGGAGAGAAGAGTGGCTTGCAACAAAAAAGCACCTAACAGAAGACTGTTGGTGCTTTGGGAGGCTTACAAAATCTGACACTGTTAAAACCGTGGATTACGGTTTAGCGATCGCTTATCATTCCTTTAGCATCTTCGCAAAAGAAGAGATCAATTCATTTTTGAAATCTTGGTAATAATATCGGTCTATTCTAAAAAACTTTAGAATATTATCTTGTGCTTCTTTCCACTGCTCCGTAGGTAATATGTAGTAAAAACGGTCTACATCTTCGGTGAAGAGTATGGGCTTCTTCACAGCGCTATAGCGTAAAACGCGGAGGTTGTCTTTGCGTACATCAAAACGCATTATTGGAAGTTTAAAGTTTTCAAAACCTAAATTGGTAATTGCCAAATCAGAAATGATGGGTAAGCTTTTATACTGACACTTACTGAAAAGCCAACTTCCAATTGTAAAAGAAATTGAGTTTATTTCATAGAGACGGTACAAACCTACCTTGGCACCATTCTCATAAATAACAAAATAGTATTCCTCACCTTTGGCCTCCCTCTTTTTGTAAGCTCTGATCCACTCTTTTTGGTCTTCAAGGGACGCAGAAGTAAAATTGAGGTGTTTTTTAAGCTCCGGATCATTCCGGAGTTTAATGATGAACTCTGCGTCATTAACCTCTACCAACTTTATTTCATGCCTTTGAATTCCGTTAGTCATTCCCATAGATTAATCAAAGAAAGGCTGCCATACCGTTCCCCTTCTCTCTAAAGTAAGTTTTTTAATAGGAAGCATATTTTTTTCAATGACGACTATAAATGGATAATTATGAACCGAATTAATAATTCTTTGCAAATCAGATGCCGAGGCAATGGCCTTTTGATTGAGCGCACTAACTAACCCCGAGCAAAATATAGAAAAAGGATGATGAATGCCATGGATATCCTCACATAAATAAACCCCCCCATGGGTCACGTGAGGCAACAATTCTTCCAAAGAAATCCTTTGCTGATTAGGCCTGTGTCCTCCATCATCAATAATAATATCGAAGGGGCCTTCTTCTTCGATAACTTTTCTTAAGAAAGCTCTATCGGATTGACTGCCAATGTAAACTTTAGTGTAATTATTCTCGTAGGCCCTGCAATCAGGCTCAATATCTATACCTACAATTCTGCAATGGTCACCAAAATAATCACGCCACATTTTTAAACTACCGCCACTATAAATACCAATCTCAAGAATTTTCAGTTTGCGTCCTCTAAATTTATGAAAGTGCCTATGGTAGATATCAAAGTAGTGGCGCCATTTCCAAATACCATTACCCTTGGTATTATTATTAAAAGAAACACTTAGTGGGTTTGATTCTTCTGCTTCTACTAAATCACTTTTATGAGATGTCTTATTTAAGGTTTTACGTTGAGCATAGTCGTAGCCTTTAAAATAACTAGACCTATTGACTAAAATATTTCTAGTAAACTTTAGGGCCTGTTTAATTCGAGTCTTTGTTTTCATTGTGCTTATTTCAAGTGTTTGGCATGATTAAAATCCTAAAATGATCTAATTCTTGTGGCTTAGAATTATTTACTTGGAAATTTTCGTGCCAGTAAAATGAGACGTTCAAAAAAAGCTATATAAGTTTGTAATCGTGATTTCCAGTTCTTAATCAACGCCTTTTATATCTGTAAAACTGCTCTAGATTTCTTATATAATCCTTCTCAAAAAACTTCTCAGAAGCCAAAACCAAGCAATTACTTCCGGCAGAAAAATTGAAAACCTCCTTCCAAATACCTGATGGAACAAGCAGCCCTTTATCTGGCTGGTTAAGATGGATTGTACGAATGTCCGAACCATCATCTAAAATAACTTCGAAGCTACCACTAACGGCAATAATAACTTGATGCAACTCAATATGAGCGTGCCCACCTCTTCGTCCTCCAGCAGGAACATCAAAGAGGTAAAAACAGCGTTTAACCGGAAAAGGGAACAACTTATTATTTTCATAAAAAGTAATATTTCCTTCAGCTGTGGTGATTTTTGGTAGCTCTATTACACTACAGTTGTGAATTGTTCTTTCCCTCATCATGAATTATTAAGGCTGTTCTAGTTTTCAATGTACGCCTAAGGTTTGACTTCAATAAAATATATCCGGCCACCGTGATAAAAGCCACAATCAAGTATGTATAACCAGGCATCTTAAATAAGTAGCCCGTTATAATCAGTGCTGAAATTAATAATTGGGTACCTGCATAGATGAAAGCCACTTGTAGATGTTTCCAGCCAAACTCATTACACAGTTGCTGATACAAATGAGATCGGTGCGCTTCAAAAATATTTTCACCTTGCAGTAAACGCTCCACAATGGTAATAACAGCATCAACCCCGTAAACTAAGAAAAATAGGATAAAGAACCAATACTCTGATGTGGCTAATAAATTAATCATCAAAAAGGCGAGTAGAAATGCCAAGGAAACGCTGCCAATGTCACCGGCAAATAGCAGGGCCTTTCGCCTTACGTTATAAAAAGAAAACACTGCAGTGGTAATTACAGTAGTCACAATAATAGAGTCTTCAATGAAAAAGACATATTTATTTGTAAGCCATAGAGATCCTAAGACACTCAGCGCATACAATGAGGTGATTCCGTTAATACCATCCATAAAATTATAGGCATTGAGCCAGCCTACGCTTAATATAGACAAAGCAAGCAGAAATATCCATGAAGAACCAAGGCTATTTACATCCAGAAACATTAATGCCACCGCGGCAAACTGAGTAAGAAGTCTTAATTTAAAACTCAGCCCTCTAAGATCATCGGTGAAACTTACTAAGGCTACTAATAAAATCCCGCTTAGAAAAAACGGGTATTGATAATCATTTAGAACAAACCAAACTATGGCTAGGATTGGAAATACAATTCCCCCGCCTCTTACAGTGGGTTTGGTATGGGAAGATCGCTTATTTGGCTGATCTAATATTCCGAGTCTTAATGCGAGCCTGCGGTACACAAAAAGGGTGACAAAGCTAATTATGGCAACACTCAAATAATTCATGAAATATGGATGGCCTTTACCGCATTTGAAGGTTCCCAATTTAGCTTTTTTGTGGCTTTCTCACTGCTAAAGGTGAGGTCTGAGGACATCTTTTTTATTGTACTACTGTTTACGGGCACAAATTTTAGAATATCTCCTAAACTACCCAACACTTTGGCTATTTTAAAACTAATATTTTTAGGAGGTTTAGACTTGATTAGTTGACAGATATGATCCTCAATTTCCTTGAATGATGGATCTCTTTGATCCGTTAAGTTGAAAATTCCTTCCTTGCCAAGGCTACTTTTTAAGAATTCTGCCACATCATAAGCTGAAACAATGCTCCTCTTCGCACGCCCGTTATCGATACTTAAATATTTTCCTGTTCTAAGGCCATCAATCATCTTTTTTAAATTACCGGGTGGGTTGGCACCAGATATTAGTGGCAATCTCACTATTAAGAGCGGCACTGCATTGGTTTTCGCCCATTCTTGAAGATACGCTTCAGCTTGTATCTTGCTGAGCGCATAAGGGCTTTCTCCTAATAGGGGAGCCGACTCATCGGTTTGAAGAGGTACATACTCTCCGTAAACTGCCACGGTACTAATAAATATGAAGCCTTTTAGCGTTTGCAGATTTAAGCCCTTGGTAAGATTTACAGTACCCGTAAGATTTACCTTGAAAAAAGCATCAATCTCCTCCTGGCTTTTAGGAACAGTATGTGCTTTACCCGCTGCATGAATAACGTACTCTATATCTGCTGGGAGTTGAGGCACAGCCGCAGCCAAGTCGCATGGAATATCCGCCCCTGAGCGAGCTAAACCTAGTACTTCTTGCCCTGTAAATGCATCTTTCAAGATACCTCCTAAGAAACCACTGGTACCGGTTATAAGTGTTTTCACTTTATAGATTTAAGGCTTCAACAATACTTTTAAAAACTTGCTTCTGCTCAAATTTTTGATCAAATAAAGCTCTACTTTCCTTAGCCATAGCCTGCTTGGCCTCATCGCTAAGCTGATTGTAATTTAACAAAGCTTCTTTCAAAGCTTTTGCTGATTTTGGTGCAACTAAAAAACCATTTACACCATCAACGCAAGTTTCTCGGCAGCCTTTGTGATCTGTGGTAATAATGGGTTTTCGCATGGCCAAAGACTCGGTTAAGGACCGGGGTACGCCCTCTGGATAGTAGCTGGGCAATACCACCGCCTCCGCAATGGAAACTATGTAACGCACATCTGACTGGTACCCCAAAAGATGGATGGCAGCATTTGGCTCAACCAATTGCTGTAACTCCCTTTCCAGACCCGCATCATCATACCACCCAGCAATTACCAAATCAAAATCCAAGCGTGTTTCTTTGGCTGCCTGAAGGTATCCCTCAACCAACTCTTTCACCCCTTTCTCACGAACAATTCTGCTGCATAAAAGCAGGTAGGGCCTTTGCGGAAGCTTCAGCCTTTCACGGTCTTTCTGATCATCAAAGGTGAAGTTTTCAAAGCGCGACTGGTCTACCCCGCTGCCATAAGTTAGAACTAACTTAGGCTTGGGTAAGTAAGGCTTTAGCAAAGCCAAATCATCTTTATTCTGAATGATTACATAATCGGCTCGGTTAAGAACTTTAGTGTAAACTCTGAAAATTTGGCGAATTAAGAAATTACGGTCCTGCTTATCTAAAAACCCAAGGCCGGCAATAGTTCCTGCCGCTTTAACGCCAGGTACCGCTTTGGCCGCCATAATGCCAATTAAATTGGGGAAAAACTTAAGGGTGTACACCAAATCAAAACCACCTGCTTTAATCTGTTTTTTAAGCTGACGATAAAAAGTGGCGAAATAAAAAACTGCCAAGGCACTTCTCTGGTACTTGTAAAAAGTTACCGGATGCCCCTGTTTTTCAACCTCAGGCTGGTATTTATCTTTAGGCACCATGGCGTGCACTTCAACCTCGCGTTCCTTTAAAAAACTTAAAAACTTGCTTCGGTACGCAATGTAATCTTCGCCAAAATGGGCTACCAGTAATAGTTTCCTCCTACTCAAATTACTAGGTTTTTATAAACCTCAACGGTTTGTTCCGCGCAAGCTTTCCAGGTAAAGTCTTGGGCCCTTTGCAAACCTTTGGCTACTAGCTCCTTTCTTACAATCTCATTTTCCAGCACATGAAGCATCGTTTCTGCCAGGGCTTGCTCATTATAGGGGTCAACCAAAGCTGCTGCTCCCCCGGCTATTTCTGGTAAGCACGACAGGTTGGAAGTTACTACCGGGCAACCGCTGGCCATGGCCTCTAAAATGGTTAAGCCAAAGCCTTCAAATAAAGAAGGATACACAAAAAGCTCTGCTTGGCGATACAGCGCGCGGAGTTGCTCATCGCTCACATAGCCCATAAAATGCACCCTATCTTGTAATTGGTACTTGGCCACTAGATCTTTTACCTCAGCGTCATCCCAACCGCTGCCGCCCACGGTAACCAAATGGTGATTGGTTTTATTCTTGATTAAATTTAACGCTTGAACCACTCTGGCCAGGTTCTTACGCGGGCTTATAGCACCTGCCGCCAAGATAAAGGGCGCTTTTGGCATACTCAAAGAGTTTAATGCACTAAAATTAGGCTCCTCAAAAAAATGCGATGAAACCCCTTCTAAAATTACCCGCACCTTAGCTGAAATGTCTTTTTGATAGGTTTTGTGTACATACTCTGTGAGAGCGTTAGCGGTAGTTTGGCTTACACAAATAAAAATGCGTGCCTGTTTTACCGCACGGTCTAAGCTTTTCCGCAAAATCCAGCTGGGTTTATCCGTGAAAAACTGCGGATGGGTGAGCGGCCCAATGTCATGAATAGTAATTAAAAACGGTTTTTGAGTAGCCACCGCATAGCCTAAAGACTGGGAGTGCACAAGGTCTACCGGTGATTTTAGCCCCCACTCTAAAGGTGGAAAGTTAAATTGGCTCCATAGCAGAGGGGTTATTTTTCGCCCCCAAGGCAAGATTTTTAGGCCTGTTTTGGCCTGCAGTTGCGCTAGGTCTTCTGGACTGCGCTCACTCCAGGTAGCAACAGGAATGAGCCTAGGAGTATTAGGTACCTCTTGAACAGCTGAAAAAAGATTGTGGGTAAAACGGGCAATACCGTGCCCCTGCGCCTGCGCAAACTGATTCGCAAAAAAGGCTATGTTCACAATGCATCCAATTTTTGAAAAGCCTCTTCGGCTCTAAGTTTACAGCTTCGCCAAGAGTGCTTTTGCGCAAAGGCCAGCATAGCGGATTTGTGCGCTTCATAATTCTCAAAAACACTTTTTACACCTTCCTTAGTTTCAGCCTCATTGCGTACCTCTAAAATAGGCGGTTGCAAAGTGTCAAACTCTTCATGCGGAGTGCACAAAACCGGCAGGCCTGCAGCGGCATACTCATACAACTTCAATGGGTGTTGGCCCTTGTAAATTTCTTGTCTACTACGATCATAGGTCATAATACCTAACTGTGCATGACGTAGATAAGCGGGCACCTCGGCAGCTTTGATGGGTCCCAGGAAATGAGTGTTGGAGTGTTTTTCCACAAACTCAGGAAGCCAATCACAGGGCGGGCCAATCAGCACTACAGAACCACCTCTTTCTTGCATAGCTTGGCTTAAAGCCGATAGCATCGACTGGTCTAGCTTGCGGGTTAGACCAATCCACATGGCAACTGGTCCTTTTATATTTTCTAGAGCTGTTGGTTTTGCAACCGTGCCTTCATACTGATCTAAGTGCACGCCCTGACCCAAGTTGGTAATTTTCTCAGCCGGTACTTGAAATTTTTCTTGCAAATAATTCTGCAAGGCCTGGCCAATCACAAAAAGATGATCGGCTTTTTGATAATCAGTTTTTTCTAGGTACTCAATACCGCTTCCGCGATAAGCAGAATACATGTCTACCACGTGAAAAAAGAGCTTAGCTTTGGGGTATATTCGCTTTAAAGCACTGCTGCCCGGGATGGTGGTCCAAATAATCTGAGGGGCTCCATGACCACCCGCACTTACCAATTTTTTAATGCTAGGCATAGCGGTCAGGTAACTGTTGGCAGCAGTAAGCTGTGCCAAAGTCTTACCTTTATTATCCATATGCGGTATAGCAGATAAGGCTCCGGTTACCCAAATATTTCCTTCAAAACGAGAACCTAATTTATAGGTATGGTAATAGCCTTTACGCAAGGCCAAATGGGCCAAATTGCTGTTGGCCTGCAAATAGGTTACGGGGTAGCCCGCCTCGCTGAAAAGCTGGGCATAGGTTTTAGTGCTGCACTGCAATTCACTCTGCCAGGGGGTGGGCCTATGAAAAAGAATATGGGGCTTACTCATCAAAGGCTTATTGAGAATTTCTCCTTTTTTGCCACTGATCTGCAATGTTCTTTTCCAATTCTGCTCTGGAAACTCGGTTCTGTTCATCCCAAACTAAAGCAGCCGACTTAAAGCTGGCACTGGCCGAGTGCATAGCACTTAAAATTCCCAGGCTGCCGTCTCGATAGCCTTTTTTGTAGATGTATTTGTAAATGAATTCTTTCACAAAGGCCTTAAGTAAGGCGCTCCCCGTTATCTTTTTATTGCTTTTGCGAATGCGGGCAGCAACCTCTTTCTGGTATTGGGTGCTTTTCTGCAGTCTCTCGGCATAGGTGCTGTCATTAAAATGATGCATCAGTTCCTGAAGCTGCTCTATTTCCTGGGCATGGGCCTCAAGCTTTATTTCTTCATGAAACATGCCGTCAAAACGTAAAACCTCTCTTTTAGCAAGATGTACTAAATTCCAGTCGGCCCAGCCGCCTCCTTTCATAGGGCGGTGCAAAAAGTAGTTCAGTCTTCTAAACTTGAAAGCTTTCACCCCAGGCTTTGCTATTCGCAGCAGAATCTCATCGGCCAAAGCCGGAGTTACTCTTTCATCAATATCCATGTGCAACAACCAATCACTCTCCGCAGCATCAATGCCTTTGTTGCGTTGTTGGGCATAATATTCTCTCTCTTTTCTGGGTGAACTTAAAAACTTCACTTTAGGTGCATACTTTGCCGCAATGGCTTGGGTAGCATCGGTTGATCCATCGTCTACAATCACCACCTCGTTTACCCAGTGACACAAATGCTCTAAAAAGCCGGGGAGATCTTCTTCCTCATTATAGGAAATAGCTACTACGCCTAAAGTTGGTTGCTTGGTTTGCTCCAATTACTGTTTGTTTTTCATTCTTAAGCGGAGGGGCGTCACCACCCTATCGCGCAAGCGTGTTTTAAAAAGGTTCACTTTTGCCTCCCATTTGCGTTTACCTTTTGTCCAGGCAGAAGGTTCTGGTTTAGGTGGGTTAAATAGCTCCGCTTGGGTATAGCCGAAATAATGAGCCAGCTGTTTTACCATAGGGTCCAATTGCAAGGTAAACTGCCGGTCTTCCTTCCACTTTTCCAAGGATTTAGCATGGGCTCCTGATCCGCTGGAATTATTTTGAGGCAGGCCTAAAAAGTCAAAAACCTGCGTAAAGAGTGACTTTGGATCACTTATGAGGTCTTCATATTTCACGGATAAAAACTGCTCTTTAGGGACCATGCTCTTGAAGGTGAGCAGGTTTTTTTGGTTTTCCAGCCATCCAAACTGTCTTTTCTCTGGTTCGGTATAAAAGAGTTGAAAAGCTGAGTATTGCACGGAAAGTGGATTGCGGGTAAGCCCGATGAATTTTACCTGATAACTGGTTTGCCGTGACCACTCTAACAAAAGACTTAGGCAAGCCCAATGTGCGATGTATTGCGGGGATTTCTCAAAAAAAACAGGCTGGGCAAACTTTTCACAAAGTGCATCCCAACCTTTAAAAATGAGCTCTTTGGCGTCTTTGGGTACTTCAAAATCCGGAATATTCCCGCGTATGGTATCTATGGTGTAGCTGCGGGCATTCTCCAGTGTGCCATACCCCCCATATACTTTTTTTCCAGAAAAGCCTTCGGCTGAAGCCTTAGTGATAACGGCCCCTTTGAGCCAATGGTGAGTTTCTAAATAGGTGTGAGAGGAATAGTCTACGGTTTGTATTTGCGGGTGCTTGCAAATTTCACGCTGAAAAAGAGTAGAGCCTGAACGCTTATCAGAGAGTAGTATGCAAACGGTTTTGTTCAAACTAATAGCCGTGTTGTAAAATGATCAACCGCTCCCTATTTTTTACTAGTTGGTAATTTTCAGCCGTGTAAAAATCTTCAAAAGGTTTTGAGCCACTAGAGTTCGTTCTTTCCATGGACTTAATTTCACTTGTAAGTTCATCACTAAGAGTATAGTTTAGTTTCTCTAATACACTTAATAATTGGCCTGTTAAGTCATGTTGATGAATAAAATCATCTACCATGCACATTGCGCCCCAATCGGTAAGTAGAGTATCTAGTTCCATTTTCTCCTTTTCAAAGATCCAAGCTTCTTTTTTTATGTATAGCAACACATATCTAAATGTTAAAAGGCCTGAGTGCTCGGAGATCGGACTTCGAAAATAATTTTCTCCAATGGCCTTACTATTCCTTGAATCAAGTATTGATAATAGCCATAGATTAAAATTCTCTTTAGTTTTTTCGGCATAAACCTTTTGCCAAACAGAGGTGCTACGGGTGGCCTCATCCCAAAGATCGATAAACAAAGAACCGATAGAAGTATGATAGGCCTGCTTGTACCACTTAAGTTTTATACCAAAATGATTTCGAGTGATTAGCCGCTCAAATAAACCTCCCTTGCGAAGGCAGCCATAGGTCCAAAGTGACACATAATAAGAGAATGGATCTCTTATTGAGCCTATAACATGTTGATTACCATGTATGGGCGCCTGCAATCTTCCATGTTTGGGACCTCGATCAAAACTATCAACCTTTTCTAAAACCCGTGAAATATGAGTACCTCCGGTTTTCTGCAAGTGAACAAAAGCAAGTTTATTGTTGTAGAGCACTTCTCTTTTTCAGGAATTGATGATATTTAAATTGAATATAGGAATAACGTTTAAGTAAAAATGGCGTAAACCCAACTATATAAGCCAAACCATAAATAAAGATATATAGATAAAAGCCTCTTGGGTTAGTAACCATTCCATGTGTAGTTAGCATCCAGGGTAAAAGAGCTAATAAAGAAACAACCGAGGCAGACAAAGCCGCCTTGGCCATTGGATTTCTTTCTTTTTTGGCCATGCCTAGATTTCTGATAATTAGGCCAAAGACTAAAACGAAAATAACAATAGAATAAGAAATACCATAGGTGTAGAAGCCTTTGGCAAATGCTGAATGGGTTGCGGCCTCCCTTTCATCATAAATCCTTTGAATACCGGTTCCTCGTCTTTTTAGTCGGAAAGCGGCATTACCTTCCCCGAGAATTATGAAAGTGGGGCGGTTTAGCATGAAGACAAAAGGCTCTGTGAAGGACTGTAGTCGCTCCTTTTCACTTTTGGCTAATTCTCCCTCCTGAAAAACAGCCGCTGTTCTTCGTTCAATTCGATCAAACATGAAATACTCTTGATTGCCCCAGGCATAAGCTAAAAAAACACTCAGCAAAATAATTAAAGGAATGAGGGTCTTACGAATTTTGGCCGAGCCCAAAAATAAAAACCCCATTAGTACTAATAGCAAGCCCAGTAAACCTCCTCTGCTGTAACCTAAGAAAACACCGAGAGGACCAACAATTAGAAACATGTTAAATACCCTTACCGAACCTTTTATTATTCTTTTAGCATAAACCCTAGCAAAAAAAGCATAAGGCAAAATTGTATTGATAAAGGCAGCGGTTAGATTAGAAGTTCCAATAAGTGATCGACCACGAACGGCACCTTCTAAACCTTCTAATGTATCATCAGGAGGGGCCAAAAAGGGATTAGAGAAAATGATACCATTTACAATGGATCTTGTAAAAGGTAAAGAGGCCAAAACAATAGTTATAGCAGAAATTAAAGCCCCTAAAGTCGCTACCTTAATAATAATCACTAATAACCTATGATCAATTAAGAGTTTACTTATGGAAAAAGCAATTGTTATACCGGCAACAAACCGAACAAGCATGTAGATTGACTCTAACGGGTAGCCATACACAAATAGTCCTTGCAACTCACTTAAGCTGGCTGACACCAGAAGTAAGAACAAAAGACCTGCTGTCTTAATAGTAAAACCTTTTTGCGTTGTAACGTAAAGGTACGAACCTAGAATAAACGCATCAATTACATAGAATGGGAGACTGGGTATTAATCTAGCTCTTGGAAAGGCAAAAAGCATGAAAACAAAAACCAAGAAAAACTTAAAAGCAAGCCTTCGGTTATTTGGTAAATATTTTGCGGAATTCTCAAACAATTCCTTTCAAATTAAAATAATGTTTAAAATATTTTTCCGCCATTGCCTGACTGCTGAACTTTAAAGAGTGTACAAAAGCCTCGCGGGCAAAGCTCCTATATTTTTCAAAATTCACCAATACTTCTTCCAAAACCTCTGCAATTTCTGAAATGTCTTGAGGATCTACCAATCTGGCAAAAGGGAGCGTACTTTCGTTAATATAAACCAGCTCCTTTAAACCAGCCACATTGCTGAGCACCACGGGAAGCGATGCATTCATAGCTTCAACAGCGGCTAGACCAAAGCCTTCCCAGGCAGAAGGCATGAAAAACAGGTCGCCTTGTTTGAGAAAACCATCAATTGGATCACAGCGGCCGCAAAACTTCACCCTTTGATTTAGACCAAGGTGATTGACCAGTTTTTTCAAAGGTTCAAGATCTTTACCTTCCCCAGCTATATGATACTCCCAGTTCAAATGAGCGATGAGGGATAATGCATGAAGAGCTATTCGATAATTCTTTGCCTCCCGCAATGAACCAACGGATACTATTCTAATTACTTTGGGGACTTTTCTTTTTATTGGTTCCGAAAAAAATAAGGGAGTACCATTTTCAACAACGAGTATTTTTGTTTCATCTACTATTCCGCGACTAAGTAGCGAATCCCTAACTCCATTGCTAATGGCAAAGACCCTGTGGTAGCTTCTAAAAATAAATTTATCTAGGATTCTGCCATACCATTTATCCCTCCTCCTATTAGAGGTACTATGTTCGGTAATAACAAGCCGTCCTCTCAACAGCCCTAGCCTCTTAAAAATAGCTAGATATAGAATCGCAGGAAATAGATGACCGTGAAAAATTACCTGATTATCACTAATTCGCTTTAACTCATTAAGCAATTTAAATACTGCCTTAAAACCGTAAGGTGAGTCATTTGCTAAGGTTTTGGAATTAGCTAGGTCTTCTATCTCTATATCATTATGGTACAGGCCTAACACCTTTGAAGGAAAACCACGATCTAAAGAGGCCGAGTGAATATACCTTACAATACGCTCTGCTCCACCAATAGTAGGACTATAACTATTGCAAACATGCACAATCATTTGACAAAATAAGGCTAAATATTAGTGTGATTTTTAGAAATAACTTCATATATTCTTCCTAGCCGTTCTCTGTAATTCTGCCAGCTATTTTGTACAGCCTTAAGTCTAGCTTTTTTACCAATGCTGCTTCTAAGTTTTTTAGAGCTGTAAAGCTCTTGCATCAGATTTGCAAGACTTTTAAAATCTTCTTGTATAAGAATAAAGCCATCCTTCTTATCTTCTATTATTGACCCCGACTCATCAGTGGTAATAACAGGCAGTCCCGAAGCCATTGCCTCATAAACACATTTAGCGGAACCTTCTTTTTTACTGGGGAAGACAAAAATATGCGCTTGATTATACTCATGCACAAGCTCTTGCCAATTTAAAAATCCTTTTAATATTAAGTTTTTTGGCTTTAGTTGAATCATTAAGTCTTTAAAGTAGGATGTATTTTTTCCATGGCCACATAAGACTAAATCGGCATTTGGTAAGTCAGCCAGATTCCATGCTAGCAGTAACTCTTTTATGCCCTTACGATCATTCAAGGTCCCAGAAAACATAAAGCGTATGCGCCCTTCAACTTTCGCCACAGGTTTGAAAGTATCGATATCAACACCGAAGGGGTGGTAAAATAATCTTTCCTCAGGTATTCCTATCCCTAAAGCCTTTTTGTAAAGAGGTCTAGAGGGAACGCAAACATAATCCACATATTGCAAATCCTTACCGGGCCAAATATTCATTGCTACATCTAAAATAGTAACGGCTCCTAATTCTTTAGCTTTTCTAAAACAAGCAGGTGAGCGATCCCATGAATGGTAGATATCACAAGACTTTATGTTTAGAAGACTTGCTTGTTCAAAGCGCTTTATTTTGTCATTGTAAGATTTCCGCTTTATTCCTATCACCCTTGCCAAATAGCTAATCAACCTATCTCTGAATAAAAAAGCAACCCCTAGTTCTTCGACCATTGATGCTGGCAGATTGCTCCTGTTTTTTGTGCAAAGAAGGCTTACTATGTAGTTCTCTTCTTTAGCCATAGTAGCTGCATTATACGCTACCGCTCCCATTCCTGAAGTTTCTTGAATAGTTGCATTTATATGTTGAAGAACTTTTAAATTCATGGAGTTTTTAACTAATATTTTGCTTACCGAAAATCTTTCCAGTCTAATTTAAGCGAGAATAATTCTTTTAACTCTTGTACATCCTCGTAAAAAATTGAAGTTAAGTTTTCGCGGTCTTCTAAAGTTATTCTATAGTTATTTTTCTTTGACTCACCCTTTCCAAGCAAATTTTTTCCACCATATCTTATAACCGCATTTGGAATAAAGTCAAGATTATATTTCCTCATTTTTTGGGTAAGTAAATGGGCGTATCTCGCTGTTTTCTTATATTTTGGAATTACGCTTTGGTTTTTTTTTCGTACAGAAATGAAGTCCTCTTCAAGGTTAAAGAAGTCTTTTAGCTGGGAATATATCGCAGACGGTCTTTCAACAATTTCCTCAAATGGGATAATTAAGAATTGTTCACGATGAAAATGCTGAAGATATTGCTTTAAAAATTTTGCATAAAGGCCATTTTCTATTGCTAGTGATCTAAGCTTTCCTTGCCTATTAGAATAAAATTGCATGAATGTAATACTTTCATTGTGAAGTTGAATATGCCATTTATAATGCGAGTATGCCCTGTCAATGGGGTTCCTCACAGTCATAACTATTTTTTTTATGGTTCCCAATTCAGCAATACGCCTGGGTGCCTGAGGCTCCCGTAAATAACCGGGCGTAATTTCTCCATACCATTTACAGCCGCTTTTTAGAATTTGGTGTTCGGGAAAAAAGGACTCATAAAACTTAGGGCCTTTATCATAAAAGCGTGTGAAGTACTGTACTTCTTTACGTTTGGAGGGCAAATAAAAATCTGGGTGCGATTTTAAAACTTCATGAAGCCAAGTTGACCCACCCCTCACGGCACCGATACCTAGAAAATTGGGTTTCACTTCTTTAAAACTGCGCTTTTAAAATTCTTAATTTTTGTAACCAATGAGGCCGGTAAATAATCACTTAGACCAGTTTCAAAATTTGGATCTGGTGTGAATTCTGACCAGCTTTTAGGTTCATGGAATTTTGCCTGGGCAACCACCTCTTTGAATAAATTGGCATAGGCCTTGGCAGCTATAGTATTAGTAAAATACTTAAGCGCCTTATCGGCAGATGCCTTAGAAAGATTATCCAGTAAAGCTCGGTTATCATTTAAACTGGCTATTGATTCAGCAAATCCAGCATAGTCTTTGGTTGTGTGTACAAAGCCATTTTTCTGGTGATCAATAATAAAATCAGTGGTGCCTTCAATGAGCCAGCTTACAGGCACCATACCTGCCATCATAGCTTCTAACAAAGTGTTAGGGCAACCTTCAAAGTGTGAAGTGAACAACAAAATATCCTGGGTGCCCATGAAGTCTGCCAGCTCATCGGCCTTAAGAGCCCCCATAAATTCTACACTTCCTTCATGCAAGTAAATCTCCAACAGGTCTTTTAAAATAGACTTGTGCCTTCCTTTACCAGCAATAGAAAGCTTAAATGGTATATCTCTCTTTTTTAGGGCCTCTAAAATTTTGGGTATATGAAAAACCCCTTTTTGGGTATTTTCCAATCGTCCAATAAATGCTAACTGTAAAACCTTTTGCGCTCCTCTTTTGGCTTTTCGGGCTTGTTTATAGGCATCTGGATTTATACCGTTAGGTATAAGCTCAATCTCGTTAGCTGACACTCCGTAAGAAGTAATTAGATCTTGGCGAAGTTTAGGCGTAAGTGCAACTATGCGCTCCAAGCGCGGCTTTCCACTTAGGGTGATTTTGTAACCATGATCAAATCCATTGGCGCAACGCGCCAGTGCATGAACCTGCTGGGGCAGGTGCTCTATGGCTGATAAAATGGGTCTTGAATTTATACCCATTACAATATCAATTTTAGCATCGCGCACCCACTTTACAAAGTGCTTGGCCTGTTTCTTTATTTTTAAACTTTTAGGTGCTAGTTTCACGCAGTTTTCATCGGCATAAGCCTTATCCCAAAGTTCGGCCTCTCTTTTACCTACCGAAACGCAAAACATCTCTATGCCTTGCTTGGCTAGTTGAGGTCTAAGATTGCGGTAAAACGTAAAAGTGCCACTATCTTTGGGAATGGAAGCAAATGCTACTCTAATAGCCTTCTGCACGTGACTAAGCCCGTTTAATTTTATTTCTGATGAGCCTGCCTAAGCGCACTACCGATGAGGTACTTTTTGCTTGATTCATGTGTGGAAAGTCAATCTCAGGAATTTCAAGTCCTAAGAAATCGCATAGCTCTTGCCAACCGTCTTCATCTTCCCAATTCACAATTAATAATTGATCTGGCTTATCCTTAAATAACTCGGTAACCTCTACAATATGGTTCCGGTAAAAATTCAAATACACTTCTTCATCGTCCCATGGGTTGGGAGAACCAAAAAACTGTTGACGTAAATATTCTGAGTTTTTGCGGGTATTTCTGGAAGTATGTTTTTGCAAGCTATTAAGCCATACCCGCTCATTTGCGCGTAAAGTGAGAACAAACTTAGCTTGCGGGTACTGCTCTAGTAAGTATTTGTAAATCACTGGCCAGGGCCAGTCTTCAAAACAGTCGTACTGGTCTATTTCTGCCTTTAAATCGCTGTAATTCCCTCTGGCAATTTGGTTGATAAGTTGCAGATTGTAAGGGGCCTTTTTATAGCCCAAAATTTCAAAACAGCGGCCTAATGTTGATGTGCCTGTTTTGGGAAGACCTACTCCAAAAATTTTGTTAGCCATACATAATTAATTTGTCTGCAATTTGGCAGGGTGGTTGGTTTCAAGTTTAGTAAACACTAGTAGCTGCTTTGCTAATATAGCGGTATCGTAATGGTTTTCTGCCCGAAGCCGAGCTTTTTCACCCATTTCCTTTACCAGTTGCTTTTGCTGTAATAGCAGCATCAATTTGTCTCGCCAATCAGCTAATGTATCCGCTATAAAGCCGGTCTTGCCACTTTGAATAATAGCGCTATTGGCGCTATTGGCCGAGGCTATTGTTGGCAAACCGCTAGCCATGTACTCTAATGCTTTAAATCCGCATTTGTATTGATTGAATTCATTTCTTTGTAATGGATATACTCCAATATCAAATTCCTGGATGCCCTGGCGTATAGCAGAGGGATCTTCCCAATTAAGTTGATCCACCCATTCTATCTTTAGCCCGGGTACTGCTTTAAAAGCCTCGCTTAGTTCAGCATCGCCACATAGGCCAATAATTTTTAGTTTAAAACTCACCTGCTGGGCTAAGGCCATGACAACGGGCTTTAAAATTTCCAACAAATCCTGCTTATAATGAGGGCCGTTGCCAATCCAACCAATTGTAAGTGGGGCGGCAAAATCTGTTTTAACCTTATAATTTCGCGTTCTTACCCCCGTAGGCCAGTAATGCACCAAAGGTTGAAACTGCCTCACGTATTCTACCAAAAATGGGCTGCCAGCTAATACGCCTGAAGCAGCTTGAGCACAGGCTTTAAAATATTTTAAGGTGGCTGGGTTGTTGTTTCTTGAAGGGGAATCATCAATATCTAAAAAAACCTGCTTGCCTAAAAGGCGCCCCCATTTGATTAATAGTAGGTGATACTTACCATAGCATTTTTGGAAAATCACTACCTCTGAAAGCGCTATATGCCAGGCAAATGCCAGGAACTTTTTTAGGGCATGGCCGTGCATAAGCCTTACGCTCAAATAAGCCTGTAGCTCTTGGGCTATCCAATAGGCTCTCACACGTGAACTGGCTTTGCTCTTATCGCCTAGGGTAATAAAAAGAAGACGGGAGGAGTTAGCCATTTTTTATTTTGCGTAGTTCACGTTTAATGCCCTGCAAACTATAACGCAGCAACATTTTACCGTTTGCCGGATGGAGCGGGCTAGCGCTAGTCCAGGTATCTTGAGCAAGGCGCTCAAACAGTTGAGACCACTCTTCGGCTCTCTTTTCAGGTGTGTAGAACTCTAAAACCGTTTGCCGGGCTTGTTCTCCCATTGCTCGTAATTGCTGAGGGGAAGCGCACAGTTCCTTAATTTTTTGCTCCCATTCATGGTCATCGGCAAAAGCCGAATTAAGCCCATCTCTAATAGCTTTTTTATGAGGATCTGTAGGGGTAGCCAAACTAGGCACTCCGCAAATACCTGCCTCTATAAATTTAAGCTCACTTTTTGCCTGGCAAAACATCTCTTGCTGCTCCAGTGGCACTAAATTTAAATCAATCTGTTCAAAGATTTTGGTATACTCAGCGTAAGGAATAAAATCACGGTGCAAGAACTGCCGCCCAAAGCGGTAAAACTTCTTACTAAACTTTAGCGGCCCCACTAAAAGCAATTGCAGTCTAGGGTTGTCTTTCAATGACTTTAGAAGCGCCTCCTCTACAATTTTAAAATCGCCATTATGAGTGCTGCTTCCGCAGAGGTAGGCCATGGTAATGAAGTCTTTGTTCAGACTTTGGCGCTGCTTGTGTATAGCATTACCATTGCGTATAAAATCTGTACTTAAGCCATTTAAAATGGTGCTTACCTTAGAAAGGTGCTTTCTGGCTCTTTGGGCCAGAAAATCTGTGGAAACTATTACATGGTCACAAGCTTGCATAGCCTTTAAAGCCGATGCGTAATCTTTATAGTTTTTCTTTCCAATCCTTACCAGGTAATCTGACCCCGCAGGTTCAAATAAGAGGTCATCCGTATCGTACAAGACGGGGCTACCTTGAGCTTTGGCGGCATTTATGAAAGCTTCTGTATACTCATTATAAAAAGCACGGTGCAAAACCACAATTTCTCCTTTCCTGGGGATGGACTGGTGGATTCTTTTTACCCTGACATCATAACCTTTAGATCTCAAATACTGGGCTGGCTGCAAACAGCGTAACTGGGTAGAACCATTATGGCGGATGGTTAAGTTAGAGTAAAAACCAACTTTCATGAAGAAGCTTAGCTAGAGCCTAACTTTAAATTTAAAAAATACTTAATACGCGTACTTAGGGGGAGGTATTTTAAATAAGGCTTGGTGGTAGCCACTAGCGGCACTCCGTTTTGGGCCGAGCGCACCAGCAAACGCGCAAACTTTTGCCGTTGTTCTTTAGAACCTTTAGCAGTTAAAAGCTCAATTAGTTTTTCATGAATACGGTTGAGTTCACTTTTAAAATTCTCGGGACTAACCGCCTGCTTTTGCTTATTTAGGGTGGTTCCTAACTTGAGGTAGCGCTTAATTTCATCTCGCGTAACCATTTCTAACTGTTCCTTATTAAGATTAGGCTTTAGCCGATCAAGCACCTTCAAGTGATCTTGAAGATATATTATTCTCTTGGGTCCGCTTAACAAAGTTTGTGAAAGAGAGGTAGACAAGACACGGTAGGCAGTCAATACCTCCGGTACATAGGCTACTTTGGCTTTTGCCGATATATTTAACCACGCAAAAAAGTCTTCCTGCAGAATATCCTCCGGATAACGGCCTACATACTGCATTAGTGCTGAAAAGCGAATGAGCACCGTAGGAGAGTGTACCACCACCCCTTTATTAGCATGACCCGTTAAAATGGCCTTGAAAGTATTTTCTGGAAATTGATAATTCTCTTCAAAAAAACGAGGTTCCATAATTTCGCCATGCTCATTTACGGTGCAATAATTGCCACAGACAAGCGCTACCTCTTCATCTGCTTCCAAAACCGCCATGTGCTTCTTTAACTTTTCAGGGTACTGAAAATCATCACCCGGAATGGGCTGCAAATACTTACCACTAACCAGGGGTAAAGCTTCATTTACCGTTGCGCACAAGCCCATGTTCTGTTGGTGGGCTAAAAAAATGCAGTTCACCTCATTTCGATCAATCCAGTTTTGGATTACCTGCTGCGAATTGTCGGTTGAGCAATCATCTGTAATGATCAATTGCAAATTGGGGTAATCCAGCGCCAGCCCACTGTCAAGTGCTTTTTCTACATATTTTGCGTGGTTATAGCAAACGCATAACAAAGTGACTAGTGGCTTCTGTGGGTCTTGAAATCGTACCAAGCCTCTTACCTCCTGACTCATCCTTTAAAAAATTCTTTGATGCTATTTGACACTTGGCTTACTTGATCTTGGGTCATACCTACCCAAAGCGGGAGGCTAACTACTGTTTGAGCCAGCTCTGTAGCTATTTTCATTGAGCTATACTTTAAACTGCCCTTAGGATAGGCCTTCTGCTCATGAATAGGAACCGGGTAATGAATTAGGCTGCCAATACCTGATTGTGTTAAATGATCTTGCAGGGCTTGCCTTCTTTCCGTTCTAATCACATAAAGGTGATAGCTATGAGTGGCCTTTGGATGTAGGGTTGGCAAAATCAGGTCACCCACTCCGGCCAATTGTTGGTTATACCAACTGGCAATGGTCCTTCGTTCTTCAGTCCATTGCTCTAAATGCTTTAATTTAACTCTTAAAAAAGCCGCTTGCATCTCATCTAGGCGCATGTTGGCACCTAAAACATCGTTGTAATACTTTTTGGCCGAACCATAGTTGCGGTAAATTTCGGCCTTTTGAGCCAGTTCATCATTGTTTGTGGTAATCGCCCCTCCGTCTCCTAAAGCCCCTAAGTTTTTTCCAGGGTAAAAACTTACACCATTGATATCTCCAAAACTTCCGGTGTAAACCGAGTTATAGGCTGCCAAATGAGCCTGAGCATTATCTTCTACCACAAACAAGTTATGCCTCTTGGCGATGCGCATGATCGCATCCATTTCACATGCCTGACCATAGAGATGCACGGGCATAATGGCTTTGGTGGAAGGGGTAATTGCCTCCTCAATTAGCGCAGGGTTTAGATTGTACGTTACTATAGATGGTTCTACCAAAACCGGCATAGCGCCCACGGCCGATACTGCCAGGGCCGTAGCTATGTAGGTGTTGGAAGGGATAATCACCTCATCACCGGGCCCAATTTCCAACACTCTTAAGGCGATGATCAGCGAGTCTAGCCCATTACTCACTCCCACGGTATGGTTAACCTTAGTGAGTTGGGAGTATTCAGTTTCAAAGCCCTTCAACTGTCCTCCCATAACAAACCAATTGCTGTTGTAGACTTTCTCAAAGGCAGCTTGCATATCGGCTTGCACCGACTTATGCATAGGTGCCATGTCTAAAAAAGGAATGTTCATAGGTTATAGTTCCTGGAGTTCAACCATTTTTCTAAATCGCGGAGTGCGCCTCATAAGCTCTTCAAAAGTGCCTACATCTTCTATAAGACCTTTATTGAGAACAACAATTCGGTTTGCATTCTTAACCGTAGAAAGGCGATGAGCTACAATAACTACTGTGTATCTACCTTTTAAACTGTCTATATTCTCTTGTATGATTCGTTCTGTTTGAGAGTCAAGAGCAGAGGTGGCCTCATCCAGCACCAATAGTTGCACCTTCTTGTAAAGCTCCCGAGCTATTGAAATTCTTTGCTTTTGACCGCCACTTAAGTTAGCGCCACTGTTCTCAAGTAGGTGCTTCTCCTTAGCCGGTAAGGAATTTACAAATTCTTCTATCGAAGCTTCTTGCAAGGCAGCACGGAAACGAGCCATATTTTCAGGGGTAGGATCTTGCCAGAGTGTGATATTATTGAATACTGTATCATTAAAGATGACAGGCTCTTGTGTAATGTAGCCGATTCTCCTTTGAAAATCCTTCAAGTTGGTTTGTCCTAAATCCTTTGATTCTAATAATACTTTGCCCTGGCTAGGCTTTAGCAAACCACAAATAATATTTATTAGCGTTGACTTTCCGCTTCCACTCTCGCCAACAATGGCAATAGTTTCATTCTGGTTAATGGTTAAGTTCAAGTTTTGAAGAATCCAGTCTTTTGCTTTAAAGGAAAAGCTAACATTGTCTAATTTTATGAATGGTATGTGCTCTGGCACCTTTCCCTCCTTCAGCTTCTCCTGGCCCTTCTTAAGATCGGTTAACAACTCCGTTGTATTGCGCAAAGACCCCGAAACTCCCAAATAGGTATTCCATTGATTTTGCACCATCATGAAGGCGCCTAATGCGCGATAAAAGAATAAGAGGGAAATTAAAATAGGCGCTAAACTTGCTTCAAAAACTCTAATTTGCAGGATTATTACGACAGCCATCACTGCAATAATTAAAGGTTCTTTAGAAGCAAACAAAGTAGCTCTAAGTTTTCCAATATGCACTTGCAATCGTTCAAGAAAAAAAACGCTTTCCTTGATTTGTTTATAAAAAAGCTCGGATGACCCTGAAGCTTTTAAATACTTGAAGTTGTTTATGAACTGGATAATTCTATTCTGAAATAAATTACCTTGTGTAGACACTTCATAGGAAGCACTCTTGGTTCTGGAAAAAATAGACCGATAAGCCAAATTGCTTAAAGCGCCACCCGCCAAGGCCATTGATGCAAACCGGAAGTCTATGCTTATGGCAAATCCTGCATAAACGAGGACAAGAATCATTTGCTCAAAAGATTTATAATAGGATTGAACAGCCGTAGAAACCCTACCAATCTCACCCGTTAGGGTATTCTGGATACGACCTACATCCAGGGATATAAATTTTTTGTAAGAGAAATCTTTTAATGCCTTTGAAAGATTCAAGCGGAGTTGTGCTACAAAGAATTGCTGAACTTTGACGAAATAGAAGTGCGCAAAAAACTTAAAAACCCCCTTTAGAAAAAAGAAAAACACTAATAAGAACAGGATTGTTTCTATGGTAAAAAAAATACCTATCTCATTGAACCAACTTATAAAATGACCATAGTCTCCAGCTTCGGAAGGGGTAAGCTCATTGTCACCACCAGCTAATTTCAAAAGCGGTAAAAACATAGCTAAACCTAAACCATCTAATAAACCAAAAGTGAAACTTATCAAAAAGGCGATAAACAATCTATGCCTCAGAGTTGAGTAGAAAAAAGCAAAACCCGAAAAATACTGCTTAATAAGTTTTTTGATGGTCTCCATAGAATTATTGAGTACTTAACGGCTCCGCCTCCTCACTCACAAATTAATGTAGGAGCTATGGCTATTATCTGGCTCTCCCCACTCCTTAAGAAATGGCTAGCTTTTTTTAAACCCCCTGGCTAGCCTTGAAAAAAAAGAAGCTTTTTCCTGATCGTCATCGGTATAACCATAACCATAGCCGTAACCATAGCCGTAACCATAACCATATCCATAACCATATCCGTAGCCATATCCGTAGCCGTAGCCGTAGCCCTTTTGTACCGTATAATCATTGATTACAACAGCCAAGTGGTCTATTGCCCTATTCTCATAGCGGTCTTTTAAGAATTTGAGCAACTGCTTATCCGTGTACCCTTGACGCACCACATAAAAAGTATAGTCAGCTGCCTTCATAATTTCGAAGGAATCAGCTACAAGGCCCACCGGAGGGGTATCCAAAATGATATAATCATATTGCTTCCTCAGCTCAGCCAGCATTTCCTTAAATGAATCCCCAATAAGCATCTCTGACGGATTGGGAGGAATAGGCCCTGCGGATAAAATATCTAGATTATCAAATTCTGTACTTTGAATAGCCTCTTTAACTGGTAACATGCCTGCAAGTACATTTGAGACTCCTTTGTCATTAGTTAGATTAAAGTCATTATAAATTTTAGGCTTTCTTAAATCTAAACCAACCAAGATGGTTTTGCTGCCACCCATGGCCAATATAGAGGCCATGTTTATGCTATTAAAGGTTTTACCCTCTCCGCCAATAGAAGAGGTAAACAATAATACTTGTGATTTTTTCTGGTGCTTGCCTGCTAAAAAAGATAAATTAGCTCTAAAGGCTCTAAATGACTCAGAAATGCTTGATTTAGGATGCTTAATTGCTACGAGGTTTGTTGGTTTTAAACTATGGCCAATCATGGCCACTACCGGCACAGTAAGCATTTTTTCAATGTCTTCTTTGGTTCGAATTTTACCGTCAAAGTAATCTCTTACAACTACTATGGCTATGGGTAAAGCCAGTCCAATTAAAAACGCCATGGCAAAAACCACCATAGGATTAGGACTGATCGGGAAAGGACTCACCAAGGCCTCATCAACAATGCGGTTATCGGGGCGATTGGCCGCTAAAGCAATTCCTGCCTCAGCCTTCTTTTGCATGAGAAACAAGTAAAGATTTTCATTTAGCTGATACCTCCGTCTGATATTGACCAACTCCATTTCGGTAGCGGGCAGAGTTCTTAGTTCGGCCTCCAGATTTTGAATCTGGCCTTCAAGCTCACCCATGGCCAACTCCGTATTTTCAATGGCAACCCTGAGGTTTTCCTTGAGAGTTTGCCTAGCCGATTCAATTTGAGAATCAATAATTTTTATGGCAGGGTTCTCAGCCTTTTGGCTGAGGCTATTTTTACCTCGCTCAACATACAAGCGTGTCAGTTCATTTACTGCATTAGCTATAGGACCTGATTCAACACCAATTGTTACCGGAGCCATCACAGTTTCCATAGACCTTTCTTCGTCAATATAATCTTTGAGGTAGTTAAAATACCGTAGCTTACTGGCCAGTTGACCCTTTTCGGTTTCAATGTTCACCATGCGCTCCATGAGCCTACCCCCACGCTCGCTTAGATTCACCGCCTGATTATCTGACTGGAAATTCTCTAAAATCCGCTCTACCATCGCCAGCGAATCTTCAATTTCAGAAAGTTCACCTGAAATAAAGTTCATAGTATTTTTGGCAGCAGCATTCTTTACGTCTAGGCCTTGTTGAATAAAAGTTTCTGCATGCGCTCTAACCAAATCCTCAACTTTTTGAGGGTTACGCCCGGTCATCACTAAATCCAAGGCAGAGCTACCTTGCGAGGTAGATTTTAATTGCAACTCTTGGCTATGCTTTTTAACCAAACCTAAATAAGAATGAAACGTGACCCTTAGCTCGCGCTTGTCAAATCCTTCCCTCAGAATTTTGACTTTAACTTTAAAGTGGGGCGTCTCAAGCCATTCACCGGCCTCCACTACTTTCACTATAGACTTATAAGGGCTTGCCACCCCAATATCTTTTCCTGTAATATAATTGTAAAAGTCCGGGTCTTTAGTTTTAGGAGAGCTTATTTTAAACTTATGATCACCCACGTAATCTACGGAAAAGTCTCCTAAAGTTTGAACATGAGCGCTGTCGTACTCCACCTTAAAGCCCGGGTTGGGGTAAATTTCGCGATTACGCACCCTACCTTGTGAGTGATACGATACCTCAAAATCCAATGTTCTTAAGGTTCTTTCCATTAAACTAAAAGAGCGCAGCACCACAATCTCATTTTCAAATTTCATTTGCGGATTGTATTGCCCCATACTAGCCATTATGGCCTCTACTCCGGAGTTTTCAGAGACTGACTCTACCATCACGGTAGTCTTACCTTGATAAACTCTAACAGCATATCTGTTGATCGTGTAGGCCACCGCCATGGAAACCATCAAAAAAATCAATATCAGCGGCCAAGCTGAAATTATTTTGAAAAGAAATCCTTTGAAATCAAAACCGCCTTCGGATTCGCCCGATGAATTTTGAAAATTTTCAAATTCACTAAAGCCTTGATCAGCCATCTAGTCTTTTTTAAAAATTACCAAATGCCACATAAAGGGCAATTGAGGAAGCTACAATACTTAAAATAGTTGTGAAAGTTTGAATACCGGTGGTTCCCGTACCCCAAGACTTTTGAGGCAGAGGCTGAATATTAATTAAATCATTTGGCTGCACAAAATAGAGAGGATCGGTAAGTGCATCAATCTCTGTTAGGTCTAAATAGTAAGTAACAATTCCAGCCGGGGTTTGCCTTAAAATCATCACGTTGGTTCGGTCACCTACTAAACCTATACCACCGGCCTGGGAGAGTGCCTCAAAAATGCTAACCTGATTGGCAAAAACAACATAACGACCTGGACCGTTTACTTCCCCTACTATACTAAATCGTATTCCGGCTAAACGTACGGTTACAAAAACAGCATCTTCCACAAAGTAAGAGTTTAGTTTTTGTTCCACTATTGCCTGCACTTCTTCAATAGTTTTACCCACCACCTTCACTGGGCCTAAAATGGGCATTTCAATAAAACCATTCATGTCTACCGGATAGCCCTGGAGATAGAACATCATGTCCCCTCCATTCATGCCTCCCTGGCCCCCGCCTCCGGCACCACCTCCGCCTCCCATGCCCATACCTCCGCCTATATTAAATAGGGCCGAAGTTTCTTGATCAAAGGAGCGAACATTTATACTTACAATATCGTTTGTTTGAAGTTGATAGCTGGTGCGGTTTAACTTGTAAACAGTAGCTGAATCACGGATAGCTTTTTTATCCTCTTTAAGGTAAGTCAGTTTCCTGGTAGGCACACAAGCGGTAGCCATCAGTGTAGCGGCCACAAAAATTAAGATCTGCCTCATAAATCAGCTTTCTATATTCAATAAATCGGGCAAATATAAAAGAAAATAGCCCTTAGCAGGCGCGCCTTTTTCAATTAATACGCTAACAAATAGTTAACGTCAGTAAACAAAACACCCACTGGTTTTCTACCAGTGGGTGCATTCAATTTTAGAAAGGGCAGTTAGCCTTAACTTTTAATCATGCCAGCGGCAACAGTTTCGTTGGTGGCCTCGTCTATTAAGATTAAACTACCGGTATTTCTGTTTTCGTTATAATCGTCTATGAAAAGAGGCTTAGTGCTTCTTAAACGAACCCTGGCAATGTCGTTCATTTCCAATTGATCGTCATTTTCAATTCTATGCAAAGTGTTAATATCCACCTTATAGAGCACCTCTCTAATCATACATCTTGACTCATTTGAGGTGTGTTGCAAAATATATTTTGCTCTGGGTTGCGGTCCCTTATTATTAAGCCAGCATAGCATTACATCGATATCTTGAGTGGAAGTGGGTTGATTGTTAGGTCTGACAATCATATCACCCCTGCTAATATCGATATCATCTTCTAGGGTGAGTGTAACAGACATGGGCGCAAATGCTTCCTGAAGGCTTTCTCCCATGGTGTCAATACTTTTTATTTTGGAATTGAATCCTGAGGGCAATACCGTTACATCATCACCTGGCTTTAAGATACCACCGGCAATTCTGCCAGCATAGCCTCTATAATCATGGTACTTATCATTGTGCGGGCGAATAACGGTTTGCACCGGAAAGCGAACATTTACATGATCTTGGTCACTGCTGATATGAATGGTTTCCAAGGTATGCAGCAAAGTTTCTCCATTGTACCATTCCATGTTCTCAGATCTGTTTACCACATTATCGCCATGCAAGGCTGAAATAGGCACAAAGCGAATATCAGGCACTTCTAACTTGGCGGCAAAATCTTCAAATTGCTTCACCACCTTATCATAGGCCTCCTCCGAATACTCAACAAGATCCATTTTATTTACACACACCAAAAGATGCGGAATTTGTAAAAGTGAAGCTATAAAGGCATGGCGGCAGGTTTGCTCAATTACCCCTTTACGGGCATCTACTAAAATGAGCGCCAAATTGGCGGTTGATGCACCCGTAACCATGTTTCGGGTGTATTGTATATGCCCGGGCGTATCGGCAATGATAAACTTACGCTTGGGAGTAGCAAAGTAGCGGTAGGCTACGTCAATAGTAATGCCCTGCTCGCGTTCGTCTTTTAAACCATCGGTAAGTAACGCTAAATCTACGTGGTCTAAACCCCGCTTAGAACTGCTGGTTTCTACTGATTCTAATTGATCTTCAAAAATTGATTTCGAATCAAATAGTAAGCGACCAATAAGGGTACTTTTACCATCATCAACACTACCAGCCGTTGTAAAGCGTAGTAGCTGCATGTCTAAGTAGCTGTTTTCTTTTTGTTCTTGAGTAACTTCTGACATTTCTATATTTCAAATTAGTTGGGTTGAAAAAACTTTGGGTGCAATAGTTAGAAATAACCTTGTTTCTTGCGGTCTTCCATGGCTGTTTCGCCTCGTTTATCATCTGCACGGTTTCCGCGTTCGGTTTGTCGGGCGGCAGCCACCTCTTCAACAATTTTCTCCAGGGTATCCGCATCACTCTCTACCCCTCCGGTAATGGTAATGTCACCTAAAGTTCTAAAGCGTATTTTCTTCAACTCAGGTTTTTCATGTTCCTCAAGCTTAATGTATTCAGAAACAGGCAACCAGCTATTGTTGCGCCAGATTACTTCACGCTCATGAGCGATGTACAAAGAAGGAATGGCAATGTTTTCCATTAAAATGTATTGCCAAACATCCATCTCTGTCCAGTTGCTAATGGGGAACACTCTAAAATGCTCGCCCATTTGCTTTTTACCATTAAATTGATTCCAAAGCTCTGGACGCTGGTTTTTAGGGTCCCATTGACCAAAGTCATCACGGTGTGAGAAAAAACGTTCTTTGGCGCGGGCCTTTTCTTCGTCTCTTCTAGCACCACCCATGGCGGCATCTATGTTGTTCTCTTCAATAGTGTCTAAAAGCGTGGTGGTTTGCAAGGCGTTGCGGCTAGCGTTCTTGCCTGTTTCTTCGCGTACCCGGCCCTTATCAATAGAGCCCTGCACAGACCCTATAATAAGTTTAGCACCCATATCCTTGATCAGATTATCCCTAAATTCAATGGTTTCCGGAAAATTATGTCCGGTATCCACGTGCATCAAAGGGAAAGGTATTTTAGCAGGCCAGAAGGCTTTACGGGCCAAATGAGTAAGAACTATACTGTCTTTACCTCCACTAAATAAGATAACGGGGTTCTCAAACTGGGCATAAACCTCTCTAATCACATAAATTGATTCAGCTTCCAGCTCTTTTAAGTGCGTTAATGTGTAGCGCATTTACGGTAGTTTAAAGATATATTGATTGAATTTTTATTTGCTAATACTTCAGTTTTGCACTGATTTCTTCCATGATTTTGGCTACCCCCTCTTCTATGCTCAACTGATGGGTAGGCACCTTTACGTCTGGAGAAACTGGCTCCTCAAAGGGTGAGGATATTCCCGTAAAATTGGAGATTTCTCCAGCCCGGGCTTTGGCGTAAAGGCCCTTCACGTCTCTTTTTTCACATTCTTCTAAAGGGCAGTTAACAAAAACCTCCAAGTAATTCTCAGCACCCACTAAACCTTTCACCAATTCTCGCTCAGCCTTAAAAGGCGATATAAATGCCGAAAGCACAATGGTACCGGAGTGAACCAAAAGCTTGGCTACTTCCCCAATTCTGCGAATATTTTCTCTGCGCGAAGCTTCTGAGAAGTCCAGGTCTTTGTTAAGGCCCGAGCGAATATTATCACCATCTAAAATAAAGGTGCGGTAGCCTTGCTCAAAAAGGGCCAGCTCTAAGGCGTTGGCCAAGGTTGATTTTCCAGAACCCGATAGGCCCGTAAACCAAATAGCAAAGCTGTTTTGACCCTGCTGCTTTCTGCGATCATCAATGGTAATTTGATGATTGTGTGGTATAATATGGAGTTTTTCGTTTGTCATTTTAAAAACACAAAATAAGCATAAGCAAAATAGCTCAAGCTGTATAAAATTGTTACAAAGAAACCTAATTTGAAGAAATCCAGAAATTTATAATTACCCAGCTCCATCACCATAAGGTTAGTTTGGTAAGCATATGGGGTAATAAAACAGCACGATGCTCCATAGGCCGCAGTTAAATACAGGGCATGGGGCGGCACCGCTGATGCAGTTGATAAACTGAAAACCACCGGAAAAATGATAGAAACGGCCGCCACGTTGGTGATAAAACTAGTGAGCAAAAAGGTCGTGGCAAATACGCCTATTAAAGTGGTCATAGGATCCCACAAATGAGCTCCTGCAAAAAGGGTGTCGGTTAAAAATTGAGCGGCTCCGCTGCCTATTAAGACCTCACCCAAAGCTAAAGCCGATATTAAAATGATCAATAAGTCTAAACTTACGGAACGCTTTACAGTATCCAGCGTAAGCAAACCTAAAAGAACTTGCAAAAGAGCTACGCCCAGCAGAGCTTCAAATAAACTCAACAAGCCCGAAGCGCTCAATGCTAACAAGCCCACAGTGCCTGCCAGAAATCCCAGCTTTCTACCCTTAGATAATTCTTCAGCGCTGCGCTGGGTGCTTAAAACAATCATGTCTTCATTACGTCCATTGCGCTCGTTAAACTCGGCCCCAGCCACCAGCAATAAAAGGTCACCGGTATGTAAAGCAATAGACCCAATTTTACCACTTAGCTTTTCACCCTTACGGTGGATGCCAATAATAGCCGCATCATATCTTTCTCTAAAGCCTATCTCCTTTACATTGGTGCGGTCTAAAGCTGAGTTTTGGGCTACTACCGCTTCTACCACCTGGGTGTTATCAATGAGGTTAAATTGATCTGTTTTAGACAGATTTAAACCTTTTTTCTGCTGTACTAATTCCACAATAGTGGCATTATCTCCAGCAAATAAAAGTACATCATGCGCTTCCAAAATTTCAGTGGGGCCTACAGCGGGTAAGGGCCGGTCTTTGCGAATTATTTCTGTGAGAAATACACCCTCTAAATTTCGTAAGCCTGCCGCCTCAACTGTTTGGCCTATTAAAGGTGACTCACCGGGAATGGAGGTCTCAACCAAATATTCGCGTTTTTGGTTTTTACTAGTAGCATTGGTAGTTGGGAAATCTTTGAGTAAAATAGGCGCTAAAAATATAAGCGCTATTAGCCCTGTAGCGGTGATTAGCAGACCGGGCCATAAAAAGTCAAAAAAAGCCAGGGTAGGCTGGTTGTACTCTTGTAACAAACCATTAAGCACCAAGTTAGTAGAAGTACCAATAAGCGTAATTACCCCTCCTAGAATAGCGGCAAAAGACAAAGGCATTAAAAGCTTAGAAGGGCTTACTTGGTGCTTTTTACCCCAATCGTAAACATGAGGCATCATAACCGCCACTACTGGCGTGTTATTCATAAAAGCTGAAAAGCCAGCTACCCCAGCCCCCATTCTGAAAATGAAACTCCGAGGCCCCGTTACCCCTTTAAATAATTGGGCAAAAGCCCCGGCCAGGTTAAAGTTTTCATTGATGCCTGAAGTGATAATGATGAGTAGGAAAATGGTTAAAATGGAACCATTAGCCAAACCATTAAAATAAGTTTCTACTGATAGTACACCCACCACTGCCAAAGCAGTGCAGGCCAATAGAAAAACCAATGAGGTTTTCAACCGATCTGTAACCAGCAAAATAATCATTAGCCCAATAATGACTAACACCGTAGTAATATGATATTCAGCTGGTAACACGCCTCATCTTTTTTTGGCGCGGCAAATTTACTTAATTCCTACTAAGTTTATAGACTTTTGGTAGATTTATAAATACGCTCAATAATATCCACTACCTTTAATCCCTCCAGAGCATTAGTTGTGATGGTATCCCGCCCCTTAAGTACATCAATTACATTTTCAATTAAATGCACGTGATTAGCGGCTGAACCCTTGTACGGGCCATAATCATTAGCCGGGTTTACAGGATCTAACTCAGGCATTTGATAGTCTTTAACGTGGCAATACTCTACCTCATTCATGTACTGCCCACCTATCTTTAAGGTGCCGTTTTCTGCAATAACCGTTAAGCTACTTTCAAAGTTGGTGTTCCAACAGGAGGTAGAAAAGTTAATCATACCCATACCCCCGTCCGTAAAATTAAAGTTTACAGTTCCTGAATCTTCAAACTCCGTGAGGTGTTTATGGTTAAAGTCAGCCATTCTCCCTTGTATGTCGTCTACATCTCCAAAAACCCAGTACATAATGTCAATAAAATGCGAAAACTGGGTAAATAAGGTCCCCCCGTCTTCATGCCTTGTGCCGTGCCAGTTGCCGTCTTTGTAGTAGCGTTCATCTCGGTTCCAATAGCAGTTAATCTGCACCATAAAAATTTCACCCAATTTGCCGCTGTCAACCAACTCTTTAAGCCATTTAGACGGTGGTGAATAACGGTTTTGCATTACCGCAAATACATGCCGGTTCTTATGCAAGGCGGTGAAAATGATTTTTTCAGCATCAGTTTTAGTTAAACCCAAGGGCTTTTCAACCACCACATGAAAACCGTGGTTTAGCGCCTCTAGGGCTTGAGGAGAATGATAGGCATTAGGGGTAGCAATGTTTACCACATCAATTTCTGGATGGCGCTTTAAAAGCTCCTCTAACTTTTGATAAACGGGAACCTGATACTTTTCCACGCCTAGCTCAGCCGGATCTTTTAAGTCACAGAGTGCTACCAATTCAGCTTCTGGGTTTAAACTAATCATTTCTGCGTGGCGCTTGCCTATGTGCCCGCATCCCACCACGGCAAACTTCACCTTTGTTGCTTCCGTCATTCTTTGGTTAAATTTTTGAAACCTTTTGATCTTTCAATTTATAACGCGCTCCACTTTCGGGGCAAACCGCAATATTTCCCTCCTCAAAATCAAGCCTATGGCCGTATTCACTCATCCAGCCAATCTGCCTGGCAGGGTTGCCCACCATTAAGGCGTAAGGAGCTACCGGTTTGGTAATGACTGCCCCGGCCCCAATAAAAGCAAACTCCCCAATAGGATGCCCACAAACAATGGTAGCATTGGCGCCAATAGTAGCGCCTCTTTTCACCAGGGTTTTGGTGTATTGGCCTCTACGGTTAACATTACTGCGAGGGTTCACCACATTGGTAAATACCATAGACGGGCCTAAAAACACGTCATCCTCACAAGTAACGCCCGTGTAAATGGAAACGTTGTTTTGCACCTTTACATTTTTTCCCAAAACCACATCAGGGCTCACCACTACATTTTGACCCAAATTGCAATTGGCTCCCAGTTGGCAGCCGCTCATTAAATGCGAAAAATGCCAAACCTTGGTGCCAGCACCTATGCTTACATTTTCATCTACCACTGCCGTGGGATGTACAAAATATTTATCACTCATATCGGTTATAATTACCAGGCTTTTCTATGAAGTGGACAAAGTTTACTTATTTTTACCATTTGATTGTATAGAGCCAGATTTTTATTTTGGCCTTTATAAAGAACAAGAGCCCTTATTTGGACCCCTATTCTATGAAATTAAAATATACCATTATCTTCTCATTTGTGGCCTTTATAGCGGGCGCTCAAAACCTGGTGGAGAACGGTAGCTTTGAGAACACCGGTAACTGTCCTATTTTATCACCCTTCCTAGAAGATTATCTGGAGCCCTGGCAGTTTTTTGGCACAGAGCCCGATTACTACCATCCCTGCGGTTTTCCCGGCAATGATAGCACCACCAACAATGCCCTTCCTTTTGATGGTCAAGGTTTTATTGGGATAGAGGTTTTTGGGGAAACTGCACCCGGCTCAGGCACCTACCTTAGAGATTACATTCACGGTGAACTCAGTGAACCGCTAGACAGTGGGAAATTCTACCGCATCTCTTTTTACGTAAAACCAGTGAATACTGACACCACCGGGGTTAGCTACGGAGTAAATAACATTGGTTTGCTGCTTACAGATTCTATAATTGACTCCATACCGCCTAACAACGTTCTGGAGGACTACTCGCCCCAGATTGTTACCCAAGAGGTAATTACCCAAGAAAATTACTGGACCTCCATTTGTGGGGTGATTAAAGCCAAAGGAGGTGAGGAATATGTTACCATTGGCAACTTCACTATCGATCCTGAAACATCTTTTGAACCGCTTGAAAACGCTTCGAACCCGCAGTCTGCTTACGTTTTGGTTGATTTTGTTGAGGTAGTAGAGAACGACCTTCCACAATTACCCCCGGACACGGTGATTTGTGAAACAGAAGATCGTATTGACTTACGCATTGATGGACCAGATATCACCGTGGCCTGGGATGATGGCATTGCCATTGATCCTGTGACTACGCCAGATTATATAATTACACAGCCTGGTCTTTATACGGCAACCATAAGCAATGGCTTTTGTACCTATGTAGACTCTATTCAAGTAGACCCGGTGTATTGTGAAGATTGTCAGCTTTACATTCCTAATGCTTTTACGCCTAATGGCGATAACATCAACGAAACCTTTAAAATTGTACCAAGCTGCGATACTGAGGGCGAAATGATCAGCTATTTTATTAAAATTTTTGACCGCTGGGGCCGCAAGGTTTTTGAGTCAGATGATCCTGAGGTAGCTTGGGACGGAGATGATGCCGATCACCAAGGCGTTTACATCTACAATGTAGAAGTGACGTTTAATAATCGAACTAAAACGAGAACGGTACAAAGAAGAGGAACGGTAAAGGTTATTCTCTAGCTATCTCAAGTGGCTCAGAAATTTTAGAATATTTTTCTCCTAGGATTTGCAAGTATTTAAAAAGTATCTATTTTTGCGCTCCCATTCTCAATAAGGATGGGAATACTACTAAAAGGTCTGGTAGTTCAGTTGGTTAGAATACATGCCTGTCACGCATGGGGTCGCGAGTTCGAGTCTCGTCCAGACCGCCAATTATTTTTATAAAACCCTGTAAGTCAAGAACTTGCAGGGTTTTTTTATCAAAAGGGTCTCAAATAGGTCTCAAAATTTCACTTGCTTAACCTATTCTTTCTCTTCCTTTCTTATCTTAATTTTGAAGGCATGGAACAGATTATTGTGCAATCACCTACTACAAAAAAGGAATATTTAGTTCTTGCAGCGCCCCTTGAGGAGGGCATCCACTTGAACCGATTTGATATATCTTTTGAGTCAATAGGAAGGTCACGTCAAGAAGTTGATTCGATTTTGAATGAAGAAGATTTTGACCTATTTAATGAAATAGCTCAGCAAAGCGTAAAAAAGCTAAGGGCTTACCAAAAGATCCGAAACCCAGAGCACTACCCTGCCAAATTTGTGCTCTTAGCCGATCCTTACTTTGCTATTAAATTAATGGTTATCAAGTTAAAAGAACTGCTGCCTGCTGAATACAAAGCATTTTTAGAATATCACATTGATAAAAGCAGGAGACACCTAAACCAAAAAAGCCATAAAGTTTACTGGAATTATGTGATGTCCTTATTAAAGATAAAGGTCTCTGGAGCTGCAAACCTTCAATACCTTGATGCTTTTCAAAAAAATGAACTCTTTAAAGTCTGCAATAAACTGATTACAGATACTCATCCAAAACTCCATAATTTTAAAATAAAAACTAACCTTAAGACTGAAGATGAACCATTGATAATAGAGAGGAATCATTCTATTAATGAAAGTAAACTTAAAACAGACCTATTGGCTCTCACTTCACATAATTCAAAAAGTGGTCGATCTGGCTTTGCTCCATATTTGGGAAAAAAAGAAGTTGCCAATATAGGAAGGCAGTGGTTTGACATCAAACTTGAATTTAGTTCTGATATTCCCGACTCTATGGTAACTATAAAGAGAACGCAACTTCTACAATATCTACACGGTCTGTTTTATAAACATTTAAAGCCTGAGGGCGTGACTGCAAAGCAGCTGGTAGCATGTACACGTGCCTATTGGCCTTTAGAAAAAGAACTACCTGCTAGTGCTATTCTTAAAAATTTTTACAAATACGATCATAAATTCATGCCTCAAGACCACCAAAATCTCAAAATCTTTTGAGGTAAACCGTGGAGTCATCGCCCATTCCACCACTCCACGGTTTTAGAGGCCTTCTGCTCAGCAATTTTGCTCATTATAAATTCAAATACATTAATAATGAGCAGATCAATTAAAATTTTTAACCCCGATGAACTCAAAGAAGTAGTTCGCCAGGAAGTTTCGGATCTATTAAAGAAAATGGATTCCGAAAAAAAGCAATCCCAAATTTTATTAACCCGAAAAGAAGCCGCAAAGGAGCTTAATATAAGCCTAGTGACTTTGCATGATTGGGTTAATAAGGGGTTTTTACCAGAACCGGTAAAAATTGGCAATCGCAGTTACTTCAATGCGGAATCCTTTCGTTCGTTTTTGTCTAACCTTAAAAACAATAGCCATGGGTCAGCAAAATAGAGCAGTTCGAAGATTAAAGGACAATTTTGTCCCCGAGTCTATAAGCACAAAACGTGATAGCGAGCGCGTTGTGAAAGTGGCCCAGGCCATTGAGGCAAGCTGTGGCAGCCACATGGTGTTGATAGACAGTAAATTTAGAGTTTATTCCGGCCTGTGCTGGGTAGAAGTTTCTCAAAAGGAGCTACTGGCTTTTGTGCGCTGGGCCGCTGAGCAGTGCGAAATTCCGAAAGAGCGCGCCTTCCACTATAAGTTTGGCGAGGAACTTATCGCTCAACTGTTTTCGCTCATTCCGCAGCAACCCAGCATCGAGGCATCACGAATACTGATAAACCTTCAAAATGGCACTTTGGACCTAAGCGGACCAGAGCCAAAACTTAGGGCTCATCTTCCAGAAGATTACTTGACCTACGTTCTGGCATATTCGTATGACCCCAAGGCTGAATGTCCTCAATTTAATGCCTTCTTGAAACAGGTGCAGCCAGATGAAGAAAACCGTAAGCTCACCTTAGAAGCCATTGCAGCCTCCTTCATCCGCGGAAACGCGCTAAAACTTGAAAAGGCATTCTGGTTTTATGGCTCTGGTGCCAACGGAAAATCGGTGCTTTTTGATGTTGTATTAAAACTATTGGGAAGCGAGAACATTAGCAACTTCAATTTGGCCGACTTGACCTCTAAAAAGGGCATGCATCGCGCCTTAGCGGCAGGTAAAATCCTTAATTACTCATCTGAAAGCGGACGCTCTTTAAATCCCGCTATCTTCAAGCAGCTGGTATCTAAGGAACCCACCTCCGCAGAACTGAAGTATCAAAACCCAGTAAATATTTCCAATCACCCCCACCTTATTTCTAACACCAATGTGTTGCCCGATTTAAGGGAGGGCTCCCACGGATTATTTAGGAGAGTAGGTATAATACCTTTTGGCGTGACTATTCCGAAGAACCAAAGGGATCTGGAGCTGGCTAATCGCATTATAGATTCAGAACTTCCAGGAGTTTTAAACCTCCTTATTGATGCGCTTATTAGACTTAAAAAGCAAAAAGGCTACACTAAATCCTCTAAAGCTGAGCAATTAAAGGATGACGTTGTAAAAGAAGCCAATTCCATAGAGTCTTTTATTGAGGAATATGAGATAGCATCATGCCCTGACGGTTGCTGCAGTTTGCAAAGTTTATTTGATGCTTATCGCGCATTTTGCGCAACAAATGAGACGCAGCGCGCACTACCGAAACGCAGGTTCTCACGTGCCCTCGAAGAAAAGGGCTTTAAAAAGGTCCGTAAATCTGATGGAATTGCTTTCTATGTGAAAAGAAAGTTTTTTCCAAATTCTTCTTCACCTACATCATTCTAATTGCCATGGGAGTCCAAAAATATGCGCGCAACCGGAGTGCGGTTGCGCGCACTTGCCCTTGCGGTAAGAATAACAGAGACGGCAAGTTTGCACCCTTTGAAAGCAATCCTCGGGCTGGGTACTGCCATAGTTGTTCTCAATTCGTTGGCGAAAAGAAACAAATACCACTGACAAGCCCTCAGTCACTGCCTGCCCCGAGTTTTATGCCGCGGGAAGAAGTGAAAAAAACTCGAAAGGTTTGGATGCACAGTGCCTTTGCTCAATGGTTCAAAAAATTAAGTCCCGACCGATCAGCGGAAGTTTTAAGAATGTATTGTGTAGGCACATACACACATAAGGGCTCTGTGTATGTTGTTTTTTGGCAAATAGATGTGCGGGAGCGTGTGCGCAGCGGGAAAATGATGCGCTACCACCCCAACGGAAAAAGATTCCAAAACCAATACGGCACCCATTGGATACATGCGGCCAAAAAACTTCCAGAATATCACTATTCGCGTTGTCTTTTTGGTGAACATTTGCTCCCTAAATTTAAGAAAAAGCGCGTGGGTATTGTGGAGAGTGAAAAAACGGCCCTGGTACTGGCCCTGTTTTTTCCTAAAACAATTTGGCTGGCCACGGGCGGAAAGAGCAACTTAAAATTTAAACGAGACCTGCTCAATGAGCTTAAAGGCAGAGAAGTGACCGTCTACCCGGATGCCGGTTGCTATGAAGACTGGCAGCCAATCGCGCAGCGTCAAAAATTTAAGACCTCTTCATTTTTGGAAAATAAATATCAACTAGGTTTGATTGATAAAGGCGCGGATTTAGCGGATTGGCTTTTGCGCAAGATTGAGCGTGAAACCGCTTAAAATCAAGCTAGAACCCGCATTTTCTGCGCGAATGCGCATTTTAGAGCGCAAAATCACTGCGCGGAAATGGGCAGATGGTTGCGCAATTTAATGCGCGGAATAGAGGCGCACTGCGCTGCGCGCATAGAGGCGCAGAAAAGATTTAAAAAAGTGCCCTTTGGAAGATAATGACGGACGCATTGGAGATACAAATGGGATGCGCTATAGCCCCAATGATTTCTTTAAGAGGATCTAAAACTTCATGTAGTAAATGATGCACATGCAGGTACAAGTTAAAAAAAGTTTAAAACGAATAATTTGGTAGGTACCACAAATCAGAGCTTATGGATAGAAGAATAAAAAATGATTGCTTAATATTGGGCTAAGAACCTAGAATTTTAAAACTGCAAACAACCTTTACTTTATTCTTAAACATCTATGTCCCAACAAGAAATATCTTCTTTTATCTGGTCCGTGGCTG